>CAIRES010000088.1 GCA_903877645.1 uncultured Bacteroidota bacterium | reverse complement strand
CCCATAATGCCGCACAGTTTCCTTGAGGTACTCTGTACCATGCTTCCACGATTGGGTGTAAGAAGGCATAAAGGCTGCCCAGGTGGTCACTATTTGTCCTGAACCCGGCGATACCACAGTGTCTTTGCGCACCAGCCACCGCTTATCTGCAAACCATGCAAAGTCATGTATGTTATCCTCATGGTAGTGCAGTGTTTTCATCTCCATAGCACTTGGCGGAAAGCTGTCGCGTTGCTGCCACGCTACTTTGTATTGCTTGGTGGGCAGTGGTTTTGCCGCCAGTTCATCCAGCCATTTATTCTCTTTTTCATCCATCAGGTTGCCGCTGGCCATTACCACATAATTAGCCGGTAGGGTGATGCTCACATCATAAGAACCGTATTCACTGAAGAACTCGCCCTGGTCCAGGTAAGAGATCGGGTGCCAGCCCTTCTGATCATACACCGCCGGCTTAGGGAACCACTGACTGATATAATAAGCCTGCTTGGTATGCCCCATGCGCGAGAATACAATAGGTATCTTCACTCGGAATGGCGTAGCCACCTTTACCTGCTTGCCTGGCAGCAGCGGGTGCTGCAGCTCTATTCGGGTTATATCAGGTGCATTCTCGCTGCTGTTGGCTTCCGCGTTCAGCCCGTCTACTGTGAATTGCAGGCTGTCTATAAAGCCCCGGTCCGCCGGTTTGGAATAGTAAAATGTGCTGCTGCCGTTCACCGCCTGCTGTCGCTCAAATGGTGTATGGTCATTCTTATATGCATTCGGCCATAGGTGCACATAGAGGAAATGCAGGGTGTCAGGCGAGTTGTTGGTATAAGTAAATTCCTCGTAGGCATGCAGGTAGTGTCCTTTATCGTCAAGGGTCACATCTATTTTGGTATCTACCTTTTGCTGCCAGGTTGGCTGGGCAAAAGAGGTATACGCGCCACATAGCGCCATTATAAAGATCAACTGCTTCATGCTGCTAAAGTAAAGAATTTGTGCCGATAGCCATCTGGTCGGGCCATTACTTTCTGTATAACGGGCTATCGCCGCTTTTCGTACTTATGACGTAGCAAAGCCGGGAATCAGGATTTGGATTTTGGTCCCGATGGCTATCGGGATGGAATTTGGACATTGGAACTTGGAATTTGTACCCTGGAATTTAACCCCTAGTCCAATCCTCCCTTCTCCTTCACAAACCCAAACGTGGCAAACTTAGGTTTCAGCAGGCGCAGCATTTGCAGAAACAGCGATAGCAGTATCAGCCCCATGCCACTTAGAAATCCCCAGTTGAAGTCGTGCGTGCCTTTGTTAAAGATGATCTCTTTATTCTCGTTATAGAAGATAAAGGCGAGTATGATGCCATACACCGGTTCTAGGTTCACCGATAGGGTAACGGTAAATGAGGATAGCTTTTTGAGTGCGCTCAAAGCCAGGCTTTGCGCCCAAACAGTGCAGCAAAGACTGAGTACGATTATCCACAGCCAGTCATTATGGTACCAGTCCGCACCGAGCATGCTGGGGTTGTGCGGCCAGAAGTTGGTATCCGGCAGGTAATGGAATACCACAGGCAGTAGCAGGGATATGAATACCCATCCGGTGGCCATCTCGTAAAATACCATAGTGCGTACGGGATATTTATTGGCAATGCGCTTATTGAGCACCGTAAACACAGAGCTGAGGATGGCAGCTGCTATGCCGCTGGCTATACCCGCCGCATAGAATTGCTGAAAACGGTAAATAAGATATACTCCCACTATAGCCAATGAGCCCAGTAGTATCTCTTTTATATCGTGCTTGCTCTTATTCACAAACGGATCCAGCAGGGAAGTGAAGATACTGGCGGTCGATAGGCACACCAGCGCTATAGATATATTCGCCAGCTTGATGGCTCCGTAAAACGCCACCCAGTGCAGCCCCATCAGTATGCCCACCATGGCCAGTTGCACCACATCTTTGCGTTCCGTCTTCACCCATTGTTTGCGGGCAGTAAGCAGTACCCCGGTGATGAGCGCAGTAAGCCACATCCTGTGCCACACCAGCATAGGTGCATCCAGCGATATGGCCTTGCCCAGCACTCCGGTAAAGCCCCACAGCAGCACGGCCATGTTCAGTTGTAACAGCGCTTTCTTCATCAGGCTGCAAACATAATTAAAAGGCTTTGCTTGCCATGGCATAGTTTTTAAGGTATATGTATTACAACAATATTTCTCAAAAACACATACTATGCAACACATCATCAGAAAAGTAAGTTATGCCGCAGTAGGGTGCGTACTCCTATCGGTTATGTACTCCTGTACAGGCAACAGCACCGCTGGCAGCGGCAACTGTGCTGATTCGGTAAGAATGGCGCTCGCAGCAGCGGGCGTAACCACCACGACTACAACGGCCACTACCACTTCCGATACAGCCGGCACGGCAGCCAATAGCGGAGCTAGCAGCACAACGAATTCAACCACTACAAAGTCAGTTACGACAAAAATGCGCCGAAGAAAAGGTTCGAGCAAGGAATTTGAGTTTATTGAATTTCCGGCAGATCCTGAACTTGGTGGCAACATGCATATCACCAGCAGTGCTTTCACCAATGGGGGCGTAATACCTGTAAAATACACCTGCGACGGACAGGGAGCCACGCCACCATTGGCATTCGGCAACCAGCCGAACGGCACGAAGTCTCTTGCCGTGATCGTTCATGATTATCATGCTAATGCCCGGGGCGCACAAACATATTGGCTCATCTGGAATATTGATTCTACCGCCGGCATACCTGAGAACTTTACTAATGATCATGAAGGCATGAATATTGCCAAACAATATGGCTTTACGCCACTGTGCGGAGAAAGCGGCGACCATCGCTACCATTTCATGGTCTACGCACTTGACTGTAAATTGGTAATAGGAAAGAACGCCACAAAGGCATCCCTGGAAAGAGTGATGCAGGGGCATATATTGGATAAAGGTGAGTTGGTAGGTATTTATAATAAGCGCATAGAATAGGAAACCAATCAATATATCATAGTCAAGGGCTCCGCATGCGGGGCCCTTGATGTTTTTTGTATTGAATTTATTTAGGTAAATTTGTAATCATGCTCACAAAAAAAGAAGTCTTAGAATCCATCAATTTGCTTCCATCAAAATTTGAAGCTGAAGATGCTATTGAGCGGATTATTTTGTTGGAAAAGATCCACATAGGTTTAGCAGAATCGGAAGCAGGCAAGGTTGTTTCGATGGAGCAAGCGAAAACAAGCTTGAAAAAATGGCTCAAATAGTTTTACCGAGCAGGCGCTATCTGCCATTGATGATAGCTGCTTATTTATTTGATTCATTTCTTCTTCTCTTTCCACAATGGCTTTGACTTGATCACCTTGGTATACACCGGGCAACTGTCGGCATGAGCGCCGGGCAGGTAGCCAATGCTCATTAAAAACTCATTAACGATCTCGCCACCTGTGAAGCGGAGTGTCTTTTTAAACAGCTTCACCCATTCGTCCTTCGTTTTGGGATGGTGCATTTCCAGCCATTTTTCAAAAGAGCCATGTTCCTTTTGCAGTTGCACTATTGTTTTTGCATTCTCTATCGCAGAATTTATCTTTAGCTTGTTGCGGATGATGCCGGGGTCGGCCATCAACCGTTCCCTGTCCTGCTCGGTATAAGCCGCTACTTTTTTTAAGTTGAAGTTGCTGTATGCTTTTCTGAAAGTAGCTTCCTTCTTCAGTATGGTTTCCCAGCTCAGTCCTGCCTGGTTGATCTCCAGCACCAGCCTGCAAAACAATTCATTGTCATCATGTATCGGGAATCCATAATAAAGGTCATGATAAGGCTTGTGTATCGCCTTTTTCTCATCGCTCATATTTGCGATTGCGCTGCAGTAGGACATAGGAAAAAAGTATCGGGTTGTAGAATTAATCAGCGAAAATAGAATATTAACGGCGGCCACACTAATCTTACCGTGTATAGGTAGTAGTGCAAGTCGCATTGATCGAACCCGAAAGCGTATAATGACAAATAACGGTATTGTCATTAAAGGTATCACCGGAGAGGCCGGTAGCGGTTAGTCCCGAAAAAGTATACGGATCTGTGGTGAACGTTCCTGAAGCGCAATTGATATTTGCCCGTATAATCAGGCAGGGTAGGCTAATGTCCGCCTTGTTGGCTATGTGTGCATCTTCTATCAGGTACGAACTAGTGCCATCGTATATGGTATGTGGCGAGCATGTCGTTACGGTCGTGTAGACGCCAAATATTTCAGGGGCGCAATCAGTGCTCGGCGTTACGATCACGTTGAAGGTATGTGTTTGCGGCGTAGTGGAAGCGGAGGATGTGGTTACTGTTACGGGATGTGTGCCCGGTGTATTGAAGCCCGTGGTCATAGTTAATGCCCCCGAAAAATTTGGCTTCCCGCTGATGGAGGTTGGCGAAAAGGAAATGCCCGCAACGGTATTGTCAGGCGTTACGGTCACTGTATCGGTAAAACCGGTCAATAGTGAAAGAGATACCGGCACATAAAAAGTGTTATGTACATATTGAGCTATAGAGATGTCATTAATAGTAGTGCCGTAAGTAAAGGCTGGATTAGGTGTAGCGATGAGGTTGAAATGAAAACTCTTTTTACCTGCAACGGCTGAATTGGTGGTGATCAGGATGGGGTGTGCGCCTGCCGTGTTTACCCTTCCATGAAAGGTGAATATCGTGGCAAATGTGGGCGTGCCGCTTGCCGATGCCGGCGAAACAGTGAGCCCTGCCGGAAGGCTGTCGGGAGTGATGGTGATAGCCTCCTGCGGGCCTGATTCGTAAGTAGCTCCTAAGGCTACGAAAAATGTAGTATCCACATATTGCCCAACGGTAACATCTGCCAAGCCATTCAGAGAATACACCATTTTAGGCGCATCAGATTTTTTCTTGCACCCGGAAATGATACATATCGCCGCCAACAATAAGAAGGTATACTTCATGGGTCTATTAATTTACAGCACAATATAGTTGTTTTATTTTGTTTATAAGAAGCGAAGTAACTAAGCTGCGCTTATTGGGATTTGGAATTTGGGGCCTGTTTATTTGGAATTTAATGTATTATTTCCAATTAAATTGACAAATTATCCCTAATTTAGCCTTGTGAAACACAGGGACGACTATTTCAGGAACTCAATGGGGGCTAAAACAGAGCCGCTGGTCATGTTCCTTGACATGAACTGCTACTTTGCCAGTTGCGAGCAGCAGCGCCATCCCGAGTTGAGGGGCAAGCCGGTCGGTGTGCTCACCTACGATAGCCCCAATGCAGCCGTGATAGCGGCGTCCAAAGAAGCCAAGATATTTGGAGTCAAGAGCGGTATGAGCCTCTCCGACTGCCGGATGCTATGCCCCGAGATGATCACCACCGTTACACACCCCGCCTGGTACCGCATCATACATGTGGATGTGATGAACATCATGCGCAGCTACTGCGATGATGTGATACCCAAGAGCATAGACGAGGCCGTGGCCAACTTCTACTCCTACCGGCTGGTGTATAACGACCTTACCGAAGTGGCCCGGCAGATAAAGGCAGATATCAAAAAAAAGTATGACTATCTCACCTGCTCCATAGGCATAGCGCCTAATTCGTTTTTGGCTAAGGTTGGCACAGGGCTGCAAAAAGTAGACGGCCTGGTGGTCATCACCCCGGATAATATAGATGACTACCTCGCCAAAATGAAGCTCACCGACCTGCCCGGCATCGCTACCCGCAACGAGCGCCGCCTGTTGCTTACCGGCATCCGTACCCCACTGGAGATGCGGCATGCATCTGCCGCCCTGCTGCGCAAGGTTTTTGGCGGGGTAGTGGGCGACTACTGGCACCGCCGCCTCAACTTCGGCGAGGTGGATATGTACAACAAGGTAGAGAACCGCACCATGAGCGCCACCCGCACCATGAGCAGCCAGCAGAGCCGCGACAGGCAGCAATTGGAGTCTATGCTCATCAGCCTGTGTACCCGGCTGGAGCAGCGTATGGTGAAGGGTGGCCTGTTTTGCAAAGAGATATACTTCGGTATCAGGTACAGGGATGGCAGCAAGTGGGAAACAACTATAAAGCTCGCCGACCCTGTGCAAGATGCAATGGAGCTGCGCAGTTATATATATGAGCGCATTACTGACTTTGAGCAAAGCCGTGGCCTCAAAACAGTTTTCACCGACAAAGTGACTAACCTTAATGTAGGCATACAATCGTTTGTGAAGAACACGGTGATGCAGTACAGCCTCTTCGATAACCGCATCAAAAAGGATACGGTACGCAAAGTAATGTACCAGATCAAAGACCATTTTGAGCAGAAAGATATAGTGCGGAAGGGGAGCGAGCTATTTAACCCGCATGTGATGAAGGATGCTATAGGCTTTGGGTCGGTAAGAGATATGCTCGTAAAAAACGGCGAGGTAAAGAACAAGCACCTGCTGGAAGAAGATGCATTACCCGGCGAGCCTCGTAAAATAGTGATCAAAAAAAAACCACCACCCGCACCACCACCCGAATACGAAGAAGTAGACCACGAATACACCGGCCCTGAATATGATGATGTGCCGATGATTGAGGCGCAGTAAGCAGAAGCAGGAAGCAGGAACAGAAGGCAGGGCTAAAACAGTAAACAGCAAGAAGATCAATTATTAATAAACGACTAACGACTATCTACTAAAAAGAAAATGATTAGGCTAACTACGATCTACTAACGACTATCTACTATATACTAAAAAAATGATCAACCAGGCAGCAACAGAACGATTTGAGAAGGGGAGAGGAGCGCAGTTCAACCCCAAGAATAGATTTCTGAAGGGGGAGTATGTGCAGGAGCATGTGGAAAGTATTGACGACTGGGAGCAGGAGAAGCGCAGCACAGAATACATCATAGACGACAGCAAAACACTGGTGAACACGGTGACTAGCCCCGATGTAGGTATGATGTATTCCGCCAATCCTTACCAGGGGTGCGAGCACGGCTGCATCTACTGCTATGCCCGCAACAGCCACGAATACTGGGGCTACAGCGCCGGGGTAGATTTTGAAAGCCGCATAGTAGTAAAGAAGAACGCCCCCGCATTGCTGCGCAAATTCCTCGATAATAAGAACTGGGTACCTGCTACCATATCACTCAGTGGAAATACGGATTGCTATCAGCCCATAGAGCGCAAGATGAAGATAACGAGGCAGCTATTGGAGATATGCCTCGAGTATCGCAACCCTGTGAGTGTACTGTCTAAAAATGCACTGGTGCTGCGCGACCTGGATATTATACAAGACTTGGCAAAGATGAACCTCGTACGGGTGTTCTCCTCCATCACCTCGTTGGATGAAGACCTACGGAGGTTGCTGGAGCCACGCACAGCCTCTTACCGCAGCAGGCTGAAGGTGGTGGAAACACTAAGCAAGGCGGGTGTGCCCACGGGCATAATGAATGCACCGCTGATACCAGGCCTCAACGATATGCACATGCACGATGTGCTGAAAGCGGCCAGCGAGGCAGGCGCCAAATGGGCAGGTTATACCGTAGTGCGCCTGAACGGCGCTATAGGCCCCATCTTCAAAGACTGGTTATTCAAAGCCTTCCCAGACCGAGCGGAAAAAGTATGGCACCAGATCAGCGAATGTCATGAGGGCAAGGTGAACGACAGCCGCTGGGGCAACCGCATCGTAGGCGACGGCAAATTTGCCGAACTGATAAAAACACAGTTTGACATCTACTGCAAAAAATACCACCTCAACGAAACCAAAATGGAAATGAACACCAAAGACTTCAGGCGGGTAGTGGTGGGGCAAGGGCGGCTGTTTTGATGGGTGAATTAGAACATAGCTTTCATAAAAGGTTTACTTTTGCCTACATGATCTTTATAGATACACATACCCACCTCTACGACGAGCGGCTGATGGTCGATGAAGGACAGATACAGCGGGCTATTGATGCCGGGGTCACGAAGATGTACATGCCCAATTGTGATAAAGGCACTATAGAGGGTATGCTGCAACTGGCCGATCAATGGCCTGCCAACTGTATGCCCATGATGGGCCTGCACCCATGCTATGTCAAAGAGCAGTATAAAGAAGAACTGGCGCTCGTAGCGGAGTGGCTCGGTAAAAGGAAATTCTATGCAGTAGGTGAGATAGGGCTCGACTACCACTGGGACCTCACCTTTAAAGCCCAGCAGATAGAAGCCTTCGAATACCAGATAGAACTCGCTTTGCAGCATGATCTGCCTATTGTCATTCACAGCCGGGAGTCAACTGCCGATTGCATAGACATAGTGCGCAGCAAACAGAATGGCAAGTTGAAAGGTATCTTCCATTGCTATGGCGGCACAATAGAAGAGGCAGTGCAGATCGTAGAGCTGGGCTTTCTCCTCGGTATTGGCGGAGTAGTCACTTATAAGAATACCAACCTGCCCGAGGTGATCAACGCCGTGCCACTAAGCAGCATTGTGCTGGAAACAGATGCGCCCTACCTGGCACCCGTCCCGTATCGTGGCAAACGCAACCAGAGCAGCTACATACCCGCCATAGCCCAAAAAATAGCCGACATAAAGCAATGCAACATCGAAGAGATAGCCGCGGCCACTACAGCCAATGCGCTGCGGCTGTTTGGCAACTAAGTTTTAATAAATTTCATTTTTTTTGTGGGAATGCCTACATTTGCACCCCATTTGGTAATGGAGAGATGCTCGAGTGGTTGAAGAGGCAAGCTGTAAAGTGTGTATAACGCTAAGGGTATCGGAATATCGCTTTTACCTAATGAAATTGGAGAGATGCTCGAGTGGTTGAAGAGGCACGCCTGGAAAGTGTGTATACCTGTCAAAGGGTATCTAGGGTTCGAATCCCTATCCCTCCGCCTTCGCCCGCCGAAGCCATTTTCGGCGAAGGCGGGCTGTTCATCGGTTGATTCTCAGCTGATCGGTGGAACAAAAATTTAGCAGGCGGGCTTCGGCGGACGAAGTCCGCCTTTTTATTTGGTGTAAGTTCATTACCGTTGTTCCCTGATGTTAGCCTGCGCATCCGGAACTACAGATAAACGCCAATTTGCAATTGGCCCTCGCGCAGGGAAGTTATATCCACATTCGTCACTATCAATAATGCCTATACTTGGTATAACTAAAAGGGGCAACAATACCCAGTTACACGCAATAATCAGTATTGTCACAGTTTGGGTAGTATGTCTCAGTTTGAAATTTATCGGAAATTTATCCTCTCATCTTAACCTGAATAACCGCTATCGCAAATACGATAAATCCAATAGCTAAAAATACCAAATCAATAATAAATGTAAGTCTATAATTAACCGCTTTATCAAAAAAGGCAACAGCAAGAAGGTCAATAAATGCACCCGCCGAACCTAACAGGACATATTTTACCGTTCTTGCATTTTTTACCCCTTCTCCCATAAAATAAAGATAATAAAAAAGGCTACTCATTGGTAGCCTTTTTCTTTGGTACGTTCGGGGTTAATTCCCTGTATTTTAATCTTGCCGCTCCGAATTGCATTACTGTTTTCCGCAAACCTTTCATTTATAGGCTGTAGGCGTGTGTTGTAGCGGTGGTCAAACTCATTGCAGTAGAGTTGCAGATGCTGAGGTGATACGCTGTAAAACGTGCCTATAATACCCCTTTTAAGTATACTCTGTTAGTTTCATATGTTTCGTTTAGAAGCGGTTTGCGAATCCACCTGATTTTTGCAAAATTCAAAGTTAACATTACCGGGTCATTTATAAGGGGATGTTTTTGATGGTAATAATTCTTACTTTGGCATACCGAAACACTGAACATATGAACGAACAGATAAGAACATTACAGCCGCAGGCTTTGTGGAACCATTTTGCGGACCTGAATGCCGTACCAAGGCCATCGAAAAAAGAACAGCGGGTAATAGCTTTTGCAAAAGCTTTTGGGGAAAGCTTGAAGCTGCCGACATCGGTAGATGAGGCTGGTAATGTGCTGATCAAAAAGCCGGCAACTGCAGGCATGGAAAACCGCCAGGTAGTAGTGCTGCAAAGCCACCTGGATATGGTGCACCAGAAAAATAGTGATACCACGTTCGACTTTGATAAACAGGGCATAGAGATGTATGTGGATGGCGACTGGGTGAGGGCGAAGGGTACTACACTGGGGGCAGATAACGGTATAGGCGTAGCCTCTATAATGACGTTGCTGTCATCAACTGATATACCACATCCGGCAATAGAGGCATTGTTCACAATAGATGAGGAGACAGGGATGACGGGAGCGCTGTCGCTGAAGGGTGGGGTACTGAGCGGCCACATACTGCTGAACCTGGACACCGAAGCTGATAATGAACTGACGATAGGCTGTGCCGGTGGTATAGATATAACGGCAACAGGCAAGTATGCTGCTGCTAAGCCGGAAGGCAATGCGGCCTTTACGATAGCGGTAAAAGGTCTTACTGGTGGCCATTCCGGTGCGGAGATACACCTGGGCAGGGCCAATGCTAACAAATTGATGAACCGCATTTTGCTGGGGCTGACCACCGACTATGGTGTTGGTGTTGCCAGTATAAATGGCGGTAGCCTAAGGAATGCGATACCCCGCGAGTCGGTGGCTGTGATAGTGGCAGATGAAGCTAAAGCGGCAAAGGTGCAGGAGGCTGTGCAGGCCATGACTGCCATTTTGAAAGAAGAATACAGGGTCACTGACCCAAAGCTGGTGATAGCGATAGATAAGACAGAAGTGCCTGCACAGGTGATGGATGCTGCCTTCCAGGCCAAACTGCTGCGGGCGGTGTATGCGTGCCCGAACGGTATATACCGCATGAGCCCGGAGATAGCGGGGCTGGTGCAAAGCTCTAACAACCTGGCGCGTGTGCTGGTGGCAGATGGCGCATATAATATACAATGCCTCACCCGCAGCTCGGTAGATACAGAGAAGTACGACCTGAAAGCTGCCATAGGCAGCACCTTCGAACTGATGGGCGCTAACCTTGAATACGCCGGCGATTACCCAGGGTGGGCGCCGAAGCCTGATTCACCAATAGTGCAATTGATGTCGAACCTTTATAAAGAAATGTTTCATGAGGAGGCGCATGTGAATGCGGTACATGCCGGGCTGGAGTGTGGCATACTGGGCACCAACTATCCCGGTATGCAAATGATCTCCTTCGGGCCCAACATCAACGGCGCACACTCGCCCGATGAATGCGCGCAGATATCATCGGTGCAGAAATTCTGGGGGTATTTGCTGGAGACCTTGAAGCGGATACCGGTAAAGAGTTAGGCTTTGCCCTAAATCATAGTTTATAAATAATTTGTGCATTTTAATGCATATTATAGTGTTCATTTTGATATAATTTGCTATATTTGCATAATATAACATGCAACATGTTGAGCAATATCAATATTAAGAACGTAAAGGTGAAGACCGGCGACCTGTTGAAGCTATTGAGAAAACGGGCAGGGCTTACGCAGGAGCAGCTTGGCGAGCAACTGGGGTTATCAAGGATAACGATACAAAACATTGAATCAGGGAAAAACGCTACGATGGATACGTTGCTGAAGGTGTTGCAGCACTGGGATATGCTGGGCAGCTTTTATGGTTATGTGGACAAAGAGATCAATAACAACAACCATGAATCATTGTATTAGTTATGGCTAAAAATAACCTGATCAGGCTGCGTTGTTTTGGTAAGGAGGTGGGGAAGATAGGCTTTGATGAACACCGCAATGCTTCTTTTTTTCAGTATAGTCCCGATTTTTTGAAGGAGGATACTTACACGGATATGTTTCCGCTGATCTTCAAAAGAATAGCGCAGACGCAGGTATTTGAGCAATACAACAACGATACGTTCAGGGGATTGCCGCCCATGATCGCCGACTCCCTGCCCGATGCGTTTGGCAACATCATTTTTAAAGCATGGCTGGAAAGTGGCAGCAAGAATTTGAAGCAAATATCTGTTTTGGAGCAATTGGCATATGTAGGTGCGCGGGGTATGGGCGCATTGGAATACCAGCCCTGTAAAGACCTTTCTGCAAATACCACCATCAATATTGATGAAATAACGGAGATAGTAAAACAGGTACTGGAGCAAAAAAGCAATACAGGCGCCACGGCGCTGGATCATGCGTCGTTGCTCAATATTTTTAAGATAGGCACATCTGCAGGCGGTGCAAGGCCCAAGATACTGGTATCTGAAAATAAGGTAACAAAAGAGATCATACCCGGCGACATTGTGTACTCGGCAGACTATGATCATTATCTGGTGAAACTGGGACTGGAAGAGAATAAGAAGTACAGCCCTGAGCTGATAGAATATATTTATTACTTAACGGCTAAAGCTACAGGCATTGATATGATGCCATCTAAATTGATAGATGGAAAGCACTTTGCTACATTGAGATTTGACCGGCAGGAAGGGCGCAAAAAACATGTATTGACGGCCTCGGGGATGGCCGGTTGGGATTTCATGGATCCGAAAGTGTCCAGGTATGAAAATTTATTTGACCTTGCCGTTTACCTGAAACTCCCGCATAAAGATATAGAGCAGTTATTCAGGCGCATGGTGTTCAACCTTGTGTTTGCCAATAATGACGATCACCTTAAAAATCATTCTTTTCTTTATAACGAAGCTAATAACAAATGGTTGCTGGCGCCAGCTTACGATCTCACTTTTTCACTCAATCCGTTGCTTACTTATAAGCGGACTTCAAGAGCGTTATCGGTAAATGGCAAGCGTGTAGGAGTGCTTTTGTCTGATGTATTAAAAATAGCAGATAGCTACACAATTAAAAATCCCAAAGGTATTATAGATCACGTGCAGCACGCTATATCGGTGTGGGAGGCACATGCAAAAGAGATGGCTGTGCCTGAAATGATCGTTGAGGGTATGAAGAAACAGTTTGTGGAAATTAACTGAGTAGGCCGGTAGCTGGTATATTTCTGCCCCTTTACATCTACCTTTACCGCTTATATGTCGTTATATACTACTGTTGCCCCGATAACCATTACCTGCCACAGCCGCATAGCGCCCTACCTGGAGCAGGAGGTGATCGCGCTTGGATTTACCGTTGAAGAGGCTTTTATTACTGGTGTGCGCATCAAGGGTACTATCAATGATTGCATCAAGCTGAACCTGAACCTGCGCTGCGCCAGCCAGGTGCTATACAGCATTATTAAATTTGATGCACCGGATGCTGATGCAGTATATAATGCATTATGTACCTACCCCTGGGAAAACGTGCTGCCGGACCCGGGGCATTTCTCGGTGACGAGCAATGTGATGAACCCCACCATCAACAACAGCATGTTTGCCAACCTAAGGGTGAAGGATGCTATTGTGGACAGGATGAGGAGTGTACGCGGCACACGCCCCACTACCGGCTCCGAGTTGGATGGCGCTGTGATACATCTGTTCTGGAAGAACGAGGATGCAGAAGTGTTCATAGATACATCAGGCCCGTCACTGGCGCGGCATGGCTACCGCAAACTGCCGGGCAGCGCTCCTATGCTGGAGTCACTGGCGGCGGCTACTATATATGCTACGAGGTGGGATCGGGTATCACCCTTTGTGAACCCCATGTGCGGCTCAGGTACGGTGGCTATAGAGGCCGCGCTTATTGCTACTAATACACGCCCCGGTTTATTCAGGCTGAATTATGCTTTTATGCACCTGGCTGGGTATAACGAAGATGTGTACCATGAGGAAATGGAAATACTGGATAAGCAGATCGTTGATGTACCGGACTTACAGATCATAGCTACCGATATAAGTGAGCTGGCCATTACCAATGCAAAAAAGAATGCTATTGCTGCCGGGGTGCTGAAGCTGATCAGGTTTTCGGTGTGTGATTTTGAAGAGACTATTGTACCTCCGAGCACCACAGGTATTATGTACATGAACCCTGAGTATGGTATGCGACTGGGCGAGGAAGACGCGCTGGAGCCGGTCTATACCCGCATAGGCGATTTTATGAAGAAGAAATGCGGAGGATACTTTGGCTACATATTTACCGGCAACCTGAACCTGGCCAAGAAGATAGGCCTGAAGGCCAAGCGCAGGATAGAGTTCTATACCAGTACCATAGATTGCAGGCTGTTGGAATTTGAACTGTATGACGGCAGCAGGCGTATGATGCGCGGCAAGGATGAGGAGCCTGCATAAGTGCGGTCATTTTTCGGGATCGTCAGTTTTTCGCTTTTGATGTATCTGCCATGGCGCGGTAGCAATTGGCTAGGTTTGCAGATGCGGTCGTGTAGTCCGGATTTGATTTAAGCGATGCACTCAGGCAGGCTATAGCTTCATTATATCTACCCATGAGATACAATATATAGCCTTTGTTGTTGAGTAAAGTGTAATTGCCGGGGTCGTACTTCAAACCCGAATCCAATGTTGCAATTGCATTGTTATTGTCCTCTAGTTGAGCGTAAGAAAGGGAGAGGTACATATAGCCTTTACTATTGTCTTTTTTTAGTGTTATTGCTTTGATGAGGGTTGCTATCGCTTCATGGTATTCATGTTTTGTGTATAGCAGATAGCCCTTTGTGGTGAGGATATTGCTGTTTTGAGGGGCATGATTCAAGGCCGTATCTGCGAGGTGTAGTGCGTGATCAAGGTCATTGATTCCTATGTAAGAGTTGATCAGGTTGGCATAGGCCATTGTATAGTCGGGGTTTAATTGAATGGCTTTAGTCAGATACGCTATAGATTTTTCATAGCCACCTTCCATCAATAATAGGTAGCCTTTGTTGTTCAATACAATTGGGTCATTTGGAAAATTTTCTAAAGCATTGTCGGATAGGGTGTCCTGGGTTGCCCATACCTGGGTTCTTGCGTAGGTAAGGAAAGAGCTGGCTATGGCAAGAACAATAACTATTGTCGACGCAACATTTTTATAAGTATTCGACCTGTCGCCGGTATTTTGAAACAGCCGGTCAAAGCCCATGGCAATAATAAAGATCAACCCGATATAGGCAACATAAGTATATCGGTCGGCTATTATGGCGTTGCCTAATGCGATGAACTGAAGCACCAGGAAGATATTTACAAGGAAGAACAGGAAACCGAATGCGACCAGCCGGGTGTATTTTGTTGTTCTGTACACACCGTAGCATAGCAGCACAAAGGCGACAGGTGCTATGTAATACAAGTACGGCAGGTGGCCATCAACTGACAGGGGGTAGGGGTAGAAGCTGGACAGGCCCACAGGTAGCAAGAATTTGGCGAGATAGCTGAGCGCTGCAGTTGGTGCAAAGATCAGCTTTTGCAGAAAAGAATATTGTTCGTTTACCAGGTTATCAGCCTGCTGGGCCTTAATGGCAATGAGCCCGAAAACAAGCGACACAATAATGAAAGGTATCTTTTCCAGCCAAACCTTTTTATTGAATTCGCGATAGGTATAAAAATCTATTAGCAATAAAACAAACGGAAAAATGATCGCAGCCGGCTTAGATAGCACAGAAAGAATAAAGAAGATAAAAACAGGGATAAGCGCAGGGAAATCCTTTGATGTATTTTTCGTGTGTACTAAGGTATTTGTGCTATTGTCTTTTATCGGGTCATATACATCGCTACCCTTTCCGATATACCTGAGATATGCGATGAGGCCCGCTATGAAAAAGCTAGTGTACAGGAGGTCCTTTAATTCAGAGGCCCACGCCACAGACTCTACATGCATAGGGTGTATGCCAAAGAAAAGTGCAACGATAGCTGCGACTATTGCCTTCCTTCTGCTGAGCAAATAGATAAACCAGAATACCAGCAGCACATTCACTAAGTGCATGAATAGACTTAGGGCGTGATAAGACTCCGGTGCCGGGCCGGAAGATTGGCACACCAGGTAATAAGCGATCATTGTTAGCGGCACATAGTTGCCCGAAAAATAATGAGGCTCAAAAAAATAAGGCACCGATTCGGGTAATGGTTTGCTTAGATGGGGATTATCAAAGATGTAGATATTATCGTCCTGGTTGATAAAGCTGTTTTTAGTGACCGGGTAAAGGGAGCAGAAAGTAATGATGAGCGTGCCAATGAGTAAAAGTAACCATCGATAATTTTGTGGACCTTTTTGTGCTGTAGCTACCGTTGCCGTTTTCTGTTTGCCGCCTTTTTGTGACATTATACCTTATATATTTATGAATCCAAACTACTAAATTATATGGAAACGTTACTGTAGTATCGGGGAATTAAATTAATCCGGTTGTAAATTGCTCCAAGTCAACCGATCTTACCAATTTATAAATGTTTTCTGCGCTCAGGCCTTGCATTCGGAGGTATTGTATAGAAGTAGCTCCCCCGGATTTAGAGAGTTTTTCGCCGTTTTCGTCCGTGACCAATGGGTGATGGTGAAAGGTGGTGTTCTGAAACTCAGTAAATCCGAGTAAAGATGCAAGGTGTAACTGGGCGAGCGTAGAAGGCCATAAGTCTTGCCCGCGTACTATGAGGTCTATACCGAAATACATATCATCTATCAAAGAGGATAGCTGATATGCAGGGTAGCCGTCTTTCTTTTTTACTACAAAGTATTGCATGTGGTTTGGTAACGTTACTTTTATCGAGGTGTATTCAAAGCGATTTACGAGCAGTTCTGTATGGTCATCGGTACGCAACCGCCAACATGCGCCTGGGGTCTCTAATGGTAAGTTCTTGTTCAGGCAATTGCCGGGGTAGCTGCCATCGCTGCCTATGCGTTGTGAGCGCGTGCAGGTGCAGGCAAATACATGGCCGCCTACCCGTAGTTGGTCAAGTGCTTTGTTATACAAATCCAGGCGATGCACCTGCGAATACTTTTGCTCGTATTCCTGCACATTGCGTGGGCCTTCCTGCCAGGGTATCTCTAAGAAATTCAGCGTATCAAAGATGTCTTGCACATAACGTGGCTCCAGTCGCTCCCGGTCCAGGTCGTCAATGCGCAATAATATTTTTGCCCCTGTTTTTTCTGCAAGGGCTTTGGTGATCATAAACGACAGCACATTGCCCAGGTGCAGGAAGCCACTGGGGGTGGGGGCTATGCGGGTTTTGGAGGATGTACGGTATTGCTTCATTCTATCTAAAAGTCTATAATGATGATAGAACATTCTTGAACGCAGGTATATTTATAACACTAACCTTAGGAAACGTGATTGTGTTGAGCACGGAAAAATGTCTGTCATGAGTAATCAAATGATCTGCATTCGCGGATACATAGCAATCCACAAATTTGTTATCATCTTTGTCATGAATAAGATCCCACTTGAAAAAGATATGTGAGAAATGGACGTTAGGTAGTTCTTTAAGTACACGAAGAAAATTTGAAGCTACATTTGGAGAATATTTCTCACATAAAATTTCTTCATATTCCAGCAATATTTCGTCTGTTATATATAGTTCAAATGCTTCGTTCAGTAGAGATTGAATAATCCAGTGATATTCAGACCTGGACGATAAAGCCGAAACAATGATGTTAGTGTCAATGACTGTCTTTAGCGCCATATGTGGTGTCGTCTTCGTTCAGCCAATTATTTATTGTGGTATTTGTATATTTCTTGTCATCCCATATTTTATCAGCCTCGTTTATTGCTTTTGAAGCAAAATACCGGGCAAGTATACGTTTGATATTTAGCAAGTCAACCTCTTCAATATTTGAAGAGTAGAGCTTTAAAAGCTCTTGTTGCATGTTGCTTAATGAATGAGCGGCAGACATAATTTCGATATTGTTATCACAAATTTACGGAAAATATGTATATATCCAGTGGTTTCTACTCTTCAAGGAAATTCAGGTCTTTACCAAAGGTTTCCTCAGTCATGAATACGGCAATGGTGCTGATGATCATAACAATGCCCCCTGTTATAGCCCCTGCTGAAATAATGCCATAGCCGGGTGTAAGGGATTTGAATAAGATGATGATCAGTGGTAATGATCCACGCACCATGTTAGGGACAGTAGTTGCAGCTGTGGCGCGAAGGTTGGTGCCGAAATGTTCGGCAGCCATCGTGACAAACAATGCCCAGAAACCTGTGCCAAAGCCCATGAGTGCGCATACGAAGTACATATTGGCAGCGGTACTGTTGTAGAGGTTGAAGTACAGAACAATACCAATAATGGTGATGGCATAAAAGATATATAATGCCTTTTTTCTGCTTTTCAGCACCTGGCTCAGCAGGCCTATCAAAAGGTCTGCGACCGATATAGCTACGTAGGCAAACATTACTGCCTTGCCTGCGATTATGTCTTCTTTGATGCCGAATTCTTTGCCGAATTTGTCGGAATTTTGTATCAATATGCCGATCACATACCAGGTAGGCAGGCCGATGGCAATAGCCAGTATGTATTTTTTGAACCGCTTCCGGTTAGTGAAGAACATCAGGAAATTCCCTTTCTGAATGGCTGCATCTTTTTTGATATTATGAAACATCCCTGATTCGAATACCCTCACGCGAAGTAACAGCAAGAGAAATCCTAAACCGCCGCCAATGAAATAACAAATGCGCCAGTCGAAGCTCTGAGATATGAAGTACGCCACAACAGCCCCGGTTAGCCCTATCCCTGCCACCATTGACGTAGCAATGCCTCTTTTCTCTTTTGGGATCAGCTCACTTACCAGCGTAATGCCCGCACCTAACTCTCCGGCAAGGCCGATGCCTGCTATGAAACGGCAGACTTCATACTGACTGAGTGTATGTACAAACCCGTTGGCAATATTGGCTACAGAATAGAGGATAATAGAACCAAATAATACACTAAGCCGTCCTTTTTTATCGCCCATGATGCCCCACAAGATACCACCTATGAGCAGTCCATACATCTGCACACTCATTACGTTGAGGCCTGCATTGATGGCAGCATCGCCGGTGATGCCAATGCTTTGCAAGCTGACCTTCCTGATCATGCCGAAGAGCAGCAGATCGTAAATATCTACAAAGTAGCCGAGGGCGGCTACTAAAACTGGGATACTGAGTAAGCCAATAGTCTTGTTATTGTTCATCTAACGAATGAGGTTTATTCTTCAATAAAATCGAGATCTTTACCGTAGGTTTCCTTCATTTTATACAAAGCGAAGCAGCCAAGCAGGATCACTACCACTCCTGTGATGGCACCCGATGCAATAAAGCTGGCATGTTGCTGCAGGTATTCAAAGAAAAGAGCAACGAGTACGAGGGAGCCACGCACCATATTGGGGGTGGTGGTAGTGGCTGTGGCGCGCAGGTTGGTGCCAAACTGCTCTGCGGCTATGGTCACGAACAGCGCCCAGAAGCCGGTGCCGAAACCAATGAGCATGCAGATCATGATCATGCCAGCCGCGGTGCCATTATACTGCCTGAAATAGAGGATTACCCCGATGATCATAATGGCGTAGTAAATATACAGGGCCTTCTTGCGGCTATGAAGGGCCTGGCTGATGATGCCGGCCAGGAAGTCGGCTACGGATATGGCGACGTACATGTACACCATCACCTTGCCGGGAGATATATCTTCTTTAATGCCAAACTGCTTACCAAACTTATCGGACAACTGAACGAGGATGCCCATAATATACCAGATAGGCAAGCCCACCATGATACCCAGCATGTACCTTTTGAACCGGGAGTAGTTGGTAAAGAACATAAAGAAGTTGCCGTGCTGTACCTTCTCTTTGCGCTCGTGTGTGAACATGCCCGACTCATATACGCTTACACGAAGACATAAGAGCAATATACCAAGCCCGCCTCCTATATAATAGCAGATGCGCCAGTCGAATTGTTTGGAAATAAAGTAAGCGAGAATAGCCCCTGTGAGGCCAACGCCGGCTACAAATGACGTGGCAAAGCCTCTTTTCTCCTTCGGGATCAGCTCACAAACAAGTGTGATACCTGCACCCAGTTCGCCTGCCAGGCCGATGCCTGCAATGAATCGGCAAATGCCATATTGCGTCACATTTTGTGCAAGCCCGTTGGCAATATTGGCTAATGAATAGATGATGATAGAGCCAAATAAAACGCTCATGCGGCCTTTCTTGTCGCCGATAACGCCCCACAGGATGCCACCCAGTAAGAGGCCGGTCATCTGATAAGAGATAATGTTCAATCCAATGTGAGCAGACTGGTCTTGAGTAAAGCCAAAGCTCTTGAGGCTGCTGATACGGATAAAGGAAAACAGAAGCAGGTCGTATATGTCCACAAAATAGCCCAAGGCTGCTACCAATACCGGGATGCTGAGGATGGCTATGTTCTGGTTCTGCTTCATGGTTTTTATGGATTGGCAGGCGCGTCTTTCTTCTTTCCGAATATCATCTTGAAGAGAACAGGCCCGGTGGTGACGAGAATAAGGGCAATAACGATCTTATCAATATTGTGCTTCACAAAAGCATTGTGGCCCAGCAGGTAGCCGGCCATAGTCATACTGATGACCCAGGCCAGTGCGCCAATGATGCTGTAAGAGATGAACTTCTTAGAGCTCATCTTTACAATACCCGCCACCACCGGTGAAAATGTGCGGACTATGGGCAGGAACCTACCGAGGATCACAGCTAACGTGCCATTCTTCTCGTAAAAGTCATGTGCCTGCACCAGGTGCTTTTGCTTGAATAACCAGGTGTCCCTTTTTTCAAACCACAGGTGACCGGTCTTCAGGCCAAACCAATACCCAACAAGGTTACCTGCAACTGCTGAAACGCTAATGAGTGACAACCAGTAAATAAGATCCACGACCTCGTTGCCAAACTGTGGAACTGCATTAGCGATAATGATGCCGGTGATGAACAATAATGAATCGCCGGGAAGGAAGAAACCAACAAATAACCCTGTTTCTGCAAATATGATGAACATTACAATGTACAGTCCGCCATGCGTGGTAATGAAGTTCATTAGCTTATCAGGGTCGGCAAGCAGGGTCTTTAACAGATCTATTATTTCGTGCATAAATGATTATTGGAGAGGTGAAAATAAATAAAATAAGGAGAACCACCTATTACCAATACGTGAGCGTTTCGGGAATGTTCATAACTGGTGAGTAAATAGGATGTTATTGCTCGCGGTTATCAATGAATTTTACCTGCTTGCGGCTTGCTGCAGGGAACTGCATTTGCTGTAATGTGGCAGCCGGGTGAAACTGTAGCAGCGGCACTACCCGCAACCTCGATTGCAGCATCGGGCGAAGCTTCTGCTCACATTCATCTATCGGTAGCGGGGTGTTGATGTGCAGGCGCAGCTCATCGAGCATCAGTTCATTGGTAAACACCTCCACCACATACTCCTTCACAAAAGGTATGTTGTTGAGTATATCGAATATGGCTGGTGGGTACAGGGTAGTGCCTTTATACTTGATCATTTGCTGGGTGCGGCCCAACACGGGGCTCAGGCGGCGGCTATGACGGCCACAACTGCATATGGTATCGTAATAGGTGCAAATATCGCCGGTGCGATAGCGGAGCAGCGGCATGCCTTCTACGCCAAGGGTGGTAATGGTCACCTCGCCATACTCACCCGATTTTAAAGTGTCGCCATGTTCGTTCAGTATTTCTACAATAATGAGATCGGGCTGCTGGTGGCCGCCCATGCCGGCGCTACATTCTGTAAATGCTGTTTGCATTTCTGTAGAGGCATAGGTGCTATAGAGCTTTACAGGCCAGGCTTCCTGTATCTTCAATCCGAGGGCATTCAACTCAAAATCGCCTCCCCGCAGGCTTTCCCCTATACAGACAGCTTTTTGCATAGGTGTTTGCTTCAGGTCTATACCGTGTTCGCCAGCCCATTCTATTAGCTTCAGCATAAACGAAGGCACCACCACCATACTGTTAGATTGCAGCCGCATTATAGTGTCCCATTGCATGCCGGGCAATCCGGGGCCTGTACGTACCAATGCGGCGCCCAGTTGCCTGATGCCGGTATAGTATGCCATGCCTGCCATAAACTGGCGGTCGAGCGTGAGCATGAGCTGGTATATATCATCGGCCTTGCCATCGGCGCACAAGAAAGACTGGTGTTCGTTATATGCAAGGCGGAGCAGGTCATTTTCGGTAAGCGCTATGTTTACCGGCAACCCCATGGTGCCTGATGTGGCTGTGTATTCTTTTACTTTGTCGCTGGTCACACACAAAAAATCCCAGTTATGCTCCTGCATATCACTCTTGGATGTGGTAGGCAGGAAATGCAGGTCATGTATCGACTTAATATTGTGAATATTGATATGGTGGGCAGCAAACAGCTTCTTATAGTAAGGTGAATTGTGCTGCAAATACTCCAGCAGCTTTACTAATGCCTCTGACTGGAAAGCACTTTGTGCGGCTAATGATTCGAAAGCTAATAGTGGTTGAAACTGCATATTACCCCAAAAGTAAAAAACAAAAGCAATGCGGTAGCGAAATAATTGTTACTGTGGTAATGTCTCCATTTTCCATTGCTGTTTCTGGCAGTAGGCAAGCACATGGGGTAGGGCATAGCTCATGCGCTCATAGGCCTTTTCGCTGTCGTGGAAGACAATGATGGAGCCGGGGCGAATGTGTGAGAGTACATTATCCAGGCATTCCTGCGGGGTAATGGTGTGGTCGAAATCGCCGCTGAGGATATCCCACATATAGATGTGCCAGCCGGGGTACTTCTTTTTGAACTTCCGCATCTGTGAGTATTTGATGCGGCCATAGGGCGGGCGAAAAGCTTTGCTGTTGATGTATTTCTTTGCCCGGTCTATATTTTTAATATAGTGGTCGCTGCCGGCTTTCCAGCCGTTCACATGGTTGTAGGTATGATTGCCAGTGGCATGGCCGTGTGCCAGTACCTGCTCATATACGTCCTGGTAATGGGTGACATTGTTGCCCACACAAAAGAAGGTAGCCTTTGCGTTGTATTTTGCGAGTTGCTGCAGCACGAAGGGAGTAACTGTGGGGTGGGGGCCATCATCGAAAGTAAGATAAACGGCTGGGTCGGCATGAGTAGGCATTTCCCAAACCATGTTTTTAGGAAATACTCTTTTAAAGAAAGCAGGTGTCTTAACCCAGTACGCCGACATAATACGAATAGTAAGCAGTCACCAATTAATACATGATGTACTGCGGAATGTTTGGGTGAGATGGGTTAGGAATTACTTTCTGTTGTGCCGGATGTACTACAAGATCCATTTCTTCCATAGGTACCGCTCCTAATAAAGGCTCATTACCCAAAACAAAAGCGCCGGTAAAACAAAAACGGTTGCCAAAATCAATGCGTATTGGCCCAACAAAGGGTACTTGCCTTATGCTTCCGTCTGCTATAGTTACAGAGCGTTTTTCTAGTTCGTCTAACTGTAATTGTACGGCAATGGTTTCAGTAATGCTCATCATTAATGCGCCCGTATCAGCGAGGCACCGGGTTTCAATTGCCGATAATTCCGGCTTTCGAGGATTGCTGAGTAGTACTGTTGTGTAAGTAAGTCCCATTCCAGTTTGATTTTGGTATTGTAAAATTAAATCTTATTTCGCAATGAATGATACTATTTGACTTTTAAAGATCGCCGATGTATAATTCGCGTAAAAACAGATCTATTTATGCCCATGATTCATAATAACCCCATCTGCCATCTCTATGATACGATCTGATCGCTTGGCGAAATCCTCATCATGTGTGACCGTGATGATCGTTTGCCCCAATTCCCTTGTTAATTTTTGAAAAAGGTCAAAAACGATACCTGTGTTCTTTGAGTCGAGATTGCCCGTTGGCTCATCGCCCATAATGATGGCGGGGTCGTTGATGAGCGCCCTCGCTATCGCCACACGTTGCTGCTGTCCGCCGGATAGCTTGTTGGCTTTTTTTAGCGCCTGATCTTCCACACCAAACATCTTCAATTTCTCGTAAGCCCTTGCTTCTACTTCTTTGTATGAATACTTGCCCAGCTTCAGGCCGGGGATCATCACATTCTTCAGGCAAGTGAAATCAGGCAGCAGGTAATGGAACTGGAAGACGAAGCCTATGGATTCATTGCGGAGCGCGGCAAGATCATTTAGGGTTCTGCCTGTTGCCTTCACGCCATTTATTTCAAGGGTGCCTTCATAGTCAGTGTCCATTGTGGAAAGTACATACAGCAGTGTAGACTTTCCGCAGCCCGACTTGCCTACAATAGATACAAACTCGCCTTTGTTCACCTCCATAGAAATGTTCTTCAGTACCGGCATGGTTACCGGGTCGTGAAAGTATTTATTGATCGCCGTTGCTTTTAGTGCTATATCTGCCATTATCCTCTGATTATGGTTACAGGGTCAACTTTTGATGCTTTTCTTGCGGGGAAATACCCGGCTGCTACTGTGGTCATGATGCCGAATGTGATAGCCTCTACATAGTGTGGTATATAGAACGACATGGGCAGGTAATTTAATGCACCGCCCATTGGGGTTCCTCCTCCGATGTATACTTTCGAAATACCCAGCGTAAGCAGGAAGCCAATGATAATACCAATGATGCCACCCATGAGGCCGATGTAAATGGCCTGCTGCAAAAAGATGCTGATGACAGAAGGCCCGGAAAAGCCTGTGGCTTTAAGTATCGCGATCTCTTTTATTTTTTCGTAGATGGTCATATTCAGGATGTTGTATATGCCGAAGCCGGCTACAAGAAGTATCACTCCAACGACTGAGTTCAGGATCACGGCCCGTATCTTGAAGGCCGTCTTTAATTGTGAATTGGCCTGTTCCCAGTCTTCTGCTTTGTAGCCGGTCAGGTGTTCAATTTCCCTTGCCTTGATTGCGGCACGGTTATAATCTTTCAGGTTGATCTTGATGTCTGTTACATAGCTGCGGTCTTTGCCCAACAGGTTTTGCGCCTGTACTATATTGGCATAAGACTTGGTTTCATCTACCTGCTTAACCCCGGATTGGTAGATGCCCACTATGCGCATAATGATGGGGCTGCCGGTACCTGTGCCCACAGTAATGTTATCTCCCGTGTGCAGGCTCAGTTTATCCGCTATGCCCTTGCCTATGAGTATACCGTTGTTCACCCGGTTCAGGTCGTGCAGGTTGCCGTCTATCATATTGCCCTGCACATCAAACATTTTATTTTCCTCATCAATGTTCACACCGGACACGGAACCATTGATCTGCACACTGCCACTGGTGTATATTACCTGCGCCGTTACCTGTGGGGTTACATAGGCCACCTCGGGATCTTTGCTGATGTCGTTGATGAGCCCATAGGGATTGATCAGCCCCTGTGTTTGTATCAGCTGCTTAGGGTTGGTGAGTATCTTTGTGGATGAGTCTTTGAGAAAGGTGTTGAGTATGTGCATATCTGCCACTTTGTTCTCGCTATACAGGCGTATGTGGGGGGTGGTGTTGAACGACATTTTTTCAAAATAGTCATTCGTGCCTTTCATCAGCGACTGCATGAAGATGAACATAGACACGCCAAACATTACCCCCATTGCGGCAATCAAGGTTTGCTTCTTGCGCGAAGAAAGGTAGGTGACGGCGATCTCGGTATTGACGCTGATCTTCATGTTATTTCAGTTTTGCGATTTTATCGCCTGTGGTGAGCCCGGAGAGTACCTCTATCCATTCGTTAGATACTATGCCTGTCGTTATGGCTACAGTATCTATCTTTTTATCTTTTTTTACCAGCACCCTGTTGTCGTTCAATAAATAGACCCGGGGTATCAGCATGGCATTGTCTTTCTTGTTGGTGATGATGTTTGCCTGTAATTGAGTGCCTGATATAAGGCCCGGCATTTCCTTTAGGAAGCGGGCTTCAACTTTATACGACTGTGATGATTCATTGAAGTGAGGGTATATTTTGCTGATGCGTGCTTCATAGGTCTTGTTATTTTCGGTGTTCAGCTCTACCAGTACCTGCTGGCCCAGTTGTACTTTGCTGATACTGCCCTCATCTATATCCAGGTTAATAACTATAGAGTCCGGGTTGCCAAGTTGTGCCACCTGGTCGCCTTTGCGCACCAGGTCGCCCTGCTTTTTGAATATCTGGTACACTTTACTGGAGCCGATCGCTTTCAGTTCGTAATATTGGTTTCCGGCAACTGCATTCTGCAGTTGCGACTGGCTGTTGGTCAGGTCTTGCCGTGCTTTGTCTTCTGTGCCGCGGTAACTTGCCAGTGCAGCGCGGTACGAGCTTAACGAAGACTCGAAGCTGAGTCTTGCATTATCGAGGTCTTGTTTGGATACCGAGTTCGTAGTGTACAGGTGTTCGTAGCGTTGCAGGTTCAGGGAGTCTGTCTGCATTTTAATTTTAGCAGCATCTATCTGCGATTTTACCTGCACCAGTGCAGGGGCATTGCCGGAGGCATTGATCTGCGCATATTGCAAGTTGGTTTGCGCGATGTTTACCTGAGTATTCTGCTGCCTGTTGTCGAGGCGAAACAGTACCTGCCCGTCTTGCACCAGGTCGTTCTCCACCACATAGCTGTGTATGATGAAGCCATCGGATAATGAGGTGACGGTATAGGCATCCTTCGGCTCTATGCTGCCCGATGCAAATACAGCCTCAGTTACCGGGCCTGTTTTGGGAGATGTCTCGTCGTATTTTGGCTTGCAGGAAGCGGCGCACATCAGTGCTGCGAACGCTAAGTAAGTGAATGTCCTTTTCATATTAAAATGACTGTTGGCGTATTTTTACCTGGTACAGTTGCACCAGCATGTCTGATAAACTATTGAGGTATTGATTTTGATAATCGAGGTAGTCTTTAAAGGCGCCCAGGCGATCGTCAATAGCCCCGAGGCCGTTCCGATACCTGTCTGAGATATGCTGGTAATTATCGAATGACAGGCGCATGATGTCTTGTGCCTTTGTAAAGGAGGCTGCTGCTTTCTGGTAAGAGAGTCGTATGTTCTCATCATTTATTGCCGACAGCTTTTGGCTGCTCTCGTATTGCGATCTGGCTTCGTAGTAACTGAGCTTGTTGCGGCCCGCCTGCGCCCAGCGCAGGCCTCCGTTAAATATCGTCCACGATGCACGCAGCGACCAATACCTTGCAGGATACCACTGTGGCCCGCCGCTTTCGAAAGGCTCAAATTTATTGTCATTTTGCTGGGTGGTATTGCTATAGATAAGGCTGAGGGTGGGGAGATAGTTGGCATTAGCCGCCCTGTATGAAGCGAGATTGAGCTGTGCCTGAGATCCTGCCAGCCGAACAGATGGGTCTTCGGCAAATGGTGTGTTTTTTTCTATCGAAAGATTGCTTTGCAAGGTGCCTCCAATAATGATAGAGTCTTTTACTGAAAGATCCAGCATGCCCTTAAGTGTGTTCAGTGAAGTGCGCATCTGGAAGCCGGCTGTGATCTGTGTTTGCTCTGCGCGTTCCTTGTTCAGTTGAGCCACGTCAACGTTTTGCTTGCTGAGGGTGCCTTCATTGAATTTATTGTTTACCGATTGATAAACCGAGTCGGCAACAGATGCACTTAGGTCAGCTACTCTTGCAGCTTCTTTATTCAGCAGGTACGAATAGTATTGCCCTGCTATCTGAGAGTAGGTGCTTTTCTTTGTGTTGCTCAGCGAGGCCTCATTCAACGCTTCGGTTTCTTTGGCTATGCGCACGTTGAACCATGTTTGCAAATTTACAAGGTCCATCTGTGCCGTAAAGCCGCCAGCATAAATATATTTCTGCCCAAATTGAACCGTGCGGTATTGCCCTTCGGGGCCACCAAATATAGTAGCCGGTATGAGCGTGGTTTGTAAAGACGTGTTGTCGGTATAGCTGCCTGAAACATTTGCCTGCGGCAGAAATGCGAGATAAGATTGCTTCTTTGTGTAAACTGTTTTCTCCACCTCGTACTTTGCTGTCTTTATATTGATGTTGTGGTCATCAGCATACTTCCATATATCTTCTAATGAGCTGAATACCGTTTGCGCCTGCCCGGCAATCCCGGTACCCAGTAGCAATAGTAGGAGTGTGTATCTTTTGAGTATCATGTGTTGCTATGCGGTTATTCTTTTAAAATTATACTTCTGCATTTAGTATGGCTTTGATCCAAATGGGTATCAGCTTTTTTCGTTCGAGCATCAATGCGTTAAATTCTTCGATACTCAGCTTCGTCCTGTTCCTGATCAATGGACTGCCCATGAACGGGAATATGGTGAGCGATACCATATTCATCATAATATGCACCGGGTTGATGGCCAGTTTTTTTGCCGCTGCCACTTCCTTCCATTGCTTGATGATCACCAGCTTCTCCTGGTGTATCTTATCTGCGCCTATACTACTCACCAGTTTATCAGGGTCGGCATTTACCGCATTAATGATAAATAACGGCAGGGCAGGGTTTTTGATCAGCATGTCTATATAATGCCCCACCAGCACTTCTATTTTTTGGTACAGCGTAGTGTCGGCATCATTTAGTATATCCATAATGCTGTGCAGGAAAGTTTGCAAATGTTCCAGCATAATGATGTCATATAACTTCTCTTTGCTGCGGAAATAATAGTTGATGAGCGCCAGGTTGTAGCCCGACTCTTCGGCAATATCCCGCGTGCGGGTAGCGGCATAGCCCTTCCTTGTGAAGACGGTCCTTGCGGCTTCTTTTATCTTTTCTTCCGTCGATTCGTTTTTTTCTATTGTGGGCTCCTTGCTCATCGCTGGGCAAAGGTAAAATTAAAAACCTGATTTAAACAAATTATTTAATCAAATGATTAAAATAAATTTTACGCATAAAAAATGCTCCTGTTTAGGAGCATTTTTGTTAGGATAGAATATTTATTACCTGGTCCATGTAGATGGAAGGCTGCCATCAGGGCCATAGAATCCGAAGTCATCAGGAAGGTTTGTAGCAGTGTCGATCACTTCATAAGTAAGGCTGATAGCGCCATATTGGCCGTAGGTATTAGTAGTGTACAAATAACCATAGCCGAAAACCACTTTACCTTCCAACTGCTGGTTAGGGATATATATGGTGTCATTTACTACATATGCGTTTATTGATCCCTTGAAGTAGTTAAAGAAGTTAGTGATCACCAGGTCAGTAATATTTGCACCATACCCTATGCTGGCAGAGTATTGGGCTTCATCAGTATTGCTGCCTTTTTCATTCACGGTCCAGTTGCCTTTGAATTTCGCACGTGCTACTGTTTCGCAATTGCTGCCCTGGTAGCCCGATGGGCATTGGCAGGCACCCGCATCGCATACTCCGTTATTAGCACATACTATACCTTTACATTTGTCCCTGTTGCACGAGCCTAAAGTCATTGAAACAAACGTTGCAGCTGTTGCAAATACAGCAAACACTATTGTTTTGAAGGAGTTATTCATCAGTATGTGATTTTTTTAATGTATGGAAAATAAGCAGTTAAAATTACGATAAAATACAATTACATCGCCACATCAGCGGCTTGCAAGGGATAAATATATTCCATTACCGCCACTTAACTAAAAAAAGTAAAAAATATTTTTTTGTATTATTTTTCAAGATCGGCTTTATAGGCCCTGATACCTTTGAAAATAGCCAGTGCCACCTCCTGTTGTCCTTTTTCTGAATTGAGGTAAGTTTCCTCTTCCACGTTCGTGATAAAGCCTACTTCTACCAGTACGCCGGGCATTGCGCTTCCGGCCAAAACTTCAAGGTCCATTTGTTTTACGCCGAGGTCTGGCCGGCCTTGTTTGCCAAACTGCTCTTGTATCTTACCCCCCAGCGAAATACTCTTACTGAGGAACGTTTGTGCATATTGGGCAATGATGATCGCTGTTTGCGGGTCATTTTCATTGAGCAGCCCCGATTCGCCGGATACGTTATCGCTGTATTCGCCTATTGCGCTTTCCTTTTGCCCGTTGCGGCGCAGCCCCAGTACGTATGTTTCTACACCGCTACGCTTGGTCTCGTGGTGCCTTATCTGGCGGTAAATAGGCTGCTTTACGTTTTTATGGTGGCGTTTTACCGTTTTGTAACCCTCCAGCACACGCGTGTAGGTAAACGGGGTGGAGTTGACGTGTATTGCAATAAAAAGGTCTGCATTGGCCTGGTTGGCTATCTCGTGCCTGTCCTGTAGGGTGGGGTAGCTGTCGGTAGTGCGGGTATAGACCACCTGCACGCTCTTGAGGCTGTCTGCAAATATTTTCCCCAATTTCATCGTTACGCCAAGCGTTATGTCTTTTTCTTTGGAAAAAGCGCCCTGCGCACCAATGTCTTTGCCCCCGTGCCCGGCATCAAGAACTACCTTGGATATTGTTTTCCCTTTCGCAGATAGTAAAAAATGGACGGGTGTGAGCAGTAATATAAAGAGTATCAGTTTAGTGCGCATAGTAGTTTCACAAAAGATTAAATGAACAAACTTTCCGAACGTCAACTGCAATTAACTATTTTTGTCCCGTTCATGAGCCTGAGCGGTAAATTTATTCTAAATATTCCATCCTTGCATTGCTTTACCACCGGTATGGCGATCATTTTTATATTCTTTATAACAAATAAGGGATATTGTCAAACTGATGGGAGGCGCTCATTTACCACGAATACTATAGCTAAAGACACAGCCAGGCAGCAACAGGACAGCATTGTAGTGGATGTAAGTAAAATAGATTCAATAAAAGGCAATAAGGCCGATACCTCGAAACGAAGCAAACTGGAGCAGGAACTGGGGATTAAAATTTCAAAAGACGCGCCTACTGAGGTCGTTACCGCTTATGCCGAAGACTCTGCGGTGATGGATATGAGCAAAAACCTGTTTTACCTGTATGGCAAGGCAAAGGTGAACTACCAGGATATGCAGCTTACAGCCGGGCAGATGACCTTCAACCAGACTACAAGTATTGTCACAGCAGCACCTTACAGTGCCCGAAAAGATACCGGAGATGAAAAGCAGACGTTCACGCAAGGCAAGGAAAAATTCACCTTCGATTCCATGCAGTATGGCATGAAAAGCAAGCGTGCTATTGTAAGAAATGTACACTCCCAGTATGGCGAAGGTTATGTATTCAGTGAGCAGATAAAAAGGAACCCCGACCAAACCATTTATGGGTGGCACAGCATATATACTACCTGTGCATTAGACACCCCTCACTTTGGCATCAATGCGAAAAAAATAAAGGTCATCCCCAACCGGGTCATTGTATCGGGTCCCTGCAATCTTACTATTGAAGGGGTACCCACTCCATTATATCTTCCGTTCGGTATTTTTCCGGTGTCTGATAAACAAAAGTCGGGCTTTGTGGTGCCTACCTATACTATTGAAGAACAGAGAGGATTGGGCTTGCTCAATGGGGGGTACTATGTTTATTTTAATGACCATGTGGACCTGCTCACGCAAACCAATTTCTATACCAAAGGTAGCTATGCCCTGAGTGGCGTTACCGACTACAACGACCTGTATCATTATCATGGTGTGTTGCGGTTCTCTTATGCCTATAATAAAACAGGTGAGGACTTTGAGCCGGGAGCATCAGTGCAGAAAGATTTTATGGTGAACTGGACACACCAGTCGGACCCCAAAGCCATACCCGGACAAAGTTTCAGCGCTTCGGTGCAGGTGGGTACGTCGTCTTTTTACTCGAACAACAGCTACGACCCCAACCAGATATTGCAGAACCAGTACCAGTCTAATATAAGTTATTCAAAGAGCTGGGAAGGCACCCCTTTTGGCCTTACCATCAGTGCGCTGCACAACCAGAATACTACTACAAAACAAATCAACGTAACTATCCCGGATATTAACTTCCACGTCACACAATTCAATCCTTTTCAGAATAAAAAAAGGGCAGGCAAAGCCCGCTGGTATGACATGATAACAGCCAGCTATAACATGGATGTACTGAACCGTACTACATTTTATGATAGTACCCTTACACTTGCCAACATAGGGCTCAATAATTTTCAATCAGGGGTGCATCATTCTATTCCTATCAGTGCTTCCTATACTATACTGCGCTACATCAATATGTCTTTCAATGTCAACTACAATGAATACTGGCTGAAGGATAAAATATACCAGCAATGGAGTACTCCCGATCAGAAAGTTGACTCCACGATCACGCACAATTTTTATACTGCCCGCGACTTTAATGCAGGGGTTAATTTTACTACGCGTATCTATGGTATGAAGTTGTTTAAACATGGTAAGTTGCGGGGCATCAGGCACGTACTTACTCCTTCAGTTGGCTTCACTTACCACCCTGATTTCGGTGCGTCGCCTTTTAATTATTATTACAAAACGCATCTCGATTCCTCTACCAATCCATTAATGTATACTTACCTCTCGCCTTATGCCAATTCTATTGTGGGTGTGCCGCCATTGGGCAAAGCAGGCCAGGTTAATTTTGGTATCAACAACAACCTACAGATAAAGGTGCGGTCTTCAAAAGATACCATCACCGGATTTAAAAATGTAACGCTGATAGATGCCTTTGGGGTCAATATTTCCTACAACCCGGCTGCTGATTCCTTCCAGTGGAGCAATATATCTATGAATTTCCGCACGAATGTGCTCGACAAGATCAATATCAGTTCTTCTGCCAGCTTTGATCCGTATGCATTCGATTATACTGAAGGCCGGAGGCTGCCGGAAACGATGGAAGATAAAGGGTTTGGCATCGCGCGCTTTACTAATGCCACATTATCGCTGGGGTCCAACTTCCACTCGAAGCCGGTAGGCGGGGCGAATAGCCCCTCTAATAGCCAGGAATACGGCCGCATTGCCCGCAATGCAGGATATAACGACTATGTTGACTTCAATATCCCATGGAGCTTTAACGTAAGCTATTCTCTTTCCGCCAACAAGAATTATAACCCGATCTCCAGGAGAGATACTACCGTATTCAGCCAAACCCTCACTTTCCAGGGCGAATTGCAGATCACCTCAAGATGGAAGGCTACCCTTAATACCGGTTACAACTTCGATTTTCACCAGCTTACCCTTACTTCTATTGATGTGTACCGCGACCTCCATTGCTGGGCCATGCACTTGCAAACAGTGCCTTTCGGGCCAAGGAAGAGCTTTACATTTACGCTCAATGTGAAATCGGCGATCCTGCAGGACCTGAAACTGGTGAGAAGACGCGACTACAGGGATTCTGCCAACTAATGTTGAAGCTGGGTCTCTACATAGCTAAATAATGTTCATAAGCGTTGACGTCGCTGTTCTAAAAAGCTTCTGTATGGTATTGGGGTTTTAGGTTTCATTTGATTATTTTTGCAGCGTTTCTCATAAAATTAATAACAATCATAGATATGGCTATAGTTGATCTTGTAATGCCCAAAATGGGTGAAAGTATTATGGAAGCCACTGTGCTGAAATGGCATAAAAAGGTGGGCGACCATGTAAAGATGGACGAAACCCTGCTGGATATAGCTACAGACAAGGTGGATAGCGAAGTGCCATCAACTACAGCAGGCCTCATTACAGAGTTGTTGTATAAAGAGAATGACGTAGTGCCTGTAGGCGCTGTGATAGCGAGGATAGAATCGGGTGGGGCTGCACAGGCCGCCGTGCCGGTGGTAGCTGCCCCGGTGCAGGAGCAGGTTGTCGTTCAGGCTGCTGCGCCACAGCCTGCTGCCCAGGTAGCGCCCGTAGTTGTGGAAGGCAATGGCGCTCGTTTTTATTCACCACTGGTGCTCAATATAGCAGGCACAGAAGGAATAGGAATGGCTGAACTGGAAGCTATACCGGGTACAGGTAATGAAGGAAGAGTAACCAAGAAAGACATACTGAATTATTTAGCCAACCGCAGCAACGGTGGCGCACCGGCGCAGCAGGCTGTACTTGCCCCCCAGGTGGCAGTGCCTGCTTATACAGCTCCTGTTCCGCAGCCGGCTGCCGCTCCTTCGGCATCTTCTGCCCCTGTAAGTACAGCAGGCAATGTAGAGATCATGGAGATGGATCGTATGCGCAAGCTGATTGCCGAGCATATGGTGCGCAGCAAGGCCACTTCTCCGCACGTTACCAGCTTCACAGAAGCTGATGTGACCAACATAGTAAAATGGCGGGATAGGGTAAAAGGAGGGTTTGAAAAGAAATATGGAGAGAAGATCACCTACACGCCTATTTTCTTTGAAGCCATTGTGAATTGCATACGCAAGTTCCCGCTCATCAATTGCAGCCTTGATGGCGATAAGATCATCATCAAAAAGTATGTCAATATAGGTATGGCTACTGCTTTGCCATCAGGCAACCTGATTGTGCCCGTAATCAAGAACGCAGATACCAAAAACCTGATCGGCCTGGCCAAGGACGTGAATGCCCTGGCTAATGCTGCCCGTAATGGCAAACTGAAAGCCGATGATACGCAGGGAGGCACATTTACGGTTACTAATGTGGGTACATTTGGCAGCCTTATGGGTACCCCTATCATCAATCAGCCACAGGTAGCTATACTGGCCCTGGGCGTCATTAAAAAGCGTCCTATGGTATTGGAAACGGCTGATGGCGATGTTATTGCTGTGCGCCACATGATGTACCTTTCTTTAAGTTACGATCATCGTATAGTAGATGGCTCCCTGGGCGCCAGCTTCCTTACTGCGGTTGCCAAGGAATTGGAGGCTTTTGATCCGAACAGGGAAGCATAAATTATATTGAAAGTTATTGAGATCCTGCCCTTCAAGGCGGGATCTTTTGTTTTGATGCACTTGCCTGATTTTTTGTGCAGGAAAGCCGCTTCCAAAAACGAAAATAGGGAAAGACATTTTAGTGAAAAATTAAAAAAAACAGCAGAAAGATGGTAGTTATCACCACCTTGTTAGTTGGTGTATTTTTTTCTCCGGGAATAAATATTTAGACAAACCATTTTTTTGATAAAGATAGTTGTACATTAGTAGTTCAGGTCATTGGGGTATCCTGCTTAAATCTCTTGTACAAAAATGAACACGCTATCTTGTGAAGTACGCATCAATACTGCATTATATGGCAATATACTTATGGCCCGAACGGTAACGGTCCGTTACAGATCAGCGGACCGCATAAGTTAGTGAAAATAATCCATCATTTTTGTTTTTTGTTGCAAAAAATATTCCAAACTTTCCAAACCTCAATCTGTAAGTTTTTTTAAACAAACAATAGCAAACTCATTTTTTTTTTCAACAAAATGTTAGCAATTTCGTCCTCCTGTCGTAAAAAGCAGAATGAGCCGCGAAAAAGGTGAAAAAGAGTTGAGGTTTACTAAAAAAAATAACTGATCAGCAAAGGGTTGTTAGCATTGGATTTGTAGAGATTTTTTTTTCTTGAACAGGTCTTTTTTGGTGTCTCAATTAGTTTAAAATTTTTGATTTAACTTGATGAACTTTGTTTCATAATATGGATAAACATCTTTATAATACTACTACTAATGTTTTAACCGAAGCAGAGCAATTGTGGGAGAAGTGTTTGAGCATCATAAAAGATAATGTTAACTGGCGCACATTCCAAACCTGGTTCGAACCGGTGAAGGCTGTAGGGCTGAATGATAATGTGCTGACGTTGCAAGTGCCCAGCCAGTTTTTTTACGAATGGCTGGAAGAGCATTATGTGGAATTGCTGGGCAAGACCATTAAACGGGTTCTTGGCAAAGTGGGCAGGCTGGAGTACCGCATCATGATGGAAAGCGCTTCGTCACAACGCAACCCTGCATCTATCAACATGCCGGGAAGCACTTATGCCAAAACACCAAAGGACAACAACTATGTAGACATGCCATTGAAATGGGATGATCCGCATAACATAAAAACACCTTACGCTATTCCGGGACTGAAGCGCATGCAGATAGACCCGCAGCTCAACAGCAATTATGTTTTTGAAAATTATGTAGAGGGAGATTGCAACCGTCTAGCACGTTCAGCGGGGTTGCATGTGGCCCGCAAGCCCGGCGCTACTTCCTTCAACCCGCTGGTGGTTTATGGCGGCGTAGGGTGGGGAAAGACGCACCTGGTACAGGCAATAGGTAACGAGGTGCGCAGGCTGCACCCCAATAAGTCTGTACTTTATGTAAGCGCTGAGAAATTCATCAACCAATTCATAGACCACTCCAAGAATAATGAGATCAATGATTTCATCCATTTCTACCAGCTCATTGATGTGCTGATCATGGATGATATTCACTTGTTCGTATCGGCAGTGAAAACACAGGATGTGTTCTTTGCCATCTTCAACCACCTGCACCAGAGTGGTAAGCAGATCATCCTCACCAGCGATACCGCACCACGCGATATGGAAGGGATGCAGGAAAGGTTGCTCAGCCGTTTCCGCTGGGGATTGAATGCCGATATACAGGCGCCGGATTTTGAAACACGCCAGGCCATACTGCATGTGAAAATGAAGCAGGAAGGGCTGGAGATATCCGAAGAGGTAGTGCGCTATGTGGCCTACAACATACAAAGCAATGTACGCGAACTGGAAGGTGCATTGATAGCCCTTTTTGCACAGGCTACACTCAATAAGAAAGAGATCGATCTGGATCTGGCTAAGCGTGTGATGAAGAATTTTGTGAAGACGGCTGCAAGGGAAATGACCATAGAGAACATACAGAAACTGGTGTGCGACTATTATCATGTGGCCTATGAGCGCCTGCTCACCAAAACGCGCAAGCGTGAGGTAGTGCTGGCCCGCCAGATAACCATGTACTTTGCCAAAAAATTCACCAAGCAATCCCTGAAGACCATAGGCGACCATTTTGGCGGATTTGATCATACTACCGTTATCCACTCCTGCCAAACGGTGGAGAACCTAATGGAGACCGATACAGAGTACAAGGACAACCTGATGGAGATACAGCAAAAGGTACAGTTGGCTGCTATTTAAAGGGATGTAATGGAGTGTGCCTGGTATGCTGGATGTGGTACAAACACGAGCATTAGCTAATCAGCAAATCACCTGATCAGCCAATTAGCACATTAGTCTTAAAAATATGAGCATTTGCGTATTATTTCATTTGCACATTTGCACTTTATAAATTACCTTTGCAGTCCTTTAAAAAGAAACATAGAGTGTAAACGCAGGTTTACATGCCGGTTAAAGGTGAGGTGGGAGAGAGGCCGAATCCACTAGTTTGCTAAACTGGCGTGCGCTGTAAAAGCGTACCGAGGGTTCGAATCCCTCCCTCACCGCAGAGAATGTTTGAATAGAGTAATCGGGGAGTAGCGCAGGCCGGTAGCGCACCTGGTTTGGGACCAGGGGGTCGCAGGTTCGAATCCTGTCTCCCCGACTGAAAGAAGGTTATCTACGAAAGTGGGTAACCTTTTTTATTTTATGTAAATTGCTTCATCATATACTATGCAAGCCTCACCAAAAGAACAATTCGATCAGCTTTTCGGGCAGCTCAAAGAGTTGTACACGCTTTTCTTTGATAGTTTCTCAAAGCTGTCGGCCAGCTATATGCTTATTATTGGTTGGCTCATTACGTCAGAAAGCGCAAGGAGCTTTCTGAAAATGCATAGGGAAGTGGCGTACCTGTTTATAGCCATACTAGCTGTACTGTCTGCAGTCTACACTATTCTTTGCAAACGAATGTTTCGTAAATCAGCACACCTTGTTTTGCAGCTGAATGAGTTGAATTATATGGATGCTCCCCTTCTATAAAGGCAAGACCGTATCGCTCGCTTCTTTTTACCTCATCCTGTTATCCAATTACTTTATCCTTATGGCTATTTGCTGTATACTCATCTGTCTTTAAAATGAATAGACGCAACACGATCAACCACACACAAAATCATAGTCCCTCATTACAATCATTTAAAGATCATAGTTCAGACAGTTGATACCACTCGCCGTAGGGGCTTGGCTTGCCCATGCCCTTCTCGCGCAGTACACACTACACAATCAATCATGCACAATTCATAGCCAATCACCTTGATCATTGGACAACCCGTATCTGCAAAATCTCCGCGGTTTGCAACTGCCATCAAAAAATCATAGTATCCATTCAATCATTAAGGACCTCACTGGAAGCTTCTCGCTCGTCCCAATATAATGCAAGCGTCTCGCTTGCATTATTCATTTCTTCCTTACACACCACGTAGTCATAGCCCTTATATTGTCCACATTAGTTGTCTTTATGGGTTCGTATAATTCGCCCCCAAGCTGCTGTGTATAAAGAACAAGTGACTCGTGGTTAACGAGATAGCGCACCGAACCATCGGGCAGTAAATATCGTCCATCGCCAATGCTCTTTACCAGGCGTTCAATGCCAATATCAGAGGCCAGCCGCGCAAAGAAAAAACCACCGGGTTTTAGTACCCGCCATATATCGTGCAGCATAGCCTCAAAATGCTCCTTGCTTGTAGCAAAGTGCAGTACAGCGCTACATATGGCCAGGTCAAATCTTGCATCCGCGAAAGGTATCTGTTCTGCTGTCGATACTACAAAATGTTCGGCAGGGGTATTGGGTGCAAGCTCCTTTGCCATGGCCTGCACGGCCGCTATCGCTCCGGCATCCCGGTCTATCCCGAAAACATTAAAACCATTTTTTAGAAAATAATGAATGTTCCTCCCATGCCCGCAACCCACATCTACAATGTCCTTACAATTGTCAAACCTGCCCTTCAGCAGTTGGTCGAAGATGTATATATCTATGTTTCCAAAAGTGGCGGATAATTCGTTGTTCATATCAGGGGCTGCTGTTTTAAAGAGCAGCTAAGGTATGTGTTTGCAAAGAATACCATACTGCATACCGATTATTAAATAGCATTATTGCAGTATATCAACTCGTTGGCAATAAAAAATACCCGCCCACATCAAAGTTCCTAAAAAAAAGCGAAAATTGCCATCAAACCCGCGCCGGTACTGCAAAGTTTTTTCTATGACAGACGCGTATGCGTCTATGACAGCGCGGATTCCGCGCTGTCATAGATTTTCGTTTTGCCATTTTATATTTCCTGTTTTACCTTGTGGCGTTATTGTCGGTTATCCATCTTGCCCGGTATTGCCGCAAAGAATATAAGAGTGAGAAGCGTGCATATCGCATGAAATTATCCCAATCGGAAACCCGCGCAGTCATACCGGAAAAATATAGTCAAAAAATCAACGAAACTATCTGTGGTAAAGGGTTACAGTGTTTTCCGGTAGCCTGCAAAAACCGGAAGAAACCGGAAATGATCGGAAATTTCCGGAAGCCACATTTACTGATTACTGACTGCAGTAGTAAAATTTTGGCCGCTTTGTTTGTCTTGGAAATTTTTGTTTCATAATTTCTTTTGGCGGGTCTATGGCTATATAATAACCATCAATAGTTGCAGACTGTGGAAACGCTATGGACAGCGGGTATCCGGGTTGCGATATAAATGCGGCTTTAGCGCCGCTGTAATAGGAGCTGTCCACCTGCCATACATATTTAGGGAACCTGCCGGGTAACCTTTTCTCATGGCATAGCACCTGCTCATTCGAATAAAATATGACCTGCCAGGTAAACATATTGTCGTAACAGTAGGCGTAGTGCACATCATTACTTGTTAAATAGCTCAGCGCGCCCTTTAGTGCTTTTTCCCTGGTAGGTGAAAATGAGAAATTGTAAAATGTAACCAATGCTACAACACCCATAATTATATACACATACCCGGCTGTGTATAATATCTTTTTTTTGACATTCAGGCTATTAAGCAGCAATAATAAAGAGATTAAAGTATAGCCGGTGACAGGTAGCAAATAACGGCCCTGGAAACCTGGCGCACAAATCGTAAAGGAAAGTGTAAGCAATAGCGAACAAGCAGAAAGATTAAAAACTAAAGTTCCTTTTTTTTGGGTTATGACATTGTAAACAGCAGCCACAATCAGCAGAAATATAATGACCTCGAAAACGATGGCTAAGGAAGCACAGAACAAATTGGGCTTTTGTATCTGGTCGAAGAAATAGTTGCCATGAAGTGAGTTATAAAGAAATGCCGGTATGCGCATTATTCGGCCCGATAGATCATCCAGCGTGTAATCTGCCCGGATGACACCAAACTCCAGCATGCCATGTTTGTAAAAGCTGACGAAAAGAGAAAGCAGGACTATCGGTAAAATGAAGGCAAACAGCGGCAGTATCTTTTTATCTCTAAATAAGAAGTAAATAAGAAACGGCGCTAAGCCGGGTATCCACAAAGGCTGGCTCTGGTACACAACGACGCACAAGATGCCAATTCCTGACCAGGCAAACGAACTCTTCTTATCCCTGAATAAACAAGTAAGCGCTATTGAGGTAAGGGTGAATGATGTTAAATACCCTCCTCGCGCCTTCATAGACCAAACCGCCCATGCAGGCGACCATATAAAAACAAGTATAAGTAATAATGGTAGCCATGAATATCCTTTATTGATGAGCAGGAACGTTTTGTACAGAAAAAGTACGCCGGTGGCCCACAAAGCCAGCATGGCAAGTTTTACGGAAAGGGTAGTGATGCCAAAAAGAAAGTAAAACGGAATAATAAAAAGACACTCTACTAACGAGAAGCCGTAAGACTGTCCATAGAAATAAGCAGAGAATGCCTTGCCAGTCATGATGTGTTTGGCCATAATAGCCACTACACATTCATCACCGTCCAGCAAGAGGTTCGGGCTCATTAGCTCAGGCAGCCGCGATATAATACAGGCGGCAATGAGTAATAACCATATTTTATAAGGCCGACCTATGGGCATAGAACGCTAAGCTAAAGGAATAAAACAAATAGTTAACGCCTGGAGCAGGTAAAATGGATACTTTATAAATTTTGTATGAAATAAAACAACTTACAATTTGTAGTTTCATTACATTCGTGATTCATCAAACCCTGTCTCAAAAAATGAAATCTAAAAAATTCCTGCTTTTTTCCTTATTGGTGTGCATCATTGCCTGGGGGTGTAAAAAGAAATCCGACCCGCAATTCAGTGTACAGAATGATACGGATGCTGATATGAATGTGAATGTATACGCTTCCGAAACAGATTATGTGAACGGAACAAACGTTGTGGTGTCTGGCAAGGCCCTAAGGCACAGTGCATTCAATTTTCCGGCATCAAAATTAAAGACTGGAGGATGGTATTATGTGGATGCTTTCAGTAGCGATTATTTATACACCAACTGGGTAAACGGAGATTCATGGATCATAGGGCAGGACTCTACGACGCCCCGCAGGTTTAAGTATACCGGCGCCACAGCTACTTTTGGATTAGGTATACTCGCGAGCGGCACCAATGCACGTATGTCGCTGCTGGCTAATAATAGATCAGGCAGTAAGTGGAGGGCTATAGATGCCCTCGACCTCTCAGATGGCTCAGAAATATGGTTTGGACTGACAGATGCACAACGCTATGCCGAAATAACAGTGAACAAAAGCGACACGGGCAGGTTTTATTATATATCGGGCACAGATACTTTTTATACACAATTTACTTTTGGCGACCTGCTAGGATACCCACTTTGGGATATTATCCCTAACGAAACCGGCACGCTGTTCTTTATGACCAATACTTATGTAAACCCTGCCATAAATTTTAATGGCCCGCCTTGTATTGATTCCGCTGTGGCTTTGATCAATGGCAATTTGTATATACTGGCCAGGGAAAATTAAAAATTGATTTTTCACTTTCTATATATAAATTTGTAAAAAAAGAGATTATGAATACATTTAAACAAGTATGCGTTGCCCTGTCAATATGCCTGATGCCTATGGTAGGCCATGCCCAAAAATGTAACCTGGATGTCGATGAAACAGATGCCTTCACCAAAGAGCATGTAAAAGCAGGCAGCAATGCAGTAGGCGGCATGATGTGGCACTGGAAACTGACTTTGAAGCAAAGCGGCAATAAGTATGGCTGGGAAATGCAGATCAAATACAGCAAACACTTCCAGGATGATATAAAAGCAGGTGATATTATTTATTGCAAATTAGAGAACGGCAAGGTGATCAAGCTGGTAGCCGACAATAATTATGCGCCATCGCACCAGGCTTTCTCCGACGGCACTATCATCACTACATACCTGCCTAAAGGCAATCTTGATATGGCTGATATGAAAGATTTCAGCGAGTCGCCATTGTCTGAAATGCGTGTAATGCTTTCCGGCACCAATATTGAGCCTAATATATCCTCAAAACAAGGCAGATCACTTCAGGAAATAGCACAGTGCATTCTGAAACCATAATACAATGCCTTCTTCCCATTTTCAATAGCCCGGCTTGGCCGGGCTATTTTGTGTCCTTGGTGAGTAGTCACGATTCGCCAGTTCGAGCACGTCAGGCAAAATATGACCTTTTCCGAAAACTCTACAACCATTGAGCCAATGCGCAATTAGGCCATTGAGCAATTAATAACTATATCTATTTGTGTCCCCGGCGAGTCTCCGCTTTTCTGCGGGACTCGCCGGTTCGCGCAGGGTGGGTCATACAACAAATAATGGATTGAAAAAAATCTATATCTATTTTATAAAACCGCCCATAATTAAAAGATGTTGGAGCGTATTCATTTATATGAGACCTTTGTGCAGTTAAAGACCGTTTTTCTGCTCTTTACATTTCTTTGCGCCCTTTGCGAAAACCTTTGCCCGTCCGAACGGGTTCATCCGGGCGGGCGCCTTTGTGTTTAAATATCTCGCCATATACCTCAAATTGTAAAGTAAAAGTAGGACTAACAAAATGGCAGCAAACAAAAATCAGGATTATCTGACCATGGCGTAAACCTATTTCAGGACGAAGCAACAAAAGAAAGTTGAAACACAATGGGACATTGGGCATGCAAGCATAGATAACTAGTATCTGCATAAGCGAAAAAGAGAGTGCCACCGAAGGGCTATTTATTGACCCCTGCGCATGCCGCTCGTATACGTCCTCCATTTTTCGATCACTTCGGCCATATCAGCCGGCAGGTCAGAGTCAAACTGCTTCCAGGTATTAGTACCCGGATGTGTGAATCCGAGTTCCTTGGCATGAAGCGCCTGCCGGGGCAGTGCGGCAAAACAATTATCTATGAATTGTTTATACTTGCTGAACACCGTACCCTTTACTATCCTGTCGCCGCCATAGGTAGCATCATTAAATAGGGGGTGGCCGATGTACTTCATATGCACCCTGATCTGGTGGGTGCGGCCTGTTTCCAGGCGAAGCTCTACGAGCGTCACATAATTGAAGCGTTCCAGCACCTTGTAGTGCGTAATGGCATCCTTACCATGGTCGCCATCAGGGAAGGTGTCCATTATCTTTCGGAAGCGTAGGTTGCGGGCAATGTTCACATGTATGGTGCCTTCATCTGCCTCCATATCGCCCCACACAAGGGCTATATAGCGGCGGTGTACAGTATGTGCTTTAAACTGTGCAGATAGCTTGGCAACAGCATCGGCAGTTTTGCCGATGACCACAAGACCGGTGGTGTCTTTATCAATACGGTGTACGAGGCCCACACGTGTGAGGTTGTCTATCTCCACCTTCTCTTGTTGCAGGTGCCACGAGAGGCCATTGACCATAGTGCCGCTATAGTTACCACAGCCGGGGTGCACTACCATTCCTGACGGCTTATTCACGATGAGCAGGTCCTCGTCTTCATACGGGATGTCCAGTGGTATGTTTTCGGCGATCACCTCCTGGCTTTCCGGGCGGCGGGTCTCAAAAACCACTATAGTATCATTCGGCCGAACCCTGTAGTTGGATTTAACTACGTCATTGTTAACGAGTATAAAACCGTCATCTATGGCATTTTGTATTTTATTACGGGTAGCGCCCTCGAGGCGCACCATCAGGAATTTGTCAATGCGCAACGGCTCCTGCTTTGGCTTGGTGACCATACGGAATCGTTCCACCGGCTGGTCGTCGGCTTCGTTTACCTCTTCCTCAGGTTCTTCATCATCCCATACGTCTTCTATGTCATCTGTACTGGCCATGGTGCAAATATAAACCCCTTGCTGCAATGATGATATACGAATTTGTTATTTGCTGATGATGCGTACCTCGACCCTTCGGTTGTCCTCCATGTCCTCGTCAGTTATTTCGGGGTAGGCAATAGGGTGACTGTTGCCAAGGCCGACATATTTTAGCCGGGATCTATTTATTCCGCCGGATACAAGCGAATCATATATACTCCCCGCCCGCAAGGTGGACAGTGTGGACGAATCGTATGGTTCATCCAGTCCTTCCTCTACTCCCAGGCAGCATACATGGCCCTCAAGTTGTATGGTATAGGTCTCATTTTGCCTTAGGAAGTCGCAGAGTATCTTCAGTTCAGGTATCGATTGCGGCGTGAGGCGCAGTGAGCCTCTGAAAAAGTGGATATTACGCAAGGGTAATGTTTCGTTTACTTGCCTGTTTTGCATGTAATAAGCGAATTTTTGAACAGCCGGTGTGTCGGGTTCTTTTTGAATGATCACATCCACCCGGCGGTCGAAAGGGTTGCCTCCCTTTGCAGCATTGGCTTTGCTATTGGCTTTTCCTTTGCCCATGCATAGGGTTATATCAGCCTTTTCAAACCCGGAAACGAGGAGGTAGTCCATCACGTTTTTTGCCCTCGCTTTGGATAGTACGGTGTTGTAATCATTACTGCCGAGGTAGTCGCAGTAGCCTAATACTTTGATCGTTTTATTGTGTGCGATCACGCCCTTAGTTACCATGCTGTCGAGCCGGTGCGTGGCCTGATCGCTAAGGCCAGTATTATCGAGCTCGAAAAACACGCTAACTGTGTCGTGGGGTTGTGCATAAGCCCGCAGCCCTGCCATTATACCTAGTATAAGCAATATTATCAGTCGATACATGTATGGGCGGTTATGCATTAACCGGGATCATTCTTTAGATACTTTTATTTCGCTAATCACTCCAGGTACGCTTGAAGTGAGGTAAAATGCACTGTTGCTGTTCATCATTTGTGTGTTGGTATTGGTAGGCCCGAAAGCGTGATCATTTACGGATGCGGTGATGATATTTTTCTGCACGTGAATAATGACATGGTTTTCAGAAGTTGTATCAAGCTTAATGAGTAATGCGGGACTCCAGCCATGGCCGTTGCCATAAGCAAAAGCATATTGTGAGCGATCATCGCCGTTTTGTACCATAATGAACCCGGTAAATTTTGTGTATGGCGACATATTGGTCATCAGTAAGGCATCTTTTGCCAGTAGTTTCGGGTTTATTGTTGCCAGGAACTCTATCGAGAAATTATCGGGTAGGTTGAGCACAGGGTCTAATACCACCAGCCTGTTGAAATTCCCGTAGTTCTTATAGCAAATGGTGGCGGCATCCGGCTTTAATCTATCTGCGAGCGGGTGCGGATCATGTTTTAATAACACCATTGTACGGTCGGGTGTTTCTTTTACAATAGTGGTGCTTTCGGCCAGGGCTTTTGCTATAGAGTCAGAAACGTTCACTGCTATGGCCTGGGTCTGCCAGGGGTGGCTGGCATCATAAAGTATGGGGTGGTTTGTGCGCTTAATGAGGCTTACCACACTATCTAATTCTGAGCGGAAAAACATTTCTGTAGAGCCGGCCATGTTCAGCGGGTTGTAGTAATCGCCACTGGCGTAATAGTAGCTTTCAAAGTCTTTAGCAAGAATAAGCACTGTGTCTTTAGCCGGTAAATTACTCTTGATGAAGTTCATTCTTACGGCCAGCGCATCTTCCTGCTGCTTATGTTCATCAAAGGCATTGCTTTCAGCGAAGCCTTGTATTGATGGCGTGTAGTATAGCATTGATGATGCACCATCTGCAATGAAAATAAATGAGATAAGGAACAAGGGTACACTTTCGTGCAGCTTTAGTTTGCCATTGCTTTTGATATATGCAGCCAATTTGTTGCAAAAAATGGTGAGTATGATAATGGCCGGGTACATAACCACATCGATAGATGAATCGTAAGAGCGGCCCTGGAAGTAAGTGAACAAACCGCAGCCAAGGATGAACAGAAAAGCAAGAATTGGATTGTCGCCTGTCTCGTTTTTTCTGAGATGGTACACACAGTATACGCAACAAATAAGATAAACAATAGCAGGCAGGTTCCAGAAATGGATAGGTGCCATAGGTAACATGAAGTAGCCGGAGATATAAAATATCCTCTGAAATTTTGAGAAACTATCCAGGTCGGGCCATGAACCGGAATGTATTTTGGTAAAAAACAGGAACAACAGTACGACCAATACTAAACTGCCAATCATCCATAATGCAGGTGTAATTACTTTTTGAATAGCATCTTTGATATTTGCAGCAGCGAATGCCGGAAGTACCAGAGACACAAAAGTGGCGACATATACAAACAGTCCGGAATCCATATTCCACAAGGGGGCAATTGAAGCGCAGATAGCGAGAATTGGCAAAACGATCTTTTTTGTTTTTGCGGTGCCTGTATGATACAAAACCACAAGAAAAAACGCCAGTGCTGGGAAAAAAAAGCGAAGCGGCATATACTGGTAATAGTAGTGAGCTGTTGTTTCAAATGGAATTTTTGTTTGCCAGTATTGCCAGAATACGAGACACAGAAAGCCCATGATAGTTAAAACATCGTTTTTGATGATCCTTTTCATACCCAGGAAAACAAATGCCAACGCACTTCCATTCATGACGGACATCACTATCGAAAATTTGTATGTACTCAGGCCTATGATCTTAAACACGGGATTAAGCACCCATGCGTATAGACCATATTGCGCGTTAAGATTTACCAGCAACGACTTACCTGCATATACCTGTGTAATAGAGTAATACATGGCGTTTGTTTCCATGAAGCGGCCCCACTCCTGTGCTGCAAGATGAAATACATTGTACAGCATAATATCGACGATGATAAGTGCTGCGATGCCATAAGCCACAATGTTTGATATTGTCTTTTTAAGCGGGGAGTCAGTTAGCTTGATATACATGAGCAATAAGTAAGCCATAGCAGCATATATAACAATCATCACTGCCGGGTTGAATAGTGAGATTACATTATTGCCAAATAGGCTGGCATTTGTAGCATCCTGTATGTACAATAATGGTTGCTTCAATAAGTTGGCGAGGAATAAAATAAAGATAGCTACCCCTGCCCAATTGATGAATGAAGCAATTGACGAAGTAAGCAAGGCTCTTTTCTTATTTATTAAAGAGAACACTCCGAAAATGATGAGGGGTGTAAGGACAAGTGTCAGTTGAAATTGCAACCGCTCCACAGGTTCCGGGTAGAATGTGTTTGCCGGCCATATCGAAAGAGGCGATACCTGGTCAACAATTGCTTTAATGTCGGGGGTATAACTTGAAGAAACAAAATTCCCGATAATATATAGGATTAAAATGCTTATCAGCAGGGAGAGCATGCCAATTGCTACGTTGACGCGAAAAGGGTCTGCTGCAACTATTGGCTTTGCGCTTTCGGAACTAGGGTTGATATTGTTTTTTATAGAACTTTTTTTATCAGGTTTCATTCGGGGGGGTGTTTTTGTTGGCCTGTCGCAAAGATATTCAATGGTGAAAAATACAAATCATTTCTGAATTTGGGTTATTGCTTATTGATGCTATATGAGATTGATTTATTTGCGGTATTAAAAAATCATTTTTACTTTGCAGGGAGAGGATAAAACCCTGATACATGTCAAAGAAAAAAAAAGCGCCTGTAAATAGCGATATTAATATAAATTCTAAAGAGTCGCAACCGCATATACAGCAAACAATTGCTCCCGGTGGTGATCTTCTTTCAAAGATCGTAGGTAAGGAGCTATATTTCCTGATGGCAGCAGTTGCTCTGGGGTGTTTTATTGTGTTCAAAGATTTCATTCTTTTTGAGAAAGTGTACCTGTTCAAGGACATAGGAAGTGACTCTATCAATATCTACTTCCCATGGCTGGTGCAAATGAGTGATTACATTAAGGCAAATGGTGTGCCTACCTGGACGTTCTCGCAGGGACTCGGACAAAATATGTTCCCGTTATGGATAGGTGATATATTTTCGAATATCCTGATGATCCTTTTCAGTAAAGAGAGTTTGCCATATACCCTGGCTTATGTGGAGGTCATCAAAGTATTACTTTGTGCATGGGTGTTCTATAAATACCTTACTGAGTTGAAGCTGCATAAGTATGCGGTTTGCCTGGGTGCATTTCTTTTTGCTTTTAGTGGTTACATCATACTTGGCGGCTGCTGGACCATATTTTCGTTAGAGGCATTGTACATAGCCATTATCCTTTATGGTTTTGAAAGGTGGCTTAATCGCGGCAAGTGGTTGTGGTTTGTGCTTGGGCTTATATGCATGAGTTTTGTGCAGCCATTCTTCCTGTTCCCTTATGCGATATTCCTCGCAGTATATATACCGGTGCGGTATAATGATGTACATGACGGGGTATGGAAGAAATTTCCGATCTTCTTACTTAAGACATTTGGACTGTCTGTATTGGGTGTAGCCATCAGTGCCTACCAGTTGTTCCCTGATCTGCTGCAATACATAGAAAGCCCGAGGGTAGGCGGCGAGGCGCAGCTTATAGATAAGCTGAAGGCGCAGCCTGTGTTTGGTGTAGCCGATGAGTGGCTGCGCTTTACCACCACATTCAGAGCGTTCAGCAGCGATATGCTGGGCTCGGGCAGTGCGTTCCAGGGCTGGCAGAATTACCTGGAGGCCCCGCTATTCTATTGTGGAATTTTCTGCCTGGTTACCTTCCCGCAGGCATTTGTGGGTATGAACAAAAGGCAGCGCATTGCGTATGGCATCATGGCCGGTGTATTTGCACTGCCCATATTCTTTCCATTCTTCCGGTATACATTCTGGGCATATACGGGTGATTACTTCCGTACTTATTCTTTAGTAGTGACCTTGTTGCTGCTTATATACACGGCAAAGGCGCTGAGCAATATCATGAATACAGGAAAGGTGAACCTGGTCTTATTGGGTGTGACTGTAGCTGTGTTATTGGGCCTCCTTTATACGCCATCAGAGCAATTTGCACCTGCTGTAAATAGCGGCTTGCGTTCCTTTGCCACCCTGCTGATATTTGTTTATGGCGGAGTATTGTACGCGCTTACTACCAACGGTGAGCTAAAAAAGATCGCAAGAGTAGCTCTTCTTGTGGTTTGTTTCTTTGAACTGATCTATTTCTCGTCGCAAACCATTAGTGAGCGGGATGTGATGACCAGCACGGACCTCACAGACAGGGTAGGGTACAATGATTACACTGTGGATGCAGTGAAATTCCTGAAACAAAGAGATCATGGTTTTTACCGCGTGAATAAGGATTACAGTTCGGGTATGGCCATACACCAGAGCATTAATGATGCGAAGGTGCAGGGCTACTATGGATCTGCATCTTATTTCTCTTTCAACCAGAAGAATTATATCAAATTCCTTGGTGATCTTGGTGTTATTGACCCTAAGAATGAACTGGCTACACGCTGGGCTATGGGTGTGACCGGGCGCCCGCTTTTGTTCTCGTTGGTGAGCGGAAAGTATTGGCTGGTGAGAAAGCCGGAGACGCATATAGAGACTTACGGCTATGACCAGATAGGACAGTATGGCAATGTGAAGGTGTATCAGAACAGGTTCACCGTTCCATTTGGGGTGGCATATGATACCGTGTTGGATGAGGCCTCTTTCAAAAAAATGAGTGCATTCCAAAAAGATCAGTACTTATTGAGAGGGTGTGTGGTGTCTAATGAAGATGCCGATCTGCTGGCTGTGGGTAAGAAGTTTAACCTTGCTGATACCACTATACCATTCTCGCTGGATCAATACGGGCATTATGTGTCGGAGTTGAAGAGAGATACGTTGTCTATCACTCAGTTTAAGGAAAGCGACATCAATGGTACGATCAATGTGGATGCACCCAGAATTTTGTTTTTTTCTATTCCGTTTGATGAAGGATGGAGTGCAACGATTAATGGCGCACCTGCAAAGCGGTATCGTATAGACTGTGGGCTTACGGGCCTGAAACTTGGAGTAGGAAAAAACGATGTAGAGATTCATTTTGAGCCACGCCTGATGAGGAAGGGCGCATTGGTATCTATATTGAGTCTGCTTGTTTTTGCTGGACTATTATTTGTAACCGGTAAAAGAAAAAACTCTGTAAACGCCTGATATGAAGAAGATACTGGTAACGGGTGGCTCGGGGTTTATAGGTAGAAATGTTGTTGAATCATACCTGCGGGAAAAGTATGAGCTTGTGACACCGAAGCGCAATGAGCTGGATTGCAGTGATGACGAAAGTGTAAGCGGATATTTTGCGCGGCACAGTTTTGATGTGGTGATACATTCTGCCGCAAAGCCGGGACACAGAAATGCCAACGATACAACCAGTTTGCTGCTGACCAATAACAGAATGATAGCTAACCTGCTGCACCATCAAGACAGGTGGGGTAAGTTGTTGAATATGGGTAGCGGCGCTATATACGATATGCGGCACTATGAGCCGAAGATGAAGGAGGGCTATTTTGGTACTTATATACCTGCCGATGAGCATGGGTACAACAAATATATACTTGGCAAACTACTGCCCACGCTGAACCATGTTTATGACTTTCGGATTTTTGGGATATTCGGTAAGTATGAAGATTATGCGATAAGGTTTATCTCCAACGCAATATGCAAAGCTATTTTTGACCTGCCGATAACGCTGAGGCAAAACAGGAAGTTTGACTATTTATACATTGACGATCTGATGCCTGTGCTGGAGTATTTTATAGAGCATGATCCGGCTGAAAAGGCATTTAACATCACGCCTGATGCGTCTGTCGGATTATTAGCTATTGCTCAATTAGTAAAAGCGGTTTCGGGTAAGCCTATTGATATACGTGTAGCGCAGGAAGGTATGGGTATGGAGTATAGCGGTGATAATTCGTTATTAAGTAACGAGTATAAGGGGATATACTTCTCACCGTTAAGAAAGTCAATTGAAGATCTCTATAAATGGTATATGGCGAATACTTCGGCTATTAATAAGGATCTGTTACTATCAGATAAGTAATACTTAAAAGTAAATGCAACACATTATTTTTGACCTTGACGGTACGCTTATTGATTCCAAAAATGAAATTTTCAAAACATACCAAACTGTTTTTGATCATATCCGTCCGGCAGTGATGCCGAAAACTGATGACCTGGACTACGGAGCTACGATAAATAATGTGCTGAAAAGCGTTTATGGCGATGACGTAAATAGCATAAAGGATGCAAAACAGTTGTTTATGTCTATTTATGATCAGTCTGATTATAGGGCCACGCTGTTGTATAATGGAGTGTTGGAAACATTAAATGCATTGAAAAATGTGGGGCACGAGCTGTATATAGCTACCAACAAGAGGTACTTGCCCACACTGAGGATATTGGAGCAAAAAGGCATGGTGCATCTGTTCTCCGGGATAATGGCTAATGAAATGGATCCGGGCATCACGCTTACCAAAAGGCAGATGATTGCCGGATTAAAAAAAATAGGCGCATTTTCAAGCGGGTTTATGGTTGGCGATTCGATCGGGGACATACATGCCGGAAACGAGGAACAACTGATCACAGTAGCCGTAAAATATGGATATGAGGAGGAGAGTAAACTTTTAGAACAAAAACCAACGTACCTGATTGACTATTTCCATAAATTATCTGATTTAGTAAAAAAGCATGATCATATCTGAAACAAAAAGATAGAGCGATATTGAGGTGTTAAGAAATGGATAGAGCATACTATATTTGTGCCAATAGTGTATGGCAGAGCACATGGAATAGTATTTGCCAATAAAAAATACAGTAATAATTTATCATCACGGTAATGATCAAGGTAACAGATTATATAGCCAAGCGACTAAAGGAATTCGGAGTAACGCATGTATTCATGGTAACCGGAGGAGGTGCTATGCATTTGAATGATTCTTTGGGTAGGGATTTTGTGTACATTAATAATCATCATGAGCAGGCTTGTGCTATAGCGGCAGAAGGATATGCGCGTGTGGCCAATAAACTTGCCGTGGTTAATGTGACCACAGGACCTGGTGGCTTGAACGCCCTTAATGGGGTGCTTGGTCAATGGACTGATTCTGCACCGGTATTGTACTTGTCCGGGCAGGTGAAGTTTGAAACTACCATACATGTATGTCCTGAGATAAAAGGGCTGCGACAACTTGGCGATCAGGAAGTAGATATCATCAGTGTTGTTAAGCCCATCACTAAATATGCGCACATGATCACAGACATTAGTGATGTGCGCTATTGCCTGGAAAAAGCAGTACACGAAGCTACAAGTGGCCGGCCAGGTCCGGTGTGGCTCGATGTGCCCATGAATATACAAGGGGCGCTTGTGGACGAAGCTCAGCTTCGTGCATTTGTGCCACCGGCGAAAGCTATAGTGAACCACGAATTGCAGGGTTTAGTGAATAGGGTTATCGAAAAAATAAAGAATGCCAAACGCCCGGTGATCCTTGCCGGACATGGTATCCGAATATCAGGTGGTAAAAGTGAATTTGAAGCACTATTGAATAACTGTAACATACCAGTGGTTACTACATTCAATGGGATGGACGTTGTCACAGAGGATAACAAAAACTACATTGGCAGGTTCGGCACACTTGGTAATAGGGCAGGTAATTTTTGTGTACAAAACGCAGATGTGCTGATCACAATAGGTACGAGGAACAACATCAGGCAAGTGAGCTACAACTGGGAATTTTTTGCAAGGGAAGCATATAAGATCATAGTTGATGTGGACCCTGCTGAATTACTAAAACCTACTGTAGTTCCAGACCTTCCCGTTTGCGCAGATGCGAAAGAGTTTATTGCATTATTGAGCAAAGGTCTTGGTGCATCAATAGCCGGTGAGCATGCTGATTGGCTGGAGTGGAACAAACAACGAAAAGCCAAGTATCCATCGGTATTGCCGGAGTATACCAATGTGACAGGTGGTGTACATCCTTATGTTTTTATGGAAGTATTGGGCCGATGCATACCAGATGGAGGTATTTGTGTGACAGGTGATGGTACCGCATGTGTAGCCCCGTTTCAGGCTATGCAGATCAAGAATAACTTCAGGATATTCTGGAATAGCGGTTGCGCTTCTATGGGGTACGACCTGCCGGCATCTATTGGTGCCTGTGTGGCAAATAATATGAAGGATGTGATTTGTATTGCGGGAGACGGCAGCCTGCAAATGAATATTCAGGAATTACAAACGGTTATTCATCACCAGATGCCTATCAAGCTCATTTATCTGAATAATAATGGATACATATCTATTAAACAGACGCAAGATGGTTTCTTCGGCGGTCATAGAGTTGGTAGCGATCCTCAGTCCGGGGTAAGTTTTCCTGATATTGTCAAATTGGGACAGGCGTATGGCTTTAAAACATGCCGCATCACTACTCACGATGATCTGGAACAAAATATAAATAATTTCCTGAATGAGTTTGGTCCTGTGATCTGCGAGGTGATGCTGACGGAGGAATATAAGTTCCTCCCTAAGGTTTCTTCCAAGAGATTGGATGACGGTCGTATGATCTCGGCTCCATTGGAAGACCTCGCTCCGTTCCTTGACCGAGAAGAGTTTCGTTCAAATTTGTTTATAAAGGAGTATAATGGTTAATTTGTATTAATTTGGCAGTCTAATTTTTAAAAAATAAAAGCAGTACCTATGAATTCATTGGAGAGAAAAATGGTAGACCAGTTGAAAGATTTGAAAGAAAATCATTATGCAATTGGTATAAAAGCGGAGTTTGAAGCTGAAGGCACCCGCCTAGAAGAAGCGCTGCGCCTAAAAGAAGTGATCACTAAAGCCGGCCTTGACCTTACTATAAAGATAGGTGGTTGTGAAGCGTTGAAGGATATGTACGATTCCCGTTCTATTGGTGTTACCCGCATTGTTGGGCCAATGATAGAAACGCCTTATGCCCTGAAGAAATTCCTGGCTTGTGCAAATCTTGCGTTTCCTGAAGAAGAGCGTAAAGAAGTGGATTTCCTGATCAACGTAGAAACTATCTCGACCGTTCAGAATTTTGATGATATGCTGAAGCTTCCGAACATTGAAGAACTGAAGGGTGTTGTTGTCGGCAGGGTGGATATGACCGGTTCACTGGGACTGACGCGAAGCGACATTAATTCTGACAGGATATTGGAGATATGCAGGGAGATATTGGTAAAATCGAAGACCTTCAATAAGGATATGGAATGTGTAATAGGAGGTGGTGTATCAGCAGAGTCATTACCGTTTTTCGATCGCCTGGAGCCGAATACACTGGATAAGTTTGAAACCCGTAAGGTATTGTTCGATGCAACAAATGCAACACTAAAAAATGGTGGAGACAAAGGGATACTGAAGGCTGTAGGGTTTGAGTTGATGTGGCTGAAGAATAAGCGCAATTTCTATGGTATGATATACAAAGAAGATGAGAACCGCATTGAAATGCTGCAACAGCGCTATGATAAATTAATAGCACAGGCCGGCGGCAAGTATGAATAGTTTTCATGAACTAATATAGCATAATGACATTAGAAGAGTTTATAGAACAAGTAAAGGATCACGAACAAAATAATATATCTGTTGATTTTGATGGTGTAATCCATGATCACAAAGGAGTGGGTGATGGGACCATAGCAGGAGATATACTGCCTGGTGCTAAGGATGCCTTGAAGAAATTGGCTGAGCAATACAGAATTATCATTTTTACTGCGAAAGCTAAGCCAGACAGGCCATTGGTAAATGGGAAGAACGGCATTGAACTTGTGTGGGAATGGTTGGAGAAACATGATGTTGCCAAGTATATAGACTCAATAACCAGCGAAAAGCCAAGGGCAGTTTGTTATATTGATGATAAGGCAATTCGGTTTGAAAGTTGGGAACAGACATTGGCAGACATTAATCAGATGTATGTGGACACAGGAAAGAACAGTGCCTGATCATAAGTATTGAAATTAGCTCGTGTGGTTATGATCAAATCGTTATTGAAGAATAAATTTTTCAGGTTTTTGCTGGTAGGAGGACTTAATACTGTTTTTGGTTATTTGGTCTTCTCTGCTGTGTTGTATTTTGTGAAAAACTTATATGCCTCAATAGTGATTGCTAATATCATTGCGGTGATGTTTAATTTTAAAACCTATGGCAAACTTGTTTTTCAGTCGGAAGATAAATCGAGGGTGTTTAGGTTCATCTTGGTGTATGTGCTTGTGATCGGTACACAGATGGTGTCCATAAAAGGATTGGGATATTTTTTTCAGATCAATAATACCTACTTAGCTGCGGGTATTGTTACATTGCCAATAGCTTTGATGTCGTTCGTGCTGATGAGGAAGTTTGTGTTTCATACAACGAATGTCATACCTGCATAAAATATAAAAAATAGAAAGTGGAAACCCTAAAAAAGCATATTTCAGTTATCACTCCTACTTATAATGAAGAGGATAATGTTGTGCCATTGGTTAAAGCAATCGCAGATGTTTTTGCTAAGATACCGCAATATACCTATGAACATGTTTTTATTGATAATGGTTCTACTGACAAGACTGTTAGCCTTTTAAAGGAATTGGCAGCTTCAGATTCTCACGTAAAGGCAATCATCAATGCACGGAATTTTGGACATGTTCGGTCTTCTTTTCATGGTATGGTGCAGTGTTATGGCGATGCTGTTATTACGATGGTTGCAGATTTTCAGGATCCTCCGGAACTGATCATAAAGTTTTTAGAGAAATGGGAAGAGGGTTACCAGATCGTGATTGGTATTAAAAGTGCAAGCAAGGAAAATCCTGTCATGTTTGTGGTGAGGAGAACGTTCTATAAGTTATTGAGCAAACTTTCATCTACGGGCGAGCAGCCAGTACAGAATTTTACAGGTTTTGGTTTGTATGACCAGAAGTTTATCTCAACCGTAAGGTCATTAGATGACCCATACCCTTATTTCAGGGGGCTAATTACTGAGCTCGGATATGATCGCTATGATATTGAATACACGCAACCACAACGAACTGCAGGGAAAACGAAGAACAACTTCTTTACTCTATACGATCTTGCTATGCTTGGCTTTACCAATCATTCGAAATTACCACTAAGGATATCGGTGTTCGTTGGTTTTTTCTCCGCTATGATGAGCTTCGCCGTAGCCTTTGGATATCTTGTCTATAAGCTTATTTTTTGGAATAGATTTCAAGTCGGCGTTGCACCGTTGGTGATCGGCGTATTCTTTTTCTCGTCAGTACAGCTATTCTTTATTGGCATGATCGGAGAGTACATTGGAGCCATCCATACACAGGTAAGGAAGCGACCATTGGTTATAGAAAAAGAAAGGGTGAACTTTTAGTTCATCCTTTTTAATGTCAGTTTAACTCGGAAGAAATCGGGAAAATCCAACGATCACAGGTGGCTTTAAGTTATTTTTTTCGAATAGTTCTTCTATGTTCTTTCTAATTGGGGCTTCGTGTATTAACGATGATATAATGATAGAGAACGGTGCGATCTTGTATTCATTGATCAACTCGCTGCCATGGGCTATCTTTACGCCTTTTATCTCTTTCCCCACATTCATCCGGTTGTTATCAAACAGCTTGAAATCATTGCTGCTGTTGAAGATGTCAGTCTTTAATAACTTAAAAGCAAACTGTCCAACACCAAAAAGTGCGGCTGGCCTATCCTTAGGTAACGTAGCAATACTTTTCCTGATCTCTGAAAATATTTTTTCCGACTGCTCAATATATTCGTCAATACAGCTTCGTATGGCATTGTCAAACTGTAGGGGGTGCTGATAAGTGCTATCCTTTTTAAACAATCCATATACCGCATGGTAATCCTGGTCTGATGCGATCTTAAATATTTTATCAGCAGTAAGGATTTTTTTGTATTGAAAGTTGCCCATTAAGTTCTCAAAAGAAACTTCTGTGAAGTGATTGATATGCTCGGCATTAAATTCCTGGTACGGAGCATGGATGACTTCCTTGTAGTAAGTAGCATTCGGACATTCGATATAGATAACGCCAGACGGGGCTAATAACTTATCCAGTATGTTTATCGTTTGCTGCACATTGAGTACATGCTCCAGCACATGAGTGAGCGTAATGACATCAAACTTGCCGGCACTTTCCGGTATGTCAAAAAGAGAGTACTGGTAGCATTCGCAGCCAACTTCTTCTTTTGTGATATTCACGCACTCGAGGGATGGATCTATACCTACAAGGTTGGTAAACCCGTGACCCTTTAACTCTCTGAGTAAGCCGCCATTTGCACATCCCAGGTCAAGAACCCTTGCGTTTTTATTGATGATGTGCTTATTTAAGAAATTAGCAGTTACTACTAATCTGTCTTTATCATTTTGTGTGTAGCCGCCACCTGTGCCTATCGTTTTGTCTTCGTACTTAGATAGGTCAGTGTAGTATCGGTCTAACTCATTTTGAGTGACAGGGGTATTAGCATATATAAAACCACAAGTTGTACATTGAACAACATCGTAGCCTCCGTTCATAGGATGGCCTTTGAATAATTCAAAATCAACTTTAGTGATCACTTCTTTAGAATGCGCATCACATATAGGGCAGTTGCGTTGACGAATTTGTAGACTCATTAATTAATCTCTTTGAGGATGTGAAGTTAACTGCTTTTGTGAAAAATACAGAGAGGACTTAAGATTAAGTCCTCTCTGCATGTATTAGTTGAAATAATGCTATCTGTTTACAGTAAATCGGATGACCTGATTTAATTCATCATTTTTAAGTTGTATCAAATAAATACCGCTAACGATATTGTTATTAAGACTGATCTTTTTATTGAAAACTCCATTGACAAAGGTTGCGTCATCACTATAAATTACTTTACCCAAAACATCAATTATCTGAATTTTTAGGGAAGAGCTATTTGCTGAACTAGACATTATATTTCCAGTCAGCATAAATACTCCGTTATTTGGATTTGGTACAATACTGAATTTTGCATTTTGAGTAGTGGCATTTTGGGCGACATTTTCAGAATATGCATTTACGGTTACAGTGTATTCAGAGGTACCACAATAATTGGTATAAGAAATGGTTACACTCCCTGCAGATACGCCGTTCACAAGCCCAGTAGACGGATTTACCGTGGCTATCCCCGCAGTGCCGGAACTCCAAATGCCGCATCCGGAAAGATCAGATAAGGTAATGCTTGTCTCTGTGCTAACAGATGATGGGCCGGTAATAGGTGTCATCATATTGTAGATAACTTTTCGTATCACATTATTCTCGGCATCAGCAATGTACAGGTTACCACAGTCGTCCAGATCCAACCCCCATGGCTGATGAAGCGTTGCCGCAGTGGCTGCGCCACCATCTCCCGTATATCCGGATGAACTTGTTCCGGCAACCGTAGTGATAATGCCTGCAGTGTCGATCTTTCTGACAGCATTATTATATGCATCTACTATCCACATGTTGCCATAGTTATCAATTTTCATATCAGAGGGGTAGGTGAAATGTGCAGCAGTGGCAGGTCCTCCATCTCCGGCAAAGCCAAATGTTCCTGTTCCTGCAAAAGTAGTTATTGTTCCAAAGGTGTCAATTTTTCGGATTCTGTCATTGTTCTGATCGCAGAAATACAGATTGCCAATTGCATCAAATACAATAGCAGCAGGCAAGTTAATCACAGCTGCAGTAGCGGGTCCGCCATCTCCACTAAAACCGCCAGTACCATTGCCAGTAACGGTAGTAATGATGCCGCTTGTATCTATTTTTCGTAATCTGGCCCCACCATAGTCTGCTATGTAGAGATTATTATGGGCATCGTATACGATGCAGGTCGCATTTTTTAGTTGAGCGGCAGAGGCAGGCCCACCGTCTCCGCTATATCCGTATGTTGTTCCTGCAATGGTGTGGATATTCCCTGATGGATCGATTCTACGAATGACACTATTACCGGCATCAGATATAACAACATCATTGTTTTTATCTAAAATTACATAGCTAGGGCCATGAAGATAGGCTGCAGTAGCAGGTCCGCCATCCCCGCCATAGCTTGCCAATCCAGTGCCCGCAATTGTGGAGATATTTCCGGATACATCTATTTTGCGAACAACATTATTTGACTGGTCAGTAAAATAAATATTGCCTGAACAGTCAATTGCTATGTGCGCAGGGTTATACAATAGCGCAGTTGTCGCGGCTCCGCCATCTCCCGAATAACCGGATATGCCCGTGCCGGCAATTGTACTAATGGTTTGTGAAAAGGTGGTGCTGCTGCAAAATGCGATAAATAGAGAAAGAGAGAGTTTTTTCATTTTTCGAGGGGTTTTAAACGGTTAGGGATAAATTTCATTAAATAAAGTTAATAATATTATCTGGCAATTAGAAGATATAGAACCATTTTTCATGCCAAATCTTTAAAAGCATTCAAACGAAATTGTCTGTACAGATTTAAAGCCTAATTTTATCCCCTTATGCCGGATCAATTTAAAGCAGGGTTTGTGAATATTTTCGGGGCGCCTAATGCGGGTAAGTCTACTTTGCTGAACTTATTGCTGGGTGAGCGGCTGGTTATCATATCTCCTAAGGTACAAACCACCCGCCACCGGATACTGGGCATTCTATCTGATCCTGGTTACCAGATCGTATTTTCGGATACTCCCGGCATCATAGAGCCTAAATACAAGCTCCACCAAAAAATGATGCTGCAGGTGAAAAGCGCGCTGGAGGATGCCGATATAGCGATACTGATGCACGATATTTATCAGCCAATAGAAGAGTTTGAAGCGATCAGTAATTCTTTAAAGCTGAAGGTGCCCGCTATATTACTATTGAATAAGACAGATACCATAAAGGATAAAAGCACCATAGAAGGCATCGTTAGTAAGTACAAAGAAAAGTATCCGGCATGGCATGTGCTGGCCATATCTGCAAGAAAGGAAACGAATACGGACAAGATCATGCCGCTGATTTTAAAACACCTTCCTGAGGGGTTTGCATTTTATCCTGATGATAATATCTCGGATAGGTCTGAGCGGTTCTTTGTGTCGGAGATGATACGCGAGCAGATATTTGCATTGTATGATGAGGAGATACCGTATCATACAGCTGTGCTGATACAGGCTTTTGAAGAAAAGACAACCCTCAATGTGATCAAGGCGGATATAATAGTGAGCCGGGAAACGCAGAAGATGATATTGCTGGGCAAGGGTGGGAGTATGATCAAGCAACTGGGCATTAACTCGCGCAAGGTGATGGAAGAATTCCTGGGGAAGAAAGTACATCTCGAATTATTTGTAAAGGTGCGCCCCAAGTGGCGGGACAACGAAAATTACCTTAGGGAATATGGGTATAATTGACGAAAGCCGCGCCATCATACAACCCCTGAATCGGACCTGGTATGGAGACAGAGTGGCTGCACTTGATATGCTTCGCTTAGACCTGCTGCATCCTGTGGTATCAGGTAATAAATGGTATAAGCTGAGGCTGAACGTACAGCATGCTATAGACGCAGGTTACAAAACTATAATTACACCCGGCGGTGGGTATTCCAATCATCTTATTGCTACTGCATTTGCGGCGAAGATGTTCGGGCTGAAAGCTATAGGTGTGGTGCGCGGCAGGTACGATGTACTGACACCTACTCTTGAGGCCTGCAAGGCAAATGGTATGGATCTTGTGTTTGTGACGCAGGAAGATTATGCCAACCGGCATCAGCCCGAATGGGCGCAAAAACTGGTGGATAATTTTGATGAGATCTTTATGATACCAGAAGGTGGGGCCAATGAATGGGGCAGGGCAGGGGCAGGGCTTATTAATAGATTCATTGGCAGCAGTTATACACACATTGCAGTATCGGTAGGCACAGGTACAACGATGATCGGGCTGAGAAACAAGTTAGACAACTATCAACAAATTCTTGGCTTTGCCCCCATGAAACATGGCACATACCTGAATACCTACATCAAAGAGCACCTGAAAATTGATAAGGACACCAACTGGCAGTTGTTTGATGAGTGGCACTTTGGCGGGTTCGGTAAATGGAATAATGAATTGCTGCAATTCATGAACGATTTTTACCGGGCTAATGATATCCCCCTTGATATTGTGTACACATCGAAGATGATGTTTGGGATAGGCCAAATGCTGCAAAACAATGTGTTTGCGGAAGGCGACAGGATATTGTGCATCCATAGCGGAGGCTTACAGGGTAACGTTTCCGTAAAAAGCGAATTGGTCTATTAGTACCGGATGTTAACAGGATATAGTTATGATATGATGTTCTTATCTCTTATTTTGTGGAGGAAATGAGCCATGCGCCAACTAAAAAGAATCGCCTTACCTTATACATCCTCATAGCCATGATGGCCGGGCTATGCCTGGGATATATTCTCAACAGGCATTTTGCAGGTGCAGATCCGGCAGTCAGGGATAAATTCCTGGATTACTTTTCCCTGCTTGCAGATATTTTCCTTCGTTTGATCAAAATGATCGTGGGGCCTCTGGTGTTCACCACATTGGTAGTTGGCGTAGCAAGGCAAGGTAACATAGCTGCCGTTGGGCGTATCGGAGGTAAGACCATGTTGTGGTTTATTGGCGGGTCTTTTGTGAGCTTATTCCTGGGTATGGTGCTGGTCAATTTTTTTCATCCGGGGGCGGCTATGCATCTGCCAATACCCGTTGCGGATACGGCCAGTGCGACGCAAGCATCGCTAAGCCTGCGGGATTTCATTACCCATATTTTCCCTACCAGCCTTTTTGATGCATTGGCTAAGAACGAGATACTACAGGTAGTTGTGTTCTCCTTGTTTTTTGGCGTTGCCACTGCGGCCCTTGGCGATAAGGCCGCAATTGTGATCAGGGCGATGGATGCAATTGCGCATGTGATACTGAAAATGACAGGCTACATCATGAACTTTGCTCCTGTAGCAGTATTCGGGGCAATGACGGTTGTTATTGCCAAGCAAGGGCTGGGCATACTCGGCACCTATTCACAGTTCATAGGTGAGTTTTATATCGGGCTGTTTATATTGCTGGCGATTTTATTACTGGCTGCGTACGTGTTTATTAAAAAGAAGGTTTTTAGTTTGCTCAGGCATATTAAAGAGCCGGCGATCATTGCTTTTTCTACCAACAGCAGCGAAGCTGCCTTTCCAAAACTGATGGTAGAGCTGGAACGGTTTGGCTGTGACGAGAAGGTGGTCAGCTTTGTATTGCCACTCGGATATTCTTTTAATCTCGCCGGGTCTATGATGTATATGACCTTTGCTTCTTTATTCATAGCCCAGTCTTACGGTATCCACCTGGATATGGGCACACAGGTCAGTATGCTTCTCGTTCTTATGCTTACCAGCAAGGGCATAGCCGGTGTGCCACGGGCTTCGTTGGTGGTGGTGGCAGGCACTTTAGCTACGTTTCATATACCCGAGGCCGGCCTTGCTTTATTATTGGGCATAGATCCTTTGCTGGATATGGGCAGGGCATCAATGAATGTGATCGGGAATAGCGTGGCTACTGCCGTAGTATGTGAATGGGAAGATGCCCTTAATAAATGACACCCGGGTAAAGAATAATTGATATTTTTGTATTCCCAATGATCACAACCAAAGTCACCTTTAAGCGTACCTTGTATGTTTTAATAGCTGTCCTGATCGCAGTTCCTGCGTTTGCGCAGCAACATACCCGTGAAGGGATCATATACGTAGCCAGGGCTATTGATACGTTCAATATGGTGCTGCTCATCACATCTCTTTTGTGCGTGAAGCAAGTCCTTTTTCCTGCCGAAAATAAGACGTTGTTCCAGTTGCTGAATGCGATCTTTATTGCCCTGTTCTTTGTGGTCAGTATTTCGTTTTTGATCAGTTATCGTAGCTTGTACGATGGCTTTCAAAACCAGACACCGTTAGGTTGTGTCAGGATGTTGTTCTTCAGTTTTAATATACCTTGCCTTCAGCAATGGTTTCTTCTGTTCTCTTTTGTCATTAATGTATACTACGTTATTCGCAACGCAAAGGAAGAGAACTACCTGAAAAATCTTGGCGAATAATCTATTTTTTTATTGCGTCACTTATTGACTTATTTACCAGCCCGATCAATATTGCTGTGCTCAATAATAATGCTGCCCATACAGGCCATCCGGGCAGGGTAGAGAGTACAAGCCCCTGCGACTGAACGGCTATTGACGCTGCTACCTGCGCGGCAAAAGCTATAGCCATGGATGCCAGCACAGTGCCTAATATCATCGGCAGAAAACGATTGGTCATAAACCTGCTGAGATAACGTGGGCTGTAGCCTAACTGTAAGAGTAACGTAACTGAATGTTGTGCACGTGCAATGGTGAGCTCTATGAACAGTATAAAGACGAGTGTGCCGATGCCCATCAGCAATAGTGCAAGTATACCTGTAGCTCCTGTCACTACCTCTACTATGGCGCGTATTTTGCTCCAGCGCAGGTTCTGCGAATTGGTAGTATAATTATGGCTTTCAAGATAGTTGGCAAACTTTACATCAGACGGGTCTTTGGCTTTCACTATCAGTTGCGACAGCCTGTCGCTCATGCCGGGTTTGCCGTATTTTTTATTGCCGTATTCTATAAATGATTCCGGAGCCAATACTGAGCCTATGCGGTCTGAAAAGCCCACCACATGGGCTATTACCGTTTCCGTATTATCGCCGCTGCCTACCTTCAGATTTAATGCAAGAGATTTTACCGACGCTTCTGATAATTGCGGCAGGCCCTGGCTGGGTGCAAATACATAGTTATATACATCGAGAAATTGCGACGAAACGATAATAGGCAGGTACACGCTTCCCGGTTCCCATTTCCAGTCGGCAGGCATCTTGTCTATGAATTTATCGGGCACACATTCCAGTGGCAGATCTGTGGCCAGCGGCAGTTTGCCACCCATTACAGCGTATACCGGAAAGTAGTTGGATTTGATGAGGCCAATGTCTTCAACTTGCGGCGCTATCTTCAGGCTATCTATATCCTGCGGTGTGAACAATGTAGCGGTGGCATTGCCCATATTTTGCTCGGTTACTTTTTTGCCTATGACCAGGTAAGTGCTGCCCAGCGTGTCGTTCTGGCTTTTGCCATACAGCAGCTCACGAAAATTCCACCAGATCATTACAGATAGCAGCAGCAGGGTAGTGCCTACGCACAGTGCGGCAATCGCAGCCCAAAGCCTCGACCTGTTTTGGGAGCGAAGGAGCAATTTCTTCAGCATTTTCTTTTGCACAATATCACTCACAGTACTATTGTTTTAGTGTATGGGAAAAATGTATTCTCATCAAGGTCGGCCAGTATCATACCTGCATTGTGCTGCTTCACTACTTCGCCGATGAGCGCAATTGCTTTTTCAGTATTGGCATGGTCAAGATGGCTGAATGGTTCGTCCATCAGCAGCCATTCAAATGGTTGCATCAGCGCACGCACTATAGCTACTCTTTGCTGCTCGCCATAAGACATAGTGGCTGCCAGTGATTTCTTTTTATCTTTCAGTCCCAGCCGGTCCAGCCATTCGTTGGCTTGTTCTGTTGTCACAGTATTGGTTAGTTTTCGTTTGATGTCTATGTTCTCCCATGCGGTCAGCTCGGGGAACAGGCGCATATCCTGGAAGATGATACTAATGTTGTTTGTGCGCAGTTGTGCCAATGCCTCATTGCCTGCATTACTCATCGCGGTAGTATCCCACGTTACATTCCCTTGAAAATCTTTTCTTAAGCCGTAGAGGATGTGTACCAGCGTTGTTTTGCCGGTGCCCGATGGAGCTTGTATAAAAATGTATTCCCCCTTCTTAAAGGAGAGTGTGCCTTTCCAAAGCCCGCTTTGGTAATTATTCATTTTATCGAGCAAGGGGAGAGGTACTACCCCCTGTAATGATAGCTGCATATGTAGTGTGCTTGAATTATAATTCAAATGTAGTTACTCACAGAGTAATACAATAATAGTGCCTTGATTTACAATGAGTATATCGCAATGCCTAACGGAAAGTTATTTTCTTCAGTAACGCAATTCTTAGCAGGCAACAAAAAAGACGTGCAATGTGCACGTCTTAATGATATTTCAGTATTGCTGTAAACTAGTGTATTACTGTAACGTTTACTGCATTTAAACCTTTTTTACCATTTTGAACTTCAAAGGTCACTTTGTCATTCTCACGGATTTGGTCCTTCAGACCTGATACGTGAACGAAAATGTCCTGGCCGCCGTTTGCGGGAGTAATGAAACCAAATCCTTTAGTTTCATTGAAGAATTTTACTGTACCTTCTTGCATTTTAATTGTATAAATTAATTAATAATAAAGCAAATTTACATTTTTTTGATAAAACAACAAACAAATCTGTTTTTTTAACGAGAAAATAATTTTGTAGTACTATAGTATGTGTAAAAGGCTGAGAAGTAGGGGTCTGTAGTTGAAGAATAGTATGCTTAAGATACTATTTCAACTTGTTTGCAAAGATTTTTTTGAATTTGTCCACCTTTGGTTGTATCACAAAGTGGCAATAGGGCTGTTCGCCGTTTTCATTGAAGTAGTTTTGGTGATAATCTTCCGCCTTGTAGAAAGCCGTAAATGGCGCGATCTGCGTCACCACATCTTTGTCCCAGGCATGTTCTTCGTTCAGTTTTTTCTTGTAGTCTTCCGCTTTTTGTTTTTGCTCATCGTTGTGATAAAAAATTGCTGAACGGTATTGCGTGCCCACATCGTTGCCCTGCCTGTTCAGTTGCGTCGGGTCATGGCAAGTCCAGAAGGCTGCAAGTAATTCGTCGAAGCTGATGATGGATGGGTCATAATATATATTGCAGACCTCTGCATGGCCTGTAGTGCCTGTGCACACCTGCTTGTAGGTGGGATTGGCGACATTGCCGCCTGAGAAACCAGACTCCACTTTTGATACACCTTTCAGTTGCTGAAACTGTGCTTCTGTACACCAGTAGCAGCCTGCACCAAACGTTGCAACTTCAGTTTTGCTTGCCGATTGTTCCGGTATTGTGCTGTTCATTTGCTGAAATGTTTTTGATTGCTGAAAATTATCTTCCTGTGCGCCTGCCATGAAGTGTGCGAATAGTGGCACAAGTGCCAGTAGTTTTTTGATGATGTGCATCATGTTCAAATTTAGGTTATATACGCTACAGCAGGGCGGTACGGTTCTCTTGGGTTGTTATTTTACACAACTTTTAACATCAGTGAAACCTCCGAAAGCGTTGATTGAAAAGACTTTGCACTAAAAAATATATAGGAATAACTGAAAAAACTTTTTGAATATCCGTCTGCTTATCTAATTTTGTCCACGGAGAGATGGCAGAGTGGTCGATTGCGGCAGTCTTGAAAACTGTTGACTGTAATAGGTCCGGGGGTTCGAATCCCTCTCTCTCCGCATAGTGAAAAAGCCCCATTTTTGGGGCTTTTTTATTGATAATCAATGCCGTTTTTGGAGTAAAAAAGATCATTTTGGAGTTATTTAGCACTGTTTTAGCACTGTTTTTTTAAGCTAAATTGTTGCCTATAAAGGGTTTCACTTCTTTTTAGCACTGTTTTTTCTAATAATGGCTAATGCTCGCTTGGCACTTAGTGCCTCCGCATCCGCCTTTTTTTGCTCAATTTTGGTGAGCTTCGCAGGCTTTTCTGGATTAAAAACTTCGGTAAGTACTTCTTTTGCCAACTCTTTTGCAGTTGGTGCTTCGGATTCGTTCAGCTTTTGGGTAATAGTATAGATCTTCATATTGGGTGGTAACACCCTAAATACCTCTCTATACTTTTCCAGAATCTGATTAAGAAGGTTTTGGACATGCATTATATGCTCCAAAGTTATTTCAAGCCCAACATGAACATCATTATGTTGGTTCAGTTCAAACTTACCTTTTAAGTCGTTTAACTTCAAACCTAATGCATCTGCATTGCTCGAATTGAAGTCTACTCCATATTTGACTCTTGCGGTGTGTTGGAATGATGTTGTAAAGCTCATTTCAAAATCTGCAATTATTAATCCGATTCTCATGTCACAAAAATATTAGAAACTCCTCATGTTTTACGTTTATAGATTTTACTGAACTATCCCTGGCTGAAGCCTACTTGAAACCATATTCTACTGGTAAATAATAGCATTATCTGCTTCTAAAGACTTGTCAAACAGGAGTCCTGCTGCATCTGAGTGTTTCAAGTGATAATCAAGCCAGGGTACCAAATACCTGTTGATGATCCGATGTTGCTCTTCTTTCGTTATCTCTGGTTTAGGTTTACACGTACCCTCGCCAAAGCTGCATGTAAAGCTCTTATCAGCCATCAGGCAGTGACTGCCGCCCTTTATGCCAATGTAATGCTTGCTTTTGCAGCTCAGCCCATCATACATGGGTAACTGGTTTGTTTTGGCAGGCGTGATACAATCATTTAACCCAGCAAATACAAGTGCAGGTACTTTGATATTTTTTGCTGCTGTGATTGCTGATGGCTTCGTCTCTGCTGCCGCAAGCGTTGCGATCGCTTTGATGCCTGGATCGTTTGCTGCTGCAATGAACGCAGAACCACCGCCCATGCTATGACCCATTACACAATTCATGGTGTCCACCTCGTTGTAGAATATGGAACCAGGTGTATTGCCGAGCACTAATAGCTTTTTAAGGATGAATGAGAGGTCTTTGCCCAATTCCCCATGACTTGGTGAGAACGAAGATTCTGATGTCGGAAATGCCACTATATAGCCATTAGGGACTACTGCTTCCCAGATATTCTGGTACGCATCCCATTTCATCACAAAGCCATGTCCGAAGCTGATGGCTGGCACCTTACTTTTCAGCGTTTTTGAAAAACTAACGTTTTCACCTGCTGCATCAGCAGGATAGTATATCTCGCATGGTACCGCTCTGTTGTTTCTGGAGCTATCGATCAGGGTCATTGTTACATGCCCTATCTGGTAGGACTGCCCAAATATCTGACTGCACGCAACTATCGCCAAGACTGTTAAGATTACTCCTTTCATGCAACCAAAATTATTGTAAATATTCTGTGTAAATATCTTGCTCTCAACTATGCTATGCGTCAAATAGGTGCCTTAATTTACGCATAATATGCGTAGAATAATCTACTTTCGCTCTGACTATAGGGGAATAATCTTCGCATATTGGATGATTTTGAAGGCAAGCTAATCACAGCTAAGTGGGCAAAGATGACCAAATGCTCCCATGACACAGCGATCCGTGATATTCAGAATCTGATAGAGAAGCAAATACTGGTGAAGGAAGATGCTGGTGGAAGAAGTACCAGTTATCGGCTTAATATTGATTTTTAAATTGTCTAAAACGTATCTTATAAAACACCTGCTTTTTATCATGCTCCTGCTATCTGGTGTGGAAAAACAACGCTAAAAAGCAACTCAAATATTAATTGAAAAATCCTAAATAGTTTTCCACTATTCCAAGGTATTGTGGGTTTGTTCATGATTTGTATATTTGAGTTGTTCAACAATTATTAAAACATAAAAATTAACTATATGAACAAAGGAGAACTCATTGACAAAATTTCAGCTGACGCAGGTATCACCAAAGTGCAAGCAAATGCAGCGATAGACTCATTCACAGGCTCTGTGATCGCAACTCTTAAAAAGGGTGACCGTGTTACCCTGGTGGGATTCGGTACATTCTCGGTATCAGCTCGTGCTGCTCGTAATGGTCGTAATCCTCAGACTGGTGCTGTAATAAAAATTAAAGCCAGTAAGGTTCCAAAGTTCAAATCTGGAAAGGGTTTCGCTGAAAGTATTAATAAGAAGAAATAACACTTCAATTTTCTCATAATAAAATTTAAAGCAGGAGATTTCGGACTCCTGCTTTTTTAATTAAGGTTTGACGTAAAAGTCAAAGGTTGATTTGTCAATAATATTCCTTTCCCCATTTGTAAAGCTCCTTTAGTATTGGCTGCAATTTTCTTCCTTTATCGGTAAGGGTATATTCGACTGTTGGTGGTACAGTGGCATATGCAACCCGTTTTACAATATCATGAGCTTCCATAAGCTTTAATTCTTTCACAAGCATCCTTGTATTGATACCTTCAATACTACGCTCTAATTCTTTAAATCTTTTGGTGCCTTCGAAGAGTGAATAGACTATTGTGAAAGCCCATTTACCACCCAAAATCTCCAAAGACTGTCTAACGGGGCAAGATCTATCGTTTATTTTTCCAAATATTTTCTCAGTGTTAGCCATATTGCTTTACATTATGTTACTACTATACATTGTTGATACTACTTGCAAATGTAAAGTAAAGTACTTTAGTTTGCATTTCTAAATTCATAAAAATGAACATTGCACTTTGGGTTATTCAAGGAATTCTCGCAACCATGTTTTGCATTTCAGGCATCATGATTTTAACACAGCCCAAAGAAAAGTTAGCGGCAAAAATGCCATTTGTAAATGACTATTCAGATCCAATGGTCAAACTTGTTGCTTTTGCACACATCTTTGGTGCCATAGGTTTAATACTGCCTTTGTTGTTGAACATAATACCAATTCTAACGCCAATTGCTGCCAGCGGATT
>CAIRES010000087.1 GCA_903877645.1 uncultured Bacteroidota bacterium | reverse complement strand
CCTACGATGATTGCTGCTGCTACGATTACTTTAGAGATGATGTTTTTCATTTTGTTTGTTTTTAGTTTGGTTGAGTTATTTGATTAAGTTTGTTTGTTGCTGTTTGATAGGTATATAACCAACGACGTGCCAAACTCATAATGTATTGATAGTCAATAGATTAAAATTGTGGCATGAAGCTAAAATTCCATGAGGCGGAAGGAAATTCTATGAAATGGAAGAAAATTAATGAATACCCAGGTTGTTTTGTATTAAAGTCATTCAGGATTTTTAATGGAACACCTATATATAAAGGGAGAAAGTGAGCTGATGCGGGCAGTGATATAAATTATGCCGAGCGTTATATTTAAAAATAAAAAGCAATAATCCGTAAAAAGGCTACAAAATCTCAATTTTTCGCATAAATTTGCCGTCCTTAATAAAAAAAGTAATAAAATCTACCAATGTCTGTAATACAAACTATCAGGAATAAGTACGGAAAAATAGCCGGCGCCGTAATTGCTATTGCTTTGATCGGCTTTATTATATCAGATGCACGTAACGGTTCTTTTGGCAGCTTCTTTGGCGGCCATGATAATGCAGTGATGAAGGTGAACGGCACAAAAATAGACCCTAAGGTGTATCAACAACGGCTGAAGGAATATGAAACGCTGAATGCTGTATATAATAATACACGCACCCTCGATGATGCCGCACGCGCACAAATGGATGAGCAGGTGGTGCAGATGGTTGTCTATGAAACTGTAATAGGCGAGCAATGTGATAAGCTGGGCATACAGGTAACAAAGGATGAAGAGAAAGAACTGATCTATGGACAGATGGCGCATCCGATGATCCGCAGCTTCCAGTTTGAAGGACAGAAGATATTTATGAATCCGGAGACGAACCAGTTTGATCCGCAGCGGGTTAAATACATCGATCAGCAACTGGCAGATAATCCACAAAAAGTGGAACCTACCGGAAAGCTGAAAGAGCAATGGGAAACAGTGAAGGAATATGTGAAGCGCATGGCGCGCATTGATAAATTCAATGCGATGTATTCCGGAGCTATTTATTCGCCGATGTATGTTGCCAAGCGCAATGCTGCTGACCAGGGATCAATGGCGGCCATAAAATATGTAAAGGTTCCATTAACATCAATTCCGGATAATGATATAAAAGTAACAGACGAAGATATAAAGGCATATATGCAGCAACACGCTGCAATGTTTGAAACAGACCAGCCTACAAGGACAATAGAATATGTATCATTTGATATCAACCCATCATCTGCGGATACAGCCCGCCAGGTAGATGCGCTTAATGAGATCAAAGCGGATTTTGTGACCGCAAAAGACGACAAGGTTTTTGTGAATAATAAAAGCGACGAGGCAAATTCTTATTCAGGAGCGTATGTGAATAAAAAAACGTTCATGTCGCGCTACGCTGATACCCTTATGGGTATGCCGAAGGGCGAAGTGTTTGGGCCATACTTTGAGAATGGCAGCTACAGGCTGACTAAAATTGTAGATAAGGAAACATTGCCAGACTCATCGAAAGAACGGCATATTATAGTAATGACCAAACAAGGTAACCAGGATGTGCGTACAGACAGCGCTGCGAAGATGAGGATAGATAGTGCAATAGCTATGATCAAGGGTGGCGCAAGTTTTGACTCAGTGGTAAGCATGTACTCAGACGACAACAACAGTAAAAAGACAAAAGGCGAAAACACCTTCACCCTGGCACAGCGCCCTGCTATGCCAAAAGAATGGGGTGATTTCATTTTTGAAGGAAAGAAAGGTGAATCAAAAACTTTGAAGATAACGAAGAACGATAATTACGAAGGCTACCAATATGTAGAGATACTGGACCAGACAGGCATAGCGCCATCTGTGAAATTTGCAACGATCATAAAAAGCCTTTCGCCGAGTGATAGCACAGTAAATGCTATTTATGGCAAGGCAAATGAATTTGCGGGCAAAAATCCTACGGGCCCAGAATTTGATGCAGCTATAAAAAAGCAAAATCTTGACAGGCGTATAGGTGATAACATAAAAGAGAACAGCTTTGCTATACAAGGTCTTGGCGCATCGCGCGAGATAGTAAGGTGGGCATATGAGCATAAGGAAGGAGAAGTATCGGGCGTGTTTCAGCTTGGCGACCAGAGATATGTGGTAGCGAAACTTGCGGGCATCAATGAAAAGGGCCTTATGGCCATAACACCTGCCAACCATGCGATGCTGCAACAGCGCGTAAGGGATGAAAAGAAAGTAGCAGCTATTGGTGCAAAATACAAAGGAGCAGCATCGCTTGATGCTATAGCCAGCAGCACAGGGCAGCAGGTGGCGCAGTCAGACTCTGTAATGCTTGGTGGCAGTTTTATACCGGGTTTAGGGTATGAGCCTAAGGTTGTAGGCTATACATTCTGCCCTACGTTCCAGCCCAACACAGTATCTCCGGCTATCAAGGGACAAGGTGGCGTTTATTTCATCACAGTATTGAACAGGACAACAGCGCCTGCTAACCCGAATATGATGCAAATGGTGATGATGCAGCGCAGCCAACAGGAAGGCCAGTTGAGAAACGCTGTAAACCAGACGCTGCAACAGTCTGTGAATAAAAAAGCAGATGTGCAATACAACGTCTCTAATTTTTAATATCGCCCGGCAGCAAGAAATTGGTGTGGGATATGCAAAGAAGAAAATAAAAAGAGGTTGTTTCGGAAACAGAAACAGCCTCTTTTTTTATGTAAAAGATAGAATTTTGAAGCATTTGGAAACATTTTTGTAAATTGTAGTGATGAGCGGGAGTATCTTAACATTATTCGGCGAGGAAATAATACCGGAGCAGCCCAAGGCGCCGGCAAAAGTACCCCGTGCCAAAAAAGCGGAAGATCCCAAACCAAAACGATCTAAAGCGAAGCCAGAACAGGAAGAAGATAATGCACCAGAAGCTGAGGTGGCCGCAGTAGCCATACCGGCTGATGAGAAAGAATTTGTGATACCCGAAGACTGGAGCGGCGATAAAAAATATTATACCATAGGCGAGGTATCCAAACTATTTAAAGTAAAGACATCTCACATCCGTTTCTGGACAAATGAGTTCAAGCTGAAAGTGCGGACGACACGGAAGGGCGATAGATTATTCACACCGGAGCAGATACGCGAACTGAAAGCGATACACCACCTGGTAAAAGAAAGGGGTTTCACGCTTACGGGGGCAAAAGCAAAACTGAAAGCACAGAATAAGATGGATGTGGAGACGGTGGACCTGAAACAGTCGCTGAAACAACTGCGAAGCAAACTGGTGATCATCAGGAACCAGCTCAGCACCATAAATACAAAGAAAGTACCAGAACAGAAAGAACAATAACCGGCAGCTATGAAAAGGATATTTGCAGCAATACTGATTTTGATGAGCGTACACGCGATGGCACAACAGTCATTTGATATATCTAAAGACAAGGAAGACGGGGGACTGATCTTTAACGGACCTATCACCTTTAACGACCTGAACAAGGAGCCATCGTTCAATTGGCTGAAGAGCGGGTATAGTGAATACAAGCCCAAACCGCAGGTGCTAAGATACCTGAACGAAAACCTGAAAAATTATTCAATGGTGGTGTTCCTGGGTACATGGTGCGACGACTCGCACACCCTGGTGCCAAAGCTGGAAAAAGTGCTGGACCTGGTGGGCGTGACACCTGCCGGCCTGACGATGTATGGTGTGGACAGGGAGAAACATACGAAGGGCGGCGAATATAAAACGTATGATATAACACTGGTACCCACCATCATACTGCTGCGCGATAATAAGGAAGTGGGCAGGATCACAGAGTCGGTACAGACTACAGTGGAGGAGGACCTGGTAGCGATCATCAGGAAAGACGCCAGCACATCAGGCAAATGATCAGCTGTTTTAGCAAGTAATTATTTTGCAGTAATCATACATCATGCAGTTACCTGAACATATATCCATTGAGCTGCTTGGCAAATGGACGGACAATAATATTGTACTATCTGAAGCGGCGACAGGCCGCATAGCCCACAACAGGGCTTACCTCGACAACATTCTGAAAGACGGAAAAACGTACTACGGGATCAATACGGGTTTTGGCTCATTATGCAATGTGCGGATCAAAGACCATGAGCTGAGCCTGCTACAGGAAAACCTTGTATGCTCGCACGCCTGCGGTATGGGAGATGAAGTACCCACGGAAATAGTGAAGCTGATGCTGCTGCTGAAAATACATGGGCTGAGCCTGGGCTATAGCGGAGTGAGGACAGAAATAGTGCAGCGCCTGGCCGATATGTACAACAAAAACATCATCCCCGTGGTATACGAGCTGGGATCGCTGGGTGCGAGCGGCGACCTGGCACCGCTGGCACATTTATCATTACCACTACTAGGCAAGGGAGAGGTGTATTATGAAAATAAGAAAATGCCTGCTGCCGAGGCGTTGCAAAAAGCAGGCCTGCAGCCCATGGAGCTTGCTGCCAAAGAAGGGCTGGCATTTGCTGAACGGAACGCAGTTCATGAGTTCTTATCTCAGCTGGTCGATGATGCAGATCAAAAGACTGCTGGTTTGGGCGGACGTGATCGGGGCGATGTCGGCAGATGCGTATATGGCGAAGGACGAGCCGTTCAAACACCCGATACACAGAGTGCGCCCGCACAAAGGGCAGATAGATACCGCCGCGCGGATATTAATATTATTAGCAGGGAGCGAAATACAGCAGTTGCCTAAAGAGCAGGTGCAAGACCCCTATTCATTCAGGTGTATGCCGCAGGTGCATGGCGCTACCAAAGACGTAGCAGATACCGTGAACGCTGTGGTGGAAAGAGAGATCAACTCGGTAACTGATAACCCGATCGTGTTTCATGATGAAGATGCGATCATGAGTGGTGGCAACTTTCACGGGCAACCACTGGCGCTACATGCAGATTTTATGGCGATAGCTATTGCCGAGATAGCCAATATATCTGAAAGAAGAACGTATCTGCTGGTGAGCGGGCAAAGAGGGCTTCCCCCCTTCCTGGCGCCTGATGCCGGATCGAACAGCGGATTTATGATCGCCCAATATACAGCAGCCTCTATAGTGAGCCAGAACAAACAATATTGCACGCCGGCATCGGTAGACAGCATAGTGAGCAGCAACGGGCAGGAAGACCATGTGAGCATGGGGGCCAATGCTGTAACCAAGTTGCGGAAAGTGGTGCAGAATGTGCAACGGGTGCTGGCGATAGAATTGCTTACTGCCGCACAGGCACTGGATCAGCGCAGGCCTCATAAATCATCAGTATCTATAGAAAAAGTATGGTCTGCTTTTCGAAAAGAAGTAAGCTATATGCCGAAGGATGAGGTACTGCACGATAAACTGGTGGCGGCGGAAAAATTTCTGAATAACGACCCGGAGCAAATAATGGCATAACACCAGAGTTACCCAATCACCAGACGTTCAAACTCACGGACCATGTAAGAGATATCAAACTTAAGGAGGATCTCTTTTGCATTTTCTCTGAACATCTGCTGCTGCGCGGTGTTGTGAGCAAGCAAGTTTATGGATTCAGATAATGCGGGTACATCACCCGGTTTTATGAGCATACCACATTTGCCGTACATCAATATTTCTTCTGCACCCGTAGGTGTAGCTGTGGCAATAATGGGGCGTGATAAAGAGAGGGCCTCAATAAGCACAGTCGGCAGGCCTTCAAATTTGGAGCAGAACAGGAAGAGGGTACAATGCTTCATAAATTTATAAGGGTTGGACTGGTAACCCGCAAAGATCACACGGTCCGACATTCTTTCTTCTTTTGCGAGCGCCTGCAGATCTGTGAGGCTGGGGCCAGCACCTACAATTACCAGACGTTCTTTTATGTTGTGTTTCTTCACACAATCGGCATACCCCTTAATGAGCATGGTAAAGTCTTTCTGGCTTTCGGCAAGGCGGCCTGCTGATAAAAAATAACCATCGTTCAATAAGTGCTGCCATTCTGTAAATGGTTCATTGGCAAGCGCAGCAATGTTTTTATTGTCGAGGGCATTATAGATCATTATGGTATTGTCTTTGAGCGAGGGGTAAAGCTCTATGGCGTTCCGCTTCATTTCTTCGCATAGCATAACGACGGTATCATACTTTTGGAGACGGGCAGCATGTTTGTCCAGCTTTCTTTTGCTACCACCCCAGTAGTGATTGAAACTGAAGTGGCAATAGGCGACCTTTTTTTTGCCGGAGAATAAAGAGGTGTAACCGGCCAACGTCATATCGAAGTCAATGATCACATCCACATCTTTAATGAGTTTCTTCAGCTTTTTGACGTGTACCATTTTTTTGAATGGCGGTAGTACCAGGTCTTCAAACAATTTTGCGGGGAGGGAGATATTTTTGGTTACTTTTTTTTTCTTGGTATTGGTGAGGATTGGGGTGTCGAGAATATACGATACTTCAACATAGGGGGGTATGCGGGAGCGTAAGAGCTCCAGGTCGCCGAGGTTATGGGCGATAGATAATTTGATGTGGTATTTAGCGGGATCTAAACCGGACAGTAATTCGATGAGCACTTTTTCTATGCCGCCGGCCAGTAAAGAGTTAACATGAAAAAGCAGTGTCTTCATCGGGGTGTAAAATACAAATTATTTGCGCGGCCCGGCCAGCAATTTAAGTATGGTATCCACGGCAGCGGTATTTGTTGTATTGTTGATAGACCAGTAGAGGTCTTCCTTTTCCTCTTGTGTGAGGTGGAAATTGAGGGCTGCTGTTTTCTTTGATTCTTTGGGTACGTACTGCAGTGTGATGAACTGTAGTTTATCGCCGAGGAAGTAAGGATCGAAATCTTTGAAGTAACCGTGGGCATAAGACTGGAAAGCTTCCCACTTACTTTGTATCACAAATATAGGGTCTGTCATCATTGCTCCGAGGGAAGATTCGTCGGATGGGCTGCCCACATCATTTTCCTGCGAGTCCCTTATCTCCAGGTAGATAACCTTTCGGGTATTGTGCAGCAGCCAGGTGCGCATAGCAAATAAATAGCGACTGGCGACTCCTGCGCCAAAATTGTCGATAAGCCCGGCATCCATGATATTCATGTAGGGGTGGCTGGGCAATTTTACGACCGGGAGAATGAACGGGAAAGTGGCATTCATACGTAAAGCAGAAGTAAGCCGGAGGTTATAAGGATTTTGACCGGCAAAGAAAGAAGCGAAGTCAACAGCATCTATGGGTGGTGCAGCTTCATCCAGGGAATATTCTGGCTGTGTCAGATAGCCAAGTGGCGTGTTGCCCATCATGAGTCTGCGCCCATCGTTGGTGATGGTGCCATTGATAATGAGCATGGGTATGTCGCCCTTCCCTTCGCGCTCTTTAAAGTAGCCGATGTTTTTATCGAGGAGGCCATCAGAATTGCGAACTAATTCCTGCTCGAGTGCATATCCCCTGTCGCGGGTGTAGGAATAGCCGGAGACGGATATTTTATTGAAGGGAGAAATAAGGTCTACACTGGCAAGTGAGAATATGATAGAGTTGAGGAGGTCTCTGCCGATGTTCGTTTGGTATTTTCTTTCATAGGGGTCTTTAAGCAATCCTTGCTGCCAGGCATCATGGATATTGCGCCAGTAGGCAGCGCCTATCATACCGCCTGATGCGCCGGTGATCATTACAGTATTCTGAAATAAACTGCCATGCGACATACTATCAATGTACTGCAAGGTGCGGAACGTCCAGTAGGCCGAGCGGGAGCCGCCACCACTCACGGTTACTACCACCAGCGGTGGCAGCACAGTATCGCTGCCGGTTTTATTTTTCCATAATTGCAGGCGTGCCTCTTCTATTTTCTCATCGTCATAAAAGCGTTTTTTGGTGAAGATATCATGCAGGTGGGCGTAATCGTAAACGGGTTGACTGGAGGTCTCTGTATGATAATCAAGGCCATATGCGATGCTGCGAAGGTCGAACACCTTCCATTTGACGAGCAGGGAAAGCAACACTACAAACAATACCCAGCCAATAGCTTCCCAGCTTTTGAGGAAATACTTGAACGCGCCTACCATACCCATGATGATAGAGAAGAACAGCAGGAAGCCGGCACCCGCGGGCACCCTGAGTAGTGGCTGCTCCATAAATAAGCCCATGATAAGCAGCAACACATAAGAGAACAGGCCGGCGAAAATGACATTGCGGTGGTGACGGCGCAATACCTCGTTCATGACCCGGGGGTGGTAGGACTCCAGTTCTGAGCTTTGGGCTATTCTCAGTTTTCCGGAGATGTATGAGTTGACCGGAATAACGTCAATCTCGTAATCTAAGGAATCGTAAGGCACAATATTGCGTATGCGGGCAGGATTGGTGATTGCCGACAAAGCCACTTTAAAAAAATCGCGGCTTACCCTGAAGAAATAAGCAAATGACACAAGTGAAATGACACCGATGCCGAGATAAAACCCAAATTGCAACAATAGTATTTCGGACCAGGGAGTATGCTCATCATGCCATTGGAAATGAATAGACACGACCGAATAAAAAACAAGAAAAACAATGGGGATAATAAAGTTATTGATACAATATACCACAAAGGCATGGCGGTTGGCCCCCATGTAAGGAATGCGTTTGCTGTGAATGATGAAAGTGGTGATGTGCCACGTCATAATGAAGACGCACATAGCACAGCCAAGGAGGAACATACTGACGAAGCTGATCTTGTCGAGATACTCGGGTGCAAGAAACAATGATGATGCCCCGAAGTGTGCGGCAAGATTGCCGGTGATCACCAGATAAAGAAGGAGCCAGAAGACCAGCAGCACCTGGTACTTACGGAAGTGCAGCAGGAGTAGCTGTACCGGTAAGAAAAAATATATGCTGGTTAGCGCTTTCTTCATTCAGTATGCAATGTATGTCAAGCTACACAAAAAAATAAGGTTGTATACTACCAAAGTGATAAAACGGGATATATCAGCTTCCGGCGGGCAGTGCTCATAAAAGCAGGAACTTATCGGCGTCATTAAGAAAAGGAAGTGTTTCGCGTGTTTTTCGAACCTGGTCTTTTTCGAGGGTAACGGTATGACATTGTTTGAGTCCTTCCTGCTGCCAGATGGTTTCGCCTAATGGGCCAAACACACTGCTTGCCCCGGTATAATTATTTCCTTTTGCGTCCTTGCCTATCCGGTTTACGCCTACTACAAAGCATTGATTTTCAATGGCACGTGCCTGGAGCAAAGTTTTCCAAGCCAGGATGCGCGCTTCAGGCCAGTTGGCTACATTCAGCAATACATCATATTCGTCGCCCTGGTTGCGGGCCCATACCGGGAAACGGAGGTCGTAGCATACCTGCAGGTTGATGCGCCAGCCATTGGCTTGCACTATCATGCGGGTTTCGCCGGGGGTATAATGCTTATCTTCTTTAGCGTAGGCAAACAGGTGGCGTTTGTCGTAGGTATGTATATGCCCATCGGGCTGCACCCATATCATCCGGTTGTAATATTTGCCGTTTTCTTCTATGATGAGGCTGCCTGTGAGTATACAGCGGTGTTTGGAGGCGGTATCTGCCATCCAATGTACCGATGGCCCGTCCATGGACTCGGCAAGGCGCACTGCATCCATGCTGAACCCCGTGCTGAACATTTCAGGCAGCACCACGATGTGTTTGGCGCCTGTGATCCCGGAAATTGTTTCAGAATATTGCTCCAGGTTGGCTTTCTTATCTTCCCATACTATATCAGGCTGAATGAGCGTTATATGTAACTGTTCGTGTGCCATAATTTGATATGAAGCTACGATTAAATTAGTTTTGTTAAAAAAGAGCGGGTTTTAAAAATAGGTAGCTATTTTGCAAAGCTATGCACAATGTTTCTTTTTTAAGACAGGAGACCAATTAAGATGAGGAAACTACTCGTATTGTTGATATTATTAATGCCGCTTACAGCCATTTGTGGCAATAAGCATAAAGGACTGAAACTACCGGTAAGCCGATGGCGTGAAGTGCAGCGAATGAAACCGGATTCCAGTATAGTGACTTTTACCGATACCCTTTATGTACAGTTTAAGCGGAAGGACTCTTTTTCTTACCACAACAGGAATGGGTTTATCTATAACGGGGGGTATACCATCAATGAAGACAGCATACTGGATTTTGGTACCGCCAATTATAAAATAGCCATAAAGCGGCCTACGACATTAGTGCTTACCAATAGTACCGGTATTTATGTATTGGCACCCGATCTGTCGGATACCGGTAAACTGATAGTGATCGAAAAAGAAGAAAAGGCACTGCCGGTGACCAGCATAGACCAGATGATAGGCCACTGGACGGTGTATAAGCGACAGGCGAAAGAGCAGGATGGCGGCACAATTGATAATGCGACCACTATCAGGGCCATATTCATAACCGGGGAATCAACGGATGGAAAGCAGGGGTTTGTCTTCAGTGGCAGCGATCCGGGCAACGACCCATCGTGGTATGTGAAAAGCCTCGGCAGCGACCAGGCGCTGTCGTGTGAAGGGAAAAGCCCACGTATATTCAAAGTACTAAGATGCCAAAAAGGGGAAATGGTACTGGAAGAAGATGGGGTGAAGTATTATTTGAAGCAGTTTAAGTGAGCATCCATAACATCATTTGGGCGAGTGAATACGAATAATTAAATTTGTAAAAAGCAGACTTATGAAAGGAGTGAGTTTTGTGACCGATGAAACCCAGAACAGGCGCTATGCACAGATAGACCTGAAAGGAATGGCCAAGTACGATGACGAAAAGCTGGAAGACCTGATGGACCTGCTGATAGCGGAGGCAAGAAAGGGGGAGAAAAGCATTCCATGGGAAAATGTAAAGGCTGAACTAATAAACGAAGGCAAGCTCCATGTATCAAATAGTCGTAAAGCCATCAGCAAAAAGAGAGCTTAAAAAATTAATTCCCCGTACACTTGCTCTTATCGCCGATAAGATAGAAAGCCTTGCAATGAATCCTCGCCCTGATGGTTGCAAAAAATTGGTTAGCAACAGAGAAGAACTTTGGCGTGTAAAAGTGGGTGAATACAGAATTTTATATGCTATAGATGATGAGATCCGTATTGTAGATATTCATCACGTTGGACATAGACGGGAGATATACCGATAGATATATAAATCTCTGTGAGAACCCGGCGCGAGGTTGCCGGTGAAGAACCCGGAAAATATTATTAATCCAAAATCACTGCCACTCACTCTTCAGCAGGCCGGCAATCACCACATCCTGTGGCATACCGTTGTGTATGATGCTTTGGCGGATAATGCCTTCTGTTTTGAAGCCGAGGCGCTGGGCCACTTTTGCGCTGCGTTTATTGGCCGGCATAAAGTGTATCTCTATTTTATTTAGGCCTATCTTATCGAAGAGGAAGGGTACAAATGCGGTGAGGCACTTATTGATGATGCCCTTGCCTTCATGGCTTTTGCCTATCCAATAGCCTATCTGTGCGAGCTTGGTATTATGGTCCCAGTTATGCATACCTATGCCGCCAATGATAGTACCCTGGTAAAAAATACCGAGTACCAGCGCTTCTTTTGTAAAAGGGCCGTAAAGGGAATCCTGTATGTATTGCAGTGAGTGTTCTACTTTTGTGGTCTTATCTACCCAGCTAAGCCACGGATGCAAATGCTTGCGGGAGGCATCGACAGCGGCAAACAAGCCGGGGGCATCCTCCGGGGTATAGCTGCGCAGCAGCAGGTCATGATCTATAGTTACGGATGCCAATGAGAGCGGGTTTATTTGTTATCGTTATTCACTTTGTCCCAGATCTCTGGTATGCGCCTGATCCAGGCCATTTCACGCATTTTTGGTTTTGCCTCGCCTACCGGTGAGCCAAAGTAAACCTTGCCGCCTTCTATGCTGGATGGCACACCACTCTGTGCCAGCACCACTGCGCCCTTTCCTATGGTGAGGTCTTTGCTCACGCCTACCTGCCCCCAAAGGATCACCTCGTCTTCTATGATGGCTTTTCCGCCAACGCCTACCTGCGCCGCAAAAAGGCAATTCTTTCCTATTACTGCTCCGTGGCCAATGTGTATATGATTATCCAGCTTGGTGCCGCGGCCTATGATGGTGTCGCCGCTCACGCCCTTATCTATGCTGGTGCCTGCGCCTATTTCTACATCGCTTTCTATAATGACGCGACCACAGCTTTCCATTTTATCGTATTGTACCTCGCGGTCTTTGCGGCGCTTGAAGTAAAAGGCATCAGCTCCTATCACACAGCCTGCCTGAATAATGACATTGTCGCCAATAATGGTGTGATCGTATATAGTGACATTGGGATGAATGAGGCAATCTTTACCGATACGGACATGGTGGCCAATGAAAACGCCCGGCTGCAGGTGCGTACCCTCGCCTATTGTAGCTGAGTCGCTGATCATTTTGGTGGCAGGCTCGAACGGGCGGAAGTGCTTGACGATCTTTATATATGCAGTGAATGGCTCGGGAGTAACGAGCAGTGTTTTACCGGCCGGACAGTCTACTTCTTTATTGATAATGATGATGGTAGCCGGCGAATTGAGGCAGGTATTATAATACTTCTCAAAATCAACAAAGGAAATATCACCTTTGGTTACCTTATGTATCTCGTTAATGCCTGTGGCTTGTTGTTCTTTATTTCCTATCAATTTCGCTCCCGTAAATTCCGCTAACCATTGCACCGAAACAGGCTGATCAAATTGCATATTCTGTAAGTTTGGGGCAAAAATACGATTTTGAGCGGCACGTAAGTATTTATCATTAATTTCGGTAAACAATCATAGTCACATTGCCATACATTAACCTGAACGGGAAGATCATAGAAGCCGCGGACGCTTATATACCAGTGGATAATGGTTCGTTCAGGTATGGATATGGGTTATTTGAGACGATGCTGGTGGAGGATGGGGTGATAGCACTTGGCGGTTACCATTGGGAGCGGTTGGAAAAGGGTATGCAACAATTGCAGCTTGCACTGCCGGCTTATTTTACTACAGGATGGATGGCCAACCAGGTATTGGCAACAGTATATAAAAACGAACTGGACCATTTGTGCCGGGTAAGGTTACAGGTATTTGCCGGTGGAGGTGGTTTATATGGGACAGGGAATAGTAAAGCGGGACTCTTGATAGAGTGTTTTCCGATGGATGCGGGGATAATGCAGCTAAATGAAAATGGGCTGGTGACCGGAGTGGCAACCGGAGTTGCCAAAACTGTTGATACTCTTTGTAATCTGAAAACGGCCAACGGGCTGATCTATGCCGTAGCGGCGAGACAGGCCAAAGACCGGAAATGGAATGACGCGTTGATCGTTAATACAGACGTGCGTATCATAGAGAGTACGATGGCCAATATATTCTGGATCAAGGATGGCGTAGTATATACACCCCCGCTTAAGGATGGCTGTGTGGCCGGGGTAATGCGGCGGCGGGTAATGGAGGTTTGCACAGTTAAAGAAATGAGCCTTACGTTCGGAGCGCTATCGGGTGCTGACGAGATATTTCTTACCAATGCCATCAGGAAGATAAAATGGGTGGGTACTATCAGCGGCAGACGCTATCAGAACACGCAGATCAAAAATATAGCTAAAGTATTATGAAAAAACTGTGCTTAGTTCTCTTATTAATAGCCGCAACCGGTGTCTTATATGCCCAGATCGGTTTTGGCCCTGAAGTGGGCGCCGGCATGAGCACATTTAAATTTGCACCCCCTACTTACCCCATAGATTATACCCAGGCTTCAGTGAGCGCAGTATGGAGCGCTAAGGTGGGTATGGTATTGGATGCACCGATCAACAAACACATGTACTTCCAGGTGGGGGTATCGATATCGAAGAAGGGTTGTGTACGTAATTTTTCTTATTACCGTAACGACAGCTTTAACGAAGCAGTACAGCAAACGCTTAGTCTTTTTTATGGGGAGGTGCCATTAAGCCTGGTATATAAAACGGGCATGCAGGGCAAAGGCCGGGTAACGTTGGGTATTGGTGCAACCCCGTCTTATTTATTGGGCGGGCAGAATAAATTGCAAGACCACGAAGTATACAATGATACTACTATCAACACCAATGGGAGGTATCCACTTGTTCTTGGCAGAACATTGCACGGATTTGATATTGGATTAAATTTATCGGCAGGGTATGAATTGCCTACCGGGTTATTCTTCAAAGTATACTATTGTCCCGGGGTAAACGACATAGGAATAGCTACCGAACTGGATAAAAACAGGGTGTGGGGCATATCTGCAGGATACCTTTTTGGGAACGGGCGCAACATTAATAATGACACCGACGACCTGATAGACAGAAGTACAGACAAATAGCTACTACCAATAACCACCGTAGTGTGGGTGCGGGCGGTAATGATGCGCATGCCACGCATGCCAATGGTTTTTGTAGCCAATGTATTTCTGGCTTTTATAAGGCCTGCCACTGTATACGGTAGTGCCGCAACTGCTCATAAAAGCAACCAGCACTATTAAGGCAATAAGGACGGTGAACTTACTTTTCATTTGGAATAATTACGTCACAAAATACTTTATTATTTTATATTGAGGTAGTATAGTGGGTAATTTTCTTTGGGAAAGCATAAAGTGTAGTTATCATAATTTAATTGATAAGTATGGTTTTAAGGTTTTATTGACATTCTTCATGAAACCGGCATTCATTTTTATTCGTTAATATTATACACAAACTAAAATTATGAAACTGAGATCACTGATAGTACCTGTGGCCATATTACTATGCACAGGAGTAGCTGCGCTGTATGCCCAGCAACAGCAAAATGAAAAGAACAACCCCTACTATAAAGAGGGCGAAACCGGGAAGGTGAATATAACCGATGCCCAATGGAAAAAGGTACTGACCCCCAAGGTGTATAATATACTGAGGGAAAAAGGTACTGAAGCCCCGGATACAGGGCCGAATGCGCATAACTACAGCAAGGGGATGTATTACTGCGCGGCCTGTGGTAACCCACTTTTTACATCGGCCACGAAATTTGACAGCCATACAGGCTGGCCCAGCTTTTACCAGCCGCTAAAGCCGACCAGTGTGATGCAGGCCAAGGATAACTCCCTGGGTATGGAGCGCGATGAGGTGATGTGTGCCAAATGTGGCGGCCACCTCGGCCATGTATTTGACGATGGCCCCGCGCCTACCCATCTGCGCTATTGTATGAACGGATACGCGATGGTATTTGAACCGGCTAAGTAGGAAACCGGAACGCAACTGGTGTCGTATATAAGATGTGTGGTTTTAGGTTTGGTTTTTTACCCCGTTATTTGCAAAACAAATAACGGGTTTTTTATGACCAGGAAAGAACGGTATGCCTTTGTAATAGATTGGTTTGAGAAGAATATGCCGGATGCGGAAACGGAGCTGCGTTATACAGACCCATATCAGTTGCTGGTGGCCGTGATACTCTCGGCGCAGTGTACTGATAAGCGGGTGAATATGGTGACACCGGCGCTGTTTCAAAAATTTCCTACGGCGGAGCTGTTGGCCAAAGCAGAATTTGAGGATGTGGAGCCATTTATCAGGAGCATCAGCTTTGCCAACAACAAGACCCGCCACCTGATAGGCATGGCCAAAATGCTGGTGGAGCAATTTAATGGGGAGGTGCCGGACAATATGGACGACCTGGTGCTGCTACCCGGGGTTGGGCGCAAGACAGCCAATGTGATCGTATCGGTAGTATTCCATCAGCCGGGTATGGCAGTGGATACGCATGTATTCAGGGTATCGGCAAGGATAGGGCTGACACTGAAAGCCAAGACACCCTTACAGACCGAGCAGCAACTGGTAGCGAATATACCTAAGGACCTGTTGGCGATAGCGCACCACTGGCTGATACTGCATGGCCGCTATGTGTGCGTGGCCCGCAGGCCCAAGTGCGAGGTGTGTGGGCTGAGACCTGCGTGTAAGTTCTTTGCTACGGATATGAAATACATTGTGCAGCAGGATAAGGAATGATAGAATACGAAGTAAATACTGTGAATATTAAAAAGCAAAACCCCGGCACGAAATGCGGGGTTTTGCTTTTTAATACGTGTTAGCCGAATTAGTGGCCCGGAGGTGGTGTCATATCAGGCGCTGCACCATGGTCCCATGATGGGTGGTAGCTTTTCTGGTAGTCGCCGCCGCTTTGGTGACGCATTACATTATCGCCATAGAAAGTGAGAATGGTTTCCATCTGCGGCACGGTCATATAACCAGCATAAGGTTGCGGGCTCTGGAAGTTTTCGAGCATAATGACAGTAGTGGGGTAAGACATTGCACCTTTCAGCATTTCCAGTGCAAAGGAGTTGGCCTTGTATTGTGGAATGAAGAAGTATTGTTTGCCCTGGAAGTTAATGGTATCCTGGCGCTCGGCATCAAAGCGCAGAGCGTAGAAGTTATTGTTTACGTATTTGATAAGGGCCGGGTTGCTGTAAGTAGCAGCATCCATTTTCTTGCACCAACCGCACCAGCCGGTATAAATGTCCACAATAACCTTTTTGGGGTGTTGCTGCATTTTTGCCTGTAGCTCATCGATATTGGTGATCCAATGTATCTCATTATCGGATGCGGCAGCGGGTGCAGCTACTGCTTTTTTAGGTTTTGCACCTGCTGTTACTATGGCAGGTAAAGCCATAATTACTACTGCCAGAAATAATACTCGTTTCATTATTCGCGTTTTAGAGAAACGAATTTACAATTATTCCATGTAGTTTTGTTAATTCGGGGTATAATTTTATGAGAAAAATAGCAATTGCCATTAGTGGAGCGAGCGGTGCAGTGTATGCACAGATGTTATTGAACAGGCTGGAACAGATGAAGAAGGATGTAACAGAGGTGGGCCTGGTATGGAGCGATAACGCCCGAACAGTATGGGAACACGAGCTGGGGAACAAGAAATATGCAGATTTCTCCTTTAAAGTTTGGGATAAGAATGATTTTATGGCGCCCTTTGCCTCGGGTAGCGCAGGCTATGATACGCTGATCATTTGCCCGTGCAGCATGGGTACGCTGGGCAGGATAGCCGGCGGGATCAGTAATGACCTGGTAACCAGGGCAGCAGATGTAGTGCTGAAAGAGCGGCGAAAGCTGATCTGTGTAGTGCGGGAAACACCTTATAACCTGATACACCTGCGTAATATGACCACGGTGACGGAAGCGGGTGGGATCATTTGCCCCGCAACGCCATCTTTTTACAGCAGGCCGCAAACCATAGAGGAAGTGGCAGATACGGTGATACAAAGAGTGCTGCAACTGGCGGGTTTTGAGACAGAAGGATATAAGTGGGGGGGAAAACCCCAACCCCTAAAGGAGCTACCGGAACCAAATTAAATTTTATTTAGAGTATGGAATATTCAAAATCAATAGAGCGGCTGAGGAGCATAATGGATGAGCTGAGGGAAGAGTGTCCCTGGGACAAAAAACAAACCATACACACCCTGCGCCCGCAAACCATAGAGGAAGTATATGAGCTTACGGATGCTATAACCAATGAAGACTGGAAAGGCATTAAAGAAGAGCTGGGCGACCTGTTGCTCCATATTATCTTTTACAGCAAAATAGGCAGCGAGCAAAAACAGTTCACATTTGATGATGTGATAGAAGGCGTGTGCAATAAGCTGGTGAACCGGCACCCGCATATATACAGCAATGTAAAAGTGGAGAATGATACAGATGTAAAGCAGAACTGGGAAAAAATAAAGCAACAGGAAGGCAAGAAATCAATACTGAGCGGTATACCCAATACAATGCCTGCCTTGATAAAGGCGCTGAGGCTACAGGAAAAAACCAAGCAAGTGGGCTTTGAGTGGGAGAATACAGCCCAGGTGCGCGGGAAGGTGGAGGAAGAATTGAATGAGCTATATGAGGCGGTAGAGCAAGGCGATGAACAACATATAGAGGAAGAGATGGGGGATGTGTTTTTTGCATTGGTGAACTATGCACGGTTTATAAAAACAGATCCGGAAAAGGCGCTGGAGCAAACGAATAGAAAATTCATACGCCGTTTTCAGCAGGTGGAGGAGATGGCAGTAGCCCAAGGCAAGACACTGCATGATATGACATTGGGGGAAATGGACGCACTATGGAACAAAGTAAAAGAACTGGAACGTAAATAAATGCTGCGCCGCTATCCATATTGGGGCTGGCTGTTTTTGAGCGTACTGTTATGGTGCGGCAACGGCTACCACTTTCACCTGCACAGGCAAGCCATGCTGCCTGTGCACATGGCACGCGCAGTGAATGCCGACCTGAAGCACCGGGAAGAGGTATTTGAACATTTTATCAATGATAAGGACCTGCTGCGAAAGCTATTTGCAGATTCACTTTCCGAGAAAGAGAATACACAGATCTGCAATTCACCATTTTATATTTTTTGTTATCGCAATGATTCGCTGATCTTATGGAATACCAATACGGTCATTGCGGCACCTAATGACACCATAAAAGAAAAATGGGGGTTACTGCATAATGAAAAAGGGATATTTCTTTCCCGATCTGTGCAGCCACCTTTGCCCGGCAGCAATAAACGAGTAGTGGTGCTGCTGCCCGTACTCATCACCTACCCTGTAGAGAATGAATATTTAAGATCACATTTTCCTGCCTCGGATTATATACCGGCAAAAACGAAGATCATACCTGCCTCATCCGGCTATATAACAGGCACTTATCCTGTAAAGCTGCGTGATGAACAGCCGCTTTTCTACCTATACTTTGACGCGCACGATATACAAAAATGGACACCGGATAAGTTATTCCTTACATTACTGATCGCCTCCATCCTTGCATCGCTATCCTGGATACAGTTAATGATCATTTACATTTCCCGAAAGCGGTCGCCGCTATGGGGGCTGTTCATAACTGTTGGGGTCATCGTGCTTTTGCGGGTATGGCTTGTTGTTTTCGGCTTGCCATTCAACCTGGATACACTTTCCTTTTTTTCGCCACTGCTTTATGCGTCAAATAAATACCTTCCATCTTTTGGCGACCTGTTCATCAATGCGCTCTGTTTCTTATGGCTGGCCATATTCATCACCCGGCATACGCCGTATCAAACGTATTTCAGTAAAGTAAAGTCGGGATGGGCAAAAAATGCGATCGCCTGTTTATTGCTTCCGGCATTGTTTGCCTATATTATGTTGATCATAAAACTGGTGCGCAGCCTTGTACTTGATTCGAAGATATCTTTTGATGTGAGCCATTTTTACTCCATCAATACATTTACCATACTCGGATTGACTGTAATAGGAGCCATATCCGGCCTTTCCTGCCTGGTGATCTACCTGTTTAACTATCAATTGACCAGCCTGATCAATAATAATCGGATAAAATATCTGCTCTTGGTTTTTACCGGCACGGTGTTCATTTTCGCTTCCGGAAATTATAACGGGTTCTTTTATTGGGCAATATTAGGTTGGGTATTATTGTTCTTTGCAGGTTTAGATATTAAGAAGTACACCTTAGTTGCAGACCTTTTTGAGCCTCGGATGATCTTTTGGGCGATATTCATTTGCCTGTTCTCCACATTCATGGTTCAATATTACAACCAGCTGAAGGAGCGAACCTCCAGGATAGCGTATGTAGAGGACCACTTATCACCGCACCAGGATATTGAGATAGAATATGCGTTTGATAAAAAAGCAAAGACCATAGAACGGGATGACAAGCTGCAGAATTTTTTTTATAATCCGTCTTTAGCTGCGAGAAAAGCAGTAAACCAATTTTTTGAAACGCAGTACCTGACGGGGGCATTTGATAAATACCAGGCGAAGATATACTTGTTTGACGCAGACAAGCGGCCGTTGTATAACAGTGATACTGCCGATTATTATTCTTTACTGAATGAAAAGAACGAGTCGGCATCTACCAGCTCATCTTATCTCTTTTATAAAGAGTCTATCCTCGACAGACATTTTTACCTGTCCTATATGCCGGTGTATAGCGACACCATCAATAAAGTGATCGGCTATATTTTCATTGACCTTGACCTGAAAAAGCAGGTAACCGAAACAGTATATCCTGAGTTGCTACAGCCGGTAACTAACCAGGAGAATGCTGAAGAAAATGAATATGCTTATGCTATTTACATCAATGATAAGCTGGTAACACAAACAAAAGATTATCCGTTTACCACCACGCTTAATGATGACACGCTTAAAGCGTTGCATTATGCTTTCTATACTAAAAGCAACATATCGGAACTCTATTATAAAGTATCTGATAAGCGTACAGTGGTGATCGTGCATTACCACAGCGAAATACTGGAAGTTATTGTTCTGTTCTCTTACATCTTCGGGATACAGGTGTTGCTGGCGCTATTAGTGTTGCTATACCAGCTTTATCTTTCTTATATAGCACAGAAGAGCACGGATGCGCCGCGGATCAGATTCAGTTTGCGCAGGCGTGTGCATCTTTCTATGTTGGCGATCGTATTGCTTTCATTTGTGATCATTGGTGGGGTAACAATAATATTCTTCAGCCGGGAATACCGTGACGCAAATGCCAATAAGCTGCAGACGGTAATGCAGGTAGCCAAACAATCTGTACAGGATTACCTGAAGCAAAGGAATGGCTATGACGCGGATTATATTTTTGACTCGGTGAGCCGTACCCCAAATTTCAAGTACTTCATCACCGCTCTTGCCACGAACCAGAAAACAGACATTAATATCTATGACGACAATGGCATCCTGTTTTCCACATCGCAGGATGATATTTTTGAGAAGGCCCTGATATCGAGGATGATGCGGCCGGAGGCATTTTACCAACTGAACGTATCAGGCAAATCTATAGTAATACAGGAGGAGCGGGTGGCCGGGCTTTCTTATTTGTCGGCCTATGAGCCCCTGCGCGATGAGCATGGTATAACGCTGGGGTATTTGAATGTACCTTTTTTCTCATCAGAGAAAGACAGGGATTTCCAGATCTCAAATATTGTGGTGACACTGATCAATGTGTATGCGATCATCTTCCTGCTATCCAGCGTCATCAGTTTATTTATTACCAGATGGATAACTGCTACATTTAAGATCATTACACAACAATTTGAACACCTGAACCTGCAAAAGAACGACCGGGTATCATGGCCGTATGATGATGAGGTAGGCCTGCTGGTAAGGGAATACAATAAGATGGCGAGTAAGGTAGAAGCTAATGCTATATTGCTGGCGCAGAGCGAGCGGGAGACGGCCTGGCGCGAAATGGCGCAACAGGTTGCTCATGAGATCAAGAACCCGCTTACCCCAATGAAATTGAATATCCAATACCTGCAGCAGGCAATGAAAAACGACAACCCGAACATCAAAGAGCTGACAGACAAGGTATCGGATTCGATCATAGAGCAGATCAACAACCTTTCTTATATTGCATCTGAGTTTTCCAACTTTGCCCGGATGCCCGATGCGAAGGCAGAAGAAATAGACCTGAAAGACCTGCTGCACAAAGCGCTGGAGCTATACCAGAACAATGAGCATGTAGCGATCTCGGTAAATTTCTCCGGCGCGCTTGTTACTGTGCTTGCTGACCGCAGCCAGTTGCTGCGTGTGTTTACCAATTTGTTAGAGAACGCCAAGCAGGCTATACCGGAAGGCCGGCAGGGAGCAATAAAAGTAGTATTGCATACGGAAGCTGGCCATGCGCTTATCTCTATATCTGATAATGGGGTGGGAATCGCAGATGATGCAGTTAAGAAGATATTTCAACCCTACTTCACCACCAAATCATCGGGTACTGGCCTGGGCCTGGCAATGACCAGGAAGATCATAGAATTCTGGAAAGGCACGATATGGTTTGAAACTGTGGATGGTGTGGGTACTACTTTTTATATAAAGCTGCCCGTGGTAAAGGGAGAAGGATAAGTTACCACACCTGCACTTCTCTTTCCAATTCTATACCAAAGCGCTGTTTTACAGAATCAACGATCTGGCCGGAGAGCTGCCATATTTCGTTCCCTTTTGCGTTGGCATAGTTGACGAGTACAAGGGCTTGCTTGGCATGTACCCCCATATCTCCTTTACGGTAGCCTTTCCAGCCACATTGCTCAATGAGCCATCCGGCGGGTATTTTTATCAGGGTGTCGCTTACCGGGTAAGACGGCAATTTCGGATATTGGTCATGCAGATGTTGAAATTGGGCCAATGGAATAGTAGGGTTCTTAAAGAAGCTGCCGGCATTACCTATTTCGGCAGGGTCTGGTAGTTTGCTTCGGCGAATGCTCATTACTGCATAAGCGATAGCTTTTACTGATGGCTCTTCCACACCCATGGCTTCCAGTTCTTGTTGTATAGCGCCATAGCTGATGTTATAAGTAGGGTACTTGCTGAGCTTATACACCACAGATGTGATGAAGCCCTTTCCTTTCAGTTCACTTTTAAAAATACTGTCCCGGTAACCAAATGCGCATTCCCTGTTGTTGTAGGTAAGTATCGTGCGCTCTTTCCAGTACCAGAAGGAAACAGTTTCTATAACATCTTTTACCTCTGCGCCATAGGCGCCGATGTTTTGCATAGGCGATGCGCCTACAGTGCCGGGTATGAGTGCGAGGTTCTCAATGCCACCCCAGCCTTTATTGATCGCATACAATACTATATCGTGCCACATCTCTCCTGATGCTACCCGAAGCCATACGTGATCATTATCCTCTTTTTCTATAGCAAAGCCTTTCAGTTCGTTGTGTATCACCAATCCGCTTACCGGCTGAGTAAGCAATATATTGCTGCCGCCACCAAGAATAAATTTTTCTTGTGGTAAAGCCGTAAGTCCCGGTAGCTCACTTACATTGGTCAGCTCTGTAAACCACGCAGCGGGAACGTCTATGCCGAAGGTGTTGTATGGTTTTAAAGATAGGTTGTGTTGCAAGGGTGGTTGTTTATTTTAAGTACCTGTAAAGTGTACCACACCTCGGAGGTGTGGCACACTTACCGGGTGCAATGCAAAACTATGCAATAATCTTTTCTACTTTCCGGCCGGCAAATTTTATTCCCAGGCCATGGCCGCCGCTGAGCTGTATTATGCCATTATTATATTTTAATCCTGTAGCCACATCTTCTTTTAATAAGAGCGGCCCATCAGCATCTACCTCGTCCAGTAGCGGAAGCATATTGGCAATTGCGGCTGTGCCGATTGTACATTCATTCATAGAGCCCATCATCACCTTCATGCCCAGTGAGCGGGCTTCTTTGATCATCCTCATACCGGGGGTAACGCCCCCACACTTCGTGAGTTTTATGTTGATGCCATGAAAACCCTCTGCGCATTTCTTTACATCATCTTCTGTACGGCAGCTTTCATCGGCAAAGAGTGGTAGTGGTGATATTGCTTTCAGTTCCTTCATTTCTTCATGGGCATCCCGGGGCAAAGGTTGCTCTACTAACGTTACGCCCAGTTTCTGCAATTCGGGCAGCAAGGCTTTAGCTTCATCAAAAGTCCAGCCTTCATTGGCATCTACCCGTAGGTTGGCAGTAGTGTTTGCCCTTATGGCTATTAACGCATCAAGGTCCTCAGGCCGGCCAACTTTTATTTTGTATATGGGCCATGGATGTGCCTTTACTTTTTGTACCATTTCTGCAGGAGTGTCCATGCCGATAGTATAATCTGTGAGGGGTGTTTGGCCCCAGGTAATATCCAGGAGCCGGTATAGCGGCATCCGGCGCATTTGTGCAAAAAGGTCCCATCCGGCTATATCGAGTGCAGCGATCAGGAAATGCTGGCCCGGTATGAGGTGGTGGAGGAAATGCCAGAAACGCTTTGGGTCAGTAAGGGCATAACGCTCTATCATTCCTCTTTTTTCTTCGAGCAGAGCGGCCATCTGCTCCGTGCTTACCCCGTAATAACTAATTGCGGGGGCCTCTCCATAACCGGTGAGATTGGCCAGGCCGAGAGAGGTGACCAGTGTAGGCTGTTGTGTCTTCATACCATGCGCTGTGATAAAAGGAAATTCAAAAGCCAGCTCAAATGAATAATGCCGTAATTGTAACATTGGATAAAAATGCGACTATTTTTGCTAACGGAAAATTTCTTTCTATGGATTCCTCAACCATAAAGGAGGAAACTAAAATGCCGGCCATATTATTTACTAAGACTAAAACAGAATGGGTAAAAGCAATATATCATTTCCCGGTAGCAAAATGCTTCAGCAGTTGGGGCATGGATTGAGCCATTTGTTTTACCCGAGGCTTTGTGAGGGTTGCAGCAAGCCAATGCTGAAAGAAGAAGAGGTGTTGTGTATCAGTTGCTGCCTGCAATTGCCAGAGACCGGTGATCAGCAGCATGAAGACAATGAGGCGGCTTTACGTTTTGCCGGCCGCATTCCATTTATTGGAGCAGCATCTTATGCTTACTTCACTACAGAGGGGCTTTTGCAACATCTGCTGCATGGACTCAAGTATGGTGGAAAGCAGGAAATTGGGGTATTCCTTGGCAAAAGGCTGGGAGCAGCTTTGCAAGAAGTACCGTGGGCTAAGACAGTAGATATGATCATCCCGGTGCCTCTGCATAAGGCCAAGCAAGCCAGTCGTGGTTACAATCAAAGCTTACTTATAGCAAACGGAATAAGCGAAAAATTAAATATACCTGTCGCTGACAATATATTATACCGGCTCAGGGATACAGAAAGCCAAACCCATAAAACGCTATCAGAAAGGATAAATAATATGGAAAATGCTTTTGCGGTAAAGAATTATCGTGAAATACAAGGCAAACATATATTATTATGTGATGATGTACTGACTACCGGGGCAACTTTGGAGGCATGTGCCCTCGCACTATTGAGGGAAAACGACGTGAAAATAAGCCTTGCAACCATTGGTATTGCTGTAAGTTAACGACTATATTTGTGACGGATTTTGCGGCAGGTATTGTTTTTATAACGATTTCACCATACCTTAACCGATTAATAAGTTAACCGGATCACGATCAATTGATTTTTTAACGATTTTCTTTATGAAGAAACAGTTATTAGCAGCATCATTATTATTCTCAGCGATGACATCTTTTGGTGCGGGCTATGAGCTCAATCTGCAAGGATTAAGGCAACTGGCTATGGGCGGCACAGGCGCTGCATGGCCTTGGGATGCGTCTACCATATATTATAACCCGGGTGGCCTCGCCCGCCTGAAGGGGATACAGGCCTATGCCGCGGTGGATTTCATTATGCCGCGAGTGGCTTACGGCAACTATAATGGCCAAACAGGTATCTCCAGGCAACAAACCTTTACTCCGTTTAATTTTTATGTGGGTGGCCCTTTGCAGGAAAACAGCCGCTTTGCTTTAGGCCTTGGTATCTATACCGCAGCCGGTATCGGTCTTGATTGGAATGATCACGACAACTGGTCTGGCCGTTACCTCGTAGAATCCATCAACCTGAATGCGACATTTATACAACCTACTATCAGCTACCGCGTGAACGATCTTATCTCGGTGGGTGCAGGCTTTATTTATGCTACCGGTTCTTTCGATCTTACCAATGCGTTACCCGTAGGTAAGGATGACACCTCAGGCCAGGCACACCTGCATGGCACTGCCAATGGTGTAGGTTTCAACCTTGGTGTGCAACTTAAACCATCCGACCGTCTGCAGATCGGGCTTACTTACCGCTCGCAGGTAAATATGAACCTGAGCGGAGGTACTGCTACTTTTACCGTACCAACTTCTTTGAGCACCTCATTCCCGAATACAACTTTTGAAACGAGATTGCCATTGCCGCAGGTAGCAACAATCGGTATCGGTATCAGGCCAATTGACAATCTTACGTTACAGTTCGATCTGAATTACACCGGCTGGAACTCGTATGACTCTTTAAAGATCAATTTTGCTACGCAAACGTCTGCATTACAGAACATGCATGCACCAAGGCATTATAAAAATACGCTGACACCACGTTTGGGAGGCTGCTACAAGATCAGCAAAGTAGTATCTGTAATGGCAGGGGCTGCTTATGACCCTACCCCTGTACCTAATGGCTATGTATCTCCTGATCTTCCGGATGCTGACCGCATCATACTTTCCTGCGGTGTTACTGTTAAGCCATTACCAAGGTTCACAGTAATAGCAGCCTTTGAAGGTACTTTGGGTATGAAACGCAATGGCAGCTATGATTACGGCCAGTTTAGCGGTACCTACCAGACACAAGCAGCAACACCCGGAATAGGCGTTTATTATAATTTCTAAAAACGATAAAAAATTTACGATGAGAAGAATATATATCATTGGCTCGCTCGCTCTTTTATTTGCTTCATGCAAGCCCAGTGTAAATATTACAACAGCGCCAGTAGCCGGGAATGCGGATTTTTCCAATTATCTCGCCATAGGCAACTCACTTACTGCAGGATATACCGACGGAAGCCTTACTGTTTCCGGCCAATTAAATTCTTATCCTGAAAGGCTATTTGAACAGTTTTCGATGGTACAGGGTGTGCATGGTGCGAAAGGGCCATTCATACAGCCATTGCTGGTAAGTGATAATGGCTATCCGGGTCCTAAGTATGTATTGGGAATGACATACAATCCTTGCATCCCTGCTGATTCTTCTCTTGGGCCTATCAGCTATCCTAACTGGATAATGAACCCATCAGATGTGACTTATACGTCGCCATCCAATAACGGGCAGATCAATAATATCGCTGTTCCGGGTATCCGTGTTGCGGATTATGATGTTGCGGGTTATGGCAATTATCCGGCGTTTGTCAATGCTAATCCCTACGCCGCAAGATTCTATCATAATGCTGGTACAGCAAGTCCACTCGATGAGTTGCAATACCGGGTCGGCAATTTATATCCTACATTCTTTACGATGTGGCTGGGCGCAAATGATGTATTAGGCTATGCAACAGCGGGTGGTGTAGGTGATGGTACAGGCGCTGCATTACCTTTCCCCGGTACTAATATTTACAATACCAACAGTATTACTCCGTATGATAAATTTGATTCATTGTATGATAAGGCATTGAATGTTGCTATCAGTACAGGTGCAGGCGGTGCGCTGATCAATATACCGGATATTACCAACATTCCTTTTTTCACTACCGTACCTGCCAACGGGCTGATACTTACCCGCCAGGGCCAGGCTGATACATTGAATGCGAGGTGGGGATTAAGTAAGATATTCCAGGTAGGGGCTAACTACTTTATCATACAGGATAACAACGGTATTCGCCAGGCAGTTCCGGGTGAATTGATATTGCTGACAACACCACAAAGCAATTTTACTTGTTTAGGATGGGGCAGCACTGTTGCTATACCACAACAATATGTACTGACCACAGACGAGATACAGAATATCCGCAGGGCTACCGCCAGCTTCAATTCATTTATACAGTATGAGGCTACCCGCCACAACCTGGCGTATGTGGATATGAATAAATACCTTTCTACTATTACTACGGGTGTTACCTATAATGGTATAAAATACACTGCTGAGTTCGTTACAGGTGGCGCCTTCTCATTGGATGGTATTCACCTTACACAGCGTGGATATGCAATGGTGGCCAACCAGGTCATTGCAGCGATCAATGCAAAATATAATTCTACTGTTCCGTCAATTGATGTGAATAAATATCACGGGATAAATTTCCCATAGCAGAATAGAACTTTAAATAAAAACGCCCCGTGTATACGGGGCGTTTTCTATTGAACACATTTCATCATGCTGTCCCAAAGCCGTTCTGCGGATTTGTTCCAGTCAAACTTTTTGATCTGCTCGCGGGCATTAGCGATCAGTTTATTACGTAGCGCTTCGTCCTGGTAAATGAGGTGCATCTTATCAGCTATATCTCCGGGGTCAGACGGATCGACTAATAAAGCTGCATCCCCGGCCACTTCAGGCATCGATGAGGTATTGCTCACAATGGCTGGCACGTCGCATTGCAGCGCCTCCAGTATCGGTATGCCAAAACCTTCGAAAAGAGACGCATATACAAGGGCGTATGAGCCGCCTATTACTTTCGATAGCTCATCAACATTCATATACCCTACCCACTTCACATCGTCTTTGAAGGGCATAGTGGCGCGCATTTCTTCTACTTCATCATACTTCCATGCCGGCCGGCCGGCAATGACCAATTTCATATTAGTGCGCTGCCACTGCTTGAAGATCACAAAGGCTTTCAGTAAGTTGACGATATTTTTTCGCGGATGCAATGCCCCGGCGAAAACAAAATATTCGCAGCCGTCTGCATAGTGCTTTTTTACTTCCTCCCGCTCGGCAGGGGCTAATGGTTTGTATTCATCGTGCGCACCATTATACACTACATCTATTTTATCAGGCGCAATGCCATAGCATTTGCTGATGTCTTCTTTGGAAAATGTAGACACAGTGGCTATACGACAAGCTTTGCGGGCAAATAGCGGTGAGTAATGTGTCCAGTAAAGTCTATGGCTCAACACAAAATGCTCGGGATAATGCTCAAATGCAAGGTCATGTATCACCAGGCAGGTAGGTACTTTTGTGCTCAGTGACATGTAACTATCCGGCGATAGGAAGAGATCTATTTTATACTTGCGCAGCATATAGGGGATGCTCCACTCAAACCAGATGTAGAATAATATAGGATGCCGGGCTTGCGGGTGAACAACAACCGGGGTAACGTTAGGGGCGAAAACAAAAGCGGGGTCATACGGCCTGTCGAAAAAGAAGAAGAACTCATGTTCGGGATGATCCTTTACCATCCGTTCCAGAGTTTGATAAGTAAACCATCCTATACCTTCCAGTTTCCCCTTCAGCAGTAACCGTGTATTTACAGCAATTCGCATATCTTGTGACGGCAAAAATATAACTTTACTGCTTTATTGTCGTTTATAATTGAGATGCGCCGGTTTTTTGTAAAAAATATTCTTTTTGTTATCGCAGTAAATGTGTTGGTGAAGCCTATATGGTCGCTTTTTATAGATCGTGTGGTGCAAATCAGGGTAGGTGAAAAGATATATGGCACTTATGCACCTTTGTGGAGCCTGTCTATCATCTTCTCTGTGATACTCGATTTCGGTATTACCAATTATAATACCCGTACCATAGCGCAAAACCCAGATAGCCTGCCGGAGATATTTCCATCCATGTTTTCAGCTAGGCTGGTGTTTACCTTTATATATATGGCTCTTGCTTATTTGTGGGGCATGTTGCTGGGCTACAGAGGTTGGGAGCTATCGCTGCTCATTGGGGTACTGCTCATCCAGGCTCTTAATGCAATGGTAGCGTTTATACGCAGCAATATAGTTGCGCTGCATAAATTCAAAACAGACGGTATCATATCAGTTACCGACAAGCTGCTGATGATCATCATTTGTGGCTTTCTGCTCTACTGGCCGGTTACCGCTCACCGGTTCAAAATAGAGTGGTTTGTGCTCACGCAGATCGCCTGTTATTTTATTGCTGCCGTAGTGGGTTATGTGATCATCAGGCGGATAGGCCGTGTGCGGCTCAGGTTTTCATTTGACCGGAAGGTAATTTTTGGAATAGTGAAGCAGAGCTTTCCGTATGCGCTGCTCATCTTCCAGATGTCGGTGTACAACCGGGTAGATGTGATGCTGATAGAGCGCATGTGCCCCGATGGTAAGGTGCAGGCAGGTATATGGGCTGCCGCCTTTCGCCTGCTCGATCAGACCAATATGTTCGGGTTGATGTTTGCCACTATGCTGCTGCCCATGTTTGGCCGCATGTTGGCGCACAAAGAAAATGTGCAGCCCATGGTAAAGTTGTCTGTGAATATGATGTTGCCTTTATCGGTAATAGTGGCGGTGGCAGGTGTCTTTTACAGCGCTCCCATCATGCACCTGCTGTATCACAATGGCAGCATGGCCAACCCCGAATATAATGTCGTTTTCGCCTGGCTCATGGCATCATTCCCGGCCTGGTGTCTCATGTATGTATATTCCACACTGCTTACAGCTAATGGCAGTATGCGGATAATGAATATGGTGGCCTTTGGCGGCGTAGTGGTGAATATAGTGCTCAATCTCTACTTCATTCCACATTATGAAGCGGTGGCCGGCGCTGTCATTTCTTTCTTTACACAAACGGCGATGTCGCTCGGCTTTATGTACTTCGCAGCACGTATGGCAGGCCTTCCCTTCAATGCCAGATGGGCCCTGTCGCATATAGGTTACATGGCGCTGGTGGTGGCGCTGGCTTATGGGGTGGTGCATCTGTTGACCGGCGCTTCGTGGGTAGTGCAGCTATTTATCTTTGGTGCAATTTGTATGTTGCTGATGTTCGTTTTCCGGTTCATTTCTATAAAGAGCATCAGGCAATTGGCAGGTAAGAAATTAGGTGTGGGGTAACTCTGTTTCACGGTCAGCATACTTCTTATGTGGATGCCTGCTTTCATGGTTCACTATATGTACAGCATTATCATTCACAATAATACCACCGCCATATCTCTTGGCATAGATCTCAGTAAACTCAGCGCCAAAGTAAAGTATCATCGCTGAATAATAGACCCACGAAAGAACCAGGATGATGGAAGTGGCTGCACCGTATGCATTGATGCTTTTGGATAAGGCCAGGTAATAGGAAATGAGAAACTTGCCGATAAGAAACAACACGCCCGTGAACAAGGCGCCGATAAACGCATCTTTCCACTTGATCGTAGCATCGGGCAATACTTTAAAGATAACAGCGAATACAAAAGTAACGACCACGAATAGCAGCCCAAGGTTGCCCATTTTTATCAGCCCGATATGGCCTGTACCCAAAAAATACTCTATACGCCCGGATAGGAGGTCTATGAGCAGGTTCGCAATAAGGGCTACCAGCATCAGGAAGCCTAAGCCAATGACCAGAACAAGGGAGAGCAGGCGGTCGGTAATATACTTCAGCCAGCTTCTCTTAGGTTTTGCCTTGATAGACCATATGTAATTAATAGAACTTTGTATCTCAGAGAAAATACCGGTAGCGCCAAAAATAAATACCAGTACACCTATTATCCCGAACAAGGTGGTATTGGTTTGCTTGCTCATATTCACCAGTATGCTTTGCAGTTCTGTGGCGGCAGATTGGCCAATGAGTCCGTTTACCTGCTCAAAGACACGGCTGGTTGCTTTTTTACTAAAGAACCCCAGCATGGTGATGACGACCAGCAACAGCGGCCCCATAGAAAAGATAGTATAATAGGCTAATGATGCACTGAGCTTGGTAACATGCTCATCAACAAATTCTCCGGCAGCGTCCCTTATCAGGCCGAAGAACATGCGCAGTTTAGCAAAAACCTTGCGCCATAAATACGAGAAAATTGTACCCATTTGAAGGGTAAGTTACAACAATACGATAAGTATCAGATTACCATTCATATTCTTTCTCTACCACTTTTTTCAACCTGTCTACCAATGTAAGTGTGGCAGGGCAGTGGATGAGGTTGTTTTTGAAGGTATCGTTGTAGATATCGAACGGCTTTTTATTGTGATGTGGAAATTCGGCACAGTCGGCCGGGCGCACTTCGTATATAGAGCACATATTATTTACGAGAAACTGGCAAGGCTGTATCTTATTCACCATATCCGTGCCGTCTTCCTCTTTGATGAGCCACTTTGCAGTAAAGTCTTTCGGTGTCATATCCAGGTGTTCAGCTATCCGCTTTACATCCTTTTTGGTAAAGGTAGGTGTCATCGTCTTGCAGCAATTGGCACATTCCATGCAATTGATATCGCGCCAAACAGTGGCATCCACTTTTTTCACCAGTTCGGGCATATCATGTGGTACGATCGTATCCAGCTTGTCAAGAAATGCAGTAAGGGATGCTTTTTTCCGGGCGGCGGTAATACTGAATTTTTTCAAGTCCATAAACGTTGTAAATATAGGGTTTTTAAGAAAATGTAGCTACGGTAAATTGATACCGTGCTTTTGCGCGCTTGTTCAGTGATCATGCAAGATGCTGTAGATCAGCAGGCATTGTTCACACAAATTTCTTTCCTGTTCAAAACTAAACCGTATCAACCCTCGTATGTATTACCGATGGCCCCTCAAACATCGTTTAACAACTAAAAACAAAAACTATGCGAAAATTCAACTTTTCTAAAAAAATGCGGCTTTTGCCCGTCTTTTTAGCAGTTATGTCGCTGAGCGTATCCACATACGCTTCGAGCCACAGAGAGGCGCCGTTGATCTCCAATGATCCGCAAGCCGACAATACGGACCTATATGCTTTCAGGAGCCCTGACGATCCGAATACGATAACGATCATTGCCAACTATATACCGTTTGGATCACCTGAAGGTGGCCCCAACTACTTTACATTTGGCACCAACATCCGGTATGAGATCCACATCAAAAATGAAGCTACCTCCGCATTGGATGACATTACCTACCGGTTCACATTTTCCCAGACCAACCAGGATACCACTACCTTTTTCAACATCCGCCTGGGTAAGCAAAACCTGAAGACGACTTACAATTGCGAAAAGAGCGTTGATGGTGGTGTAACATGGACGACTATTGTATCCGGCGGTATCGTGCCTCCACCCAATATCGGTCCACGCTCTATTGAAAATGCAACAGTCGGCCTTGGAGCGCCCAACTATATGAGCCTGATGACCGGCGCAATAGCTACTGCCTCATCCGGCGAAAAGGTATTCTGCGGCCCGGTTGATGATCCGTTCTTTGTGGATCTTGCAGGTGCATTCGACCTTGCCAATATGCGCCCGTCGGGCCTCAGCGGCAATGCTCCTAAAGATGGTTTGGCACGCTTCAACTGCCATACTATTGCCATAAAGGTGCCGATCAATATGCTGCAGGCTACCGGCCTTAGCGTTTCTTCTGCCACCAATATACTGGACAGCAGGTTTGTCATTGGCGTATGGGCTTCAGCAAGCCGTCCACAGATCAGGACGCTTGCTTCGGGGTCGTCCACTTATTCAGGTTCATGGATACAGGTATCGCGTATAGGTATGCCGCTCACAAACGAAGTGATCATACCAGTAGGCATGAAGGACAAATGGAATGCCAGCAATCCCGCAAACGACGTACAGTATGCGAAATACTTTAGTAACCCTGAACTCGCATTGTATATGGACAATTCTGCTTTTGGTACAGCAGTACCGGGCCTGAATGCCTTGCGTATACAGACTGCCTCGCTTGGGTCATTTGATTTCCGTAATGGCCACAAAGGTTTATGGGCGCTTAAAGGATCTTCGGCAGTAGCCGGAACGGCGCTTGATGATGCGGCTTTTGGTACTGTGCTACTTCCCGATTCTATGAGTCCGCGTGCTGTGGATATACTTCCTATATTCTACACTGGTGTTCCTAACCTCGCACCTTACCAACTGGCTACAGGCAAGCCTGCAGGCAATCCTCTTGCAGCAGGTAAACCTTTTATCAACAACTTCCTGCCTACCCTTGGCGATATGCTTCGCCTGAATATGGCAGTGCCCGTTACATCGCGCACCGATCCGAATTTCAGCTCAGAGGGTATCCTGGCGGCAGCGGTGATGGGCCTTACTGTAAGCGCATACAACAATACTTCTATCGAGTCTATTCCGAATATGGATGGCTTCCCTAATGGCCGCAGGCTGGAGGATGATGTGACCACTATTGAATTGCAGGCAGTATCAGGTGTTGCTCTGGCAGCAATTGGTTTGTGGTACGATGACTATACCGTAGGTGTTTCTGCCAGTCCGGTAACTACAGCTCTTGGTAATGTACTGGGCTTTAATGCAGGTATCACTCATAATGATACCACGTTCCAGTCAACATTCCCTTATGTGCAGCAGCCATGGCGTGGGTATGACCATACTTTACAGGCAAGGTTCTAATTCATTTATCAACTAAAAATCATTCAAATGAAAAATACTATAAACAAGTTTTTAATAGCCGTGGCTATCTGCCTGTTACCGCAGGTAAGTGCCATAGCATCTTCCCACAGGGAAGCGCCACTGATCTCCAACGATCCGTTGGCTGATAATACAGACCTCTATGCATTCAGGAGTCCGTGCGACAGCAGCAAGATCGTGATCATAGCCAACTATATACCTTTTGAGCACCCTGCGGGCGGCCCTAACTGGTATAACTTCGGTACGAATATCCGCTACGAGATACACATCAAGAACAAAGCGACGGGTACAACGGATGATATCACTTACAGGTTCACATTCACACAGGTAAATGAAGATACCACTACGTTCTTCAACATTCGCCTCGGCAAGCAGAATATCAAGGATGTTTATACGTGCCAGCGTAGCCTTGATGGAGGAACAACATGGACTACTATTATAACCAATGGTATCGTTCCGCCGCCCAATATTGGCCCACGCTCTATCAGCAGTGCTGTAGGCTTAGGCGCGGCTTCTTATGATGCACTAATGACTGCAGCAATAGGCACCGCATCAACAGGCGAAAAGCTGTTTTGCGGCCCGGTGGATGATCCGTTCTTTGTAGACCTGGGCGGTGCATTTGATGTGGGTGGTTTCCGTACTGCCGGCCGGGATGGCCTGGCAAAATTCAACTGCCACAGCATAGTGCTGGAAATACCGATCTCGACTTTGCAGAAGACCGGCCTTACTACTGCTTCTGCTACCAGTATTCTTGATCCTAATTTCGTGATAGGTGTATGGGCATCAGCGAGCAGGCCGGCGATCACTACACTGAGCGCCACAGGTGGCCAGCCTACTACATCAGGAGCATGGGTACAGGTTTCGCGCCTGGGCATGCCACTGACAAATGAAGTGGTGATACCAATAGGCATGAAGGACAGATGGAATGGCACTAACCCTTACACAGGTGATGGTGCATACATCCCTAACTTTGAAAATCCTGAACTGGCTTTATATATGGACGCTTCGGCATTCGGCACTGCGGTACCGGGCCTTGCTGCACTCCGTATACAGACTAATTCACTAGGAGCATTTGACTTCAGGAATACTAAGAAGGGACTATGGTCACTGAAAGGCTCAGGGGCAGTAGCAGGTACAGCGCTCGATGATGCTGTTTTCGGTACTATTTTGTTGCCCGATTCTACCAGCCCGCGTGCGGTAGATATACTTCCTATATTCTACACAGGTGTGCCTAACCTGGCTCCTTACCAACTGGCTACCGGAAAGCCGGCCGGCAACCCGCTGGCAGCAGGTAAGCCATTCATCAATAACTTCCTTCCTACCTTGTGCGACATGCTGCGCCTGAACATGGCGGTGCCGGTTACAGACAGGTCGAGCAGAGACTTCAGTTCACTGGGTATTATCTCCGCGGCAGCATTGGGCCTTACAGATTCCAGGTTCAATACATCAACTGCCATACAGTTCATACCCAACATGGATGGTTTCCCCAATGGCCGCAGGCTGGAGGATGATGTGACCACTATTGAATTGCAGGCGGTATCAGGTGTGGCGCTTGCTGCTATAGGCCTATGGTATGACGATTATACCGGTACGGGTTCTCCTGTAACTACTGATCTGACCAATGTACTTGGTTTCAATGCAGGTATTACACATAATGATACCACTTTCAAATCATGCTTCCCGTATGTACAAGACCCATGGCCGGGCTTTACAGGCAGCGAATACACCGGACCTACCGAAGGTGTGGCCAATCTGAACCTCGCTACTCCTGAAATAGTCATGAACGCATTCCCTAATCCGTTCAGCAACCAGGTATCGTTCCGTTACAAACTGGATGTGAGCGGCAAAGTGACTATACAGGTGATGGATATTAACGGCCGGACAGTAAGCGTAATAGAAGCAGGAAATAAAACTCCCGGCGACTATACCCAACAGCTCAATACTTCAGGCCTGGCAATAGGTAATTATGTTGCTGTATTATCGCTCAATGGTGAAAAAGTAGAGTCTCAGAAGATAGTGAAGATACACTAATGGGCCATTGTATCTTTGCAGAAGGGTCGGGATATTCCCGGCCCTTTTTTGTATAACCGGCTCCAAAGCAGGTTGTTTTCAGGCTATTTCCGGATTATTATCTTCCAACAAAACAATAATGGTGTTGTGCTCGTATATGATTGTACAAAAACAACCAAATAATGAAAAGGTCCATTCTTTATTTACTAGTAGTATTGTGCTGTGGTAACAGCCTATTTTTAACATCCTGCAAGCAGCAGGACGCTATACCTGCTCTCCTGGAGCGCCCGAAGGCTATGGGCCCTGATAACGAGAAAGCCACTATCATCGAAACATATAATAAAGCAAAAGCAGCGCTGAAAAAAAATCCTGATGATCTGCAACAGTATGTGAACCTCGCCAGCGCATTCATAGCTGAAGGCCGTGTGACAGGCAACAACAGCTATTATTCTAATGCCGCTGTGAAAATGCTGGATATGGTAACGGGTAGCAATACCGGTAATAAGGACATCATGTTCCAGGCATTGAGCCTTAAATCTGCTGTGCTGCTCAATATGCATCAATTCAAAGATGCTCTTGCTGCGGCAAAGCAGGGCGTGAGTATGAATACCTACAACTCAGGTATTTACGGTGCCCTGGTGGATGCTAATGTGGAAATGGGCAACTATGACGAGGCAGTAAAAGACTGCGACCAGATGATCAGCATACGCCCCGATCTGCGGTCCTATTCCCGGGCATCTTACCTCAGGCAGATATATGGGCAGAATGCAGGCGCAATTGAAGCCATGAAAATGGCGGTAGATGCCGGTGTGCCGGGTATGGAATCTACAGAGTGGGCGCGTACTAACCTCGCCGACCTGTACCTGAATATTGGTAATGCCGACAGCGCATCAATCATATATCGCTCTTCATTGGTATACAGGCCCGATTATCCTTTTGCTATAATAGGCATGGCCAGGGTAGCAAAAGCGCGCAAAGACTATGCCGGTGCCATAGAGTTTACTAAAAAAGCAATACAGATAAGGAGTGAAGTAGCTTTTGTATCCCTGCTTGCTGACTTATATGAACTGAACGGAGATGCTGCGAAAGCCAAAGATACCCGCAATGACGTGGTGAGCCTGTTGGAACAAGGGCAGAGAGACGAACCAAAAGATGCACCCGTAAAGCATAATGTAAGCCGGGAGCTGGCTACGGCCTATATGAATGCAGGCCAGTATGATAAGGCGTTGCAATTTGCAAATACCGACCTCGCTATGCGTCCCGAAAACATAGACGCAAATGAGCTGGCAGCTTGGATATACTACCTGAAAGGCGACTATGCCAATGCAAAAGTACATGCCGATAAAATGCTGGCTACCAAAACACAGAATGGCAGCTACCTGTATGTAGCAGGGGTGATCTATGCCAACAGTGGTGATAACATAAAAGGTAATGAGCTGATGCAACATGGATTAGCCATCAATCCGTTCGTGGACCAACTCGTGATCAACCGGGCTAAAACACCTGCTGTAGCAGCTAACTAACGATGAAAAAGTACCTGCTGGCCATATTACTACTTGTAATGGCATCATCGGCCCTCCAGGCTCATGTGATCAATTATGAGCTGGAGAAGATGAGCGGAGACACAGTGTTCTGGAGATATCTTGTATTAGGATTTCAGCACATTATCCCGCTGGGTTTTGACCACATACTTTTTATTACCTGTGTCTTCTTTCTGAATTCTGATCTTAAGCAGGTGATCCTGCAAGCCTCTATGTTCACACTGGCACATTCCCTTACCCTTGGGCTGGCGATGTATGGCATCATCAAGCCGCCGGCAAATGTGATAGAACCCCTCATAGCGCTGTCCATAGTATTCCTTGCTATTGAGAATATTTATTCCAATAAGGTGAAGCCCTGGCGGCTGGTGATGGTCTTTCTCTTCGGTATGGTGCATGGCATGGGCTTTGCTGGTGCCTTGTCGCAACTGGGGATGCCACAGTATGCCTTTGCCACAGCGCTGATCAGCTTTAACGTGGGTGTGGAAATAGGACAGTTGACTATTATCCTCTTTCTTTATTTCATTGTTGCCAGGTCATTCTCAGGCAAGATATGGTACCGCAGACGCATTGTTATTCCTATCAGCGTGGTCATTGCACTGGTTGCCTCATGGTGGACGGTGGAACGTATCTTCTTAGTTTGATCAAATAAGAATAGCTGACCGCAAGAACTTTAAGACATGCGTTTGCGTATATAAACAAGTATCTGCAACAGTTGTTTGTAGATACCCCAAAATAACAGTTCGCTTTTACCCGACTCTTTACTTTTATTGTGTATGATCTCAGAACGTATTTTTTGAATGAAACAAACTGCATACATTTTCTTAGTTCTATTACTCTTGGCTGCTCCCGCTGCTTTTGCACACACCGGTAGCATAAGAGGAATCGTGTATGATGCCAACACAAAAAAGCCTGTAGATGGCGCAGCAATATATATAAGCGCTACCAACAGCAGCGGCCTCACAGATGCCTTTGGCAAATTCTTTATTAAAGACATAGAACCCGGTAAGTACAAGATCATCGTCACCAGTGTGGGATATGCCAATATAGAGGATGAAATAAAGGTTGAAGACGGTGTAATCACAGAACTTTCTTATCATCTTGCAGTATCGTCTGTAAAGTTGCAGGAAGTATCTATCAATGCTAAAAAGGATCTGAACCTCAGCAGCATTAGTGGGCTTGATCTGAAGATGAGGCCCGTGAATAGCAGCCAGGATCTGCTGCGTCTCGTGCCGGGACTTTTCACGGCACAACACCAGGGTGGCGGCAAAGCAGAGCAGATATTTCTGCGTGGGTTTGATTGTGACCATGGCACAGATGTAAATGTAAGTGTGGACAATATGCCGGTGAATATGGTATCACATGCCCATGGCCAAGGGTTTGCGGATACACACTTTATCATACCGGAATCTGTAAGAGAAGTGGACTATGGAAAAGGGCCTTACCAGGTGGATAAAGGCGATCTGTGTACAGCAGGGTATGTAGCATTTAAAACAATTAATGCACTCGACAATAGTTTTGTAAAAGTAGATGGCGGTATGTATGATTACTTCCGAACAGTAGCAGGCATCAACCTCATCAATAAAGAACAATCACAGAATGCACACCAGGATGCTTACATAATGGCTGAATATGGCTATAACCGCAGCTACTTCGACCTGTCTCAGAATTTCAACAAATTTAACCTGGTGGGTAAGTACACCGATTACATCTCTTCCAACAAAATACTGACACTCACACTATCCGGTTTTAATTCTTTTTGGAGTGCCTCAGGGCAGATACCCACACGCGCTGTTTCAGAAGGGATCATAGACCGCTATGGCGACATAGATCCCGAAGGCGGCAATACCAGCAGGTATAATATGAACCTGCAATATTTTCAGAGCATCAATAGCAACAGCTACTTTAAAACAAATGTGTACCTCACTTATTATACATTCAGTCTTTATTCCGATTTCACCTATTTCCTCACCGATTCTGTAAATGGCGATCAGATACACCAGGCCGAGAAGAGAATAATGACCGGGTATAACAGCGAATACACAACCAACTATACCTTTGCGCGCCTGAAAATGGCTACACAAGCAGGCATGGGGCTAAGGTATGACGATGTAATGAATGATGAACTGAGCCATACGCTCAACCAGTCCATAACACTAAACCCAATAGAGCTTGGCGACGTACATGAAACCAATATCTTCGGTTATGCAGGCCAGAAGATATTTTTATTGCCACAGCTCGTGATGAACTTTGGTATTCGCTATGATCAGTTCATACAGGAGTATGATAATAAACTGCCTGCCGACAGGATGTCAAGTGTATTCAACAACGGAAGATTCAGCCCCAAAGCAGGCATCTACTACAACATAAGCAACACTGCACGTATCTATTATAGCTATGGTACAGGGTTTCATACCAATGATACCCGCACCATGGCACTTGGCGAGCAGTTAGGAGGCAATGCTATTGTGACGAACACTATTCCGCAGGCTTTTTCACACGATCTGGGTATCGTCATTAAGCCTTATAGCAAACTACTCGTTTCACTTGCCCTTTGGCGCCTCGACCTGCAGCAGGAATATACTTACAATGGAGATGTGGCTGTTATAGATACCGGGGGCAGAACAAGGAGGTATGGTGTGGACTTTTCTGTAAGGTACGAGCCGTTTAAATGGCTATATTTTGATGTCGATATGAATTATGCACATGGCCGGGCTATAGATCAGCCAGCCGGCCAAGACTATATACCACTTGCTCCTTCATTTACATCTATAGGTGGCGCTACGGTGAAGATCAACAAGTACCTGGCCGCAGGCTTGCGCTACAGGCATATAGGCGACAGGCCTGCCAATGAAGACAATACCCTCACTGCACTTGGCTACACAGTATTTGATGCAGTGGTCAATTACAGCCGCAAACATTATGAATTTGGTGCGCAGATTCAAAACCTCTTCAACGTACAATGGAATGAGGCCCAGTTTGCCACTGAAACCAGGCTCAAATACCCTAATGGTACGTTGGAACCAACTTCCAAAACAGATGTTTGCTATACACCGGGTACTCCTTTCTTTCTCAAGTTGAGCGCTACATACAAATTCTAAGATCCTATAAATGGATCAAAATACAAACGGCCTCATTTGAGGCCGTTTGTATTTTATAAATATTGAGCGATTGGTTATGCCGCTTCTTCTTCTTCCTTCTTTGCAGCAGGGGTATGATCAATTTTGAAGGTGATCTTACCATCCACTTCTACATAATCGGCCGTTACATTGTCGCCTGCTTTGATGCGGTGGTTGAGTATCTCCTCAGCCAGCGGATCTTCGAGGTACTTCTGTATCGCCCTGTGTAGCGGCCTGGCACCAAACTGCTGATCATAACCTTTCTCTGCAATGAACTTCTTTGCAGTTTCTGTAAGCTCCATTGTAAAGCCCAGGTTATTCAGGCGCTTCATTACATCCTTCATGATGATGTCAATGATCATATTGATATGCTTTTCTTCAAGTGAATTGAAGATCACCACATCATCAATGCGGTTCAGGAACTCAGGAGAGAAGGTACGCTTCAGTGCCTTTTCTATTACCCCACGGCTGTTTTCCTCTGCACTTACGGTTTTTGCTGAAGTAGAGAATCCCACGCCTGCACCAAAGTCCTTCAGTTGGCGTGCGCCAATATTGGAGGTCATGATGATGAGGGTATTCTTAAAATCGACCTTACGGCCAAGGCCATCGGTGAGCTGTCCGTCATCCAGTACCTGTAGCATGATATTGAAGATATCCGGGTGCGCTTTTTCTATCTCATCCAGCAGCACTACAGAGTAGGGTTTGCGGCGTACCTTTTCGGTAAGCTGCCCGCCTTCTTCGTAGCCCACATATCCCGGAGGCGCGCCTATAAGGCGGCTGAGGGAGAATTTTTCCATGTACTCGCTCATGTCCACGCGTATCAGTGCGTCATCGCTGTCGAACATGTAGCGGGCCAGTGCACGGGCCAGCTCTGTCTTACCTACGCCTGTAGGGCCCAGGAAGATGAAAGAGCCAATAGGCTTGCGGGGGTCTTTAAGGCCCACACGGTTCCGCTGTATGGCTTTTACTATTTTAGAGATCGCCTCGTCCTGCCCTACCACATTAGCTTTCAGGTCTTCGTCCATACGGCGCAGCTTGGCGCTTTCGGCTTCCACCATACGCATCACAGGTATGCCGGTCATCATACTGATCACCTCTGCTATTGCTTCTTCGTTTATCGGGTAGCGCTTGTGCTTGGCTTCTTCTTCCCACTCTGCTTTCGCGCGGTCCAGCTCTTCGCCCAGGCGTTTTTCCCTGTCGCGGAGCGCTGCGGCTTCTTCAAAGCGCTGGCTCTTCACCACCTTATTCTTTTCCTGCTTGATGTCTTCGATCTTCTTTTCAAGATCAAGGATATTTTGCGGAACATTAATATTCTTTAAGTGTACACGCGCTCCGG
>CAIRES010000086.1 GCA_903877645.1 uncultured Bacteroidota bacterium | reverse complement strand
GTAAACCTCTTTTAGGACTAAAACTCAGATTGTAAAGTAAAAGCAGGACTAACAAAATGGCAGTAAACAAAAATCAGGATTATCTAACCAACGTGTAAACCTATTTCAGGACGAGGCATTTTTTCCCATCCCGAAATAATGGGACATTCAATGGGACATCTGAAAAATTATATTCGACCTCAAACCCAATACAGGCAACACTTACACAAAACACCACCATATGAGTTATCCACAAGAAAATAATTTCGCCACAGGACATTCACGACGAAGCCCCTTTACTACGCAATCAGAAGAAGCTCCTTTAGGGGTTTGAGGTTTCTACTCCACCTTCACATATCCCGACTCCAGTTCCACCACATCCCTGCGGAGCACAAACTTATAGATGCCCTTGTGCTGGAAATTGCGGCGGTCGAAGATGATGCGGGAGTGATGCAAGCGGGGCACATCGTAGATCATGTTTCCTGCAGGGTCGTAGAATTTTATGGAGTAGTGGTGGGTGGCCACATCATCGGGCAGTTGCATATCCACATGGCCACTGAGGGTGTCGACAAATATGTAGGATGATTTGATAAATGTAGCAGGCCCGGTGTTTGGGTCGTCAAAGGCAATGTTTACCTTGGGGTGGTGTACTATCTGCATAGGGGTTTGCACCGGAGGGTGTATCCTCATAGTATCGGGGACTATAGCTACAGGCGTTCTATTAGCGGACGGCTGCAACACCTCCCGCTTACCGGCAAAACTATCTGTTGGTACAGGGGCTTGCAATTTTACAGGTTCGGTAGTGGCAAGATTGATGTTAGGTGGTGGTGCTGCAGTTTGCCTTGTTTTTGCGGCTTCGAGTTCCGAGCGTTCGATGTACACACTGCAATGATTGCTGCTCCAGGTGAGCCCGGAGCCGAAGACGATAGACAGCTTGTAGTAGTTATTGCCGGGCATGGGATGTTCATCCACAAACTCTGCCGGTCCCTTTACAGGTTTTTTCTGCAGGCCAATGGGCACAAAATTGCTCACGCTGTCGGAAGAACGGACGATGGTGATCTTTTTTATGTTGTCGTAGGGGTTACTCCAGGCGATGGTCACTATCCTGCTTTTCACTGACCCCTGTATATCGGGCAAAATGGGCTGCGCCGGGGCTGCAACACCACAAAACACCAACAGGAATATGAGTAGTACATTCAGTTTCAAACGATCAGGCAGAATGGGTTATTATCCCCGAAAATTAGCACAACTTATCCATATTCGGGGATTTTAGCGCCCTAATATTTATCTGTAATTGTGTATAACTTTCAAATTATTCACCCATTCATCTACCTATCAACTAATTACCTATCTTAGCCCTTCAGGATACTAAACATCACACATGGGATTATTTACCAGAAAACCGTTGAGCCGGCTTTTTGCCGAAGCCGCTGATAACGATAAGGGCCTCAAAAAGACCTTAACCGCCCCTACTTTAGTTGCATTAGGTATTGGTGCGATCATCGGCGCAGGCCTGTTCTCCATTACCGGGGGGGCCGCTGCCAATAATGCCGGACCTGCCATCACTATATCATTTATCGTTGCAGCACTTGGATGTGCGTTTGCAGGCCTTTGTTATGCCGAGTTTGCATCCATGATACCTGTTGCCGGCAGTGCCTACACCTATTCATATGCCACCATGGGCGAGTTCATAGCCTGGATCATTGGCTGGGACCTTGTACTGGAATATGCGGTGGGTGCGGCAACCGTTTCTATAAGCTGGTCGCGCTACCTGGTCAAATTCTTTGGCTACTATGATATACATCTCAGCCCGTCGCTTACGCTATCCCCTTTTGATGGCGGTATTATCAACCTCCCGGCGGTGTTTATCATCGTACTGATGTCTTTGTTACTGATACGCGGCTCCCGTGAATCAGCATTTATCAACGGGATCATCGTCACCCTTAAAGTAGCTGTGGTATTGATCTTCATTGCCCTGGGCTGGAAGTACATTCACCCCGAGAACTATACGCCATACATACCACCTAATACAGGCAAGTTTGGCGAATTCGGGTTCAGCGGCATCATACGTGCAGCAGCTATTGTGTTCTTTGCCTACATAGGATTTGACGCTGTATCCACCGCAGCACAGGAGGCAAAAAACCCCAAGCGGGATATGCCAATTGGCATCCTGTTATCCCTCGCCATTTGCACTATATTGTACATACTGTTTGCTCATGTAATGACAGGGGTATCCAATTATCATCAATTTGCAGGCAAAGACGGTATAGCACCGGTAGCGGTAGCGATAGACCACATGGGCAAACTGGGCGCAGACGGTGTAATACATCCTGACTATCCATGGCTGAATAAAGCGATCATCCTGGCCATACTCGGTGGGTATGCGTCTGTGATATTGGTCATGCTCATGGGCCAATCAAGAGTATTCTACTCCATGAGCCATGACGGATTATTACCTTCCATATTCTCTCATTTGCACCATAAATTCCGCACACCTGCAAGGAATAACTTCCTGTTCATGCTCTTCGTGAGCATATTTGCAGCATTTGTGCCGGCAAGGGTTGTAGGTGAGATGACGAGTATAGGCACTCTTTTCGCATTCATACTTGTATGTATAGGAGTGATCATTATGCGCAAAAAAATGCCCGAAGCCCCACGGGCCTTCAGAACACCACTGGTACCATTGATTCCGATACTAGGTGTATTCACCTGCCTGTTCATGATGGTGTTCCTGCCATTAGATACGTGGATCCGGCTTATAGTATGGATGATGATCGGTATGGACGTTTACCTGTTCTACGGCATGAGAAAGAGTCATTTGAACAGGAATTCCTTCGATGGCCAGAGTTATAAGATAGTTTCTTTAACAGGCCTTGGGTTGGTAGTGTTATTGCTGGCGGTTGCTGTCATGCACCACAATACTGCGGAAACCAACGATAGCACGATGTTGTATTTCTGCGTTATTTTCTCGATTGTACAACTGATAATTTTTGCTGTGGAGTATGCCCGTAAAAAGAACGCCTTGGCCATAAAGGACTAGAGCATAATCATTTCCCCGAGTCATATAGAGGTAACCATTCAAAAACATATTTAGGTTGTAATTAAACCTTCTTTAAGGCTATCTGTCTTAACTGCATAAAAACTTTGAAACTATGCAGTACAGAACACTCCTAAGGAAAGGCGCTATAGTGATGGCTGCCTCCATATTGACACTCGCAGCCTGCAGGCGCGACAAAACGACGAACACCACACCGGCGCTGACGAACGAGGATGATAAAGGCGGGTATGCCTCAGATGCAGCCAAACTGGAAAGCACCAATAATGATGTGCTGAACATGGCAGATAATGCAGCTGCTTATGGAGCTTCTAACCTTCGGGTTACATCGAGTTGCGTAACGGTAACCAATGATACCTCTGTCACGCCACATGTGCTTACGCTCGACTTCGGCACAGGCTGCCTGGGGGCTGATGGCAAATACCGCACCGGCCAGATCATTGTGACCTATACAGGCCGCTATAAAGACAGTGGTAGTACCCATACGATCACATTTAATAACTACACCGTAAACTCGAACAAGGTAACCGGCAGCAAAACAGTGACGAATGAAGGCACTAACTCCAGCGGGCAGGTATGGTATACCGTAGTCATTAACGACTCAATGACCCTTACCAGCGACAGCCTGATCACGCAGACAGCGCACCGCACCCGCACCTGGCTGACAGGCTATGGCACGGGCACCAGAAGCGATGACTCTTATGCTATTGCAGATGTGGCAGGATACAGCACTGTACTCAGGCGCGCCAACGGACATGTATTCAATGTCGCTATCACTTCGCCATTGATAGTGGCATTCGATTGCAGCTTTATAGAAGCCGGTACATTGGATATTTCCAGCAGCACCTTCACAGGTGGCGACCGTATCCTTGACTATTCTTATTCACTGAGCACCGCAGGCAGCTGCGATGACCTGGCACAACTGACTATAGGCGCTCATACCTATGTGATCACATTGCGATAGCCTTTTATAACTTCCATAGAAACAGGCGGGAGTTCATTCCCGCCTGTTTTTTTGTACAATAATGCTTATCTTGCAGTATTATCTGATCCAAATCAACTACTCATGAGCACTCCGAAAAAAGCAACCAAACTACCTTCAAAGCAAATCTCCTTTTCAGGCCAGCAAACGTCTAAGAACGGAGCACAGGTAAAGGCATCTGTAAACAAATCGAAGAAAGGTGGGGTAAACAATATGCGGAAGCTTTCGGGCATGTAGGCGTCTTAGTCCAATAGTCTCAGCATCCGGTTATCAACGTACTGGAACAGGTGCTGCGGCTGGTAGGTGCGCCATTCCGGGCTGTCCATCAGCTTTACATAGTGGTCGATGTGCGATTTGCGGAAGTCATACTGGGTTTGCTCAGGCATATTCAGCGCCACGATCCAGCCGCCATCGTCCTTTATATCCTCCATCCATTCTTCGTAATAGTCGGTATCGCTGCTGTGGAAATTCAGTACGTTCTCAGCGATCAGTATGTATTTGGATATCTTCTTCGCTATCATCAGGTCTATGACGTCCCTCTTTAGCTGCATGATGTCGTTCTCCACGGCGTCATTCCATTCGCCAATGAGCTCTATAATGGCATAATTGAGCTCATAATCCACGAACAATATCTTAAGATACAATGTGCGCGAACCGAAATCATCCCATTGCGGATGGATGTAGTAATTGTAAACGGTATTGGAGAATTCAAACTCACTATGCTCGGTACCGAAATACGGTGAATTCTCATCTTCTTCGGCGTTATATAAGTGCCGCCAGTTGTAATATGGCTCTATCTCGTGCATCTATCTGCGCCTTATGTTATCCGAATTTTTGTTGCCAGGCCACCATGCCACCTGTCACATTCACCACATTAGTAAAGCCCACCTGCTCCAGCATCATACAGGCCTGCATACTGCGGCCACCCATCTTGCAATGGATGATGACCTCTTCATGCTTCAGGTCTTCAATATCCTCTATCTGCAGGCTCATGATCTTGCCAAGCGGAATCAGTTGAGCACCTATGTTATACTCAGCATATTCTGCAGGTTCGCGAACATCAATGATCTGCAGTTCTTCGCCTGCATCCATTCTTTGTTTCAGCTCTTCGACCGTAATGTTTTTCATTCAACAACGATTTTGTGTATTAACAACTACAATTTGATCAATTTCTTTGTGGACGTGCGTGTACCCGCATTGCCCAGCGTCACAAAGTACATACCCGGCTTCAATTGTGCAATATCTACAGAATTGCCACTTGCGATAATCCCGGTAAGTACAACACGCCCTGCTACATCAGTAATATGGTAAGTGAGTTTATCATCGCCGTCAAAAGTGAATTGCAAGTTATCAGTAGCCGGATTTGGCGACAAGGTCCAGTTGTTCTCTGCTATGCTGACATCTGCTACCGACGTACCTGCGACAGCATGGCCCAATACAGGCCTTATCATCAATGCGCCGCTGATCAATGATGGCTGCCAGTTGCCAAATACATTGTAGTAGGCGTGATTGCTCCCTACCCTATTTACATCCAGTCCTATATAGAGGCTATCGCTGCCACTTTCGGCAGGTTGCAGAGTGCCTACATAGAACGTACCTGCCGGCAAAATAAGGGGGTGCGGAAATGTATAGGTCCAGAAGAAGTTGACACTATCGACGTAACCGGGGATGGCATCTTCGATGGAATCTAATACGACATCGTTACGGAAACCATTTACCCCGGCAAGCGCCGAATAAACGTAGACATAGAAAAACTTGTTGAAGGCGAAAGGTATCTGCCTGCCGAAGTAAATGGAGACACCACGCAGCGTGTCCGGCTGATTGAGGTGGTATTCGATGGCTATCTTGCCGGGTAATGTGGAAAAGAGGTTGAGGTAGTAGCTTTTCTCGGCAGTACCATCATCATAAGCCAGGTAGTTGTCGAAGACCTGGTTTTTAACAATTGTATCATTGACAGTGCCGCCGGTAGAGGCAGTGCTTTCAAAATAAAACTGTGTCTGGAACACCACAGAGGTGTTTGCAGGATATGATGGATAAGAAGAAATGGCCAAAGGCTCTGAAACGCCTACTTTCTGGTAGCCCGCCAAACTAACACTTGCCGGAGGTGCGCCAGCTAATATGGCGCCGCTTCCGAGGTCCTTTACGCTGAATGCATAATTCACTGACTGAAAAAGTGCAGTATCATTGGCGATGCTGTCGGACACTGTAGATGCGATCTCGCCGGCAGTATTGGCCATAAACTGGGAATAAGGCATTGAGGTATAGTCATTGAGCAAAAAAGTGGGGTTCATCGTCATGGCTACGTCGCCTATTGTGGTATCACCTGCACTGCGGTTCTTATCGAGCCTGATATAGTCTATATTCCATACGGCATCAGCCCAATAGAGGGCAGCCATATTCATGAACCTGAACTGGAAATTGTTGTGAAAGAACAGGGTATCGGTGATGGGAATCATGACCTGCTGAAATGGCTGTAATGCAGTACCGGGGATAGCCCAGACCTTGGTAAAGTTGCCATATCTATCCTTCAAAAACAGCATGAGCGAATCATTATTGAGCGGATAAAAACCATTGCCCTGGGGCTGATAGAAAAAGCTGAGATAGACACTATCGGCGGGCGTGAGGGCGCTTAGATCAATAGGTTTGGAGGTGAGGCTATCGGCAGGCCTGAAGTCTGAATTATTGAAGGAGTCATAAGGTATCCCCCTGCCATCGAGATCGTCGAAAGTAGCTATACCCCTACTTATTGGGTCTGCCCCGATAGTGTTGTTTATATACACTTCAAAATCAACCCATTTGCTACTATCTGGTACAGGGCCGTAATTGGTAAAATCCTCAAAAAAGGGCAGGCTTAACGCGGTAGCGGTTGTTCGTGCAGATGAAGGATGGCTGATTTTACCTGTTAATGCAGGATTGAGGTGTATTGGCGCCACATGCTCATGATCATGCTCATATACCTGCGCCATACCATCGAACGCACAGAATATAAACATTAAAAATAACAACCATTTACTCATTACTAACTTGCTCACTTTTTCTCCTCTTTTTTAGGTATCGGTGTATTAACGCCGGAACCGGGTGTCGTATTGTTGTCGGGGAAGTCGGTGGGCGAAGGATTTTGCATAATAATAAGATCTATAATATCCCCTTGCTTTATCCTGTTGGCCATTCCAGCCTCATTAATAGCCCTTGGCGACTGGTCTATGATAACCGCAGAAGCAGTATCGGTGATCTGTGACATTTGGTCGGCAGCGGTAATAATAGGCTGCACATTGTACTGTGCCAAAATGGTGAGGGCTTCGTCAACCGTCATTTTTGTGACTGCCGGCACATCAAATTGGGTATTACCCAAGCCATCTCCTATTACGAGGCTTACCTTGCTGCCCTGAGATATCATTTCGCCGGGCTTAATTTCTTCGCCTTTGTACTTCTGCTCCAGCACAGCGCCGGCGGCAACGTCCGGTTTGTAAGTGGTATCCCCTACCAGCAGTTTATTGTTTTTGAGCAGCATCTCGGCACTTCTGAATGACAGGTTGACGAGATTGGGCATTGGGATGTGTGGCGGCGTGAGCATGTTTACCGTCAGGAAGACTGTGCGGCCTTCCTTTACCACAGCCCCACTATCAGGCACCTGCTTTAATACAGCAAGCGGCTTTGAATCGGGCTCATAGGTTGAATCAATAAACACCTCGAAGTGCATGTTCTTCAGTGTCGTTATGGCCTCATTCATGTTTCTGCCTTTCACCCCGGGTATCACCAACTCTTCGCCATGTTTGGTGACGCAATGCAGTGTAGCAAAAAAGCAGATATACAGCAGCACAAATGTGAGCAGTACCAGCAACAGGTTGAACCAAAAAGACTTCTTTATACTATTTTCCATATTTTATTAACCCCGTATAAAATGATCGGTTTACACTGTATGGTTTTTAATGCAATCTTCTAATATTTCGCCATAAAAATCTTTCAGCTCACGGCCGGAGGCCCTTACCTGCTGCGGCACAATGCTGTTCTCGCTTTGGCCGGGCATGGTGTTCACCTCAAGGAAAAACAATTTGTTGCTGCTTCTTTGCAGGATAAAGTCCATGCGAACTATACCCCTGCAATTGAGATGGCGGTAAATGTACATGGCTTTAGTTTCCAGTTGCTCTTTCAGCACGGCATCTATTTTGGCCGGGGTTATCTCATTGGTAACGCCGGGCGTGTATTTAGCCTCGTAGTCGAAAAATTCGTTCTTGCTCACTATTTCGGTAGCAGGGAGGGCATGAATGTAGCCATTGACCTTGTACACTCCTATTGTCAGTTCACGGCCCTCAATGAATTCCTCGATCAGCACCTGGTTGTCTTCGCCAAATGCTTTTTCGATGGCAGGTAACAAACCACCTACTTCTTTCACCTTACTTACACCCAGGCTACTGCCGCTTTCATTGGGTTTTACAAACAGGGGCAATTTGAGCTGATCGAGCACAGCGCCCATAGAATACGGCTCGCCCTTGATGAGGTGTACCGAATTGGCGATGTTGACAACATTAAATGCCTTCACTACTTTATTACAATAGCTTTTATTGAACGTGAGCGCCGATACTATGGAATTGCAGGTTGTGTATGGTATCTTCAGCATATCGAGGTAGCCCTGTATATGGCCGTCTTCGCCGGGAGTGCCATGCATGGCAATGAAAGCACAGGAAAAATTGATATGCTCCTTTTTGATGGTAATGGAGAAATCGTTTTTATCAACCTGTATCTTCTTGTCGCCATCCTGGTAATACCATTCATCGCGGGTGATAATGATCTTGTAAACGTTGTATAGCTTGTCGTCCAGGTTTTTTTCTATCGTTTCAGCCGTTTGTATGGATATAATATATTCGCCGGAATAGCCCCCTGCAAGTAATGCTATGTTTTTCTTCATTTGATGGATGATCTGTGAGATTGATAAAGCCAAAGGTAATAGAAAAACCTGTTGTATTTGATATATGCAGGTAGCCAAAAAGTTGCTAAAACTTTATAATGAGTTATATTTCATATCAAAACCCTGACAAAAGGTATTTTATTCGTAAATTGGTAGTCCTTTTACCAGGATAAAACACCAAAAAACAGGAGTTGAACACAACTATATGCCGACACAGCAAACGGAACAGCAGGTAGTACCCTACAACTATAACGAAGAAGAAGAAAAGAAACTGATCCTGCGGGAATACAGGGCGCTGCTGCGTGCTTTGAAAGAGAGAATAAAAAAGGGAGATAAAACACTGCTGCGGCGGGCCTTTGAAATATCTGTAGATGCGCACAAAGATATGCGGCGCAAATCGGGAGAGCCATATATACTGCACCCACTGGCTGTAGCGCGCATAGTGGTTGAAGAAATAGGACTGGGTGTAACCTCTGCGATCTGCGCGCTGCTGCATGACACGATTGAAGATACAGAGATAACCCTTGAAGATATAGAGCGGGATTTCAATGTACATATAGCCAAGATCATTGACGGCCTTACTAAAATTTCTAACGTAGTAGACATTAAAGCAGATACCACTATACAGGCTGAAAACTTCAGGAAGATATTGCTGACACTGGCAGACGACCCGCGCGTAATACTCATCAAACTTGCGGACCGCCTGCACAATATGCGCACGCTGGACAGCATGAGCCGGGAGAAGCAGTTAAAAATATCTTCTGAAACGACCTATATCTACTCACCGCTGGCCCACAGGCTTGGGTTGTACGAGATCAAGTCGGAGATGGAAGACCTGGCCATGAAGTATACCCAGCCGGAAATGTATGGGGAGATCATGCAGGGACTTAAAGAAACCAAGCGTGAACGCACGAGGTACATCAATGAATTCATCAAGCCCATAAAAGAAGAGCTTACTAATAATGGCTTTGATTTCGAGATATATGGGAGGCCGAAAGCCATCAACTCGATCTGGAACAAAATGCGCAAAAAGCATGTGACCTTTGATGAGGTATATGACCTGTTTGCGATCCGTATCATTCTGAAATCGCCACCGGAAAGAGAAAAAGAGGATTGCTGGAAAGTGTATTCCATCATTACTAATTTCTATCGCCCGAGCCCGGAGCGACTACGCGACTGGATCAGTGTGCCTAAAGGCAATGGCTACGAGGCATTGCATACCACTGTAATGGGCAACGCCGGCAAGTGGGTAGAAGTGCAGATACGCACCGAAAGAATGAATGAAATAGCAGAGAAGGGCCTGGCAGCGCACTGGAAGTATAAAGATGGCAGCCCGGTAGTGCAGGAAAGCAAGCTGGACAGCTTCCTGCACCACCTGAGGGAGATACTCAACAACCCTGATACAGACACTATAGATTTCATTCAGGATTTTAAGCTGGACCTCTTCACAGAGGAAATTTACATTTATACGCCGAAGGGAGATATGCGGGTGCTGCCCAAGGGCGCTACCGCACTGGACTTTGCCTTCGATATACATACCCAACTGGGCAGGCGGTGCATAGGCGCGAAGGTGAATTATAAGCTGGTGCCTCTCAGCCATCAACTAAACAGCGGCGACCAGGTGGAGGTGATCACCTCATCGAAACAGAACCCATCTGAAGACTGGCTGGGTTTCCTGATCACGGCAAAAGCAAAATCGAGCGTAAAGACCTATCTGAAAGAAGACAAGCGTAAGATAGGCGAAGATGGGAAAGACGCACTGCGGCGCAAGCTGGACCATATGAAGGTACCACTGTCTCAACACAATGTAAATGAGCTGATACACTACTTCAAAAAGCAATCGCCACTAGACCTGTATTATGCCATAGCCGTAGGCGCGCTGGACCTTAAAGAGCTGAAGAACTTTGTGGTGCATGGCGATAAGCTGCAACACATAGCCAAGGAAGTGAAGCTGGACATCAAGCATTCGCAGGATGAAGACCATGGCAAGCAAAAACCGGGCAAAGCCACAGAACTCATCATCTTCGGCGAGCGATCGGACAGGGTGCTGTACAAGCTGGCGCAATGCTGCCAGCCCATACCCGGCGACGATGTATTCGGGTTCGTAACATCGGGCGAGGGGCTGAAGGTACACAGAACGGACTGCCCCAATGCTGCGCAATTGCTGGCCAACTATGGCCACAGAATAGTGAAAACAAAATGGGCGAAGAATAAAGAAATATCATTCCTCGCGGGCGTGGGCATTACCGGACACGATGATATAGGCGTGATACAAAAGATAACCAACGTGATCTCCGGCGAACTGAAACTGAATATGCGCTCGCTGAGCATAGAATCGAATGATGGCATTTTTGAAGGCAAGATCATGATCTATATACATGACCGGGAAGAGCTCAATGAATTCTGTAACAGGCTGAGCCAGCTTGACGGCATCAATAAAGTAGAACGGCTGGAGAGCACTGAATAATTAGCTAATGTGATGATTAGCTGATTAGCTATTTGCAACTGAATGATTGGCTGATGTGGTAATTAGCTGATTAGCTAATTGCAACTGAATAATTAGCTAATGTGATGATTAGCTGATTAGCTAATTGCAACTGAATGATTGGCTGATGTGATGATTAGCTGATTAGCTAATTGCAGGAGCAATAAAATTATGATCGGCTAATCATAAAGTTAGATAATCAACAAATCAGCCAATTGCGACATCAGCTCATTTACTTCCAGCCCATGTGGGTTACAATGAGGTTGCTGTTGGCGCGGGCGAGTACATTGCCCTGAAGGTCGTAGACGTGACATTCTACATTGATGATCTTTTTGCCAACCCTTAATACTCTTGATTCTGCACGCAAGCGCTCGCCTTCCTTTACGGCATATAGGAAATCTACATTGAGGGTGAGCGAGGTGTAATGCGCTTCAGTATCGAGGCTCACTACGGCCCAGCCGATGGCCTCATCAATGACCAGGCTCATCATACCGCCGTGTATGTTGCCATAGGGGTTGGTCATTTCTTTGCGGACGGCAGCGGTGAGTATAGCACTGCCTTTATCTACCTGCTCCAATGTGAAGCCGATCCAGTTGCCTGCGGGTGAGCGGGAGTCATTCACTTCTTTTCCTTCAAAGTTATCCTTCATGTATTGCAGCACCTGCCCGGTAGGTATGTCTCTGTATCCCATAGAGGCAAAGGTACACCTACTTGTTTTATGCGTGCAATACAGGTATTCCATCAACAATTAAATAAAAATTTATTTTATTTAGAATAAATTCCTACTTTTATATACAAACATTCACGCTATAATGAAAAAACTATTACTCTTAGCCAGTATTGCTTTTGCACAAATAGCTACAGCACAAACTGCACCTGTGTGGAGTACCGATGTGGCTCCAATACTTTATAACCATTGTACTGCATGTCATCACGATGGAGGTATTGCGCCATTTTCCCTGCTTACGTATTCAGAAGCGGTAGCGAACTCCCACCCAATGAGCGCGGATGTGAGCATTAGAAAAATGCCGCCATGGATGGCCGACCCTACCTACTCGCATATGGCGCATGAACGCATACTATCGCAGGCAGATATCAACACGATAGTAAACTGGGTAGCAGGCGGAACGCCGCAGGGCAACCCGGCTCTGGCGCCACCGACACCCACTTATGGCTTGCATGGGATGATACCAGGGACGCCTGACCTGGTAGTAAAAATACCTACTTATACCTCAACAGCGGCGACGGGCGACATTTACCAATGCTTTGCCATACCCAGCGGCTTGCTGACCGACAAATATATTACTTCGTTTGAAGCGGTACCCGGCAACCCGGCGTGTGTGCATCACGTGCTGGTATATGCCGATACAACAGGGGTATGCGCGCACCTGGACTCCATCAGTGCTGACCCAGCAGGCTACCCTGACTTCGGTGGTGTAGGCACCAATAGCGCCATAATGCTGGGTGTATGGGTACCCGGCAGTGAGCCGATGAGCTACCCCAGCCCCTTTGGCTTGCGATTACCCAAGCACTCTGATGTGGTAGTACAGGTACACTACCCTGCCGGCACAGCCGGTATGCAAGACAGCACGGAAGTACACTTTTACTTTGCACCAACAACAACCGGCATAAGGGACGTATACATCAACCCTATACTGTATCATACAGCACCTATAATAGACAGCCCACTTTTTGTAGCAGCAAACACCACCCGTAAATTCACAGAAGAACTTCCGTCGATATTTACGCTGCCCGACCTTACACTGCTGGGTGTATTCCCACACATGCATCTTTTAGGACAGAGCATCAAAACGTATGGCATACACCCTGCCGGCGATACTGATAAATTCATCCGCATCAATAAATGGGATTTCCACTGGCAGGGTTTCTATATGCTCCCAAAACTGAAGAAGATACCAACCGGCACCAGCCTGCGCTCAGAGGCATTTTATGACAACACATCGAGCAATCCAGAAAACCCGCACAGCCCGCCGCAAGATGTGAGCGCAGGAGAGAACACAACTAATGAAATGATGATCACTTTCTTTGCTTATGCCGCATACCAGGCAGGAGACGAAAACATCATAGTGGACAGTGCGGTAGTGTTAAGCACCCCTGCACAGTTTGCCGACTACTACCACGGGCAGCAACTATTGGATGTATGCCCTAACCCTACAGTAAAAGACCTGATCGTAAAATGCCACCTTGATGAGGCCGATGTATGCAGCATAACACTTACTGATATGGAGGGCCGCACGGTGAAGCAATTTATGAAAGACGGCAAGGTGAACAGTGGTTATTCGGCCTTCACCTATTCGGTAGAAGGACTACCAGCCGGCACTTATGTGCTACAGATGGCCACCACACAGCGGATATTATCGCAGAAGGTAGTGGTGATGCATTGATGATATTTTGAAGCAATTACTGAAACGCCCTTTGAGTATTCAGAGGGTGTTTTATTTATAATAAAGAACGCTATCAGTATTATTAAATAAACATCCCCCTACCCCCCCTTCGCCAACGCACATCGGCTATGCTACAAGGGGGAATTTCCAAAGCGAGCATGAAATTAGATCTTAATAATGTAGCATTTTTTGATAGCGCGTTATTATTAAGGATGAGTACAACAAATATCGCAGCAGTTTATAATTAAAGCCTACCTTACTGCCCGAATAAAGTAGATGCTGGCAAAATTTGAGGAGCTGATAGAAGGGTTTATTACGGGCAATATCGGTATCTCTGAAACATTTTTAAGTCTTTCATTGGCCGCTGCTTTGCAGCAAAACCTGCACACACTCAATAGCGGCGGATTGATGATACAAGCGGGTATAGGCAATGCAACCACTAAAACCAATAACAAAAAGATACGCGGCGACAGCACCTGCTGGATAGAGGGCGATACCACCAACGACGCCGAGCTGGAATTCATGGAGCAGATCACCCACTTTATGGAGCACCTGAACCGCACCTGCTATACAGGACTCAATGCCTGTGAATTTCATTATGCGCTTTACGAAGAAGGATCCTTCTACAGCAGACATAAGGACCGCTTTAAGAATGACGACAATCGTAAATTCTCTATGATCAGCTACCTGAATACTGACTGGCTGGAGCGGGATGGCGGCCAACTGATCATACACAATGCGGATAATATACAAAGCATATCGCCCAACAACCAAAAGGCAGTGTTTTTTCAGAGTGATGTACTGGAACATGAAGTTGCCGTGGCCCACCGCCAACGCATGAGTGTGACCGGCTGGCTGAAACGTGTGTGAAGTCAATAGGAAATGCCTAAGATATTTACTTACTAAAAGGCAAATAACATTATATTTGCAATGATACTTTATTGATTTATAAATAGTTCAGACATAAAAAATCATGAAAAAAATCTTTACCCTTTTATCGGCAGTTATTATCAGCAGCACAGTATTTGCACAGATCCCCAATAGCGGTTTTGAGTTGTGGGACAGCGTGGGCACACATATAACGCCGACAGGCTGGGATAACCTTACTTCACTCACAGCTTCGGCTGGCACGTATACCTGCGAAAAAGGATACCCGGGAACCAGTGGAAGTGCCAGTTTTATGGCCCTTACATCCAAAGCGGTGACGGGAATGGGTGTAGCGCCTGGTGTAGCGGTGAGTGGAAAGCTGGATATGGCCACCTACACACCGGTATACGGATTCCCCTACTCATCCCGCCCCGACAGCCTTACAGGCGATTGGGAGTTTATGGCATTTGGCAGCGACAGGGGATTCATTGCTGTATTACTCAGCAAATGGAATAGCGCTACGGCCATGCGTGATACAGTATCATTCAGTTATTATACACTGCCAGGCATGATCATGATATGGGAGCGTTTCGCCATACCGCTCTCCTACTCCACTGCCGAAACCCCTGATTCGGCAATGATCTTTTTATCTTCAAGTGGCGCTACACCTGTTGCTAATAGTTACCTCAATGTAGACAATCTTGCTTTTACGACCGCAGCCCCTACTTTGATCTCAAACGCTTCTGCGACCCAGGCATCATCAGTTTATCCTAATCCGGCAACCGGCACTGCAAATATTTCCTGCAACAGCGCTTTGGCAGGAATGGCAGATGTGGTGATCACCGATATGGGCGGAAGAACAGTGAATACCTTCACATCAGCAGTTCATACCGGGCAGAATACATGGCCATTGAATGTTGCCAATTGGGCAAAAGGGGTATATAGCGTTCGTATCAATGGAGCCACCAGCTCAGTAGTGAAATTAGTGATCGAGTAATAACAGAAACTTAAACAGAGGATGAAACAGGTACTGGCTTTAGTATTCGCTTTTTACATTAATACTGTAGCCGGGCAGCACTTATTGTATATACCCGATACCTTGTCGGGCACTACATTCAACCTGACGGTACATCGCGACAGTCTACAATTCTTTCCCGGAAAAATCACACAGACGCTGGGAGTCAATAGCCATAAGTACCTTGCTCCTACTCTTATTTTTCGTAAAGGTGACAGTATCAGCATTACCGTAAACAACAATATCGGAGACACAACAACCATGCACTGGCATGGGCTTCATGTAGCGCCTGCCAATGACGGAGGACCATTCAGTATGATCATGGACGGCATGAGCTGGAACCCTCAGTTTGTGGTACGCAACAATGCGGCCACCTACTGGTACCATCCGCACATGATGATGAAAACTGCGGAGCAGGCCATCAAAGGAGATGCAGGCATGATCATCATTCGCGATGAGGCAGAAGCAGCTCTTACCCTTCCCCGCACCTATAGCATTGACGACATTCCGCTGATCATTCAATCTGTAGAATTTAATACATTCAATCAATTCATGCCTACGGGTATGGTGGATAGCATAGTATTAGTCAATGGAACCGATTCGCCGTATGTACACGCGCCCGCACAGATAGTACGGATGCGCTTATTGAACGCATCAGGTGAACGAACATTTAATTTTGGATTCACAGCAAACAGGTCATTCAGTGTAATAGCTAATGATAACGGGCTGTTGCAGTCACCGGTTGCGGCAACCCGCATCCGCCTTTCCCCTGGCGAAAGAGCAGAGCTACTCATAGACCTTACCGGTATGAACGGGCAGATCATTCAGCTTAAAAGCTACGCATCTGAGCTACCTATGGGCATACAGGGCGGGCCTACCATGCCTATGCCCTCGTGGAGCCCGCCAATGAACAGCCCGCTGAACGGGATAGACTTTAATGTGTTGCAGATCAACGTTGGCCCGCAAACAACTTCACCTGTAACCGCCATACCCACAACCTTAGTGCCGGACACACCCTATCTCGAAGCAAATGCCAATGCCACACGCTTCATCAATATGACGGCAGATAGTATGATGGTGATGGACGGGCCTTTCTATTTCAACCACAACCTGTTTGACATGATGCGGATAGACTACCGCATACCGCTCAATAATACCGAGATATGGACACTGATGGACAGCACTATGGTAGCGCATCCGTTTCATATACACGATGTCCATTTTTATATACTGGACAGAAACGGCCTACCTCCATCGCCTGTTGAATGCGGCAGAAAAGATGTGGTACTTGTACAATCAATGGAAACAGTACGCGTTATAGCCAAGTTTGAAGACTTTGCCGACACCACCATACCTTACATGTACCACTGCCACATACTGATGCATGAAGATGATGGAATGATGGGTCAGTTCGTTGTCACATCCGAGGCCAGCGGCACAAGTAATGTCATTAAAAATTCAGGGTTTTCGATCTTCCCAAATCCGGCGCAACAAGCGGTACATATTGTAAACACGACATCGCCGGAAAAAACGATCATCAAAATTGTTGATGAGCTAGGACGGGTGATCTACGAAAGTAGCTTTGAACAGTCCACAACCATTCCTGTCGAACATTGGGCCAGCGGAATATACTTTGTATTTTTAGCTAACGAACAGCAGATGACAACCCAAAAGATCATTATTAATAGATAATCAGATTTCTATGCCCTACAATGAAAAACTGGCCAACCGGATCAGGGAGCGATTTGCTACATTAGATAATGTAGAAGAAAAGGAAATGATGGGCGGCCTTACCTTTATGTATAACGATAAAATGTGCGTCGGCATTATTAAAGACGACCTGATGTGCAGGATAGACCCTCCCTTCACGACCAGGCTATAGAAAAGCGAGGATGCAGAACAATGGATTTTACCAAACGCCCTATGAGCGGCTATATACAGATAGACGAGACAGGGCTCAAAACAAAAAAGGAATTTGATTACTGGATAGGCCTTGCCCTCGATTATAACAGTATTGCCAAAGCATCAAAGAAAAGAAAGAAAAAATGACATAAGTTCGCATAAGAAACAAAGAAGAACATGCAACTGTCAAATAATACCAATTAGACTAAATAATTCGGCATGATTTTTGCTGTGGTTAAGTATGGCAATCTTACTAACAGTTACGGTCAAAGAGACCGAAGAAGAACTGACAGCGTTACTTCGCAAATCAACCG
>CAIRES010000085.1 GCA_903877645.1 uncultured Bacteroidota bacterium | reverse complement strand
TCTTGGCATGGGGTTAATGATAAAAAAGGAAACGGATATGTACGAGCCGACTTTATATAAGGGGAGCAATGGTTTGGTCAACTATCCCTATGCCTTGCCCACTACTGAGGCCAGCATCCCTAATAATGCAGGTAAGTTTACGGCTTATTATTCACCTATGGGTGTGCGATTCAACCTTGGCGGCAATATTTGGGGAAATCTGGAATTGGGCATAGGGTACAAAGGCATTATTAATGGCGGTATCGCTTATCATTTCAATACAGGTAAAACGCCTAAAAAATTTACAGGAGATGTTATTATACTACCGTATGATGAACCTGTATCAGATACGTGGAGGCGGTTGGGGAGTGTAAAAAGTGGACGTGCAAAAATATTTGATACTGCAACAACAAACAAAGAAATAGATACAATATGCAGCAAAACAAAGATGCTTGGCGGAAATGTATTTCATTTGAAACAGATGATACAGGAAGGCCACAGTCGTATCCGGGAAATAACCGGAATTGCTTACCATGTGGATAGCCTGAATGCACTGGCGGCGAAATTAGCAGCACACCGCAATGCGAAATATAAGGACGAACCTTGCGCATATGTGATTGTATATGTGCCTGCGCACCCCAGGCGTGCAGCCTTGATCACGTTTGGCGACAGGAGCGAAGTGAAGATAAAGCCGGGTAGGCAATATGTATATAAGCTAAAAAAAGAAGGGGTCGCTCATATTGCAACCCGCAAGAGCGGTGCGATAGATATCAATGCGGCGTTCGGGCATACCTACTATTTGAAGTGCAGCTTTGATCATAGAAATACACGGCTGAATCAAGTGTCGGAATTAATTGGTGAAATGGAAACCAGTATTATTAAATACCAGTACACCGCAAAAGAATAAAACACTTCTTACAATGAACATCACACTACAACCAATAGCAACCACAACCAACTACCGCAAAGAGGTCACTGACGATCTGTGGGGTAATGTCATTACCGAAATTACCCTGGCTGAGCATATACCTACAGAAGCATTTGCAGGCATAGAGCTATTCTCTCACCTCGAGATCATATTCTATTTTGATAAAGTACCGGATGATACCATCGTCTATTCGGGCAGGCCAAGGGGCAATCCTGCTTATCCACTTATGGGTATCTTTTGCCAGCGCAAGAAAGACAGGCCGAATAAGCTTGGGCTTTGTACCGTGCAGTTGCTGGCCCACAATGGCCGCAGCATTACCGTAAAAGGCCTGGATGCCATTGACGGCACACCCATATTGGATATAAAACCTGTTTTTAATGAGTTTTTGCCTAAAGGAGCCATTCATCAGCCCGAATGGGTGGCTGACCTGATGAAAAACTATTGGGAATAGCGGTAATTCCTGCAACCTCAACTTTTCAACCAATCAACATATCAACAAACAAACGAAATGAGTATATTTGTATAAGCCAATACCTTATAAAGAGAATGCAATTAGCACAGAGATTGAATACAGTTAATGAGCCCCAGACAATAAAAATGGCTAAACTGAGCCGCGAGTTAAAAGCCAAAGGAATAAATATTGTTGACCTTAGCCTCGGCGAGCCTGATTTCAAAACCCCCGAACATATCTGTAATGCCGCCCTCAAGGCCATGAACGATGGGTTCACCAAGTATCCGCCTGTTGCTGGCTTTCCTGACCTCCTGGAGGCAATCACCATCAAACTGAAAAGGGATAACAACCTCGACTATGCCACCAACCAGGTGATGGTATCTACCGGCGCAAAACAGTCTTTATACAATGCCATATTCAGTATCGTAGATCCGGGAGATGAGGTATTGATACCTACGCCGTTCTGGGTTACGTATGCATCTCAGGTGCAGATGGCCGGCGGCATAGTAAAGTATATCAACTGTGGCATCGAAGCAGATTTTAAGCTGACACCGGCACAACTGGAAGCAAGTATTACTGCGCATACCAAGCTCTTTATATATTCATCGCCCTGCAACCCCACCGGTAGCTTCTATTCTAAAGAAGAGCTGGCAGGATTGGCCGACGTGTTTAAGCGGCATCCGCAAGTACTTATCATCAGTGATGAGATATACGAGTACATCAATTTCACAGGCCGCCACGAAAGCATAGCCCAATTCGATGAGATAAAGGATAGGGTGGTGATCGTCAACGGTATGTCCAAAGGATTTGCCATGACCGGCTGGCGTCTTGGCTACATAGCAGGGCCAAGGGAGATCATACAAGCATGCGAAAAACTACAGGGGCAAAGCACATCGGGCGCTAATTCCATCACTCAGAAGGCCTCTGTAACTGCCTTGTTGAGTGATCTCGCACCTACATACAAAATGGTAGAAGCCTTTAAGCAGCGCCGCGACTATGTGATACCCGCGCTTCAAAAAATGCCCGGCGTAAAGTGCAATAACCCTGAAGGCGCATTCTATGCCTTCCCCGACATTAGTTCTTTCTTTGGTAAAAGCTACGGCGAATACATCATCAATAATGACGTGGATATGAGTATGTACCTGCTTAATGAAGCGCATGTAGCCACCGTATGTGGCAGTGCATTTGGCGACAGCAATTGTATCCGCTTATCATTCGCTACCTCTATGACCAATCTTATGGAGGCCATGGAAAGGATCAGCGCCGCATTGCTGAAATTAAGTTGATAGTTTGATTCATGTAGCTATCGGGCAGGGATTTGGAATTTGTTTTTTGAAATTTCAGCACTATTGCGTTTGATTCATGTAACTATCGGGCGGGGATTTGGAATTTGTTTTTTGGAATTTCAGCGCTATTGCGTTTGATTCATGTAGCTATCGGGCAGGGATTTGGAATTTGTTTTTTGGAATTTCAGCACTATGGCCTCACATTGATCGCAGGTCCCCCTTTAGGCACCGCTATAGGCAATGCCGATTGCCATTTGGTAGCAATGGGCAGTAGGGCAGTATACATGGAGTCCAGTTCTGTCGGGTTGCTTTTATACCAGTCAAGGCTTTCAGAGAATTGCTCTTCTGTAATATGGTGGTGTGCAAAAATGTCTTTGTAAAAAGCCGTAAGCGAGTCTATATTTTTGCCGCCTTGTTTGTGTGTGCTGTCTTTTACCACCGTGCTATAAGATTCTGCAATACTGATGTCCAGCAATACTTTTTGCATCACCTTGGGAGGCAGGTGGTCGCCACCTCCGTTATTCTTACAGGAGGTGGTTATTGTTACTGCAATTAAAGCAGCTAAAAAAAGAGATCGGTTTATTTTACGTTGGCACATTTGCTAATGATTGTAACTATCTGAGCATATTGTATTTAGCTGCGTTGGGTACATCCAGGCTGGTGAGCATGGTTATGTACTGCGCCCGTTCCTGCTTAGGTGCACCGGACAACAGGTGTACGAATTCATCCCCTTTGGCGTTGAATATAAATTGAATGAGGATAGAACTGGGATTTTCTCTGCTTACGTTGTACAGCTTTTTTATGTTGGTCAGTATCCTTGTACGCGATTCGTTGGGTTTTGCGGCCATGCTGTCCAGCCCCTCGCGGTGCATCGTATACCAGAAGGAGCGCACATCCGCGAAACGGGTATTGAGCAACTCATCTGTGATCCAATACCTGTTATGGGTACTCTCCACTGCCTTCCATCCGCTAATGCCCTTGCCGTCGGGGGCATTGTTCACAATATTCTGTGCCTTTTTCAGGAAGGCTGTACCGCCGTCAGGGGCAAAACTATCGTAGTCGAGCGCCAGTATCAGGTAGGCATAGTAAGCCACTATTGCCGATAGATTTGATGATAGCGGATCTGTGCCGGACACATTGTTGTCGTCAAAGTGTATGGTGCCGTTTTGTGCAAAATGGAAGGCCACATCTTTGTCTACATAGTCTATGAGTTTGGTGGTGTATCCCGAATTGTATACCGGGCGGGTGGCCTGTATGCTCAGCGTGGCACTATAGCCATCTATATCTCCGTTCACATTATTGCCAGTAAGGTTGATGTAGATGCTACAGTCAATTTTTTCAGGAACAGCAAATTCATCATTCGTCCATTTATGCGCATTTACCAGGTCGGTAATGGCATTCTGCATGCCTGTGAACACCTGCGCGTCCACACCCGTTATTTTATCGTGCCGGATGGTCACTTTGCAGTTGAACTCCTGTGCCTGGGTATATATGCCGCATGCAAGGAATACCAGTATACTAAGCAGTCTTTTCTGCATGTCTCAATGCTATGATTTGGTTGACAATGGCAATGGCAACATTTGCTTTGGATTGTAATGGCAAAGCAGCCGAATTGCCGGGTGTTACAAAAGTTACTTTATTGGTATCGTACCCGAAGCCTGCTCCTTCATCCTTCAGCGAGTTCATCACGATCATATCAGCGTTCTTGTTCTTCAGCTTTTCTGTAGCATGCTCCAGCTCATTATTGGTTTCCAGCGCAAACCCTATTAACGTTTGCGATGGCTGTTTTATTTTGCCTAACGCGGCTAATATATCAGTTGTCTTGGAGAGTAAGAGGTTTAGGTCCTGTTCTTTTTTCTTTATTTTCTCTTTGGCCTGTTCTTCCGGGCGGTAATCGGCCACAGCTGCGGCCAACACAGCTATCTGCGCATCCTTGAATTCAGCCACACTTGCAGTATACATTTCCTGTGCGCTTTCTACTTTTATGGTATTAATGTTTGCATGATAAGTGTGTTCATGCGATGGCCCGAGTACCAGTGTTACCAGCGCACCCTTATCTGCCAGTGCTTCGGCTATTGCAATACCCATTTTGCCTGTCGAGAAATTGCCGATGAACCGCACAGGATCTATACGCTCATACGTAGGCCCCGCAGTGACAAGGGCTTTAACTCCCTTCAATGGCTTCTCTTCTGAGAAAAACGCAGAAAGATGTTGCACTATATCATCAGGTTCGGCCATTCTTCCTTCACCTACCAGTCCGCTGGCCAGCTCGCCATGTGCTACCGGTATAATGTGGTTGCCATAGCCTTGTACCTTGCCGATGTTCAATTGTGTCGACTTATGTATCCACATATCCTCATCCATAGCCGGGGCTATAAATATAGGGCAGCGGGCAGAGAGGTATACTGCACAAACAATATTGTCACACAATCCATTTGCTAGTTTGCCCAGGGTATTAGCGCTGCAAGGCGCTACGATCATCGCATCTGCCCACAAACCAAGGGCCACATGGTTGTTCCAGTTGGCACCGTCACTCACATTGGCTAATACAGGGTGCTTGGAGACAGTTGCCAGCGCAAGCGGTGTTACAAAATCAGCCGCAGCATTAGTCATCAATACCTTCACATCAGCACCTGCTTTTATCAACGAGCGCACCAGTTGCGGCGTTTTGTAGGCCGCAATGCTGCCGGTAACGGCCAGTATGATCTTTTTACCTTCTAAAGACATGTTTTGAAAACTAATGCAAGTTACAAAGAATGAATGAGGATAATAAATCAGGAGCAGTGCAGGCAGGGCTGTTTTTTGCTTTTTTAACATAACTTAGCTTAGATTTGTATCAATAGCTATATGAAACCCATTCTGCTTATACTTTCTTTCTTAGTGCTCGCCGGCAGGTTGCAGGCGCAGGATACTACCTCAAAGAAGCAGGTGCCTGACGTTTACTATATCAATACCAACCTTGTCAATGATATAGAATCGATACCCACAATAGGTTTTGAGAAATTCTTTATTCATGGTACCCGCCTGTATAGCTGGGTGGCAGATGCTGGCTATCAGGTACATTATAGCAGTCAATTTGGTGTGGCTACGTCACATGGCGACAAGATAAGCGTAGGTGTATACCAGGGGCCCGGGATAAAAGGAGGCCTGAATATATACAGCCACAGGCACCGCAAGCATTGGCTCAACTACTGCGAACCTTCGCTGGGCGTTAAGTATCTTTGGTATGATAGCCTGAGGGTGAATACAGGCAAAAATACAATGGACCAGGGCTACCGCATACAATCCGAAAAGTGCATCGCCATAGTGCCACATTTTGTCATTGGTGCTAAGCATATTAATGGGGCCTTCTGTGCCGACTTTTTTGCCGGCCTTCAATTCCCGGTCAAGTTGCGTTACAAGACCATTTACTACGAACAAAGCAACAACGGTGTTGAAAATGTGAATGTCCCTTACAAAAGCAATGTAGGCGATATATTACCAGGTATAGTGTTGGGTATCAAACTTGGCTATCTGAAGGTGCGCAAGAATACTGTTGTAAAGTAGCGTTGCTGCTCCCTACATAAAAAAAGTCGAACTGATCGTTCGACTTTTTTTATTGCTATTATTGATCGCTATTAATAAACTGTAAAGTTAAACTTAAACGTCTTCGCTCCACTCAGGCTACCTGTGCAGGTTACAGTAATAGGGTAGGTGCCTACCGGAATAATGTGACTGTCGCGATTATAAGTAAACGCAATTGAGGTATTAAAAGTAGGCACACCGGTAGCTATTACCCCGTTCTGCGTACCTCCTGCGGTGGCAGGTATACCGGATACCGATACTGTTACCGTTTGCTGCACTGAATCCTGGTATTCAATAACCAGTGGCAGTGTGGTAGTGATATAACCTTGCGTATGATCCAGGGTGATATCATTAATGCCATCTACCGTAAATGCCGGGTTTGCCGCAGGCAACACAGTTGTGTTGTTGGTGGTGTTATTAGAAGGTTTGGTACATGCTCCGAGAAACAGTAACCCGCCGAGCATGAAAATGTACAATTTGCGCATAAAAGAGTTTTATAAGTGTAAATGTATAGTATTTAGTTTGTTGTGCAAACAAAGTGCTATAACACCTGGTTTCTCAGCAGATCTTCAAATTGATCAGCTTTCCGTATCAGTTGTGCTTTACCATCCTTGATCATCACTTCGGCAGGTTTCAGGCGCGAGTTGAAATTGCTGCTCATCTCAAAACCATAGGCCCCGGCATTATGAAATACCAGCAGGTCGCCCTCACGTACTTCATTCAGCACCCGGTCCCAGGCGAAGGTGTCTGTTTCGCAGATGTTGCCTACTACGGTATATATGCGCTCGTTCCCTTCGGGGTTAGATATATTGCTGATGCGGTGGTAGGAGTCGTAAAACATCGGCCGTATCAGGTGGTTAAAGCCTGAATTGACCCCCACAAACACAGTGGCAGTTGTGTGCTTGATCACGCTTGCTTTTACTACAAAAGAGCCACATTCGCTCACTAAATACTTGCCCGGCTCAAACCATATCTCCAGTGGGCGGCCTGTTTCTGTTTCATATTCCTTGGCTGCCTCTGCAACACGGCTGCCTAGGGTCTTTACATCTGTTTCGTGCTCGTCCTCTTTGTAAGGCACCTTAAAGCCGCTACCCAGATCTATAAAGTCGATACCGGGGAAGTGTGCAGCCACACCAAACATCACGTCCAGCCCTTGCAGGAACACATCAATGTCCTTGATCTCGCTGCCGGTATGCATGTGCAGCCCCTGTATGTGCAGGTTGGTCTTCTTCACTATGCGTTCTATATGACGCAGCTGGTGTATAGAGATACCGAATTTGCTGTCTATATGACCGGTAGATATTTTGTAATTGCCGCCAGCCACTATGTGCGGGTTGATGCGGATGCATACCGGGTAGGTATTGCCATATTTATTGCCAAACTGCTCCAGTATGGATATGTTATCTATATTGATCCTTACACCCAGCGCCACACCTTCCAGTATCTCGCTCAGCTCCACACAATTCGGTGTGAAGAGTATTTCATTGGGTTCAAAACCGGCCATCATGCCCAGTTTCACCTCGTTAATGCTCACACAATCCAGCAAGGCACCCAGTCCCTTCATGTACTTCAGTATATTGACATTGGTCAGGGCTTTGCAGGCGTAAAAGAACTTCGTTGGGTGTCCCTTAAATGCCTCTGTAAGCTTATGGTACTGCTGCGCAATTTTTTCCGCGTGGTACACATATACCGGTGTGCCGTGCTCATTGGCCACGGCTATCAATTGTTCATTACTGATCGGTTCGTACATAGGGGCGCAAAATTAAGCGGTTTGAAGGAATTAAGTTGTGTTTTTTGAGTGTTTTACGGCCTCATACCCTGTTTTGAGGCTTTCTTTGCCGTATTGGGTTTTGGAGAAATCAAAGTTTGCTATATCTTTAAGCCTTTATAAGTCTCTAACACACTCATTAAAAAACGGTTTTATCATGCAAAGAAAGATCTTCGCGTTTTGTGTTGCCTTGTCTATGATCTGTTTTATCCCTAAAAGCCATGCGCAGAAAGGAAAAAGCGAGATAGCGCTCGGCTATGGTTATTTCAGCATCTACTCTTTATATAACGGCTCTCCATACGGCACATCAGGTGGCGTGCCTACACTTACTTACCGCTACTACCTTACCCGCGATGTTACGCTCGGCCTGGGTATGGGCATTGAGAACCTCGCCGACTGGGGCAGCTTTGTAACCATCGCTCCCGAAGTGACCGCTACCTATCTCGATACACGCAATGACGATGTACGTGTCAGGTTGTACGGTGCACTGTCTTATGGTATTGCCATATTTGATGACTACCAGTTGCAGCAGGGCATAGCTGATGGCTCAGGCGTAAAAGCTTGTGGTTTTCAGATCACTCCATTGGGCTTGCGTATTGGCAGGCAGTTTGCAGGCTTTGTGGAAGTTGGGGTAGGGTACAAGGGTCTCGTAAATGGCGGCCTTGCGGTACGCTTCCCACGCACAATGCACAAGCACCACGCAGCAGAATAAGAATACTCATTCGATCTAAAATACAAAGCCCCTGCAAAGGGGCTTTTCTTATGGAGTATGTAAATGCCAAAAGCCACATCGCTCTTTGCTCTCTTTCTTCGCTCTCATTTTATTCGGGCAGATGATACTCAAACTCATAAGAGTGCTTACCATCAGCCATGATGATGTTCAGCTTGCCCGAAAGCCCTGTCAGTTCATCCGTCCCTGAATCAGGCACTACAGTGATGTTTAACGAAGGTTCTCCTTTGTTCATGGTAGCCGTATGCTGCAGCGCAAAGCTGCCCTGCTTGCCATGAAGCGACCCTGTCACCCTTTCCATGGCCACATACCCAGCCGAGTGCGGGATACTCGTACTTGCTGCCAGCATTTGCCCCTGCGATGTGCCTTCCAGGTCGCCATGAAAAGTTTTGTCTATCGTCATTCTCGATAGCATCGGTACCACCCTGTCTTCCTGCGGTACTATCTTTACTTCAAATGTTCCTGCTGCTTTGTTTGCCATAAAAATATATCAGTTTTATTTGCCGGTCACCTTGTCTATATCTGCTGCCAGCTTCCTGTCTTTATCAGTCACTTTGTTGCCGGCGCTGTGTGTGCTCAACCATATCTCCACCTTGTTCCAGGTGTTCGTCCAGGTCGGGTGGTGATCCTGTTTCTCTGCGATCAGCGCCACGTGCGTCATAAATGAAAATGCCTCGCTGAAATCGCTGAAGGTGAATGATCGGTAAAGTGTATTATTTTTTTCTTCCCAGGCCATGGTATAAATGTGAAAATGTGAAAAATCAGCTAATATGCAAATTGGGTTAGTTCGGTATTGAGTGTAGTGACAGATAGGATGCCATAAAGTTAGTCTTTTTCGGGGACGCTCATCATTGTTGTTTTTTATCAATGATAACCTGCTAGTACTGCGATCACCCTTGCGATCGCTGCCGCTACAGGCAACAATACCAGCCATAATTTCTTTTTCGTTTGGCCATCTATGTTCTTATTTTTTTTGATGACCATGAACGCCCATGCAAAGAATGCTACAAACATAATGCCGCTAACCGCTACTACTATTTTATTGGTGGCTGTAAACACACAGATCATCAGGCCAAGCACAACAATGGTAAGCAGCCGCGGATACTTCTGTAGCAATTTTAGCGGTGGTGCGGCAACAACCGGCATAATGCTGTTCAATTCAGTTTCCAGCTCTGTAGTATGCTCTATTTGCGCCGGAATAATGATCACGTCGCCGGGATGTTTTCCCGCCACCACCATACCGCCATTCTTGCCTTTGAGTATTTGTTTTACCTCACTGAAATAAATGCTGATCGTTGGCGTATTGCCTTGCACTCTCGTGATCATGTTGCCGCTAATGGTAAGCCTGTAGCTGCCCATCAACTCCTTTTGCCTGCTGATGCCCAGGTACAGCCCATAGCCCAATGCCAATATAGACATCGGTATCACAAAGGGCAGCACCGCAGCAGTATTGCCGCCATCTTTGTTCCCAAACATGCTGATACCGATCCCCGTAGCCCCGGCAAGCAGCATCAGCGGTATGGTTTTTACCATCACCTGCTTCCTTACTTCCCCAAACCGGTTCATGTCTATTTTGTACTCCATAGCAATCAAAAGTATGAATTCCCGTTAGCTATCCGGCCTGAATGTAAAAAGCAGCGCACAAAAAAAGCGCCCGATAAAATCGGGCGCCTTATATCATCAGCTAATTACTCAGCAGCGTCATCTTCTGCTTTCTTCATCTTGTCCTTGATAGCAGCCAGTGCGCCCAGGTCGCCAAGTGTTGGCTTCTCTACTTTGCTCTGTATGTTCTTCACTGCTTTCTTGGTCTTTTCTGAATCGGCAGTAGCCTCTTTTCTCATGGCTTCTTTCTCTTCGGTTTTCACCAGTTCCCATACTTTCGTATGCGATACCATGATACGCTTGTCATTGCGATCGAATTCGATGATCGTGAATGGCAGTATTTCTTCAGCTTCTACCATTGTACCATCTTCCTTGCGGAGGTGGCGTGCAGGTGCGTAAGCTTCCAGGCCGTACTGCAACTGTACAGTTGCGCCCTTGTCGTCCTTACGGGTTACGCTGCCTTCATGTATAGAGCCGATCGGGAATACTGTTTCAAACGTGTTCCATGGATCTTCTTCCAGTTGTTTGTGGCCGAGGGCAAGCTTGCGGTTTTCCTTGTCTATAGACAGGATCACTACATCTATCTTGTCGCCTACCTTTACAAACTCACTTGGGTGGTTGTAGCGCTTGATCCAGCTCAGGTCGCTGATGTGTATCATGCCGCCTATGCCTGTTTCCAGTTCTACAAATACGCCGTATGGAGTGATGTTCTTAACAGTACCTGAATGACGGGAGTCAACAGGGAATTTGTTTTCGATAGCATCCCATGGGTCTTCTGTCATCTGCTTGATAGACAGGCTCATTTTGCGCTCGTCTTTATCAAGGGTTACTACCACAGCTTCATGCTCTTCGCCGAGTTTGAAGAACTCCTTGGCGTTGATCGGCTGTGACGACCAGGTGATCTCTGATACGTGTACCAGGCCTTCTACGCCGGGGAATATTTCGAGGAATGCACCGTAGTCTTCGATGTTCACTACTTTGCCCTTTACATGAGCGCCTTCTGCTATTTCCGCAGGCAGGTTGTCCCATGGGTGTGGGGTCAGTTGTTTCAGGCCCAGGCTGATACGTTTCTTCTCATCATCGAAGTCAAGGACCACGACGTTGAGTTTCTGGCCGTTATGCAGCACTTCGCTCGGGTGCGTTACGCGGCCCCAGCTAATGTCTGTGATATACAGCAATCCGTCAACACCACCAAGGTCGATGAACGCGCCGAAGTCGGTAACGTTCTTAACAGTACCTTCCAGTACCTGTCCTTTTTCGAGCTGGCCGATGATAACACTACGCTGCTGCTCGATATCGCTTTCGATAAGCGCCTTGTGCGATACCACTGCGTTGCGGATAGTTTCGTTGATCTTAACCACTTTAAAGTCCATGGTCTTACCCACGTACTGATCGTAATCGGTAACGGGCTTAACGTCAATTTGTGAACCCGGGAGGAAGGTTTCGAGGCCATATACATCCACGATAAGACCGCCCTTGGTCTTAGATGTAATTGTACCTGTAACCACTTCGCCTGTTTTGTAGAAGTCCACGATCTGCTGCCATGCACGTGCTGCGCGCGCCAGTTTGCGGCTCAGGTGCAGGTGGCCATGTTTGTCTTCTTTTTCCACCACCATTACTTCGATCTCGTCACCGATCTTCAGATCGTGAAGGTCACGGAATTCGTTGAGGGAAACAAGGCCATCGGATTTGAAACCGATGTTGATGATCGCATCAGTCTTCGTCATGCCTACCAGTATGCCTTGCAGCAGTTCTGATTCAGCGATAGACTTGAAAGTGCTGCCATACAGAGAATCGAACTTTACACGGTCGTCTTCTTTGTAAGAGGCAACATTGCGTTTGTCTACGCTCCAGTCAAAATCATCATGAGATGTTTCTGATGGTGCGTTGTAATAATGGCGCGCCGCGCGCGACATAGTTGCAGGTGCTTCGTTTGCTTCAGGAGCTGTTTCTGCTGTTGCAGTTACATTTGCAGCCTCTTCCTGCGGAGTTGCATTTTCTTCCTGGTTGATTACTTGATCTTCCAATTTGGTATTCATTTTGTACGGACTCATGCCCAAACCCACGGCCCGGTGGTTAGTTGGTTCTTTTTTGGGAGTGCAAAGATACGGGATTTTTTGATTAGCTAATTGTTTTATTAGCTGATTAGCTTATTTGATGATTAGCTGGTTGTAGAATACTGTATAGCTGCTCACTTTTGTTGCTCACATTTACATTGATAATCAACGTTTTGTGAGTAAAATGTCAGTATAAGTTGCTCACTTTTTCCCCACCTTCTCATCCTTTCTTTTCTTGCCGAGGCACGAGGTATCTACACTCACGAATGCCCCATACGCCGAAAAATATTTTTTGTGGATAACTCTTATTGTTGTTTTTCATGTAAGTGAGTATTGATAAGGGTTTTGGACGTATTTTATTTTTAAGATGTCTCATTGAATGTCCCATTTTTGGGTTAAATCCCAATTGGGTAATCCTAATCTTGCTTTACGTGAGTTGGCCTCACCCCGGCCCTCTCCGATTGGAGAGGGAGATATTTTGTCTGCCAGTCAGCAGGTGGGTTTAGTCATTGGTAGTGTCAGGGTGAGCCTCGTCGAACCGTGATACGTTAAGGGTAAATGTCCCATGCGCTGAAAACTTTTTTATGTGGATAAATCCGATGGCGGTTTTATCTATAAGTGAGTGCTGGCAAGGGTTTCGGACATATTTAATTTTCCGAATGTCCCATTCAATGTCCCATTTGAAGAGTGTGGGACATTGGTAATCCTGAAATTGCTTTACGTGAGTGCCACCACCCCTGTCTGTAAAAAGGATTAGCTCTTTTTATAGCCTGTCCCCTCCTTGGCAGGCGGGGAGTTTACTCATTTCCTGATAACAGCTTTTTTCTTTAACGGCACAAAGGTCACAAAGAAAGTAATATGCTCCAACACCTTTTATTTATGGGTGGTTTTATAAAATAGATATAGTTTGTTTTGTAGGATGATGGCCAAATGTTGGAATTTTCTACGCAACTATAGTTACTTCCATAGCTTTTGCTACACCGAACAATCATTTTTTATTATGGAACACTACGGGCAACATGGGGTGAGCAATCATCGTTACCATCCACATTATCCAGACCTGGTGGGGTATATCGCATCTATGAAGAAGATGACAATGCCTGAATTTTATACCGAGTATAAGATACAGGACCGTGCGGGTGAGCTGATGTGTGCATCCGGCCATTCTAAAGTATATGCCACCATCCATTGGGATAATGGCGCCAGCAGGAATGTATATGTGATCGTGTACAAACAGAATGGCGAGATATACAAAACCATTGAGGCTGACAGGATCATCGACAGTCGCGGTTCTACGGTGCAGGTTGAATTCGACAGCAACCGCGACCCCGATGGCACCTATGCCGTAAGGGCGCACGACGAGAATGGCAGGGTACTGGACCAGAAGGTGGTAATGGTAGGCACACGTGAGTGTGATATGCCCAAAATGTAGTATCACGAAAAGCTATCCAGGTACAGGTCCTCTACCTTTTTGCGGGCCCATGGGGTCTTACGCAGAAATTTGAGGCTGGAACTGATGCTGGGGTTCTCATAAAAGCAATTGATCCGCACCCGTTCGTTCATGTATTCCCAGCCGAGCTTGGTCACCAGCTCATTCAGTATAGTTTCCAGGGTTTTGCCATGCAGCGGGTTATTGGGTTGTGGTGCTTCCATCCCGTAAATTTCGGTAAACTTTTTTAAGGCAACCGTATTTTGTGCGTTATGATGATAAAATAATCAAATTGATTCGTATTTTTATCTATCTGCTCAATTAACAATAGGCGATGATCAAAAATATACACCTGAAAATTGTTTTATTGCTGGCCTGCATATTGGCTGTACATGGGGTGTACGCCAAGTCATTTGTGGCAATCGAGGATGTAAAAGTAAGGGCAGAAAAAGACTCAAAGTCGGCATTGCTCGGTAAACTCAAGAAAGGAACCATAATAGACGTAGAGCCTATTGATGATACCTGGGGAAAGGTCACTTACAAAGGCAAGACCGGCTACGTGACCAGCGAATACTTTGATGAGCCCCCGCCTTCCGAAAATGCTACGGAATCAACTGCTGTGCCACCCGCTGGGAAAAAGGAATTAAGCGAGAATGATAAAAAGCTGATGATGTTCATCGGTGGTGTTATCGTATTCCTGATCGTTATTAAGAGGGTGCTGCACTATCGCTCAGAAATGACCGACAGACGAAAGAAAGCTGCTGAATACGAAAAGGAAACTGCTTACCAACCCAAATTCTGGTACCAGTGCAAGCACTGCTGGGTGACGGTAAGGCGGGAGTCTGCCCCCAATAGCGAAGGCTGTTTCAATGCTCCCGATCACCATTGGTTCGAACTGGCGGAATATGGCAAAACAAGGTACTTGTGCAAAAAATGCAGCACAGTGCTTAATGTGCGCTCAGAACCTGCTACAGCTGATTGCAAGGGTGGGGAACTTCACTTTTGGGAGAAGCTGCCTGCTTAGGTTACTTCGCAGCTATGGTACCTTCGTAGATATCCTTTACTTCTATTGATACCTGTACAGACGGCAGCAAAAGCACATCACCAAGCGATTGATATTCCCTGAGTTCCCACTGTCCTTTATTGTTCAGTTGCCAGGCTTCAATACCTATACTCTCGGTTTCTACCATTACATACTCCTTCAGTGTGGGAATATCCCTGTACAGTTTGAATTTCGTCGTCCGGTCATAATTCCTGGTGGAGCGGGAGAGAACCTCAAAAATGATAGTGGGATTAAGGAAATTATGATCATCATTATTCAGTGATTTCATATCACCACATATCACCGATAGGTTGGGGTAAGTGAAAAGTGTGTTCTTCTCAATATGGATTCGGGCATCGCTGCCATATGGCTGACAAGGTTTTCCTTTTAATTTTGTGCCAAGGGCGATCATCAGGTTTTTGCTAATGATATTGTGTTGGCTCTTCCCTCCCGACATAGCAAAAATCTCTCCCTGGTAATACTCATGCTTCTCCGTAGAAACGTTTTCCATTTCGAGGTACTCTTCTATAGTAAAGTTGCGCTTGCCGTAATCTACTGCTGCTTCATTTACTTCCATGCTATAAAGTTAGGGAATTTAGAAATACACTATGTTTTAAGAATGTCAGACGTATCCTGCACGATGATTTTATACTTAGTAGCCGTCATATCATCCCACAGCCAGTTGTAGTGATTGATCACTTGTTCGGCTGTTATTTGCGGCCTGTTAGCTGTAGTATGTCCATTGGCTACTACGGTGATGTTGTAGTCTTTGCTCAATGCCGATTTGATAGTAGAGTCCACACAAAAATCTGTCGCGCAGCCGGTAATGTATAGTTCAGTGACGTTATGCTGTTGAAGAGTATCGTGCAGCACAGTTCTGTAAAACGCATCATTCGCTGTCTTCGTAATAGTTGTATCTGCGGGTTGGCGGATCAGCTCAGGCAATATTGCCCAGTCTGGTGTGCCGGGCACAAAAGCATTTTCCTTACTGCCATCATGCTGTATAAAGATCACCAGGTCTCCATTATCCCTGAAGCGTTGCGACAGTTCATTGATACGCCCGATCACACCCATAGTATCGTGGCGCAGGCTGTAAGGCCTGAAACTCCCCAACTGCATATCTATGATCAACAACGCTTTCATCAACAATCTATTAACCTCTATTTTTCAATAAATGTCATCGTGAGCTTGTCGAACGGTAACCTATCCTCACCCTACCTCAACCCCCAACTCCTCAGCAAGGTCTTTTTCCACGCGCAGGTTATCAATAATGAATACCTGCCGTTGCGGGGTATTCTTACCCATGTAATATTCAAGTAACTTCTGTATCTGCGCGTCCTGTGATATCAGTACAGGGTCTTTGCGGATATCGTCACCTATAAAGCGGGCAAACTCCTCGGGGCTGATCTCACCCAATCCTTTAAATCGGGTGATTTCGGCTTTAGCGCCTATCTCGGTAATGGCCCGCTGGCGCTCTTCATCGCTGTAGCAATAAATGGTCTTCTGCTTGTTGCGCACACGGAAGAGGGGTGTCTGCAATATATGGAGGTGGTTTCCACGTACAAGGTCGGGGAAGAACTGCAGGAAGAAGGTCATGATGAGCAACCGTATGTGCATGCCATCCACGTCGGCATCTGTAGCTATCACGATGTTATTGTAGCGCAGCCCTTCCAGGCCTTCTTCTATATTCAATGCATGTTGCAGCAGGTTGAATTCTTCATTCTCATACACCACCTTCTTGGTGAGCCCATAACAGTTCAGCGGCTTACCCCTCAGACTGAACACCGCCTGTGTGCCCACATCGCGGCTCTTGGTAATAGACCCACTCGCCGAGTCTCCTTCGGTAATGAAGATGGTCGATTCCAGTTGTTTCTGGTTATACTCGTCGCGGCCTTTGTTAGGCGCTTCGTCGTTGAGGTGTATGCGGCAGTCGCGTAGTTTCTTGTTGTGCAGGTTGGCCTTCTTGGCACGCTCATTGGCCAGCTTGCGTATGCCCGACAGTTCTTTGCGTTCCCGCTCGCTTTGCTCTATGCGTTTCTTTAGCGAATCTGCAATGACCGGGTTCTTGTGCAGGAAGTTGTCCAGCTCCTTATTCAGGAAGTCGGCTATAAATGCTTTCATAGATGGTCCGCCTTCTGATACATATTGCGAGCCCAGCTTGGTCTTGGTCTGTGATTCAAATACCGGCTCCTGCACCCTAACTGATATAGCAGCGCATATGCTCTGCCGCACATCAGATGCATCATAATCTTTCTTATAAAAGTCGCGTATGGTCTTTACAAATGCCTCGCGGAAGGCGCCCTGGTGTGTGCCACCCTGTGTGGTGTGCTGCCCGTTCACAAATGAGTAGATGTCCTCGCCATAATCGCCGGTATGCGTAAGCGCCACTTCTATGTCATCACCCTTAAGGTGAATAATAGGGTAGCGTAGCGTTTCAGGATTGGTCTTCCGCGTCAGCAGGTCCAGCAAGCCGTTCTTCGATACGAAGTTGCGGCCATTGAAGTGTATCAGCAGCCCCGCATTCAGGAAGCAGTAGTTCCAAACCTGGTTCTCCAGGTACTCATGGAGGAAGTGGTAGTGCTTGAACACCGTTTCATCCGGTCTGAATTCTACCAGTGTGCCATTGGTCTCTGTTGTATTGGCCTCTTTATGTTCTTTGAGCAGTATGCCTCTTTCAAACTCAGCCACCTTCATACGCCCTTCCCTAAAGGACGACACCTTAAAGTACTTACTCAGTGCATTTACCGCCTTTGTACCTACACCATTCAGCCCCACAGACTTTTGGAAGGCTTTGCTGTCATATTTAGCGCCTGTGTTGATCTTGCTCACTACATCCACTACCTTGCCCAATGGTATGCCACGGCCATAGTCGCGTATGGTTACGCCACCATCGGCAATGGTCAGTTCTATGCGCTTGCCCTGGCCCATCGCAAACTCATCTATACAGTTATCCATCACCTCCTTCACCAGCACATAGATGCCGTCGTCCACACTGCTGCCATCGCCCAGCTTGCCTATATACATACCCGGCCTCAGCCTGATGTGTTCCCGCCAGTCGAGTGATTTGATACTGTCTTCGTTATATTGATTATGTAAATCAGCCATTTTATTGAGTCAAATGTTGTTATTGGCTTCAAAAATACACTAACTGGCGGAATAAGAAATGAGTTGTGGTTAAAGTATAAATTACCACATTATGTGCTATTTTTGTAATCAGTTATATGGATAAAAGGGAGCATATTGATTATTGGTTGAAAATTGCTGAGAAAGATCTGGATATGATGAAATATCTGGAAGAGGGTAAGCGATATGTTCAGGCGCTGTTTTTCGGGCATTTATATCTTGAGAAAATTGCGAAAGCGCTTTGGGTAGCTAACAATTTAGAAAACGTACCTCCTAAAACGCATAACCTGCTTAAAATAATAAAGGAGGCTAACCTGGCATTCAGAGGAAGATCAGGCATTTCTGATAAAACTTAATCTTTACCAGATAGAAAGCAGGTATCCTGAGGATGTAGACAAACTATATAAGATAACGGATAAACAACTTACTGAAGAATACTTTACTAAAATATCATCAATAGAGAAATGCTTAAGAGAGAAGATGCCATAAAATACACGCACGATTTCCTGCTTGCATGTAAATCTTTGCCTATCCAGATAGACAAGGCTATCTTGTTTGGCTCTGTATTGACCGGCAACCCGAATGAAAATTCGGACATTGATCTTGCACTTTTTTCGGGAACCTTTACAGATAATCTTCTGCTAAACCTGGACCAGATCGCCAAGGCTAATATCCGTTTTCCTGATCTTGATATTCATACCTACCCAACGAAAGATTATGCTGGTAAAGGAATGTTATTAGACGAGATCAAAAGAACAGGTTTAGAAATTCAACTGTAACCACTTCACTTCAACCTTACCATCCGCTCGCCAGTACATCCGCTATGTGCATGGTCTGTATGGGCAGGTTGTTCTCATTAATGTAACCCTGCATATGCATCATGCACGACACATCGGTGGTGATGATGTATTGCGCGCCGGTTTCCAGTGCACTCTTTACCTTGGTTTGCGCCATACCCATAGATATAGGTTCGTACTTGATGGCAAAGGTGCCCCCAAAGCCGCAGCAGGTCTCACACTCCTTCATTTCTATCAGCTCCAGTCCGCTCACTTTGTTCAGTAGTTGGCGTGGTGCGCTCTTGATGTTGCATTCCCGCAGAGCGCCGCAGGCATCGTGGTAGGTGGCCTTGCCATTCAGCACCGCGCCTACATTGTCCACCTTCAGTATTTTGGTCAGGAACTCTGTGAACTCAAACATATTTTCCCGCAACTGGTTGCACTGGTTGTGCCCGCTGCTGTTGTCGAAAATGGTATCGTAGTAGTTACGCACATAGCCCGTGCATGAGCCGCTCGGGCTTACTATATAGTTGCTGCTGTCGAAGTCGTTGAGAAACTTAGTAGCCACAGCTTTCGCCTCCTCGCGGTAGCCTGCATTAAATGCCGGTTGGCCGCAGCAGGTTTGTTTGGTATTGTAGGTCACCTCGCAGCCCAGTTTCTCCAGCACTTTCACCATATTCATGCCGGTGTCGGGGTATAGCTGATCTACAAAGCAAGGTATGAACAGTTGAACCTTCATTCGTTAAATTCCAATGTTTTAAATTCCAAATTCCAAAATCCACCCCGATAGCTATCGGACCAATATAGTTGGCTTTTTGATGCGCTAAGGTAGCAAAACTAAAGATTGCATGGATTAAGCGCCGTTTCAATTATTTTTGTATATTGTATGTAGGTATTCAGTATCGCCATTCTTTAGAAATTTATATATGGGAGCCACTATAACCATTGAGCCAATTGTGATAACAGATCATTACGGGGTCATATCCGGACTGATGCACGAACTGCACATACATGAACACAGCCTGTTTGATAAAACGGCCCCATGGGCTGATATTGAGACCAGCTATATGCGCCATGTAATGGCTATGCAGGAGCAATGCGATGGACTGTGCCTTGTGGGGTATGTGGATGGGAAACTTGCAGGATTCATCTTTGGTTATATAGAGGAGCAAGATGATAGCCGCATAGAGATACACGAAGGCAAGGAACTATATGTAAGTGACGGTTATGTAAAGGAAGAATACCGCCAGTTGGGTGTCTACCGCATGTTAAATGCCGCCCTGGAGCAGCATTTTATAAGTAAAGGCATTAAACGCATCATACGGTTCACACTGGTGAATAACACCAATATGCGCCGCTTCCTCGATAGTGAAGATTATGGTGTTACCCGCCTGCTTTATGAGAAGTGGCTCTAATCGTGGTCTACCTCGCCGCCTGATAACGGGAAATCAGTATCCAGGTCTTCTTTGAAGGAGGATTCGGTATCCTCCGTATCGCTATCGTCATCCTCTTCTTCACCATCATCCAGGTCTTCATCTTCTTCGCCACCTGAGAGTGGGAAGTCATTGTCTTCCTGCTCCACGGCTTTTTGCAGCCACGATTTATGTTCTTCCTTGTTTTCTTCCGGGTTATTTACATTTTCGTTTGCCATAATGAAGTGTTTAGATAGTGAATAACAAATTTCGTTATTTTTTTAATGAGTTGTATGCCGTCGCGTAATTATTAATCATTCTTTCACGTACAAAAACGATGCCTTTGCTTCTTCGTGTCCTTGCGCTGGAAATTCCCCCTTGAGCGAGGCTTGCGCGTAAGCGATGGGGGTAGGGGGATGTTACGCCCTGTTTAGCTTCCACTTGCTCACGCCATTTGTAGCTTTTGCGGCAGTGGCCGTTTGCTTCTTGTCCTTCTCCCAGATGGTGGCCGCCAGCAGCGCAGCTACCTGCTCGGCATCCGCGTCTTTGCTATCCAGGTACTCCGGTTTAAAGTACTTTTCTATGAATTTGGTATCAAAATTGCCGGTACGGAAGGGTTCTGTCTGCACAGCCCATTTGCCGAACTGCAATGTGGTTTGTATGCCTTTGATGTAATACTCATCTATGGCACGGCACAGGCCGTTGATGGCCTCGTCGCGGGTGGGGGCGTATGCTACCAGCTTGGCGATCATAGAGTCGTAAAACACCGGTATCTCCATGCCTTCTTCATAGCCATCATCCACACGCACGCCCGGTCCCTTGGGTGGCTGGTACATTTCCAGCTTGCCGGTATCGGGCAGAAAGTTGTTCATCGGGTCTTCGGCGCATACCCGCAGCTCCAGTGCATGGCCGGTTATCTTCAGGTCGGCCTGGGTAATGGATAGCTTGTTGCCACGGGCTACATTGATCTGTTCTTTAACCAGGTCCACGCCCGTTATCATTTCTGTTACACAGTGCTCCACCTGCAGGCGGGTATTCATCTCCAGGAAATAGAAATTCAGTTGTTCATCGACCAGGAACTCCACCGTGCCTGCACCGTAGTACCGGCACGAGCGGGCCACATTCACCGCGCACTCGCCCATAGCCTTGCGGATGTCGGGTGTCAGGCAGCTCGATGGTGCCTCTTCCACCAGCTTCTGGTGGCGGCGCTGTATGCTGCATTCCCGCTCAAAGAGGTACACATAATTGCCATGCTGGTCGCCCATCAGTTGTATCTCTATATGCTTGGGTGCGCCCACATACTTCTCTATAAATACCGCATCATCGCCAAATGCGCTCAGTGCCTCGCTTTTTGCCGCACGTATCTGCTCTTCAAAATCACCATCGTTGCTCACCACGCGCATACCCTTGCCGCCGCCGCCTGCCGATGCTTTTACCAATATGGGGTAGCCTATGCTGTTGGCTATTTTGCGGGCCTCATCTATATCCTTCAGCGCCTCCTCGGTGCCGGGCACCATTGGCACATTGAATTTCTTTGCAGCCTGCTTGGCGCCTATCTTGCTGCCCATGATCTCTATAGAATGAGCGGAAGGGCCAATGAACGTAAGCCCCGCATCAGATACCGCCTTGGAGAAAGAAGCATTCTCGCTCAAAAAGCCGTAACCGGGATGTATGGCATCAGCGCCGGTCTTCAGCGCCACTTCTATGATCTTCTCTGCACGCAGGTACGACTGGGCCGACAGGGCAGGGCCTATGCACACTGCTTCATCAGCATAGCGTACAAAGGGCATATTTCTATCTGCCTCCGAGAAAACAGCTACTGTTTTGATGCCCATTTCACGTGCCGTGCGCATCACCCGCATGGCTATCTCGCCACGATTGGCGATTAATATTTTCTGCATAATTGTATCTTTTGCCTCGTCCGCCGAAGCTTTTTCAGCGAAGGAGGATATAGGATTGGCTAAGGTAATGAGAAATGCCGTGCCTGCAATGCCTCTATACCCGCTTTTAGAAAATCTATATATTAATGTCAATTAGGCACCTACTCCGTGCAAATTTCTATCCTGTTCAAGGCCACCACATAGGCACATAGACCACATAGGTGGGCGTAATTGCCTATGTGTACTCGAAACTTATAAGTGCAGACCACATAGACTATGTGACCTATGTGCCTATGTGGTAGAAAATCTCGTGCTGATATCCGATAATCTGGTACATAAATTTGATGTTCAATCTGTATAATATCTTCGTTGCCCCTATCTTTGCCACCTAAACGATCTAAAACAACTCATACATGAAACGTCATTCAACCGCCGTTTGGAACGGCTCAGGAAAAGAGGGTACCGGCTACCTTACTTCACAAAGCACAGTGCTCAACAAAACACAGTATTCTTATAAAAGCCGTTTTGAAGACGGTATAGGCACTAACCCCGAGGAACTGATAGCAGCAGCGCATGCGGGCTGCTATACCATGAAGCTCAGCTTCATCCTTGGCGGCGCAGGCTTTACCCCGGATACACTGGAAACCAAGTGCGACATCTCCCTCGAGAATGGTGAGATCACCAAAAGCGAAATGGAAGTGACCGGCAAAGTACCCGGCATTACCGAAGAGCAGTTCAAGCAATATGTAGAAGAAGCAAGGGCAGGCTGCCTCATTGGCCACCTTTTCAAATGCGAGATCGTAGCCAACGGCCACTTAGCCTAATCCAATATAGTTCTCTTTTTGAAAGCCCTGCGAAAGCGGGGCTTTCTTGTGTTTGCATCCACCATCCCAAGCCCAATAGCAACCGTCATTTCGCAGCGAAGCGGAGAAATCTCCCGAGCATTTGCACCTAGCCTGATCAATGAATTGATAACAAATGTCCCATACACTGAAAATATTTTTTTGGGGATAACTCACATGGTGTGTTTTATGTAAGTACTGCCCGGAAAGGTTTTTCGATGTATTTAATTTTTCAGATGGCCTTTGGATGTCCCTTTTTTTTGAGGAGAGGATTTCCGGGTGGATCGGTATTATAATTCCATTATCTTAGCTGCATATCAATAAACTGCATGAGATATTTCATAACAATAATGCTACTGACTTGCGTTGTTGCAGCTCATGCGCAGCAGGGTGATTCATTGACGGCCATTGTTTTAAAAACCGAAACATGGGATGCCAATGCGCAAAAATATACATCAGCCGAAACGCGGTACTGCCATTACCCCGTCGTCATTATGAACGACAGGGTGCTGGTAAAAGATGAGAAGAACACGAGCTACTATAGTGTGAATGGCCCGGCGGCAACGGGCAAAAGCGTTTTTCAATGCTATGACAAGGATGGGTATAAATGCATGGTATCTGTGGTAAAGGATAAAGCAAGTGGCACTGAACTATTGGTGGTCACTTACGAGATGAGGGTGCAGTATACTTATGTTCTCGACAGGTGACCAGTGCCTTGATCGGGCTTGTTATCAAACCTCAGGAGATCCCACCACTGCGTTTCGCTGCGCTGCACTCGTTTGGGATGACTCTTGCTATTGGGTTTTCTACTTTCTACTTACGACTTTGGACTAATCCTTAATCTCCCAGTTCAACCGCCTCGGTATGCCAGGGGAAGGTCTCCGCATTCTTGCTGAGCTCCCAGTAGAATTTGGGGCGTTTGTTGTCGTAGTTGCCCACTTCGTTCATGGTCTCCGAGTCATACAGGCGTCCATTGATCATGGTATAGTGTATGCTTTCGGTATTGCGGATGTCATCCAGCGGGTTTTTGTCCATCACCAGCAGGTCGGCGAGCTTGCCGGGTTGCAGGCTGCCTATCCAGTTGTCCAGGCCCAGGTTGATGGCGGGGTTCATGGTGGCGCAACGCAGGGCTTCGAGGTTGGTCATGCCGCCTTGTGCCAGCATCCATATCTCCCAGTGCGCGCCTATGCCCTGTATCTGGCCATGCGCGCCCATATTCACCTTTACGCCGGCATCCAGCAGCTTCTTCACGCTTTTGGATACAAGCTGGTAGCCGTTCGCATATTCCTCCTCGGGGGCCATAGTGCGGTGGCGGCTGCGGGTGTCTATTACATCGCGGGGGGTGAAGCGGAGGAGACGTTCCTTTTCCCACACATTGGTGTGCTGGTACCAGTAGTTCTCACCGCTGAGTGCGCCATAACACACAATGAGGGTAGGGGTATATCCTGTATGGGCATTGTGCCATAGCTGCACCATATCGTTGTACAGCGGCACTACCGGCAAATTATGCTCAATTGTGGTATGGCCATCCAGCACCATGCCCAGGTTGTGGTAGTAGAACGAGCCGCCTTCTGGCACTACTTCCATCTTCAGCTCACGGGCAGCGGTAATGATCATCTGGTTCTGCTCACGGCGGGGCTGGTTGTAGCTCTTTACGCTGAATGCACCGAATGCTTTGGTGCGGCGCAGGGCGCTGCGGGCATCTTCCAGCGAGTTCACTACGGCTTTGAAGTCACCATCTGCGCCATAGAGGATGGTGCCTGTAGAGAACACACGAGGGCCTACCATCTGGCCGGATTTTACCAGTTCGCTTTGCGCAAATACCATCTCGCTCACCGCGGATGGGTCGTGCATAGTAGTAACGCCATAGGTGAGGTTGGTATAGTAAGGCCAATGTTTATCGGGGGTGAGGCCATAACGGAAGTGGCTGCCGTGGGCATGGGCATCTATGAAGCCGGGCATGATGGTCTTGCCATTGCAGTCTATGATCTTAGCCCCTGATGGGATGCTTACGTCGGCGCCTACGGCCTTAATGAGGTTGTCCTCCACCACTACGGTGCCTTTCTCTATCACCTGGTCGCCATTCATGGTGATGATGCGGGCATTGGTGAAGGCGATAGTGCCCTTGGGTTTGTCGGTCTTCATCTTCAGGCCTATGCTGATGCCATGATCGGGTACTGTGAAAGCGGTAGTGTCGCCCTTTTTGTAATTGAATCGCTCATTGACGTTGATGGTGTAGTACTGGTCGCCGAGGGTGTAGTGTAGTTGTTGGTTGTTTGCGCTCCATTGCAGGTTAATGCCTGCATCTTTAGAGACGATGCGCACGGGGAAATCGGTAGAGTCGTGGCTGAGGTTGATGGCCTTACCGATGTGTGGGAAGGGCGCTATATATACCTCGTGCAGGTCTACAAAGGCTACCCACTGCTCATCAGGCGATACAGTGAACTGGCTGGTGTATTTGCCTTTGAATATGGTGCGGTCGTCGGTGCCATCGAGGCGGCAACTGTTAAAGCTCTTATCCAGCGAGCCAAAGATGTTGCCTCCGATCTGGTAATAAATGCGATTGCCGTCTTTAGTGAATTTGGGGTACTCGCCCTTATCGGTAACGAAGGTATCGCGGCCACCATTGGCTGGCATCAGGTAGATGCCGGGTTGCGTGGTGTAGGTGTTGCCCATAATGCCATTGCTGCCTTCTTTGGTAAACGCCAGCCACTTGCCATCAGGCGAAAAAGCGGGGGTCCGGTACATGCCTTTCTTTGTGGTGAGTACTACGGGCTTGCCCTTGCCATCACTATTGATGCGGCAGATGGAGCCGGTGAGGCTGTCGTTCCAGGTGACGTACACAATGCTTTTGCCATCGGGCGATATGGTGGGCTCGGATTCCTGTAGGGTGCCTGTTGTAAGGCGCTCGGGCTTGCCATTGGGCAGTGTCTTTTTGTAGATATGGCCTACGGCATTAAAGGCCATCCACTTGCCATCGGGCGATGTTACTGCGCCACGGATGACATGTACATCAAACTCATCGGGATTCAGATCCTGCGGAAAATGCAGGGCCTCGGTAATGTGCTGGCTTACATGGCAGGTAAATGGTATCTCGGTAGCTGCATTGGTGCCATTGGCATCCACCTTCATGATCTTGCCATTGGCCCATACAATGATGTTCTTATCGTCGGGCGTCCAGGCGTAGCCCGTATATATGCCGAAGATGGTCCAGGCTTCGAGCTGGTCTTTGCTCAGCTTGTCGTAGACAGGCCATTCTTCGCCAGTCTCAATATTGCGGAGGTATAAGACTGTTTTAGTGCGTACGCGCTTTACAAAAGCCAGCAGTTTGCCACTATGCGATATCTGCGGACGGAAGGCACTGCCGGGGCCGCCCGTTACCTGCTCTATGGTTCCCTTCTCGCGGTCATAGCGCTTGATGACGAAGATCTGGTTGTTGGGGTCTTTATTGTACTGGAATGCGCCACCGCCATACATATCTTCGCTGTAATACACATAGCGGCCATCGGGCGATATGCAGGGCTCGTTAAGGTCTTGCTGGTCGTTTTTGCGGGAGGTAAGCTGCAGGCCACTGCCGCCATTGATGTCGTACATCCACAGCTCGCCCGCGCCAAGGGAGCGCTCTGATGTAAAATGCTTGCGGGCAATGACGTATTTGCCATCGGGAGTCCAAATACCGTTATTGAGCAGCCGGAAGCTTTCGTTGGTGAGCTGTTTGGCATTGCTGCCGTCGCGGTCCATAGTCCAGATGTTGTCGCCACCACCGGCATCGGAGGTAAAGAGGATGCGGCTGCCATCGGGGCTATAGCGGGGCTGCACTTCCATAGCCATGCCCTTGCGGAGGTCGCGGGCTTCGCCACCGGTAATGCCTACAGTATATATATCGCCCAGCAGGTCGAACGCGATCTCTTTGCCATCAGGCGATACATCCAGGTTCATCCATGTGCCTTCGTTGGTGGTGAAGTTGGCTTCGGTGCCGGGGGTAGCGGTGTTATTGACATCCCATTTCTTGTCGTCTTTCTTCTGGGCTTGTGCCGCAGCAAAGAAAGGGGTAGAACAAAGAACGATGGCTGTAAGTAGCTGATATATGCGCATGGGGATAAAGATAGTTGATACGTTGATAAGTTGATAGGTTGAAAAGGGGGGGTAGATTGTCATTTGGCAAGTTTGTGATTGAGGCTAAGTGTTTTTATATGATGAAATTAATATTTTGTTTCTTTCAAAATTAATTTTGTAATCAAACGGTTACGTTATATATTTGTAATCGAATGGTTACATAATGTTGTAGTAGCCTAAAGGAAGAAGAATATGAGAAGAGATGTGTACCAGGCAATAGCAGACCCCAACCGGCGGGCGATCATCAACCTGCTGGCAGGCAATAAGCTAACGCTGAATGGAGTGGCCGACCATTTTGATGTGAGCAGGCCTGCTATATCGAAGCATGTGAAGATACTGACTGAGTGCGGGCTGATCGTTATCAAACAGCAGGGTAGGGAGCGGTATTGCGAGGCCGACCTTAAAGCACTGAGTGAAGTATCAACCTGGGTGGATCAGTATAAAGCCTTTTGGACTGAGAAGTTGGATGCACTTGGCCGTTTCCTGGAAAATGAAAAAGCTGCAGAAAATTCCAGTTTACAAAATCCAAATTCCAAGGTTAAGAAAAGTGTGGGTAAATCCCAAGGTACAAAAACCAAATTCCAAGGTTAGAAAAAGTGTGGGTAAATCCCAGGTTACATCCCGATAGCTATCGGGACCAAATTCCAAGGTTGGAAAATGTGAGGGCTATTTTTTTTAAACATAAAAAACAAACAGGATGAAACAAGAAACCATTATTATCGAAAAGACCTACCCGGCACCGATACATAAGGTATAGGATGCAATAACCAACATCAATAAACTGAAGGAGTGGTATTTTCCATTGTCGGATTTCAAACCCGAAGTGGGTTTTGAGTATACCATAGGCGACGGCAAGGGTAATATGAAGCATAAGTTGCGTATTACTGAGGTGCAGCCGGGCAAAAAGCTGGTACATACATTTGAGAATATTACCCAGCCGGGTTTCTCTCATGTTACCTTCGAGTTGTTTGACGAAGGGCAGCAAACTCGCTTCCTGCTCACGCATACGGGCCTGGAGACCTTTCCGCTGGAGACGCCGGGCTATACACGCAAGAATTTTGAGGACGGCTGGGGATACCTGTTTGTTACATCACTTCCCGCATATCTTGAAAAGAATTCCTGATCATTTTAAAACGATAAATTATGAGCACAACACCATTTGTAATTGAAAGAACTTACAACGTGCCTGCACAGAAGGTATGGGAGGCCATCACAGACAAAGACAAAATGAAACAATGGTATTTCGACCTGAAGGAATTCAGGCCTGAGGTAGGCTTTGTATTTGAATTTGATGGCGGACGTGAAGGCCGCATCTATCACCACGTCTGTACGATAACTGAAGTATTGCATGGCAAGAAGCTGGCACATACATGGACGTACCAGGGTTATCCCGGTGTGTCTTATGTGACCTTTGAATTGTTTGAAGACGGTGGTAGTACAAGATTAAAATTAACACATTCGGGCATAGAAACATTCCCTGCGAGTGTGCCGGATTTTGCTTTACACAACTTTGCAGAAGGATGGAGTTATATTCTTGGTACTTCACTGGCGAAATATTTATCCTGAATTTTTTAACGCAAAATAAAACGAACAATGAAACAACAACATTATCACAACAGCGCAGTAGTGCATGTAACGCCGGAAGAAGCGATGCGGAAAATAATTAATGTTCCTGCCTGGTGGTCGGAGAATTTTGAAGGGAAGTGCGAGGCAGCAGGAGATGTATTTACGGTCCGCTTCGGAAAAATATACAAGACCTTCAAGGTAACGGAGCTATCTGCCCATCGTATGGTTTGGGAAGTCATAGATTGCCATATGCCGTGGTTGAGTAATATCAAGGAATGGAATGGAACCAGTGTTGTCTGGGAAATATCGAAATCGGCTGAGGGTACAGTTGTGAGCATGACTCACATAGGCCTTGTGCCGGAAGTGGAGTGTTATAATGACTGCAGAAAAGGGTGGGATTATTATTTTGTACAGAGCCTCTTAAAGTGGCTAACAGAAGGTAAAGGAATGCCTGAAAAGTTGAAAAAAGAGGCGGTCTGAATCAGAATTTAGCGAATTTTAGAATTAGCAGAATTGAAAAAGCGATCAGGAGCTTCCTGATAAATATTAACTCAAAAAACGAACATAATGAATGCGAACAATTTTCACACCAGAATTACTGTTAATGCCGGTGCAAAAGAAGCAATGAAAAAGATCAACGAGGTGGATCTTTGGTGGGCAAAGAACTTCACCGGTCGTGCAGAGCAATTGAATGATCAGTTCACCGTTCGCTTCGGGGACACTTTTGTTGATTTTCAGATCAGCGAATTTGTACCTGAGAAAAAAGTGGTTTGGAAAGTGACCAATTGCAATCTGCATTGGATCAATAACAAGAAGGAGTGGAACGGCACCGATGTGGTTTTTGAACTCTCGGAAAAGGAGAATGCTACGCAGATCGATTTTACACACGTTGGCTTAGTGCCTGGTGTTGAGTGTTATAACGACTGCGAAGTAGGCTGGAATGGCCATCTGACACAGAGCCTCGTTAGATTTATTAATGAAGGTAAGGGAAGGCCGGAGTAATATTTTGATCAATAGTTATTAAAAACAAACCGGCATGCAGTGATCTGCATGCCGGTAGTAATGTATTGGTGGGATACTAACAACGTTCAATAATTCCCGCAATGCCCTGCCCGCCACCGATGCAGGCGGTAACGATACCGTATTTCTTATTAAGGCGCTTGAGGTCGCCAAGTATCTGGATAGTGAGCTTGGCACCGGTGCAACCCAATGGATGGCCGAGTGATATGGCGCCGCCGTTGATGTTCACGATATCTTCATTGAGGCCGAGTGTGCGAATGACGGCTATGGACTGTGATGCGAATGCTTCATTCAGTTCTATAAGGTCTATGTCATTGAGCGACATGCCTGCCTGTTTTAATACCTTTGGTACTGCTTTTATGGGGCCTATGCCCATAATCCGGGGATCTACGCCTTCGGCGGCGCAGTTAATGAGGCGGCCTAGTGGCTTCAATCCTAATTGATTCATCAGGCGCTCGCTCATCACTATAGTGAAGGCGGCACCATCAGATGTTTGCGAAGAGTTGCCTGCGGTTACAGAGCCTCCTTGTGCAAATACGGCGGGGAGCTTTGCAAGTGCTGCGAGTGATGTATCGGCACGTGGCCCTTCATCTGTATCAACTATTGTTTCGCGCTCGGCACGTTTGTTCTTTTCGTTGAGGTACACTTCTTTTACTGTGATGGGTATGATACCTTCTTTGAAGTAACCTTCTTTAATGGCATTCAATGCGCGCTGGTGCGAGCGCAGGGAGAAGGCATCCTGGTCTTCGCGGCTTACTTTATAATCCTGTGCTACCTGCTCGGCGGTGAGGCCCATGCTCAGGTAGTAGTCGCCGTTGGCTTTTGCATATTCGTAATTGGGCATTGTGCGCCAGCCTGCTGTAGGTACCAGGCTCATGCTTTCGGTGCCGCCTGCTATGATGCAATCGGCCATGCCCATCTGTATTTTGGCGGTGGCGAGTGCTATGGCTTCGAGGCCTGAGCCGCAGTAACGGTTGATAGTAACACCTGCTGCCCATTCGCCTACGGCCTTATTGGCTATAATGCGGGCTACCTGCAGGCCTTGCTCGGCCTCGGGTACGGCGTTGCCCACTATTACGTCATCTATGAGTTTTGGGTCGAGTTGTGGTACGCTGGCCAGTAGTCCTTTGATGACGTCTACGGCCAAATCATCAGGCCGGTAAAAGCGAAAGCCCCCACGTTTTGATTTGCCTACTGCTGTCCTGTATCCTGCTACTATATATCCTGTCTGCATGTTGCTGAGTTCATGTGCCTGTGCGGCGAGATAAAGTTAGGTAAATTCCAGGTTATAAATTCCAGTAGACAAATTCCAAATTCCATCCCGATGGCTATCGGGGCCAAATTCCAAAGTGGAGGAAAACATAAACAAATCCCAAAATGCAAATCTGTAGAAATTGTTATTCGATCAAAGCATAAATTTACAAACGATATGAAAAGAGTATTTTTTATAATGTTGCTGGCAGTGCAGGTAGTACAGGCGGATGCACAGGGTAGGGACGTGGTATTGAAGCAAGGAGTAGTGAGCTATACGCCTTCCAGCTTTTATATAAGTGATGTGATGGATGACAGGGCGGATAAGAGCGTGGGTGTGCTGAAAGACGGTAATAAAAGCGAACCGATCAATCTTCATAACGGTACGGCACCTGCTATTAAGATGCTTACAAACGTTCCTTATCGCAAAGGGGGGCAGGCCATTGTATTGCATATATCCACGCTCAATTATACATTGAGGAAGCAGGGCAGGCAATGGACCGGTAGTTCAAAAGCTACTTTCGTGTTTTATGCTGGCGGCAAAAAGGTAATAGAGTATAGCAGTAGCGGAGATGTGGAAATACCGAAGCCCGAAGACTATATCGAAAGTTTTCTCAGGCAGGCGCTGGAGAAGGACCTGAAACGATTTGACGCATGGTGGCCGGAACATAAGGGCGCTATCCCCACCAATGATGCGGTGAAGGTAAATGTTGAAATTGGCAGGACAATGTCTAAGCCTGATGTTATCGTTTATTCGCCACAGCGGCCGCTACAGATCGGGGACTTCAAGGGGCCTGCTGATAACAGTGTGATAGAGCTTGCTGCTACTTTCAGCGGCATTGGGTTCCTGTATTCAGGTAAGGCTGAGGACGGGCAGGTGGTACTTGATGTGACGGTGACCCCTTACTTTGATATATCGCAATCCTGGTTCAAAGAGAACGGGAAGAACCCGCGCGTGCTGGCGCATGAGCAAACGCACTTCAACATCACTGCCATCAAGGCCTGCGAACTGGTGAAGGCTATAAAGGCTGACAGCCTTACACAAGAGAATTATGCTGCAAAGCTGAAAGAACTGCAAACGCAAAATATGGAAGCATCAAACGCAGAGCAAAGTGCGTATGACACAGAAACTAATCATGGTACCATAGAGGGTAAACAGCATGAATGGGAGCAACGGATCAGTGAAGAAATAAAAAAGGCGGGCTGTTATTAAGCCCACCTTTCCCGGATCATTTCATACCAGGTTATCAATAGTATTCCACCCTGCGCTCCGTGATGCGGATCGGCTTATCATTCAGGTAAGAGATATTAATGAACCAGTTGCCCTGCTTGTCGTAAGTGTAGATGTTTGCCTTTTTTTCATCGAGTGTGCCATCAGCAAAATACCTTTTCTGCTCGGTGATGTTGCCCTTGTCGTCGTACTTATAGTCCTGCGTTATCTTCTCCTGTATTTTGCCATCGGGCCTGTATGTGATGTCTGATGTATGATTGCCATACTTGTCCATTTTTGTATAGTAAGTAGGTTTGCCGTTCTCATTGGTTTTGCTGATCTCTATCACGTTGTTATCAGCATCATACTTTGTGATGGTCTTTTTGTACTTGGTGGCAGTTTCGGTTGGGTATTCGCGTTCTTCGGTCACGTTGCCTTTATCATCATACAGGTACATGTACCTTGCATTGAATGTGCCTGTGCCTTTGTAATCGGTCACTTCGATTACATTGCCTTTGGTGTCGTAGGTAAGCAGTTCTTTCCATTTCAGTTTGCCTTCGCCGTCATAAAGGCTTTCTTCAATATCGTAGCCCTTATCATCATATTTGTAGGTGTGGCGTTTCTTCAGGTTACCCAGGAAATAAGAATTGGATTCCAGTACATTTCCCTGGTTGTCGTACTCCGATGAGTAATGCCACTGTATGGTACCATCGCCTTTGAAGGTGCTCCAGTCTATCCGGTTGCCCCTATTGTCTACTTTGTAGTTAGATGATTCCTGTAGTGAGCCATCTTCATTATAAGTATGGTTGGCCACCATGATGTCGTGGCTGTCGTAAGTGTAGGTGTTCTTTACCGGCTTGAAGTGTATGTATTCTTCTTCAACGGTATCAGTACCGCCAGAGGAATTGAATTCCACCATAAAGCCCCTGTCGTTGTAGAGATTGGTAACAGAATGTATCTCCCTGCCTTTTTGAAATTTACCATCTACATTAGCCACTCTGTAGCCACTTACTTTGAGCATCTTGACCCTGCCATGCAAATTATCTTTTGCCAGGTCATTTTTGCCTTGTGCACTTGCGATCAGAAAAAACACTGAAAAGAAAATCGTTAGATTAGCTGTCCTCATATTTAGTAAATTTATTATAATACAATCCAAATCTAGAAATAAATTTGAGTTATAGCTGCAATTTACAACATTTGAAGAATGAATTACCAAAATTTTGGTCAGATTTTGGTAAAATGATGGAAAGGGGAGCAAGAAACGAAATGTGGTTTAAAATAGTTATAAAATGAGGAACCTCAGTTTTTCGGTTATTTTTACGTAATTTCGCACACTTTTTAATCAATCTTTGTCTACTTATGAAGTTGTCGCAATTTAAGTTCGATCTGCCATTAAATCTCATAGCGCAACATCCCGCCAAGAAACGTGAAGATGCGAGGCTTATGGTTATTCACCGGGATACCGGCAAGATAGAACATAAAGTATTCAAAGACGTTCTTGGTTTTTTTCATGACAAGGACGTAATGATCGTGAACAACACCAAGGTATTCCCTGCACGCCTTTATGGCCGCAAAGAGAAGACCGGCGCCAAGATAGAAGTGTTCCTGCTTCGCGAACTGAACAAACCAAACCATTTGTGGGATGTGATCGTAGACCCTGCACGTAAGATACGTGTAGGCAACAAACTTTACTTTGGTGATAACGATGAACTGGTTGCAGAAGTAATAGACAATACCACATCACGCGGCCGTACCATCAGGTTTTTGTTTGACGGCACCGACGAAGAATTCCGTGGTATGCTGGACCTGCTGGGCGAAACACCATTGCCGAAGTACATCAAGCGCAAACCGGAAGAAGAAGATAAAGAACGTTACCAGACAGTATATGCCAAATACGAAGGCGCAGTAGCCGCACCAACAGCGGGTATGCACTTCAGCCGCGAGCTGATCAAAAGGTTAGAAATAGTAGGGGTGCGCTTTGCAGAAGTCACTCTTCATACCGGCCTCGGCACCTTCCGCCCTATAGAAGTGGAAGACCTGTCGAAGCATAAAATGGATGCTGAATATTTCAAGGTAGACGACTATGCTGCCAACATAGTGAACAGGGCGAAAATAGAAAAGCGCCACATCTGCTCGGTAGGCACTACCACTATGCGCGCACTGGAAAGCTCTGTAACTGCACAAGGCCTGCTGAAGCCGGAAGAAGGCTGGACGAATGTATTTATACACCCTCCTTACAACTTTAACATAGCCGACTCGCTGATCACCAACTTTCACCTGCCTAAGACCAGCCTGATGATCATGGCTTGCGCTTTTGCCGGATATGACCTGATGATGACTGCGTACGAAACTGCTATCAAAGAAAAGTATCGCTTCTTCAGCTATGGTGATGCGATGCTGGTAATTTAGTAGATAGTAGATAGTAGATAGTAGATAGTAGATAGTAGATAGTAGATAGTAGATAGTAGATAGTAGATAGTAGATAGTA
>CAIRES010000084.1 GCA_903877645.1 uncultured Bacteroidota bacterium | reverse complement strand
CTGTAGGAGCCGTGATGGTATTTACTGTAACTGTTCCGGTATTAGAGCACCCTAATGCATCGGTGCCGGTAACGGTATATGTAATGTTTGATGTAGGGCTTGCAGTTACTGATGTGCCTGTTGTGGCAGACAAAGAAGTTGCCGGCGCCCATGTATACGTTGTGCCGCCTGTTGCTGTTAAAGTATTTGCAGAACCACTACAGGATGTAATCCCTGATCCTGCACTGATCGTTGGTAAAGCATTAACTGTTACACTAATAGTAGAGCTCGCCGTGCCACCTGCGCCATCACTTACCTGTATTGTAAATGCATCCGCACCAGCCGACGTCGGTGTATAGCTCCAGCCTGTAGGCGATACGCTCGTACCCGAGCCCACAGTTGTACCGGTGGTTATGGTGCCATGTGTCGGTGCAGAGGTTACACTGAATGTTTCCGTTTGTCCTGCGTCCGGATCAGTAATAGTGAGTTTGGAATTGATCGATGTTACTGCACCATTACATATTGAACCCAGCGATTGTGTACTGCCACCCGCAAATGTCGGTGTGGTATTACCCGGTGTAATGTAAAGCCCAAACGTTACTCCGTCTGAAGTGCCTCCATTATCAACAACGATATTGGAAATTGTACCTGTCACAGTTAATAAACCAGTAGGATTGCCAGATGCATCCCCTGCATTTGTAAGATTTCCTCCTGATATTACAGCAGAGGTGGCATCGCCGCATCTACTGCCAGATGGGAGTGCGCCAGAAAGGTTTCCTGATAATAAGGTATATGAGATGCCATTAACGGTAAGATGCAATGCACCTGCGCCATTAGGCGAAAAGATTACTTTTAATTGCATTCCCGAGATTGCAGGGGAAAAGCCAAAACTAAAGCTATTACCTGGAGCCGAATTATTTATTGAAAATGGAGAGAGTGCCGACGAACAAAATAGTACACTGCTTGTACCGGAAGTCGCCGTTTCTGTTACTGTCGTGCCAGCTACCGTAGTAGTGCCAAAACTAGTAACTTGAGTATATGTCTGTGCACTCCCTCGCACACTGCACAACAACACACTTGCTAAAAGCAATGTCTTAATGAACGCTGATCTCTTAGCGGTTGTCAAAGCATTAAATAGTGTTGCGTAAAGATTTCCTGATCTCATAGTCTGTCGTTTAAAAAAAAGTAATCACTTAAGAATTGTTAAAGTTCCTATTGTTATATTATAAATTTTAAGTTTGCGGGAATGTAAACATAATGCTTTTTCCTAAGGAATTTAATCAGCTAATTTTCATTAACATCTGGATAACCGTATTATTTTTTAATAATGTGAATAACTTTTTTTTTGTATATATCGCTGTGATTTTAAATTAAAAATGCCCCGCAGTTTTGCGGGGCATTTTAACTATCAGCTAAAGAATAGAATTATTGTTCCACAACCATGTGGAATACCTGGTTGCCTGTCTCGGTGTGCAGGTTCAGCAGGTACATGCCATTGGCCACATTGATTAGTTGCATTTTTTCATTGATAACGCCATTCTGTACGGTTACCTTGTTGTTGTACATAACCTGGCCCAGCATATTGGTGATCTCAATGGTCACTTCCTGTTCTGCCGTATTGTTCAATGTGCCTTTTAAGGTAAAGAAGCCTTTATTAGGATTAGGCACTAACTGTATGTCGCTGCTTGCGGCTGCTACTTGCTTCACGCTCACATCAGATACATATATCCGTACACCTGCTCCGCCAGTGATGCCTGCGCAGGCACCTGAGGTACTTGCAATACAGCTCACTGTATCAAGATTTGTGAAGCTATTTGTATATACGGGTGTTGTAGCGCCTAACACTGAGCCGCCATTAATATACCACTGGTAGGTAACCGGGGCAACACCATTAGTCACAAATGCCGTAAGCGTAGCCTGTTCCCCGGTTCCTATATGTGTACCTGGGTTAGCAGTGACAACGAGGGTAGGGGTGGCAGGCATTGCTACATCCATGCTCAAATGCGGGCTGCTCACACTGTTTACCGAGCGGCAACGGTAGTTGCTGTTCATCTGGCAGTATACTACATCGCCATTTGCAGGTATGTAGGTGTAAGTGGTGGATGTGCTTTCAAGTCCGCCATTCTTTTTCCATTGGTATACAGGAGCGCTGCCGCCATTAGTAGCGATAGCAGTAAAGGTAACTGCGGTGCCGTTGCACACAACATTCCCCGGGTCTGCGGCTATCGAAACAGAAGGCATCAATTGTGGCAATACAGCCATCGTAGTATTGGCTGCTACTGTTGCCGGTGTGGCACACAATGCGCTGCTGGAGAGCAATACACTTACCCGGTCGCCATCAGCCGGTATATAGCTGTATGTGTTGCCGGTTACTGTCAACGGCACGCTATTGACAGACCATTGGTATGCGGGCCTGCTGCCTCCATTTGTTGTTGTAGCAGTAAAGGTGGTCAGTGTGCCGGAGCAAACCGTATCGCCGCTTCCTGTCGAAACGGAGATAGTTGGTAGTACACTTGTGGTTATACTCACATTCGCGCTGCTGCTCATATTGCTGGTACATGTTGTGGTGCCGTTTATAGCTACTGCTGTATACGTTCCAGTGCCGGTAATAGCGCCGAAATCAATTGCGCCGCCTGATCCTGTAGCCGTTGCAAACAGCCATCCGGAGCTATTAGAGAGTTGGTAAGTGATCCCCGCAGCCGAATTGCTTAACCCAATATGTACGCCTCCGGTGCCACTGCAATAGTTGCCGCCTCCCGTCACTGTATATACAGCAGGTAATTCACTAACGCCTACTACCGCTGTGCCGATCATGTTGGCAACACAGGAGGTAATGGTATTGGTAGCGACAACTTTGTATAACCCTGCTGCTGTTTGCAGCCCGAAGTCAACATTAGTACCTGTTCCTGCTACAGGGCTGCCCACGGCCGATGTACCATTGTAAAGCTGGTAAGTGATGCCGGTTGCTGAGTTGCTCAGTTGCACATCGGCACCTGTACCACCAGGGCAATAATTACCACCGCCGGTAACGATATATGTACCCGGTAACGGGTTGATGCCTACGGTAGCATGGCCTGCCATACTGTTGCTGCATCCTGTGGTCGGGTTAACTGCAATTATGGTATAAGTACCTGCAATGGTTTGTGATCCCATACTTAGCGCAAGGCCGGTGCCGGTAACTGTTCCGCCTATCGGCGTAGTGCCATAGTAAAGCTGGTAGATGTTGCCGGTTACGGAGTTGCTCAGTGTTACTGCAACACCTGTGCCGCCACTGCAATAATTGCCGCCACCCGTAGTGGTGTATACTGTGGGTAATGGGGCGATGCCTATAGTTGCTGAGCCACTCATCGTAGCCACGCACCCGGTAGTATTATTGGTGCCCGTTACGGTATAGCTGCCTGCTGCTGTTTGCACGCCAAGGTCTATGCCGCCACCTGTGCCGGGAATAAGGCTTCCTATAGGAGTAGTGCCTGCATAAAGCTGGTACTTAACCCCGGTCTGGGTACTGGCAACACCGATGTGTACGCCACTGCCGCCGGAACAATAATTGCCGCCGCCAACAACAGGATAGACATTAGGCAAAGGCACAACAGATACAGAAGCGCTGCCCGTCATATTGCTGCTGCAGCCTCCTGAAGTTGTAGTGGCTATAACAGTGTAAGTGCCCGGTATTGTTTGAGATCCAAGGTTAAGCGCTGCGCCTGCGCCGGGGATGCCTGTACCTATTGGTGTAGTGCCGCTGTAGAGCTGGTATGATACACCCACATCTGAATTGCTGACATAGACAATGATGCCTGTACCGCCTGCGCAATAAGTAGCGCTGCTGCCAGTCACTGTGTATGCGTTTGGTAAGGCCACAATACTGATCGTTGTGCTGTCCGGTAAATTATTCACACAGCCGGTCGCCGCGTTTGTGGCTATAACCTTATATGATCCGGGCGCAGTTTTTAAACCGAAATCAATAGATGAGCCGCCGCCATGTGCCGAGCTGCCAGCCAGGCTGGTGCCATTGTATAACTGGTAGTTGACACCGCTCTGCGAGCCGCTAAGTCCTACATGTACACCTGTGCCGCCGGTACAGAAAGGGCCGCCGCCGGTTATGGAAAATGCAAGAGGCAGGGGATTGATGCCAATTGATGTGCTGCCGGTCATTGTATTGTTGCAGCCTGTAGTTGCGTTAGCAGCAACCACAGTATACACACCTGCGGCAAACTGGGCACCCAGGTCAAGGGCCGCACCTGTACCCGTAATAGATGTGCCGGTAGCAGTTGTGCCATTAAATAATTGATAGCTTATGCCACTCTGTGAACCGCTGAGCCTGATGTGGAAGCCTGCGCCACCTGCGCAATAATTGCCGCCACCACTTACAGGGTATGCTGTTGGCAATGAGTTAAGGCCGATGGTATCACTATTGGCCATCGCATTGCTGCAGCCTGTTGTTGCGTCAGTAGCTACAATGTTATAGATGCCTGTCGCCGTATATGGCCCGAAAGCAATAGACGAGCTGGTGCCTGTTACCGCAGTACCCACCATTGCAGTGCCGTTATACAATTGATAGTTAGCCGCTGGGTCTGATCCGCTAAGTGTAACGGAAACTCCTGTGCCGCCGGGGCAATAGTTGCCGCCGCCAGTAAGTGGATATGCATGCGGCAGTGCTATAGTGCTGACCAGCACACTGTCATTCATTGTGTTGGCACATGTTGTAGTTGGGTTAAGTGCAGATATGGAATAGTAGCCCGCGGTAGTCGCAATGCCAAGATCTATTGCTGCTCCGGTGCCGGCGATCATTGAGCCTACGGCACTGCCCGCACTGTATATTTGATAGTTTACTCCTGACTGAGAGTTGCCAAGGCCTATATGTACGCCCGTGCCACCCGCACAATAGCTGCCGCCACCGGATACTGTATAAGCAACAGGCAACGGATTGATATTGACATGCACACTGCCGGTCATTGGGCCGGAGCAGGTTGATGACGGATCGCTGCCGATGACCGTATACGTGCCTGCAGTTGTTTGTGCACCAAAAGTGATAGCGCTGCCCGAACCAGCCACAGGTAAACCTGACGGCGAACCGCTGATATACAATTGGTAGTTCACGCCACCCAGTGAACCTCCGAGGCCCACTGGTATACCTGTGCCGCCATCACAGTAAGCGCCACCGCCGGATACCGGGTACGATATTGGGGTAGAGGTAACGGCCACAGCCACAGTTAATGTCATTGTTTGTTTACAAGAGTTCACGGCATCTGTAGCGATCACCGAATAAGAACCCGGTAATGTTTGTAGTCCAAAATTAATGACGCTTGTTGTGCCGGTTACAGGGCTTCCTATGGCAGTAGTACCGTTATAAAGCTGGTAGTTAACTGCAATATCCGAGTTACTCAGCAATACAGGAACACCTGCTGTATGGATACAATAGCTGCCACCGCCGGTTACTGTATAAGCAACAGGTAATGGATTGGTAGAAACGAGAACACTGCTCAGCATATTCACAGAGCAACTGGTTACAGGATCTAATGCCACAACGGTATAAGTACCCGTAGCTGTAAATATGCCAAAATCAACGGCAGATCCGGAACCAATTACAGAGGCTGCGCCAACACTCGAATTAAAGAGCTGGTAATTAACGCCACTTGCCGATCCGCTTAATGTCACATGTACTCCTGTACCTCCGGCACAGAAACGGCCACCGCCCCCCACCGTATAAGCGGTAGGTAATGGATTGGTGGTCACGGTTATTGTGTTGGCCATATTGTTGTTGCAGGTAGTGGCCGGGTTCGTAGCGATCACCGAATAAATACCCGTAAGGGTCTTATTGCCAAAGCTGATGGCGGGTCCCGAGCCAAAGAGAGCAACGCCCGTTGCTGTGCCGTTATTGTAGAGCTGGTAGCTGATGCCTGCTGTAGTTGTTGCAACACCCACAGGTACTCCTGTGCCGCCTGCACAATAGGCCCCGCTGCCACCCACTGTTACAGTGTATGGAGTAGGTAATGAATTGATAGACACCACCGTGTTGCCACTCATGCCATTCGTACAGCCGGTAGTAGTAGTATTTGCCGTTACAGTATAAGTGCCGATGGCAGAAACAAGCCCGAGGTCAAGTACGGATCCGGTACCGGGTACAGGCGTGCCTGATATTGAAGATCCTTTGTATAGCGTATAATTTGTGCCAATATCTGATCCGCTGAGTGTAATATGTGTACCCGAAGTTCCGGCGCAGTAGCCACCGCCACCTCCTACAGTATAAGGTGCCGGTAATGGATTGACTACAATAAATGCGCTGCCGGTCATGTTGGAAGTGCATCCCGCCGGGCTGGCGGCTTTAACGGTATAAGAGCCGGCAGTTGTTTGTAACCCGAAATCAATAGCGCCCCCACTACCGGTAATTACACCGCCAACGGCTGTCCCATCGTCAAGCAATTTATAGCTCATGCCACTTGTCGAATTGCTTATGCCCACATGTAACCCCGTTCCTCCGATGCAATAATTTCCGCCGCCGGTCACAGGGTATGCTGTAGGCGGATAGCTGACTGTAACCACTGCTACACTTGTCATTGTGTTTGTACATCCTGTAGTGATATTGGTTGCTTTCACAGTATAGATACCAGGTGTTGTCTGGTTCCCAAAATCAATACCTGATCCGGAGCCGGCTGTTGCAGAGCCAACGGCCAGGCTGCCAACGTACAACTGGTAATTCACGCCGGCATCTGATGAAGATAGCGCCACATCAACCCCTGTGCCGCCAAAACAAAAATTGCCACCCCCTGATACTACATAAGCAGTAGGCAGCGCAATTGTAGATATGATCGCATTGCCGGTCATGCCATTGGAGCAGGTGGTAGCAGGTGTTGTCGCAGATATTGTATAGGTTCCTATTGCGGTATAAATGCCCAGGTCAATTGCCGCACTGGTGCCTGCAACCGGTGTGCCTATTGCCGATGTGCCATTGTATAATTGATAACTAGTGCCAATGCTCGAACTGTTAAGCCCCACATGAAGGCCCGTTGTGCCGGTACAATAAGATCCGCCACCTGTTACCGTAAATGCAGTTGGTAAAGGATTTACTGACACTAAAGTGCTGCCCGTCATATTGCTGGTACATGTTGTACCCGTATTGGTAGCTGCTATAGTATAAGTACCCGTACTTGTTTGAGGGCCAAAGCTGAATGAGCTGCCGGTGCCGGTTACAGGTGTGCCTACGGGTGTGCCTGATGCGAACAACTGGTAGCTGATGCCTGCTGTTGAATTGCTGATGCCTACCACAGAGCCTGTGCTGGTAGGGCAATAGCCGCCACCACCGGTAATACTGAAAACAGCAGGTAACGGATTGAGAGTAACCGTTGTATTGCCGGTCATATTTTGAGTGCAGCCGGTAAGCGTTGTAGTAGCCACTACAGTATAGGTTCCTGCTGCAGTCTCCAGGCCGAAGTCAATAGTCGTGCCTGTTCCCGGTATTGGTGAACCAATAGTCGTGCCGTTTTTATATAATTGATAGCCGGTGCCAATATTTGAACCTCCCAGGCTCACATGCACGCCCGATCCGGTAGCGCAATAACCGCCACCGCCGCCTACAGTATAAGCGGTAGGTAATGGGTTCACAGTAACTGTTGCGCTACCATACATTGTGGTCGCGCATGAGGTGCCGGGATTAGAAATAACAGTATAAGTGCCGGATGTAGTTAATGCGCCAAAGTCAAGTGCCCATCCCGTTCCGGGTAAAGAAACACCTATTGGTGTGGTTCCGGAATATAACTGGTAGGAATAACCGATTGCCGATAGGCTAAGTCCTACGTGTACGCCGGAGCTACCCGCGCAGCCAGCGCCACCACCGGTGGCAATGTAAACTGGCGGAGCCGGAGTAATTGTAAAAGGAATACTTACCGAACATCCTGTGGCTGTTAATGTGAATGTAATGTACGTTAGCCCTAATGAAACCCCGGTGACAACTCCTGTAGATGGGTTCACGGAGGCTATTGTGGGGTCTGCGCTGCTCCATGTACCGCTTCCTGATGCGTCGCTTACCGTTGCACTTGTGCCGTTGCAGGTGCCGGAACTGCCCGTGATCGGGGCATCTGCATTAACTGTTACTGTGGCAGTGGTAATGCAGCCAAGTATATTGTACGTGATAGTTGAATTGCCTCCGCTTACTCCGGTTACAGTACCTGTGGCAAAGTTAACAGTTGCAATAGCGGGATTGCTGCTCGTCCAGTTGCCGCCACCTGCATCAGTTAATGGTGTAGTCAATCCACTGCATACCACGGTTGTTCCTGAGATGGCACCGGGAATAGGGTTGACGTTAAAAGTCGCCGTGTTGCCCGTAGATATAGAAGCTGAGCAACCAGATGCGTTTGTTACTGATAATATAGTTACAGTCGTGCTGCCGGATGATGTAAGGGTAGCTGTATTAAAACTACCCGAGCCACTACTCATAGTAACGGATGTAGTCAGAGGCGAGGAAGTTGTCGCGCCACTTAATCCATAAGTGACAGTATACGTCCCTGAGCTTAAGGAACCGGAATTTATCGTAATTGTAGAAGGATTTCCTGAGCATACAGTTGTTGCAGATGGCACGCTGAAGGAACTTGCATCTGGACTTGCATTCACCGTGACCACTTCTGAAATAATGCAGCCTGTTGTCGATGAAGTATAAGTTAATGTAGTATTACCTATAGCAATCCCGGTTGCGACTCCCGTTGATGAGTTAATACTTCCAATCGCAGGATTGCTGCTGCTCCATGTTCCGCTTCCGGCATCGGTGAATGTGGATGCAGCTCCGGTACATAGCAGTGGAGATCCGGATATCGCCGAAGGAGAAGGATTTACGGTCACTGTTAGTGGATAGGACGACGAGCAGCCATTAGACGCAGTTGAGGATATCGTGTACGTTACCGTTGAACTTAAAGGGCCGGCTACAGTAGTTGCCAGGGTCGTTGAACTTAGCAACGTTGAAGGAGTCCATGTGTACGAAGCTGTTGGTATAGTAAATCTCCATGCTTCAGGACTACTCGCGCTAACACTATAAGTTGTATTGTTCCGCCCGGGAGGCATTACAGCTATACTGCCCGTCGGGTCTTGTATGCCGCATGTGTGTGTGCCTGATACCGCATTGCTCACCAATATGTCTATTGTGTTTGATGTTTCGTATAGGATCACTTCTCCATCGTATGAGTCAGAAAAGCTGCAACATGGTGCCGCCTGGTTATAGCTGATCACAAATTTTCTGTTCGGAGCTGTCCCTTCTGTTGAATAGGTAACAGTTCCCGGGGATAGTATATCGAGGTCACTTAGGAAAGGGGCAATTGCGCCGGGGTAGGATGTAGAAGGGAAGGTCACTACGCTAAAGCCTGTTGATGCGCCCCCCAATTGTACGTACCCATTGGTGCCGATATTTACTGAAGTGTAATTTGTACCGAAATAGGTAAACGTAAACGGAATAGTGTATGAAGTAGTTCCGTCATCTGCACTTGACCAGCTTGCTGCCGTAGGGCTCGTTTGTGTAACGTATGAATATGGTATACTGTTTACAAAATAAGCGGGTGCTCCGGGGTTTGTTGCTGTTGCTGTTAGGGTCGATGTAAACGATGGACATATAATTGAAGGGGAGGCAGTGGCAGATATTGCAGGTGAAGCACTTATTGTAAGTGTTAAAGCTGCGGTACAGCCTCCTACGGTATACAAGATACTTGCATTGCCGGCGCCAGTTGTGGTGATCACGCCGGTTGAAGAGCCTATAGTGGCAACTGACGTATTGCTGCTTGTCCATACACCTCCGGTGGTGGCATCACTCAATGTAGACGATTGCCCCATACAGAGATTAGCTGTGCCGCTTATTGCCGGCGCGGAACATCCGGCGTAAGATATCCAGGTCACATCGTCGATGAAAATATTGTCTCCAAAGGCCGAAGTAGCCTTCAAGATCAAATAGTTGCTCATGGTATTGAAACCGCTGGGTACATTGTAAGTATACAAGTACCAGCCATTGGAGCCAACCGAGGGGCTAAGGCCAATGGCTCTGTTTACTGTGCCCAGTAATGTTGCTCCGGTTAAGTTTGCAGCAGTATTCATGTATACATCTACCTTGTCGGCAGTTGTATTATATCCGTTATCCCGGTACATGTAGAAACTCACTGTTGGTGTAGCAGATCCTCTTGCCGATAGGTCATATACTGGCGTTACCAGCGATCGTACGCCTCCGCTTGCAGAAAATGAATTGAACTTTGCCATTCCTGCGCCGCTATGTGTCGAACATGTTGGGTATGTCCCGGTTGTCGCTCTTGCCCAGGTATTACTGCCTGATGTTAATAAGTTGGTCCATCCGGCAGGAACAAAAGTCGTTCCGTCGAAACTTTCTGTATTCGTTGTTTGGCCAAATGAACTCAGAAACAAACAACAGGAAAATAACGTTAAATAAATGTATCTCATAAACGGTCTTTTTAATAAATTTTAATAAACAGGTTTTGGATTTAATATTTAATCTAATTGGTTGTGCTATTTTTTTATCCGGTACTCGTTACTACCTGGCTAAAGGAATAAGTGTGTTTTATACGGAACATTATTAGAAAATAGGGCTTTAGCATAAAAATAGATTACTTAAGTGGTTGATAATTAGAGTGCTAACGCATCATTTATAGCATTGCAAAAATTCTCATGAGCGGCAAAAGTAAGCTATATAAAAATAAATAACCGGAAATTATTTAAAGAAAAATTAACAAATATTAACAATTAGTTAGAAAAATGGACTTTTGGCTCTATCTGGCGGAGATGTTTTTGCAGTACACCAAATTTAAAATTATTTTTCTATATGTAATTTTATTGAGGATAATGTAAAATAGTTTTTTGCTGTGAATCAATAGGGATAGCAGTTTCGAGTAGTGAACTTATTGTTAAATCAGAAATATTAATATTTTTTTTGCATTAAATACTGCAATTAACCTATGATTTAAATAAGGTTGGTAATGAAAACGTAAAATATATAATTTATTGTATTTTCTGGAGTTCTGTGTGCAATAGCCAACCGCTCCTGCCATCAGGCAGGGATATTTCAGCCCACGAGCCTTTTTCACTTTTGATGTGAACTATAGTGCCTTCAGGAACCAATAAGATAGGTTTTCCCTTTAGATCGGCATTCATTAATGGGGCATCTTTTTCCATGATCACGGCGCTTGTATTGTCCAGGCCGTTAGCTGCCGAGCAATAGGCAATAATGAGGATACAAATAAACAGAAAGGTGAGAAAAACATTTACCTGTATGGGCACTTTGTACGAACCGGGCTTACTCACTCTTTTAAAAGTGATCAGTACGGTTAGTATTGTAAATAATACAAGAGCAAGAATAGCCAGCAGGTTTGCGTTACCGGGTTTTGTTAGTATGCGCCACCAGTTGATAAAGAATATTTCTCCCCCGGCCTGTATTTTATTGCTGATACGGGCTTGTGCCACCAATAAATTATCCTTTACTGTTTTGTTATCGGGCTCTATTCTTAGCGCGCGTTCATAATTCAGTATGGCAGGCCCGGTCTTGTTCAGCCTGTAATAGGCATTGCCCAGGTTGTAGTATACAACTGCGTTATAGGGTTTAAGCTCAGCTATTTGTTCGAAATAAGCTACTGCGCTATCGTACTGTTTTTGCTGGTAAAAGGAAATGCCTTTTTTCCATTGATCAGCATAATTGCTATTGACGGCATAGGCTTGCCCGGTGAGTAGCAACAGGATGATAGGTATGATAATTAATTGTTTCATGCTTTTAATACATCTTCAAGATCACTGATCACCTTTATGGCAGCTTCATAAGTGTGTGCCATTTGCTTCGATCCCCCGGTAGCATACAATGCCGTCTCACATTCCCATATCACATTGTCCAGTTCTTTTTGTAGCATGGCCGGTATGTTCCTGTTGCTCATCGCATCTGTTGCAGTGTCTCTTGATAAAGCGGAAAGCGGTATGTTCAGCTTATCACTGAGGTAAAGCCATATTGCTTTGGATATCTCTTCATAAAATGACGTAGTATTGTCTTCCTGCAATAATTTTTTTGCAGTTACAAGTCGTTGCAGCGCTATTTTATTGGCGCGTTTGCTGCGTAGTTTTACGGTGTCCTTAGCTTCTTCTTCATCCCTCCGCTTCCATATAAGTACCCCGATCAACGCAAGAAGTGGGAACGCATAAAGGGATAGGTATCCGCCGGAAAGCATTAATGGCTTGGCATTAAAGATGAGTCCATTCATAGGTGTGGTGATATCGTCATGAATATCTTTTAAAGCCAGTGAACTCCCTGCTTGTTTTGCTGAATAACTTTTGCCAGCGCTTACATGCAGCTTCAATGGTTGTGTATGCTCGGTAACATACGAGTTTGTTTGCGGATCGTAGTAGGAGAATGATACACCGGGTATATCATAATCGCCGGGTACGTGCGGGGTGATGGCATAGCTGATGATCTTAGATCCGCTGATAGTAGTGCTTCTGCCTGTTATCGTATCTGTGATCTGGGGGTCGTAGGTGTCTATACCATTAGGTAGGTTGGGTTTAGGTGCTTCTATCAGTTTCAGGTTGCCGCTGCCGGTGATAATATAGGTAAGTGTGGCTACATCGTCTGTGGTGATACTTTGTTTATCTATTTTGTTCGTAATTGCGAAGTTGCCCACAGCGCCACCGAAATCAGCAGGCTTGTCTTTTTCAGGAAGTGGCGTTACCGTTATTTTTACCGGGTCGCTTTTTATCTCCATCTTCACATCGCGATATGCCTGTGTGCTATATACCGAATTGTTGAAAAAAGGATCGTTCATCATCAGCGTGCCATTACCGAATGGATCACCAAAAATATCAGATAGTTTACGCTTTACTGTTTGTATGATGCGCACCATGCCCTTCGCTTCAGCAGCGTCCAGCTCCAATGTGCCTGTTTGTTGTGGGAACAATGCTGATTTCTTCAGCAGGAACACCTGGTATTTTTTGCCGTTCAGTGTTTCTTCAGTTGGTTTTGCCTGTTTGGGTAGGTCGAAATCCTGTGTCCAGAAACCATTCAGGGATGGGAGCTTGGATATGCCCATCTGCATGGGTATACGTGCGTATAGTTTATAGCTGGTAGTTATTTGCTCGCCTTCATGCACCTTGTTCTTGTCTACTGCTACTTTTATGAAAAGGTCTTTCTTTATCTGTGCTTCATCAACCGGTGGATCCTGCTGCTGTGGCTGTTGTTGCTGCTGTTGTGCGCCACGGCGTTGCTGCATTTGCTGCATCTGTTGTTGCTGCATTTGTTGCATACGCTGCATCATGGCCAGCGCATCGTCGTCCTGCCCGAACGGGTCGCGCTGTTGTTGCTGGCGGCGTTGTTGCATTACGGTGCCGGGTATTACCTGTATCGTTAGTCCGTTCGATTGGTAGGTATGTCCTGCTGCATCCTTGGCTATTACTGGGGGTATGGTAAATGTGCCCTCGTGTCTTGGTTGCAGTACATACGTCAGCGATATGCTTTGAGACTGCACCATCTTATTCCCGATCACACTTACATTAGAACTGGAAGATTGGTATGGGCCGCCTACTATTGCAAAATCAGAAGTGAGCGGAGGTGAAACCGATTGAAGGTTTTGGGCGTCTCTTATGGTATACTGTACTTGTACCTGGTCTTTCATCCCTATCCTGTTCGCGCCCACTTCAGCGATGAAGACCACATTTTGCGCCAATGCATTACTTGTGCCTGCCATAAGCAGGAACACTATACTGTAACGCCACATGTCTATAATGCCTTTCATAACGGATATGCACAAAATTAATTTTGTATATGCGTTAGTCAAAAAAGTGAGGGTTAAAGTCACGTTAAAAAGCTGGTTTCCTTTTGCTTAGCGTATAGCAGGGAAGATGTCTATATATCGCCTTTTAACGGGCGAAGAACTATTGTATCCACATTTGCCTGTGCGGATAAACTGTATGCACTCCAGATCATATCAGCTATATCACCCGCTGCCATAATGCGTCCCGGTTCCACTCCGCTCCCTTCCCAAGATGGGGTATAGGTGGCCCCGGGGCATACTGCTGTCACTTTTATGCCGTATGGCATTAATTCTTCCCGCAGATTTTCAGAGAAGCCCATCAGCGCATACTTCGATATGCTATACGAGCCCCCGTTAGGATATGCCCGCAGGCTGGCTACCGAGCACATATTGAAAATATGGCCTTTGTTCCTGCTTTTCATCCGGGGCAGCATCTTGCGTGTGAGATGGTACGCGCTGAATAAGTTGATGGCGATCATTTGTTCCAGCAATCCCTCCTGTTCATCAGCTATAGTGCCGGGCAGGTAATTGCCCGCATTATTGATCAGCAGGTCTGTTTCAGGAAATGTCTCGAGTACCTTATCTGCAAAAGCGTCCACTTCACCTTTTATAGTGAGGTCAGCGGCATATACCAGTATGGTAGCATTAGGGTAGGCTTTCTGCCATTCGTCTGCATGCGCTTCCAATTTTGTTTTATTGCGTGCGCACAAGGCTACCGAAAAACCTTGCTGTAGCAGCTTTTCTGCGATCACTTTTCCCATTCCCTGGCTGGCGCCTGTAACGATTGCGTATGGCATGATGTAAAAATATTAGTAAGTGTGCCGTAAATTATTTTGATTTGCGAAAATACGCTTTGTTACAGATATGGCTGACCATGTAAAAATAGTAATGAACTGGAGTTCCGGCAAGGACGCGGCACTGGCATTCCATCTGTTAGCACAGCAACCACAATTTAAGGTATCACATTTACTCACTACCCTCAGCCTGGATCATGAACGTGTATTCATGCACGGGGTAAGAGAAGAACTGCTGGATATGCAGGCGCAAAGAATGAATTTGCCGATTCTGAAAGTAAAGCTTCCTGCCAGCCTCGATGATGCTATATACAAGCAGGCCATGCTTGAAACAATGACCAGTTTGCAGGAACAGGGAGTGTCAGTTGCGGCTTACGGAGATATCTTCCTTGAAGACCTGAAGATATACAGGGAGCAGCAACTCGCACAAGCCGGCATGACCGCTATATTTCCTTTGTGGAAAAAAGACACCCGCGAATTGGTCCACATGGTTGAGGCAAATGGCATCGATGCCATTATAGTTTGCGTCAGCGATCGGTTTCTTGGCAAAGAGTTTCTTGGAAGAAAGATCAATGCTGCCCTGCTCAACGACCTCCCTGCTAATGTCGATCCATGCGGCGAGAATGGTGAGTTTCATTCCTTTGTTTACAATGCTCCTTTCTTCAGCACGCCTATACCGCTTACTTTAGGTGAAGTAGTACATAAAACGTATACTTCCCCTTCCGGAGATAGTAAATGGGATACCGGTTTTTACTTCATGGATGTCATGCAATCTTCGTAAGATTATTAATGATAATGTGTTTGTCTTTGCAATAAAATTTGTTATGTTTGCGAAAATTTTATATGAAAAAAATATTCACATTCGTTTTGCTTGCATTACCTGTTTTCTCTTACGCTCAATGGATAGATGTATCCGCTCTTTATGGTGCGGGGCCTTATAAGATATCAGCAGGTATCAAAAATGGGTCATCTGGTTCGTTTAATGTCAGTGCTTCTATTGTAAAGTTGAGCTTCCTTGATGCCGGTATTCAATATAGCAGCATTAATACAGTAACGCTCTGTAAAGCAACATCGCCCGGGGTATTTGCTGACTTAGTTTTCCGGGATGAGGCACATAAGAACATATTTTTGGCCGGCGGGCAGATCAATTACACGACTTTCGGCAATATCAAAACAGGTGGCTATTATCTTAAAGATGGCACCAGGGATACTGTATCTACCACATTAGATAAGGCGATTTCTTATGGAGTAAGGCTGGGTTACAAACGGCAGATTATAGAGCACCTGTATGTGTATGCTTTAATAAGCCCTACTTATAGTGTTTCTACTATCCATTATACCGGTGTGGGTACAAATAACTGCGCCCTTTTGTATCTTCCGTTTATGATCGGGGTATCTGCAAGGTTTTGATCCTTATTAATGAAAACCCAAGACCATGGAAATCCATTGAAATCTTATACTCCCAAATCTTACCTTTGCACCCAATAAAAACTGATCTTTAATGGATTTTCGTATAGAAAAAGACACCATGGGCGAGGTGAGTGTGCCCGTAACTGCATACTATGGCGCACAGACGCAGCGCTCAATAGAGAACTTCAAAATAGCACAGGACATCAACAGGATGCCCAAAGAGATCATCCGCGCATTCGCCTACCTGAAAAAGGCCGCCGCGATCACCAATTGCCAGCTTGGTGTATTGGCAGAAGACAAAGCCGAGATGATCAGCAGGGTTTGCGACGAGATACTGGAAGGAAAACTGGATAACGAGTTCCCGTTGGTAGTATGGCAAACAGGCTCAGGTACCCAATCAAACATGAACGTAAATGAGGTAGTGGCCTATCGTGGCCATGTACTCAATGGTGGCAAGCTCACTGATAAAGAGAAATTCATTCACCCGAATGATGATGTAAACAAGTCACAGTCATCCAACGATACATTCCCTACGGCGATGCACATCGCCGCATACAAAATGCTGGCTGATGTCACTATTCCCGGTATTAAGAAGCTTCGCGATACACTGGCACAGAAGTCGAAAGACTACATGCACATTGTGAAGATAGGTCGCACCCATTTTATGGATGCCACACCGCTCACGCTGGGCCAGGAGATCAGCGGCTATGTATCTCAGTTAGATCACGGATTGCGTGCGATCAACAATTCACTGGCACACCTTAGTGAGCTTGCCCTCGGTGGCACTGCTGTAGGTACCGGCATCAACACACCCAAGGGTTACTCAGTAAAAGTAGCGCAGAATATAGCGGCACTCACCGGCTTACCTTTTGTAACTGCCGAGAACAAATTCGAAAGCCTGGCGGCACATGATGCCATTGTGGAAGCACATGGCGCATTAAAGACAGTGGCTGTGAGCCTGATGAAGATCGCTAACGATATTCGTATGCTCAGCTCTGGTCCCCGCTCGGGTATAGGCGAGCTGCACATACCAGATAACGAGCCGGGCTCATCTATTATGCCGGGCAAAGTAAACCCTACGCAATGCGAAGCGCTGACAATGATCGCTGCACAGGTAATGGGCAACGATGTGACCATCAGCATTGGTGGTGCATCAGGTCATTTTGAACTCAATGTGTTCAAGCCGGTGATGATCTTCAACTTCCTGCACAGCGCGAGACTGATCGGGGATGGTTGTGTGTCTTTCAATGACAAATGCGCTGAAGGCCTTGCACCAATCGAAGCCAACATCAAAGAACATGTGAACAATTCGCTGATGCTTGTTACTGCACTCAATACCAAAATAGGCTACTACAAAGCCGCAGAAATTGCCCAGACTGCACATAAGCAGGGTAAAACACTCAAACAAACCGCCATCGACCTTGGTTATGTAACTGCCGAGCAATTTGACGAATGGGTAGACCCTAAGGATATGGTAGGGGAGTTGAGTTAATTGGTTAGTTGAGTTAAAAAGTCACTGAAGCCCTGGCATACATAAGTGCCGGGGCTTTTTATGGCTATGTGGTCTGCAAATGGAATGATATTTGTAATTTCAATTTTGTTCTCCGGGATTTGTTATTTGTAATTTAAAATACTGCTTTTAGCTTTCGACTGTATACTTTTGACTTATGTGGTGGATCTATGCTTTATTATCGGCCTTTTTTGCGGCGCTGGTGGCCGTCTTTGCCAAAGTGGGCATCAAGGGTGTTGACTCTGACTTGGCGACTGCCATACGGACTATAGTGATCCTGCTGATAGTGTGGGGTATTGTATTGGCTAAGGGGGCTAACAGCCAACTTGGCGGGCTTACGAAGCAGAATTGGATATTCCTTATCCTTTCGGGCTGCGCTACGGGGCTGTCGTGGCTGTTTTACTTCAGGGCGCTGCAACTTGGCGAGGTATCAAAGGTGGCACCTATAGATAAGCTGAGTGTGGCCCTTGCTATAATACTCTCTGTTATATTTCTACATGAGAAGCTCACATGGCAGGAAGCCGTAGGGGCAATTTTTATAATGGGAGGGACGCTGCTATTAATATTCAAATAGGGTTACTTAACAATAATAAGACCCGGCATGCCGGGTCTTATTATTTAAAACAAATGCTAAAAAATTATTTAGCTTTAGTTTCTGTTTTAGTTTCAGTCTTCTTAGTAGACTTTGTAGTAGTCTTCTTGTCACCCATTTTAGAATCTGATTTAGTTTCAGTCTTCTTGGTTTCAGTTTTCTTAGTCATTTTTTTTGGAGCTGCTGCATCCTGTGCGAAGCTCACTGCACCCACGAATAAAAGGGCTGCTGCTAATGTGAAGATTTTTTTCATTTTTGTGTGATTTTTGTGCAAAGCTAACAACTAATAGCACAATAGCAAAATACAATCGGACATTTTTTGGCTAATTCGTGTTATTTGTATAAGTATAGATAGATGAATAATCGTTATTTTACATTAAGCGGTACGGATAAGATGATACTGAAGTTGCGGCCCATGTTGTAAATACCCATCCTGCCGGTGGTCATGTTCTCATCGGTGTAGCGAAGTCGGCTGAGTGCGTTTTGGTAAGCCACATCGGTGATGTTTTGGGCTGCAAGGGTGAGGGTGAACAAGGTATGGTGCTTGCGGTCTACCACATCAGCACCTACTCCTGCATCGAGCAAGGTATAGCCGGGTGTGGTTGTTTCGGTATTGTAGGCGGTAAATACATTGTTTTGGGAAGAGTTCATATCTACTCCTATCTTGGCATAGGTTCCTTTCAGGTACTTACCAAGTGTTCTTTTTTGTGCGCGCAGCTCTATGAGCCAGCGGGCGGGTGGCATATAAGGCAGGTTGTTGGTGCCATCTACCGAGTTCACCAGGAGGCCTCTTACATAAGAAAAGGTATTTTCAAGGTGCAGCCAGTCGAGCGGGTGGGGGTGGTAATCCACATACACCTCGCCACCAAAGAGGTTGGCATCGCCATGATTGTATACAAATGCAGTGTACTTCAGGTCATTGTTATAGATAGGTATGGAGTCGCTGCCATTTGCATTGAGTATCTTGCGAACGTATATGAAGTTGCGGATGTAGTTGTCGAACACAGCTACATTGATAAGCAGGTGTTTTACGCTCCATGATACGCCCATGTCGGCCTGTAGGCTGTTCTCAGGGGTGAGGCTGGGAGTGCCATACTCGTAACGCACAGTTCCGTCGTGCACCCCATTGGCAGCCAGCTCCGCAATGTTGGGGCAGCGGTAGCCGCTGGCGAGGTTCATTTTCAGGAAGGTATTGTCATTAACATTGTATCCCGCACCGAAGCTGCCCGAAACGCTGGTGAATATATCAGTGAACGGCTTGAATACCTCGTAGGTAACGTTTGATACATAAGGCAGTGTCACGGCTGTTTGAGTGAAAGGTATCTCTTCGTTCTTCTTGTAGGCACCCAATACCCTGAAGTCATACCTGAGTCCCCCGTTGACGATCCATTTGCCAAAGGTCTTAGTCCCCATCGCATACAGGCCGCCGTCAAAAAGGCGGTAATCGGGTACGAGGTATTCTTGTCCCTTATTGTCATTCCACTGGCTCATGCCATTGAGGCCGGCACTCACCGTCCAGCCTTTTTGCTTGGGCAGGAAGTACTTGATGTCGTAAGTTGCAGTTTGCAGCAGTAATGACAAGCCGGCCACTGTGGGCTGCAGGATGTCGCCGAATTCCTGACGGGTATTGCGCTGGTACCCAACTGTGATACCTATGCGCCCTTCATTGCCGAGGTATATATCGTTGTCCAGCACTATCTTCTGGTGTTGTATGTGCTGGTAGGGGATGGTCATGTTGTATGATTTGTTATCCGACTGTGGTACCACCTGGAACACATCGTTTCCATTCACGTTGACTTCTTTGAGGAACTGGCCGGTGGTGCTATCGCGGGTGCCATCGGGTATACCGGTCTTCTCATTGAATGAGGTGTAAGACAGGCGTGAGGATCCCCAGGTCTTATTGATACCCACACTGGCCCCGAAGTCGGTGTTATGAAAGCGGGTGTCGTACACATAACCGTCATACTTATTGTAATAGTCGTGTGCGTCTTTTTGTGTGCCATATACCTTCCAGCTCAAGCCGTTCTTATTGCCGCCGAGATCCGCATGTATGGCGCCCATGCCAGCATTGGTCTGGTAGTTGGCGGTCACATTGCCTACTATCTTCTTATCAGGTATATCCGGGTTGGAGATGATGTTGATGACGCCGGCGAGGGCATCAGAGCCATAGGCGAGCGATGCGGGGCCTTTGAGTATCTCTATACGGGTAACGTTGTAATCGTCTATCTCGATACCATGCTCATCGCCCCATTGCTGTCCTTCCTGCCGCACACCATCGTTGAGGGTGATGATGCGGTTGTAACCCAGCCCTCGGATGACCGGCTTGGACACCGACGGCCCGGTAGTGATGGCGGTAACACCCGGCAGATTGGAGATGGCATCTATGACATTAGACGAGATGTTCTCATGCATCTGCTTGATGCTGACACTTTGAATTGGGGTGATGCTTTTGCGCTCCTCGGTGGCGAGGCTGGCGCCCGTTACCACCACTTCGTTCTTTTCGATCACGCTTTCCTTCAGGACAAAATCTTTGGTTACATCGCCGCCCTGTATGTTCACCAGGGTGGTGATGGTGGCATAGCCCAGCACATGCACTTCCACAAGGTAGGAGCCGTTCGGGAGGTTATTGATGCGGTAATTGCCGACAGAGTCTGTGGCGGCCCCGGTTTTGAGGTCAGTTATTTCCACGATAGTGCCGGGCAGGGTCTCACCTTTGGTATCGGTCACCTTCCCTTTGAGCACATTCCCTGCAAACGAATTAACAGATGAAAGAAGCACTAAAATTAATCCACTAAATAGCAGTCTGATATGCATTTGTTATTTTACTCTATATTAAAAGGCAAGGCTAATGCTTAAAAACAGCATTAATTATGCCAAAAATCAAGTTTTGGCTATTTATTTCCAATAAAATTTCGGCGGAACAGGTGAGCTACCCCGAGAGTGTGCCGCATCTTTTGGTAATGTCCCATCGGTTTTCAATACTTTTATGTGGATAACTCTTATTATGATTTTTCATGTAAGTGTGTATTAGTGTGGGTTTTGGATGTATTTAATTTTTCGGATGTCCCATTGAATGTCCCATTTTTGTTCGATGGGACACCAAATAATCCTGAAATTTATTTACAGTATTGTAGTTTCAATACAAAGTCCACAAAGGCAAACACGGAGGTCACAAGGCTGAAAGATCACATAAAGGTCTTAAAGAAATGAATACGCTCCAACATGTTTTATCTATGGATGGTTTTATAAAATAGATATAGTGAATTACTCAATTACTCAATTTCTCAATGAGTGTAGATTGTTGTCTGTCTTGCGCGAACCGAAGAGTCCTTTGCAGAAGGAGCGAAGAAACTCTTCGGGGACAAAAAAAATAACTTCAAACAGCTATTGCATTATCATAAATAATTACTAATTTTATATTACTAAGAAAATATAATAATTGAACAATTGTGGAATTGATCGCACACTAAAAACCTATGCCCATGGCCACCAATGTGAGTAATGTATTCTACAAAGCCACCACTTATGGTGGCAGTAATGGCTATGCCTACCGCCATGCGGCGCCAAGCGGGGTAGGGAACACCACATTACCTAAGGATTGGAAGGTGTACCCTGTGCCTGCCACAAGCGAGATAACTATAGATGTGCCGGAAACAGACGGCGCGCGCTACGAGCTGGTGGATATGGCCGGCAGAACAGCCCAGCAAGGCACGGTGCAGGCTGGCAAACAGCATGTAGACATACATTCGCTGCCGTCTGGCAGTTACATTATTAACCTATACACAGGCTCCGAGCGAAGCTACAATTCAGCAATACTGAAAGATTAACTGTTTAAAAGTAATGCTCCAATTTTTTGGAGCATTACTTTTAATTTATTTCTTCTCCAATCTCAATCCATAACATTTAATTTATTGACGATGAAAAAATACTTTTTTTTAGTATTATTTACTTTTTTTTATAGCAAACAGGTAGGAGCACAATACATTTTACATATCGCAGGTACAAGTATACTCGGAGATTCTGGCGATGGTGGCCCTGCTACTGTAGCAACTTTTACAGATCTAAATGCGATTTGTATGGATGCCGCAGGCAATCTGTACATAGGTGCAAACGATAAAGTACGGAAAATAGATATGACAAGTGGTATTGTAACCACTATTGCGGGCAGCAGTAGCAGTGCAGATACTACCGATTATATACCGGCTACAAGTGCTGGAATATTTGAAGCCGTTGGCTTATGTATAGGCGGGGCAGACGGCATAGAATATTTGTATATAGCTGATAGCCATTATAAGGTAAGAAAGGTGAACCTGGCCACCGGTATCATAACAACTGCCGCAGGAAGAGGACCCGGCGGCTATGGCGGTGATGGTGGGCAGGCCACTGCGGCACTGCTGGGTGAGCCACGCGGGGTAGCCATAGACCCGGAGGGCAATCTTTATATTGCGGAATATTTCAACAATACCATACGCAAAGTAACGGCAGCTACGGGCATCATCACTACCATTGCCGGTGTAGCGGTGGCGGGCACGGGAAGCTATGGAGGCGATGGCGGCCCCGCTACGGATGCACAATTGGATGGCCCCGAAGGAGTGGCGCTGGATAGCCACGGAAACGTTTATATTGCCGATCAGTATAATAACCGCATCAGGCGTGTGGATGCCATTACAGGCATAATAACTACTGTGGCAGGCATTGGCCCCACATCAAGTTTCAGGGGTAGCTTTAGCGGCGATGGCGGCCCGGCAACAGCCGCAGGTATTAGCATCCCGGTGCGGATAGCATTTGACAAATACGATAATATGTATATTGCTGATGAGGAAAATTTAAGGATACGCAGGGTAGATGCCGGCACGGGCATTATTACTACCTATGCTGGTAACGGCATTCCTTCAGGCTTAGGAGACACTATAGGTGATGGGGGGCTGGCTACAGCGGCAAGGTTAAACTGTACGGATTTGTGCCTGGATAGCTGTGGTAATCTTTTTTTTGATGACCAAACCAATGTGCGCGCCGTAACGGCCTCCGGGCCAAGCCTGGCAGTGTGTGCGCCGCCATCGCTGGGTGTGCCTACCGCCTCCATAAAGGAGTGTAATGTGTACCCAAACCCGGCAACCAACCAGCTGACTATAGATAATCCAATAGCCGATGGCGCACGGTACGAGATCATGGATATGATAGGGCGAACGATACTACATGGCGATCTGCAGGCTGGCACACAGCATGTAGACATACATAAGCTGCCGCCCGGCACCTACATTATAAATATGTACATAGGCAGTGATCGTAGCTATACTGCTACCGTAGTAAAAGAATAGTTTTTAAAGTCATGCTCCATATTTTGGAGCATGGCTTTTTCCCCATCCTTGTTAATTATCAAATTATAACCATGAAAAAAGTGTACTTTATTATAGTGCTTATTATAGCGCTATGCAGTAGCGAAATCCATGCACAGTATATATTACATATTGCAGGTAATAGTACTACCGGTGCATCTGGTGACGGTGGCCCCGCAAGCACGGCATCCTTTCAGGATCTAAATGCAATTTGTATGGATGCGGCTGGCAACTTGTACATAGGTACTAACAATAAAGTGCGAAGAATAGATATGGCAAGTGGTATAGGAACTACTATTGCGGGCAATAGTAGTAGTATAGATACTACTGAGAACATACCGGCTACTGATGCCGGTCTACAATCGGGAGTATATGGACTATGCATAAGAAGTGTTGATGGCGTAGACTATTTATATATAGCTGATAACAGGACCAGGGTACGGCAGGTAAATCGTACAACAGGCATTATAACTACCATAGCAGGTGCGGCACCGGGTGTGTATGGTGGCGATGGCGGGCCTGCTACCAATGTGGAACTGGGAGAACCAAGAGGGATAGCAATGGATAGGGAGGGTAACTTGTATATAGCCGAGTATTTGACCAATGCCATACGCAAAGTAACTGCCGCTACGGGCATCATCACTACTATTGCAGGTGTGGCTACCTTCGGCACGGGTAGCTATGGCGGCGACGGAGGCCCGGCTACGGCGGCGCAATTAAATGGTCCCGAAGGAGTGGCGCTGGATAGCCATGGAAACGTTTATATTGCGGATCAGTACAATAATCGCATCAGGCGCGTGGATGCCAGTACAGGCATAATCACAACAGTGGCCGGCATAGGCCCTACAAGCTTGAGGGGTAGCTACAGTGGGGATGGTGGGCCCGCAACAGCCGCAGGTATTAGCCAGCCAGTGCATTTAATATTTGATAAATACGATAATATGTATGTCGCCGATGAAGAAAATGAAAGAATACGCAGAGTAGATGCTATCTCAGGCATTATTACCACATATGCAGGAAATGGAATTCCTCCCGGCGTTGGGGATTCTATAGGAAATGGAGGAATCGCAACGGCTGCAGAAATATATGTCTATGATTTGTGTATAGATAGCTGCGGGAATATGTTTTTTAATGGCAATACCAATGTGCGCGCCGTAACGGCCTCCGGGCCCAGCCTGGCAGTGTGTGCGCCGCCATCGCTGGGTACCTCTCCCCAGCCCTCTCCAAGGGAGAGGGAGCTATCGGTATGGCCCAACCCTACAAGTGGGGATATAACTATACAATCGCCGGAGGCAGGAAGCTTTGTAGTGTATAACATGGTGGGGCAGCAAGTGGCAGCGTATAAAGTAGCAAGCGGCGCCACAGATGTGCGGCTGCCTGCCGCGCTGGCGGATGGTGTGTACATGGGCGTGTATAAAGCTGATGATGCAGGCGCGCAGCAGACCGTGAGGGTAGTGGTAGAAAGGTAGTTTTCAAGGGTTGGTTTTGGTTACGATCTTACTGTTTTACAAATTCCACTCTCCGGTTAGCGGCTTTACCTTCGGGGGTGTCATTTGTTTGAATAGGTTTTGTGGCGCCGTAGCCTTTTGCGGTTAGCCTGTTTGCGTTGATGCCGAGCAGGGTGAGCTGCTTCATTACTTCGTCAGCCCGGGTTTGCGATAGCTGCAGGTTCTTGTCGGGGTTGCCGTCGTTGTCGGTATGGCCGTCTATCTCCAGCAGTACTTTGGGGTTGGCTTTCATCCATGCGGCCAGTTGGGTGATGAAGCCGATGCTTTCCGGTTTTATAGTGGATGAGTCTATATCGAAATGGATGGCGTAGGTGATGAGCTTTTGCTCGGTGATGATGCGATCGAAATGGGAAGGCGCCATGCCCGATGCCAGCCGCACATTCCGGTATTTTACCGCATCGTCGATACTGCATGACAGTGAAAAACTATTGGGTGAATAATGGCAGTCGGGGATGCTCATGATGCGTTCTTTATCCAGGAAGCATTTGATGCTTCGCTTATAAAAAGCAAGTGCGAAGTGGTGGAGGCGGGAGGGATCAAAACCCGGAGGTAGCGCGGCTGTCCATTTGTCGTGCCCTTCAGTTTCGCCGGTGAGCAAGTAAAAGGCTTCGTGTGTTATGATGTACCCTTTGTTGTCTTTGTTGTACAGGCTGAACCCCTCGCCGAAGCAGGCATTGGACATGAGGTTGAGCCCCACATCCATAGACGTTTTTGAAGAGCCGAGCAGGAAATCGAATTCGAGGGTGAAACTGTCGGGCAGGTATTTATTGGGCTCAATGGACGGCTCGATGTTGGTGATAAATGCGGTATCGAACCGGATGACTGCGGCATTGCCCTGCGGGGTCTTTGCAATGAAGCAGTGGGAGGTATCAAAAGCATATTTATCTCCATTGCATACACATATACGCCAACCGGCGGGGAAATCGCCGAGGCTATCGTCGGAAAAGTCGTCCTGGAAAATGACCGACCTGCGAGGGGCAAAATCATTTATCGTATCCATATCCTGCGCCTGTGCCTGTTTTGTGAAAAGAGCAAGGATGGCAATAAGGATAAGTGCGAGATGTTTTGCCATGGAAAGGTATTATACCAGTACCGGTTATCAGTCAGTCTGCCTCCATAGCCGATAAACCCCGACCCTAAAGGGAGATGTCACGTATGACCTTCGTCTAATGCACAAGCTTAGAACTGTGTATAGTTGCCCCAAAGTTAAAATAATTACATTATAAAATGCTGATATAAGCCTTCTTTGATTTTCATTGTTCCACTTAGCCATTTACCTAATAATCCGTATCTTGCAGCGTTCATTTTATAGTACTTCAACTTTTAATACAGGGTGATATAGATGCTTAAAATAGGAGTTTTTGGGGCTGGCCACCTCGGTAAGATACATATGCAGCAATGGCGCGAGGTAGAAGGCGCTCATTTGGTCGGTTTTTTTGACCCTGATGATGCCCAGGCGGAGATAGCGATAGCCAAGTATGCAGTACCCCGCTTCACAGATATGGAAAAGCTGATAGCTGCGGTAGATGCCGTAGATATTGTTTCCCCCACTACTTCTCATTATAATATAGCCAAGATATGCCTGCAAAACGGCAAGCACCTGTTCATAGAAAAGCCGCTCTCTCATACGCTTGAAGAAGGGAAAGAGTTGGTGCAGATGGTGAAAGAGGCCAACGTAAAGTGCCAGGTAGGGCATGTGGAGCGTTATAACCCCGCATACCTTGCCCTTGGCGACCAGACGCTACAGCCCATGTTCATTGAGGCGCACAGGCTGGCGCAATTCAACCCGCGTGGTACAGATGTATCTGTGATCCTTGACCTGATGATCCATGATATAGATATAGTGCTGTCGCTGGTGAAATCACCTGTGAAGCGTATATCTGCCAGTGGGGTAGCGGTATTGAGCGAAACGGCGGATATAGCCAACGCGCGTATAGAATTTGACAATGGCTGCGTGGCCAACCTCACCTCCAGCCGCATATCGCTGAAGAATATGCGCAAGCTGCGCCTGTTTCAGCGGGATGCCTACATTGGTATAGATTTTCTTGATAAGAAGACAGAAGTTATTCGCCTGAAGGAAGAAGGTATGCCGCCCGGCATGATGGATTTTCCGCTGGAGCTGGCCAATGGCGATACAAAAATAATATCTGTGCAAAACCCGGAAGTAGCCCCCATCAATGCAATACGGATGGAACTGACGGAGTTCGCGGCCTCAATCGTGCACGACCGCCCGGTGCGGGTATCTGTATACGACGGCTACCAGGCTATGGATGTTGCCCACCAGGTTTTGAAAAAAATGAGCTTGCATGCTGAGCTGCACAATGTTTAACACTTTTTTGCGTTATTAACGCGAGGTTATATGAATCGTATTTATACACAGATAAAATATTGCTTAATTTTTGTTGCCTGCAGCTTTGCGATGCATAGCTGTAACCTCATTAATAAGCACGAACAGACACCTACTTATGTACATGTAGACTCCTTTCATTTTTTGAATCCGGCAATCCCGCGCAGTTTATCGCACCTGAGCCAGATCAAAGAGGTGTGGGCATATTATGACAATAACCTGATCGGTGTTTTTGACCTGCCATGTACCATTCCTGTAATGACCAATAGCGATACTTTGGGTAAGCTGACCTTAGCGCCGGGCATTGCGGTAGACGGGCTGAATAATTTATTGGGGGTATATCCTTTTTACAGGCCGGATACGTCTTCGCTTAGGCCGCAGCCTGGCAAGATCATTAACTATGCACCTGCTACCGAATTTTATTCGGATGCAAAAATAACACCTTTGTCCAGTTTTGCGGGAGGCAATTCCAGTAATACGTTTAAGTTATACGGAAGTGGGGTGCCTATGGAAGAATATACAGACAGCATTATAGGCCCGGCAGGCATTGTGAATTTTTTGGCATCAACAAATGATACTGTTTCAGAGAATTATTCGGTCGATTCGCTGATCATACCGTTGAGCGTTCCTGCTTATATAGAGTTTGATTATAAAAGCACGGTGCCATTTTATATAGGTCTGGAGGCATACTTTGCAGGTGTTACCTCCGATGTGCCGTTATCAGGTATTGCTCCGAGTGATCACTGGCAGAAATTTTACCTTTCGGTAGCGGACTTTGAAGCACAATACACGGCATCATATTATTTTATCCATATCAAAGCCAGCCTGCCACCGGGGGACGCAAGTGGTTCATTTGAAATTGCTAACATTCAACTTGTAACCTTTTAGCCCAGTATGCGCCTGCCCCCAATGAAACGGACTGCTATACGGCAATTGATATTGCTGGACTACTTAGCTGCCGCATTGGCCTGGTTCGTTTTGTGGATGTACCGCGAACATATCAGTACACATCTACCTTATTTAGAAACACTGCACCGCTTCCATAACAGGGATTACCTCAACACGCTGGTCATTATACCGGCAGGATGGCTGTTTTCTTACCTGCTCACGGGTACTTACTTTGACCTGTACCGCAAGTCGAGGCTCAATGAGATCAACCGTACGCTTATTTCGTGCATCATAGGGTGTATTGCCGTGGCGGTGATCGTATTTGCCAACGACAGCAGCGACTACTCTTACTTCATTAATGAGTTTGGGCATTACCTGCTTATTCATACGGTTATTGCGCTGGTGTTCAGGCTTTTCATCCTGTACCGGGTGAAGGTGAACCTGACGACTGGCAAGGTGGGTTTCAATACGCTCATAATAGGTGGCAACCAGCAGGCGATAAATATATATAAGCAGGTATTGGAAAACCCACGCGCACTGGGTAATATCTTCATAGGATTTATCTACTCCAATAAAGAGGCCAGCAACGGGATGACCAAGTACCTGCCGCAACTGGGCCACTTATCCCAACTGGAGGAGATCATAGACAAGCACGATATAGAAGAAGTGATCGTGGCAGTTGACTCATCGGAACACCACTTGCTGGAGAACATTGTGACCAGGCTTTGCTACCGCCCGGTGGTGGTAAAGGTGTTGCCGGATTATTACGACATCATATCCGGATCGGTGAAGACGAGCAATGTGTATGATGCGGTACTCATCCACATTCATCCCGACCTTATGCCGGACTGGCAGCGGGTGTGCAAGCGTTTTTTTGATATTACCATGTCGACTGTTGCCTTACTCGTACTCTCGCCTTTCCTGTTGTTCACCGCCATCATGGTGATGTTCTCCTCAAAGGGGGGCATTATTTATAAGCAGCAGCGTATAGGATTGTTTGGCAGGCCATTCTATATCCTTAAGTTCCGGTCTATGTTTGTGGAGGCCGAGGAGGCAGGCCCTGCGCTATCGAGCAAGATGGACCCGCGCATCACAGGGTGGGGGCGGTTTATGCGCAAGTGGCGTATAGATGAGTTGCCACAGTTCATCAACATCATCAAAGGGGATATGAGCCTGGTAGGGCCAAGGCCGGAGCGCAAACATTACATAGATATCATCAGCGCCACACACGCCCACTACAAATACCTGCACAAGGTAAAGCCGGGCCTGACATCGTGGGGTATGGTGCAATTCGGGTATGCGGAGAATGTGGACGAAATGATAGAGCGCATGAAGTACGACCTGCTCTACATTGAGAACTGCTCACTGGCGCTTGATGTAAAGATCATCCTTTACACGTTTATGGTCATCTTCCAGGGAAGAGGAAAGTAAGGTGAGTGCGGAGTGTGGAGAGCGAAAGAGCGTTGGACACTATACACTCACCTCCTCATCCTGCAACATAGCCAACGCATCTCCCACAATAAAGAAACTACCTGTAATTAGTAATACATCATCATTGTTCATGGCATCTTTTGCGGCGGTTACTGCTGCGGTGATGGTTGGGTAATATTTGCCTGTTAATCCTGCTGTCATGGCCATTGCTTTGAGGTCGGCGGCGGGTAGGGCGCGCGGGTTGTCGGCATTGCAGAAGTAGTAGGTGGCGTCTTTGGGGAACAGTGCCAACGCTTCATTCACATCTTTGTCTTTGACAAAGCCAATGACGATGTATTTTTTGCCTGTTACTACGTCTTCAGATTTGGAATTTGGAATTTGGAATTTGGAATTTAACCCCTCTAATTGTTTCAGCACCTCTTTCAGCCCTGCCGGATTATGGGCAACGTCGCAAATGATGGTGGGGTGCTGCTGCACGATCTCCCAACGGCCACGCAGGCCGGTGGCGCTCTTTACATGAGACAAAGAAGCTACTACATTTTCCATAGTGAGTTTGAAGCCGATGCGGGTAAGCACTTCGGCCGCGGTGAGTACTGTCTTTATATTGTGTTGTTGGTAGTTTCCCAGCAAGTCGGTCTTTACAGTATACATTTCGCGGTGGGCGTTGTGCACTGCTTTGTAGTATTGGTAGTGTTCGTCTTCGTGCGTGCGCACCATGCCCCAAAGGGTTTGGGCATAATAGACAGTGCTGCGCTTGTGTACCGAATGTTCAAAAAATATGCGCTCTGTTTCATCATTCTGTTCACCGATGACCACGGGTACATTTGGTTTGATGATGCCCGCCTTTTCGCTGGCGATCTCGCCGAGTGTATGGCCCAGCAGGTCCTGGTGATCGTAGCTGATATTGGTGATGATGGAGAGCAGGGGAGTGATGACATTAGTGCTATCCAGCCGGCCACCGAGGCCTGTTTCTATGATGGCTATATCCACATTGGCTTCGGCAAACGCCTTGAATGCCATCACTACTGTTATCTCGAAGAAGGAGGGGTTTACTTCTTCTATCAATGCTTTGTGCTCGCGCACAAAGGCTACCACCCACTCCTTGCTTACGGGTACGCCATCTATACGTATGCGCTCACGAAAATCAACAAGGTGAGGTGATGTGTATAGGCCCGTTTTATATCCTTGCTGCCTGCAAGCCGCAGCCAGCATATGACTGGTACTGCCTTTGCCGTTGGTGCCGGCTATGTGTATGGACTTAAATTTTTGTTGTGGGTCGCCAAGACCTATGCACAGCCTGATGGTATTGGTAAGGTCGGGCTTGAGTGCTGCTGCGCCTATGCGTGAGAACATGGGCAGCTTTTCGTAAAGATAATCGAGTGTTTGCTGGTAGGTAGTTGTATCGCCCATGGGCTTATTGACGGGTTTTAAAAATGATGGTCACATCGCCAAACTGCTGCGGCTCGGGGCCGGTGCTTTTGCTGAAGTGTGCATTGTTCAATTTGTCGAGCGCCAGTTTAGTGAGCTGCGGGCTCGATGAGCTTTTTACGTACTTGTTCACTATTTCTCCGTTGCGGTCTACAGTAACATGGATCACCACTTTGCCGCCTTCATGAAACTCAGCTTCAAACTGGCTGGGGCTGATGCTGCGGCCGGTGAGGGTGTGGCCTATGCCACCACTGCCATTGCCGGGTATGCCGGTATAATTTGCAGCGCCCGGTGTGCCGCCCGGCACACCACGGTCGCCGGGGCCGGTGGTATTGCCTTCGCTGGTACCGTGTATGTTTTGTGCTGCGTTGTTGCCGCCGCCGCCATTATCGCCGGCATAGCTATACTTGGGTTTCTCAGGTGCGGCATGGCCTTTTTTATTGTCCTCGGTGTGGCCTTTCTTTTTGTTGTTGTCGTTCACTATAGGTGCATCTTCGGCATCGGTACGTACTATGTCTTTGGGCAGGCTGCTTTTCTCGGCTACGCTCTTATATACGACACTGGCCTGGTAGGCGGCAGGTGCTTTGGTGTTCTGTGGCTGGTCGTGGCCGCTGCCATTGTCGCTGGTGCCGAGGTTCACCTCAAGGCCGCCGGTGCTGTCCACAGTAGGCACTACCGTCTGCGACACCGTGTAACGCAAAAAGAAGAACAGCAGGAACAACAGCACATGTATGCCCACCGTCCAGGCGAGGGCTTTACTGTTTACCGGTTTTTGTGGTGCTTGCTGTTGTAAGGCTATCATTGATAAGCAATTGCTTTTTTAAAAGTACTTAAATATGGTAACGATAAAAGTTAAATAACTTTAAGCTAAAGCAATATAAACAGTAATCACGCCCTTTGTTGTTTCTTTTTTGACTTTGGAAGACCAATGGATCGTAACATCTCGTTGGCTTTGGCCACTTTGTCGGGGAATAGCACAATATCGTCATACTTATCTAACGATTCATCGATGCGAACAACCGGCACTTTTTTACTATTCAGATCTTTTATTGTTCTCATAATTCAAAATTACGTTTTTTTCTTTTTACAACAAACGCTTCATAATCTACATCTTTAACAAATGGCTCCCATTCATTGTGGATCTGGCCATACACCAGGAAATCCTTTTCTACCTCGGTTATATACTTTGAAACACCTATCCTATAAAGCCTTGTTCGCGCCTGTGTGCTTCCGGTGGCATATACCCAGGCATCAGAATATATATCAGTAAATGCGTAGACAGTAGCTACTACCGTTGCCAAAACCATTTCGCTATCGCCATTATTTGAAATGACAATATCGTTTATTTGCCCTGTTTCAATTTGAAGGTCACCAAATGCAAGGTTATATAGGTCCTTGTAATTAGTGGCAGTGAATTGGATCATTTTGGGTATTTGCCCTTTTGGCCCTTCACTGATGAATTGAAATGAGGTTAATTTTTTACCTGCTTTAACTTCGTATCGGTCTAATTTCATGGGTACCGTAATTTGCTGATGTGGTTGTTATTTGTTTAAATGTAGCAAGAAATTCAGAATGTTAAAAACATTCCCTCCTCATCCCTTGGCGTGGTTTTTATTCCTCCCTACCTGAAAAACATTAAGGACATTTTAAACCAACATACCATGAAAAAGAACTGGAAAGCAATAGCGATAACTGTGGTGGCCGCGAGTGCGCTCGTTTATCCTGCCATGCTGCTGGCAAGGTATATAGCCCGCAAGCGCGCCGAAAATGCGGAAGATAATGAGGAAGAGACACATACCTTCAAGGCATTTGTACCGGCATTTCGGGGCAAGCGCAAGCACCACCGTACTGAACATCCAGGCCGCTCACCTTTACCAGCACACCTACGCAGGGAAGAAACAATACTGGGACCGGCAAACGTTACTGAAGGCAGTAAGAAGATAGGTGAAGAAGTAACAGAAGAACTTGAATATACTCCGGGTGAGTTATTTGTTAAGAAATACATCCGTCCCAAATATTTACTTCCGCAGGTTTCAGGTACTGTTAATGCAGAGATTATCATAGCGTCCATGCCCATCCGTCCTTTAGAAAAAGCCATAGCAGGCCCCGGATTGCTGGCACAGGTAGTTATAGATAAATATGTTGACCACCTTCCACTATACCGGCAGATGCAGCGTTTTGAAAGAGCAAGAGTAAAAATTGCCTATTCAACCCTTTCAGATTGGGTGAGCGGCACCTGCAAGCTGATAAGTCCACTCTATGAGGCATTAAAAGCCGAAGTATTGCAAAGCGGCTATGTTCACGTTGACGAAACGCCAATCAAGGTTTTGGATAATGACAAAAAAGGTAAAACCCACCGGGGCTTTTTCTGGGTATATAATAACAGTCCGGGGAAAATGGTGTTTTTTGATTATCAGGAAGGCAGGGACAGCAAAGGGCCGGAAGGTATATTGAAAGAGTACAAGGGTTATCTGCAAACAGATGGCTACCAGGTCTATGATTCTTTTGGACAAAAGGAAGGAATTACCCTGTTTCATTGCATGGCTCATGCAAGACGCTATTTTTCGGAAGCCCGTGATAATGATGCTGCCCGTGCTGATTATGTATTGGGACAGATGCAACAACTATATGCCATAGAGCGAAGCTGTAAGGAAAAGGAACTGGATTATGACCAGCGCAAGGAAATACGCATGAAGGAGGCTACACCTATCCTTGAAGCATTGGGCAAATGGATGAAGGAACAATACATCCAAACTCTCCCCAAAAGCCCGATAGGCAAAGCATTGGCATACAGCATTCAGCGTTGGGATAAACTATGCCTTTATACAACTAATGGAATGCTGAGTATTGATAATAACCCGGTCGAGAACAGCCTTAGAGGCGTTGCAATCGGTCGCAAGAACTACTTGTTCTGCGGTTCACACGAAGCAGCTAAACGAAGTGCCATGCTTTACAGCCTGCTGGGTACTTGCAAGATGAATGGAATAAACCCATTTGAATGGCTCAAAGATGTATTGGAGAGAATACCATCCCATCCAATCAACAAAATCAAAGAGCTATTGCCTCGATAAATGACCATACTATTTGCCCCTGCCGCCTTTTTCCTTATAGCAATTTGCTTTGTATTTATATGGCTAATATGAGGATGAATTACCGTACTACGGAATGATTAAGGTTATTTATATGTGGGGGGGTATTATTTCTATTTAAAATAGTATTTTGCGCCAAAATTATTTTTATGAGGCAAACAATTTACTTACTGGCATTTACGCTCGTTTATGTGTTTTGCACAAATTCCTCCTTTGCCCAAGGGGTTTCTTTCAATACCACAGGTGCAGCAGCAGTTGCCTCAGCTATGCTGGACGTAGCAAGTACGAGTAAGGGTGTGCTGGTGCCACGTATGACCGGTGCGCAAAAGTGGGCTATCTCATCACCTGCCACAGGGTTGATGATATTCCAGACCGATAGCACAGCGGGCTTTTATTATTATTCGGGGAGCGTGTGGAGTGCAGTAGGTGGTGGGGGCAGCAGCCTGCCCTCAGGTACTACTGGCGACCTGTTGTACTACAATGGAAGTAGTTGGGTAAGTTTACATATCGGAGCAAATGGCAAGGTTTTGGTGGTACAGAGTGGTGTCCCTACATGGATGCCTACCACAATTCTAACCGTAGGCACCAGTTATGGTGGTGGCGTTATTGCTTATTTGTTGCAATCTGGAGACATAGGATACGATCCTTCCGTGCAGCATGGGCTGATAGCTGCCACAAGCGACCAGAGTACGGGTGTGCGATGGTATAACGGGAGCAACACTATTACTTATGCTACAGGTACTGTTATTGGAACTGGACTTTCAAATACGATGGCTATTATAGCCAACCAGGGGGCAGGCAGCTATGCTGCCACAGTGGCAAGGAGCTATACCGGTGGCGGCTTTACAGATTGGTATTTGCCCAGCAAAGATGAATTAAATAAATTATATATTAATAAAACTGCAATAGGTGGTTTTGCCAGTGCCCTCTATTGGAGTTCGAGTGAGTACAACGCCACCGGCGTGTGGGACCAGGATTTCAGCTATGGCGGCCTGGGCGGCAGCTACAAGACCAACCCAATCTGCGTGCGTGCGGTTCGGGCTTTTTAATAATTTAACTATTTAGCTATTTAAAAAGAATATCCGCGAATTTGCCCCTGCCGCCTTTTTCCTTATAGCAATTTGCTTTGTATTTATATGGCTAATATGAGGATGAATTACCGTACTACGGAATGATTAAGGTTATT
>CAIRES010000083.1 GCA_903877645.1 uncultured Bacteroidota bacterium | reverse complement strand
GCTCTCCAGCAGAGCCTACTTCCTCTTCAAATTGACAATCGAATATTATGAATAATTGCTGAGAAAACCACCAACTATTTTTGACCACATTACCAAAAAAAGGCTCCTGCGCAATGATGTGCAGGAGCCTTAGTAGAAGGGATAATTCTATCATTTAGTTCTGAATGACCACCTTACTATTAAATGTGGACATTTCCGATTTTATCGAGATCAGGTAAATCCCATCTTTTAATTCTGCAACACTTAGTTCTGATTGGCCTGATGCGGCATTTATATTTATCGTTGTTGCGAGTACCGTACGCCCTGTAACATCAGTGATGGTAACATCTGCGTCGCCAATCATTTTGTTTGACCATTGTATAAACAGATCACCTGTAGCGGGATTAGGGTAGATATTGAACTCTTGCGCGGTAGTTACAGGAACTGCTGTGGCACCCGCGGGGAGTATCCTCCCGGTGGTGTTGTATTGCCTGAAGTTGATACCGGTCACGGTTTCATTGAACGGGCTCAATGCGATCGTGGCGGATGGCGTAGTGTGGAAAGAATAATTTTCGGGGTAAATAAGGTAAGTGCCATTAGCAAGGCTTGGGAAAACGTAAGACCCTGTGGCATCGGTATAAGTATAAGTAATTACATGGCCGCTTGCATCGGTAAGGTATACAACCATGCCTATAGCAGGTACATCGCCCGAAGTGCCCCTACCCGCGCCCGATGAAATGTAGCCGCCAATGAAGCCGGAGCCTGTAGGAACAGTGCCGTAGACCATGCTGACGTTCATTGTATCGGCACCGGCGGTATGTGCTGTAGTTGCAGCATCATACCAATTGGGGGTGGAATAGCTGTAGGTGGATATATAGCCACTGCTGCCGGGTACTGTACCATCGAGCTTTGCTTTTACCATGTAGTTACCCGATGCCGGGGTGCTAAATTCGTAATAGGGAATGCCGGCGTCCATACAGGAGTTAACAGAATCGAGCGCCGTGATAGTGCTGTCTGTACCATCGAACTGGATGAGCCATACTTTAAACACATCCGTAGATACTCCGCCAAAGTAACTGATGTGGCCGGAGATGCGGTTGAAGTTGACAGACACAGATGCTGTGCCTGTGCAGCCGTGTGTATCGGTACCTGTAACGGTGTAAGCGCCGGATGCAGTAAGACCGGAGCAGGTTGGGGTACCACAAGCAGTACAGGATAAACCTGTGCCGGGAGCCCATGTATATGTGGTAGCACCACCGGCAGTAAGTGTATAATAGCCTCCGCATGAAGCCTCGGTAGCAGTAGCCGTAACGGCAGTAGAAATAACTGTGGCCACTACTGAAGTAGAAACAGTAGCTGGCGATGCGCAACTTGCAGAGCTGGTCATGAATACTTCTATCATATCGCCATTAACGGGAGTATAAGTGTAAGTGGCTCCGGCAGAGCTCACAGTTACACTATTGATTGCCCACTCGTATGTGGGCGCAGATCCTGTATTTGTACCTGCTGCTGTGTAGGTAACTGAAGTACCAGTACACACTGTAGTACCCGGTGCAGCGGAAATAGCAACAGTTGGGGTAACAGATGTAGCAATACTAACCACGCCGGTACCAGACATGTTGTTGGTGCAAAGTGTAGAGGTATTAACAGCGACCACAGCATATGTACCTGCTATGGTCTCCAGGCCAAAATCTATAACGGAGCCTGTGCCACTTATTGCGGAGCCAACAGCTACAGTACCATTGTATAACTGGTAGTTGGTGCCTGAATTAGAGCCATCAAGGCCAATGTGCAGACCCGTACCACCGGCGCAGTAGCTGCCTCCGCCGGTAACGGTGTATGCCACAGGTAAAGGATTGACGATAACAGTTGCGCTGCCAGTCATATTATTATCACAGGTAGTAAGGGGGTTTGTTGCAACAACAGTGTAGCTGCCTGCGGCAGTTTCCACACCGAAAGTAATGGCTGAACCTGTGCCGGTAACTGGTGAACCAACAACAGCAGATCCATTAAGCAACTGGTAATGGATACCGGCATCAGATGAGGATGAGGATAAGGAAACTGCAACGCCTGAGCCGCCGGCGCAGTAGGAGCCGCCACCAGTGACGGCGTAAGGATTAGGAAGTGGCGATACACTGATGGTCTCAGAACCCAACATTGTTGCAAAACATCCAGTAGTAGAACTTATAGCCTCTACAGAATATGTACCCGGTGTGGCAAACAGCCCGAAATCAATTGCTGAGCTGGAACCAGCCACCGCTGAACCCACGGGAGTAGAACCATTATACAGATGGTAAGACGTACCCACAGTACTGAAAGCTAACCCTAAGTCTACACCTGGGCCTCCTGAGCAATAGCTGCCACCGCCGGTCATTGCATAAGCAGTTGGGGAGGGCTCAACAGTAACTGTCCTGGTTGCATAACAACCTGTACCGAGTGTGTATTGGATATTAGCAACACCTACAGCTACGCCAACGGCAACACCGCTGGTAGCACCTATTGTAACAATACCGGGGGTACTGCTACTCCATATTCCACCACCTGAACCGGCGAGTGTAGTTGTGCCGCCAACGCATATACTACCACTGCCGGTGATGGGCGCAGGTAGTGCATCGACTGTTACCGTGAGTGTAGCATCTACGCCGCTTACGTCGTATGTGATCACTGCCACGCCGGGCAACAAGCCTGTAGCACTACCACCTGAAGTGATCGTGAGAACGGAGGGATCGCTGCTGGACCAGGTGCCACCTGGCGTGGCATCTGCCAGTAATATAGTGCTGCCCGCACACACAGAAGTGGGGCCGGTAATAATAGCCGTAGCAAAGGAGGCAAAGGATAGTAACAATGCCAGCAAGGTTAATTGGATCTTTCTCATGTTTTTGGTTTTATAGGTTATTTTGTTTGGCCTTTGTTGTCTGTTCTGCCCGCGTTCAACCCCGCCCCTAAAGGGAGGTGTTATCTAAAATGTTTACCGTTTACTTATTCCCTGTACAGCGCAAGTGTTGTTGGTGAAGAACACCAACAACCCGGCGTTTCAAATCAGTATAGCCTACAAGCGTAGCGTGCAGATCCCTCGTTCCTCGGGATGACAAAAGCGAGTGTGTTATGCTGTATAAATTAGTAGTCCCGGCTGCGCCGGTGGGCGGAGCCGGGACTATGTATTACTTTGCCTTTTAACTTAGTTCTGTATTACCAGCTTGGTGTTGTAGCTGACAGTAGCAGACTTTATTGATACGAGGTAGATGCCGTTCTTCAGTTCGGCAACATTCAGTTGTGACTGGCCTGATGCGGCATTGATGTTGATCGTTGTTGCGAGTACTGTGCGGCCTGTTACATCAGTGATAGTCACCTCTGCATTGCCGGTCATTTTGTTTGACCACTGGATGCTCACATTACCTGTAGCTGGGTTAGGATAGATGTTGAACCCCTGTGCTGAGGCTGATGCAACTGAAGTAGTACCAGCGTTTGGCGTGATGGTGCCAAAAGTATTGTGCTGCTTGAAGTTGATACCAGATACACTTTCGCCTGATGTGCTGAGTGTGATCACAGATGATGGTGTAGTGTAGAAGCTGTAGTTCTCAGGATAGATGACATAAGAAGCATTACCCAGTGAACTAAATGAATACATACCTGCACCATCGGTATAAGTATAAGTGAGTATGTGGCCACTTGCGTCTTTAAGATACACCAGCATACCTGCTGCAGGTAAGTCGCCGGATGTGCCCCTGCCTGCACCTGCAGATATATAACCACCAATGAAACCGGGTCCTGCAGGCACTGTACCGTACACCATAGTGATGTTCATAGCATCTGATGAGGTAGTGTGTGCTGTGCTTGCCGCATCGTACCAGTTAGGTGTAGAAGAGCTGTAGGTAGGAATATATCCGCTGCTGCCTGCTACTGTGCCGTTAAGCTTTGCTTTCACCATATAACTGCCTGAAGCCGGGCTATTGAACTCGTAATAAGGAGTGCCTGAGTCCATGCAGGAGTTAGTGGAATCGAGAGAGGTAATGCTGCTGTCTGATGAATTGAACTGTATGAGCCATACTTTGAACACATCAGTAGAAAGGCCACCGCTGTATGTGATGTGGCCGGAGATGCGATTGAAGTTCACAGATACGCTTGCTGTGCCTGTGCAACCATAAGTATCGGTGCCGGTAACTACATAAGTACCTGAAGTGGTAAGGCCGGAGCAAGAAGTAGTGCTGCAAGTGCTGCAAGACAGGCCGGTAGATGGCGACCATGAGTAAGAAGTAGCGCCGGTGGCTGTCATTGAATAAGAACCACCACAAGAAGCCTCGGTAGCAGTAGCGCCAACTGTAGGGCCTGTAGAGACAGCGATAGTAGCTGATCCTGACATGTTACCAGAACAGCCGGTGGAACTATTTGTAGCCACTACTGTGTATACGCCTGCAGCAGTATGTATACCAAAATCGAGCGCTGAACCTAAACCAGCAACAACGGAGCCAACGGGCGTACTGCCAAGGTACAATTGGTAAGCTACGCCTGCATCTGAATTTACCAGAAAAATATCGAGGCCTGCGCCACCTGAGCAATAAGTACCACCGCCTGTAACCACATAAGCATTAGGAAGTGGATTAATAGAAATTGTTTCAGAGCCGGTCATGGTGCGAGAACAGCCATATGTGCTGCTTGTAGATACAACGGTGTAAACACCAGCTGATGTTAACGAGCCAAAATCAAGTGCAGAACCCGTACCGGGAATCGGCAATCCTACAGCAGCACCACTTTCAAAGAGTTGATAAGAGTCGCCGGAGCTGGAACCACTGATACCGATATGCTCACCTGAGCCACCTGCACAATAAGCACCACCACCGGTGATTGAATAACCTGTGGGTATAGGGGTAACTGTAACCGAAATAGTGGCGTAAGAACCAGAGACATCGTAGGTAATGATCGCAGAACCATAGGAAACGCCTGTACCCACACCCCCTGAAGAGATCGTAAGTACAGCAACATTGGAACTGCTCCATACGCCACCCGAAGTGGCATCGGTAAACGTACCCGTGGAACCGGAACAGATAAAGCTAGGCCCTGTAATGGGCGCTACGGCAAAAGCGGCAACGGATAGTAGCATTGCCAACAGAGAAAGTTGAAGTTTTTTCATTTTATTGGTTTTTAGGTTTGAAGTATGTGTATTGCTTTTCTAATTATTCTGTAAAATAATAAATTAATTTAATGCTGTATCAGCAATTTACTATTATAACTGATAGTTAATGATCTAATGTTAATGAGATAAATGCCATCATTCAAGCCTAGCACGCTGATCTGCTGACTGCCAGATGGCGAGGTAATATCAAGCGTTGTCCTGTACACTTCTTTGCCTGTAACATCTGTGATCACCACATCGGCAAGGCCTGTTTCTTCATTGCTCCAGGTGATACCTAAATTATCTTTTGCAGGATTAGGGTAGACGAGCAACTGCTCGCCCGCATTGATAGTTTTCACACCGTTAACAGCAGCAGCAATAGGCGTGATGGTCTTTGCATTGAGGTGTTCTTTAAAATCAATGCCCCTTGCAGTATCGGTAAAATCGGCGAGGGCGATGGCGTCCGAAGGTGTAGTGGTATAACCGAAGTCCTCGGGATAAACCATGTAGCTGCCATAACCCAGGTTCGGGAATGCATAAGCCCCTGTGGCATCGGTATAAGTATAAGTAAGCACCTTGCCGGTTAAGGCATCTTTAAGGTAAACAGTCATGTGCTGTGCAGGTACATCCGTGCTGGTGCCCCTGTTGGCACCCATTGAGATGAGCCCGCCTATAAAGCCCGGCCCATAAGGTACAGTGCCATACAGCAGCGTTACATTGAGCACATCAGTAGCATAGGTGTGGGTAGCGCTGGCCGCATCGTACCAATAAGATGTGGAAGTGCTGTAAGTAGGCAGGTAGCCGGTAGTGCCGGGTGCAGCGCCAAGCAGCTTTGCCTTTACAAGGTAGCTGCCGGGAACTTTGTCTTTGAACTCGTAATAAGGAATACCGCCAGACATACAGGTGTAAGTAGAATCAAGCCCGGTGAGTGTGCTGTCAGACGGGTTGTATTGTATCAGCCATACTTTGAGTGAATCGAATAATGAGCCGCCGCTGTAGGTAATGTTGCCTGATATTTTGTTGGCATCCACACTCACCGTATCAGTGCCAATGCAGCCGAGGGCACTGGTGCCGGATAATGTGTATAGTATCACATCTGTAGGACTCGAAGTAGTAACGGCACAAGCAGTGCAGGACAGCGCAGTAGCAGGAGACCATGTATAAGACACCCCACCCGAACCGGAGAGCGTATAATCGCCGCTGCAAGATACAGCCGCTATAGAGGCAGTGACAGTAGGCACAGGATTAACACTCATGACCTGGAAAGAAGAACAACCGGGGGCAACCGTATAAGTAATGATTGTAGTACCCACACTCATGCCGGTAACGACACCGGGGGTACCTCCTACTATAGCTACCGTGGCTATAGTAGTGCTGCCACTTCTATACTCGCCACCGACGGTACCGGTAAGGGTGGTAGTGGAGCCGAGGCATACAGATGAGCTACCAGTAATGGTGGGGTATGCAATGACATCCATAAGATGATCTTCGCTACCTACCACTCTTGGAGTAGCACAAGTGGCACTGCTATTCATCACACAATAAACTACGTCTCCGTTTACAGGAATGTATGTATATATAGCCCCTATACCACCTACAATTGCTCCATTTTTGAACCATTCGTAAGTTGGTGAAGTACCGCCATTAAAAGGATTAGCAGTAAAGGTAACAGCAGTACCTGCGCATACTGTATCGCCGGGGCTAACAGTAACAGTAACAGAAGGAGAAACAGAAGGGTTGATGCCAACTATCGCTGCTGCTGCCATAGTATCGGAGCAGGTGCTGGCATTGGTGGCAATGACGGTATAGCTGCCGGTGATCGTCTCGAGGCCAAAGTCGAGGCCGGAGCCCGTACCTGCAAGGGGACTGCCTACCCTGCTCCAGTTGTGGTAAAGCTGGTAAGTATTGGTAGTTACGGAACCGCTGAGGTATACATGCACGCCGGTGTCGCCTGTACAGTAGCTACCGCCGCCTGCCATGCTGTGCACTATGGGGAGTGAAGCTATATTGACCACCGGTGCGCCGGCCATGCTATTGCTGCAACCAGTGGTAGTATTCACCGCGATCACATGATAGGTACCCATGGTGGTTTTGATACCAAAATCGAGTGCACTGCCAGTTCCTGCAACGGGAGTGCTATCGGCAGTAACGCCATTGTATAACTGGTAAGAAACACCAGGTGAAGATCCGGTCATGCCCATACGCACACCCACACCGCCGGGGCAATAAGTGCCACCACCCGTAAGTGTATAGGCTACTGGCAGTAGGTTGATGCTAATGCTTGCGGCGCCGCTCATGGTATCGGCACATGCGGTCGTGCTGTTGACAGCAGCAACGGTATAAGAACCTGCAGCAGTGCGGTAGCCGAAATCGAGGCTGGAACCACTGCCTGTTAAAGCAGCCAATAACACGCTGCCATCGTATAATTTATAAATAATACCGGGATCTGAATTATCAAGGCCAACGGGAACGCCTGATCCGCCTGAACAGTACGCGCCACCACCGGTAACGTTGTACATAGATGGTGTAGGGTTGATGTTGATGACTGCTGCGCCCGTCATACTTGCAGCGCAGGAGGTAGATGCGTTAGTAGCTATTACGGTATAGCTGCCAGCCGTAACCTCTAATCCGAAATCGAGCGTTACGTTACGGCCACCAACCGGACCGCCTATGGTAACTGAGCCCCGGTAAAGTTGATAATTATAACCTGATGCGGCATAGGTAAGCCCGATGTGCGAACCACCTCCGGGACAAAAGGAACCGCCACCTGTAACAGGGTATGCCGTAGGCAATGGAGCAACAGCAATTGATGCCGACGAGGCCATAGAGGCAGTGCAGCCAAAAGCGGTATTAGTGGCGATCACCGTATACGTGCCAGTAGCAGTATGCGCACCAAGATCTATAGCGCCGCCTGTGCCTGCTATAGCCAGGCCTACCGGAGTAGTACCCTGATACAACTGGTAGCTGACACCAGCATCGGAACCGGCGAGTTCGATATGCTCACCTACGCCGCCTGCACAGTAGGTGCCGCCACCGGTGACAGCATAAACTGTAGGTGCCGGAATGACGGATATAGTGGCGGAGAGCATGTTGGACGTGCAGCCTGTAGAGGGATTTGTTGCATAAGCACCATATACACCTGCTGGCAAATGTCCCCAATCTAATGCAGAACCAGTGCCAGAAAGAATACCTTCAGGTCCAGCGGCAGAGAACAAAACATAATTGATCCCTGTATTAGATCCGCTTAAAGTAAGATCCGCGCCGGTGCCACCTGCACAATAACCACCACCCGAGCCCACTGATAAAGTATATACGATAGGCGCAGGATAAAGAGATATGGCTGCGGTGCCGGCCATACTGCTGCTGCAACCGGTGCAACTATTGGTTGCCATTGCAGAGTAGGTACCGGCAATAGTTTGAAAACCAAAATCGATTGCCGAACCGGTGCCGGTAACAGGGCTACCTACAGGTGATGAGCCGATGTATAATTGGTAACGGGTACACCCGCTGCCCGCACTGCCGGTAAGGCCCAAATGCACACCGCTGCCGCCGGGGCAATAAGCACCGCCACCTGTAATGGTGAATGTGGCAGGCGCTGCATTTACGGTAATGGTAGCGCTTACCGCACAACCGGTAGACAATGTATTGGTGATCAAAGCGATGCCCGTGCCAATGCAATTGACCACACCGGGAGCAGTGATGGCGGCAACGCTTGTGCTGCCGCTGGTCCACGTACCGCCCGATGTGCTGCTGAGCGATAACGCAGAGCCTGCACAGCCATTTAATGTACCTGTGATCGGTGAAGGAAGCGCATTGATAGTGACAGATTGAGAGACCGAGCAACCGGACGGTAAAGCGTAAATAATATTAGTGCTGCCGGCAACAACACCTGTAGCCGAACCGGAAGTGCTGCCTATAGTGGCAATGGTTGAATAGCTGCTGTACCAGTTGCCCCCAAAGGAAGATGACGAATAATAGGCTGTAGCACCCGAGCAGAACGATGCCGGGCCCGATATAGCGCCTGGCACTATGTTTACTGTAACCGGGGCAAAGGTATTACACCCTGTAGGCAAGGTGTACCATATGCTGGCAGCACCGGGCGATACGCCGGTAACAATGCCGGAGGTATTCACAATGGCAATTGCAGGATCGCTGCTGCTCCATGTACCGCCACCGGCATCCGTCAATACGTTTGATGCCCCGGCACAAATACCATAAGAACCGCTTATTGCCGCAGGTGCAGCATTTACCGTTACAGCTGTTGCAGTAGCACATCCGGTGCCGGCCAGTGTATAAGAGATGATAGCAGTACCGATAGAATTAACGCTAATGACACCCAAAGAACCAATAGTAGCCACCGTAGGGTTGCTGCTGGCCCAGGCACCCCCGGCCACTGAGTTAGAGGCGGTAACTGCCCCCCCCTGGCAAAGCGGGCCGGAAAAACTGATGGCAGACGGGGAAGTAAGGGTATTGACAGTTACAGCACCCATTGCCGCCACACAGCCGGTACCGGTATTAGTGGCTATCACAGAATAAGTACCTGCAGAGATCACAGAACCAAGGTCTAATGGCGAACCGGTGCCTGCTAAAGGGGTGCCCGTAATGGTGCCGCTGTTGTATAACTGGTAACTGATGCCGGAAGTTGAATTGCTCAATGAAATGATAGTAGCCGTACCTGCACAAAAACTACCGCCACCTGAGAGCGTATACACATTAGGCTTGGAATTTACCACCAGGGTAGCAATTACATATCCCGAGCCTGTAGTATAGGTAATGCTGGCAGTACCCGCACCCACACCTGTGGCCAGGCCTGTAGCTGAATTGACCGAAACTATGGCCACGTTGCTACTACTCCATACACCCCCGGTTGTGGTATCATAGAGTGTTGTGGTATCGCCTGCACATAGACTTGTACTACCCGTAACCGGGCCGATCACAGCAAAAGAACAATACGAATAAAGTATTGCTAAAAAAGTAAGGATAAGGTACTTCACTGGTTTCATAGATCTCTTGTTTTTCCGCGTCAGTTCTCTGCTCATATATAAGGCGTAGAATTGTCGCAGAATGTTAGTAATTATAAATATTTTATTTTACTTAATAAACATAGCTAAATGCCCGTCACTTCGATAGCTTAACAATTTTTTTTGATATTAATTTATGGTTATTTTCATCAAAAACCGATAGCATGTACATACCGTCGGGCAATTCGCCCAATTCTATCTCATTTACCCCCCTCACAGTTTTAATATTTTTGCCATCCATACCCATCAATCTTGCCGTAACCGGCCTGCACCACTGAATATGCAGGAGATATATGGCAGGATCAGGATATATAACAATATCGCTCGCATCGCATCCCTTATCATAAACGCTATCCGACGACGCTGCACAACCGTACTGATTGTGAACCGTGACGACATAATTGCCGGAGGAGAGCGCAAGGAAGGTGTCTGAAATGGCACCGGGTATATTACTGCCACCAGTAGCCCACTGGTAGGAGGCGTATCCCTGAGTAGCCGACAGTACATCCTGGTTTTCAGTGATGACAGGCTTGCCGGGCAACGGGTTGATAGTGATAGTGACCATTGCGGATCCCGTACCGCAAGTATTGACGATGCTGTAACTGACATTGTCGGTCCCGGCTGTGATGCCTGTAACCGCTATATTCAAAGAGTCTGTAAGTTCAAAGGAAGCATTATCGTTTTGGATACTCCATATTCCGTGCAAGGTGGTTTCGCTTAATGACGTTCCAGCTTGAACACATATTCCTGTCACACCAGTTATTGATGCCGGGCGAGGAAAAGTGTCGACCGTAATCACATAACCTGCCCATGCCGAGCAGAAGCTATCTGCGACAGTGTAGATAACTGTGTCCATGCCATTAGCCAGCCCTGTAACAGTACCTGCACCCACAGCGGCTGTGCCATTAGTTACGGTCCACACGCCTGGGGCTATGGGGTCAGTAAGCAATATGGAGTTGCCTACACAAACGGCAGTGGGCCCGGTAATGCTTCCTGCTGCGGGCAATGCGTCTACGGTCACCGGCCTTTTTGCCTCGAGAGCGCTACAGGCATTGCTTACTGTATAAGTGATGGTATCAATACCCGGACTGATGCCGGTAACGAGGCCACCGGCGACTGTAGCAAAGGCATATTTACTGCCCCAAAGCCCACCACCAATATCTTCGGTAAGCGTAACTGTGCTACTCACGCATAAACGCGAAGGGCCGGAAATGATACCGGCAGAGGCAACCGGGGGGATAACAGTGACGATGATATTTGTAGTATCTGCCACTACCCCATTTGAGACCCGTACTACAAGTGTATCATTGCCCAGGTAGCCGGCACCCGGTGTGTAAGACAGTCCTATCGGTGAATATGCCCCCCCTGTGGCTATAGCAGTATAGGTGATTACGGCAGCACCGTGATGCGGGCCGGACAATAGGCTCCAGCGGTCGGTAGCGCCGGCACTGAGGTCTATGATGGCCAGCAGGGAATCGATCAATACCCTGCCCTGATCTTTGCAAACGGTGAGCGACTGCGGAGTGCCGCGTGTGAACCGAAGGTCTTTGACATGCCCTATCTTGCGGACACGCACATTGTCCAGATCGGCAATGAATATATTGCCGGTGTTGTCTGTTGTCACCCCTATGGGATGGGAGAGCTTGCAGGAGAAGGCGGGGCCACCGTCGCCAAAAAAGCCCTGAACGCCTGTACCTGCTATGGTGGTAATGAGTCCGCTGGCGCTGATGCGGCGGATACGATTGTTGTGATAGTCTGCAATGTACACTACCCCATCGGGAGATACAGATACTGCTGTGGGATAGTTGAGAGCGGCAGATATTGCAGGGCCCGAATCGCCGCCATAAGCAGTATCTCCATTGCCGGCAATTGTTGTTATGATGCCCGAAGTGTTCACTTTGCGTACCCGGTTATTACCTGCATCACAGATGTATACATTGCCTGCATTGTCGGTGCCCAATCCGAAAATTTGTGAGAAAGATGCATTCACTGCCGGCCCGGTGTCACCGCCAAAACCAAAGGGCCCGCCGGTTCCGGCAAATGCATGAATAATGCCTGCCGCATCAATACGCCGCACACAATTGCCGTAGTAATCACTCACGTAGACGTTGCCCACGCCATCAACCGCTATGCCGATAGGGTTTTTAAAAGATGCATTGGTGGCAGGAAGGCCGTTGCCATTACTGGCATATCCCCCATTTCCGGCAATTGTGGAAATGATGCCTGCGGTATTCACTTTCCTCACCCTGTAATTCGATTGGTCGCAGATGTATATGTTGCCTGCCGCATCAACGGTTATCCCCCAGTTCTGCGACAATAGTGCATCTGTAGCAGGGATGTTGTCGGTATTGTACCCTGCTGTACCTGTACCGGCTACTGTGGTGATAATACCAAATGTATCCACTTTGCGGATGCAATTATTCTGCTCATCGCTGATGTAGAGATTGCCTGCGGCATCTGTAGCTACGCAGGTAGGAGAATCTAACGTGGCTGTGATGGCAGTGGTGCCATTGCCTGTATGTCCAATTGCACCACTACCTGCATAAGTATTGATGACCTGTGCATGAGTATGAACTGAACCCAATAGCCCCATAGCCAGGAACAGCAATAAAATTGCCGTCTTGAGGAGGGAGGGTTTAATGATCATACGCACTGCTAATTTATCCTAAAACTATCGCTTTTTGTACAAACCCCAAACCATTCCTTGCAGAAAAGAAAGATGATGCTTGCTCAGTATTTTTTCTATCCTACGCGAGTTGTATTGAAAGGCCAACAACAACGAAAACCATAATAGCGTAGCGTGCAGATCCCTCATGCCCCGGGCAGAAAAAAAGCCGTAAAAAAAGAACTGCTAAAAAGAAAGACGTAACACCTCCCGTGGGCAGGGGTTACGTCTTGAGAGGGGCAGGGGCTGTTTAAGAAGGAAGAGCCTTCTTAATGGCATGCGTTAGGGTCTGCAGGTGAAGGGTTATAGGTACTCATTGGGATATAGGTAATCTTTTAACATCGTAGCGTTACTTAGTGAGTTTATAGCCAATTGATAGACGGAAATAGGTAGACGACAGGGGTGCATTCAAATTAACGTTGTTTACCGTTTGTGGTTTGTAAGGGCTTTGTTCGATCAACGCATCGGCGAGCCACCTGTTCTTATATTGGTAAGTGACCCCGATCATGTAGCCAAGGCGAACATCAGTCTTCACCACATTGGCGTAAGGGTTCTCGTATTCTTTGATGCTGTTGCCGTTGTAGTTAATGATACTTTGCGCAGGGGGTACAGCGATGCCAACAGGATTAGCGGGAGTGGTGACAATAACATCTGCTGACTTTGCGATCCCATAAGTTGTTGCAGTATTTTCCACAACACCGGAGGTACGGGTGTATAACACATTGACACCGCCATAGACAGAGATATTCTTTGTAACATTGTACTTCAAAAGGATGGGCAATTCCAGTTCAGTATAGTAGCCGCCGTATTTGTATGATTTCACTATAGAGTCATGCTTTTGTGTTGCGGTATATTTAGCAATATATCCCGTGGTATCTACAACGCCACCGACAATAGCTGTGTTATAACCCACCACACCATCCAATACCACTGTTCCATCATCATTTAACCGGTAATAAGACCTGCTATCTCCAATGCTGTGTTCTGCCATGTTAGCGCCTTTCACGGCGGGTTGTACCATAATGGCAAACTTGCGGGATAAATTGTATTGCAGGTAAGGGGATACCACGAGTTTTTGTGCGGCATTGTTATCGAATCCACCCTCAAACCCGGCCTTGATACCGGCTTCAAATCTGCTGAAGCCGGCTTTGTCGTTGCTGGTGGCCATTTTCTTTGCCACAGCGGTTTTGGCATTGCCTGCAATGTCTTTCTTCATTTTGCCCGCTGCAGGAATTGCGGGGCTAGCCGGTGATAGGGTTTGTTTGGGGCTGGCTAAGTTCGATTGGTCATTATTAGTTTCGTCTAACGGAGCAGGGTTTGCGTTGCTGCCATGATAGATGTGCTCGTTCACTACTACATCATTGTCATTTGTATCGGCAGTAGTGTGTCCTGAGTTTGTCCTTTTCTTATTTGCAGTTGTATGCCTGGCCGCTTTGGTGCGGATGTATTTATTAGCAGCAAGGATATGCTGAGTTTTATTGTTGTTGCTGCCTGTACTTATCGTACTAGGGGTATTGCCTGTAGTACTGTTACTCGTTACAGTATTTGCAGCGTTGGCCATTGCTGTTACGCCTTGCTGTGCAGTCGTATTACCGGCTGCCTCTACTGTGGTGTTTGCTGTTTTAGCTGCCGTTTGCGCGGCCTGCACCGTACTTGTTGCAGCATTGGCTGCTATATCCTTCGTTGTATCTGTAGTGTTGCCTGCGTATTTCTTCACCAACGGCACACTCAAAACGATCAATGCAGCTATAATAGCCGCATGCTTTACCCAGCGATAGTTGCTTACAGGGGCCGGCGCAAGGCCATCCAGTCTTTTATCCAGGGCTTCCCACACATCAGCCGGCGGAACCTCTTTGTAGCGGCCCAGCTTTTCCCTGAAAAAGTCATCAATATGTTTCCAATAGTTTTTCAAAATGCTTTTCTATTTATTTAATGATAGCGTTTAATTTTTCTTTTAACCTGCGCCGTGCATCGTTGAGGTGCCACCGGCAATTATTTTGCTGCATATTCAGCATTTCTGCGATCTCTTTGTGCGAGTAATTCTCAAAAACAAAAAGATTGAACACTTCTTTCTGGGCATCGGGCAATGTGTCTATGATCTTCAGCAGCTCCTTGTGCGATAAATTCTCGACAGGCTCACTGTCGATAAACGCATCATCCTCCTGCACTTCTTTTAATACCTGCTTGTCCTTCCCTCCTTTCCTCAGGTGATCTGTGATCGTGTGCAACACTATCCGTCTCACCCACCCTTCAAACACCCCCTGGAATGAATACTGCTCTATATCACGGAACACCTTAAAGAACGCATCATTCAATATCTCTTTAGCAACCGGCTCATTATTATATACATATCGCTTTATAGTGCCATATGCTTCCGGCGAATAAAGATCATATAACTTCTTTTGGGCACTCCTCGATAACGCAACACAGTCCCTGATCAGAATATGGAGCTCATTTTGCTTTACTGAGCCTTTATCTGAAGTAGTGAGGTGACTGCTGAGGTGTACCGATTTAGCCAATTCGCTCAAGAATATTTATTTTATCTGCCCTAAATGCTTCTTTCGACAACCGGCCACCAACCTACTTATATACATAGGCGTGACGGTATTAATAAATGTTAGTAGGATTTAAAGATATTTATTTATCGAATTTATAGAGGCTATACAAGGTAGGATAATTCGGGGAGGTGGCAAAATACCTCCCGGCAAAAATCACATCAGTTTTACCCGTATTTATACCAGCCTGAAGGCTTCGAGCAGGGAATTTTTCAGGGAATTGCGCTTGGCCATGGTGTGCGCGCTGATGCCTTTGCTTTTGTTATAGTCGTAATTGGCTATCGGCAACGATACGCCCTCGGTGATATTGGCGAGATCAAGCAATTCATCTTCATCAAAAGGCCGCTCGGAGATAAAAGTGAGCAGGCAATCAAAAAAGCTGTGTGCCTGGTTGTAGCGGTTGACAAATGAGAACACAAGGGAATCGCTGAGCGGTTTGGAAATATCGCGGTAGAGTATGAGTGTTTTTATGAGCCGGATCTTATCGATAGCGGATATGGCAGACAGTTCGTGGGCAAATTGATTCAGGTTATAACTCACCTTAGAGAGGTCGATGTGCAGGTCTATGATCTCATCTATCATGTACGGCCCCTTGATGTCGGCAGTATTGAGGCCGGCCTCCGGTATAACATGATCGAGATTGCAGCACTTGAAGAGTTTGTAATCGAAGGAGTTGTAAGTATTGCCATAAAAGAGGCAAACTCCCGAAAGGAGGTTGTCCATGACAGGCAGTGATAGCGGCACGATCACCTTGGCCTGTAGCAGGTTGAAGAACGGCTTGGTGAGCTTGAGTATAGTTGTATCGCCGGGGAGATCGGGAGCAGGGTATATCTCCTTATCTACAATAAATACCGGGTTCACGAATTTCACCTGATGATGGGGATATTTTTTTTGCGTAGCCTCCAGCACCACCCTGGTACAGGCAGTGATATATTTGAGCATGTTCGTTTTATTGAACGTATGCTCAGGGAATATTTTGTCGAACTCACGCTGAAAAACTCCTGATCTTTTCAGCGAATTGGATAACGACTCCATGAGGCTAATTAGTGGTTTGAGTATAGAAAGTAATACAAACTTAAATATTTTATGCTTATTTCATACTGTTTTACAATTAATAATAGGTGTATTTTGTTTCTACATACCTCATTTCCTCCTTTTTCCCTGAGGTAAACCTGTAATCGGTTTCTTTGGTAATATTTCCATTGCTATCGTATTCAAAGTCTGTAGCATAGCCTGTCCGAGAAGCATCAATACTGCCATCAGGCTTGCAGGCAATGGTTTCAATAACATTATCCCAATCATCATACCTGTACCTCATTTTAGAATCGACGCTATCCGCCAGATAGTTGTCTACTTCTGATTTTCTGCCTTTGTTATCATATACCGCAGTCCATTTTCTTAGCAAAGAGTTGTCTGCTCCATAAGTGGCTCCGCTTATTTTATTACCATTATCGTCATAGGCTCTTTGCTCACGTGAAAGCAATATCCTGTGTTCGTCTTTTACCGCATATTCAACCTGGAAGCCCCTACTATCATATTTATAAGTGGCGGTTGCCGCATATTTGCCATGATCGGTATAAAAGGTATCATTTACCAGGTTGCCTTTTCCATCATATCCATATACGTTCCTGCTATAGGATTTCTTAGGTGCATCTGTATGAACTTCTTCAGCTTTTTGCCCCTGAGTATTGTATTTAAAAATCACTTTGAGGCTACCTAATGAATCGTCGGGCCATATATCAAACGTATGGGGTTTGTTCTCTACATCATATTTGTACACACATGTACATTCAGGAGAACCATCGGAACGGCACCTGGCTTGTTCCGTCATATGCCCAAACTTGTCGTACATAGTATGTCCACTATCGTCAAGTATTTTGGTTCCATCAGTTTCGGATATTTTATAGCTGCAATACACGACGGTATGCACCGGCCCGAATACATGCGCATCTATAGCCGTAAGTGGCAATCCACCATAAGAGGCTCCTCTGAATATTTTTCCATTACCCGGATCTGCCCAGCGGGGCTTTACCTGTGCGTTTTTCGACGGCACTCTATTGGCGGGAGTAGTATTATCAGTGCAAGCAGTGAACAGGACGACCATAAAAAAACATAATGATGTAATCACTGACATTCCTCCGGCTTTGCTCATAAATAGATCTCATGTGAAACATAAAAATAATAAAAAATACCTACAGAAGTACCTGTTGCGAACCTTCTCCAAAAGTTTGCCTACATTTATTTCACAAAAAGCAATTATGGAAAACCCCAACTACAACGAGAACGATATAGAGATATTTACAGAAGATACCCAGCCACCTCCCCTGCTCTATTCGCAAAACATGGTGAGATTGTCCTCTTTCTTTTTCACAACCCTATGCGGGGGCATACTCATGTTCATCAACCTGAAACGTATAGGTAAACCAAAGGAAGCCGGATACGTGCTGGCTACAGGTATCGGTTATCTTGTCCTATGGGTATCTATCGGGGTCATTACATCAACAAGAAACAATTCGAGCGTATCTATGCTGTCGGGGATATTAGGTGCGATATTGATCGGCCAATTCTTTTGGGACAGGTATATTGGCAAGAACTTCGCTTACAATAAAAGGCCGGTGTGGATACCTCTTATTATATCGTTGGTGAGCCTTGCTGCCATACTGGCTCTTATTTTTTACGCCGATTCACTTTAGCCATCAGCTAATTAGCTGATCATCGAATCGGCTAATCATTACTTCGCCATAGCAGTCTTGAACTCAGATGTAAAATGAAACTCAATAGCCGGGTTGTTTTGCCGCTCGGTATTGAGGAACCATTCGCTCTGGGCAAGGTATACGAGGTTGCCGTCCTTATCCTGCATGATGTTGTTTTGCTTGAAGCGGGCAAAATCTTCTATGGCCTTCTTGTCGCCGGTGATCCAGCAGGCTTTGTAGAACGACAGCGGTACGAACGAACATGATGCGCCATACTCCTGCAGCAGGCGGTACTGTATTACCTCGAACTGGAGATCACCCACACAACCAATGATCTTTCGGTTGCCACCATGCTGCGTAAAGAGCTGTGCTACACCCTCATCGGTAAGCTGCATCACCCCTTTCTCCAGTTGCTTGGTCTTCATCGGGTCTTTATTCACCAGCTCCTTGAATATTTCCGGCGAGAAAGTAGGTATGCCGGTAAACTGCATGATCTCCCCTTCCGTAAGTGTATCCCCTATCTTGAATGTGCCGGTATCGAACAAACCCACCACATCGCCGGGATAGGCTTCTTCGATCACGTCTTTTTCGCGCGCCATAAAGGAATATGGATTGCTGAAACGCACATCCTTACCCAGGCGGGTGTGCTTGTAATAGGTATTACGCGCAAACCTGCCGGAACACACCCGCAGAAACGCGATACGGTCGCGATGGCGAGGGTCGAGATTGGCATGTATCTTAAAGATGAAGCCGGTAAATTTGTCTTCGCCGGGCTCCACAAAACGTTTATCGGTGCTGCGGCCCTGTGGCATAGGTGCTATGGTGATAAATGTATCGAGCAATTCCTTCACACCAAAATTGTTTACCGCACTGCCAAAGAAAACTGGCGCAACTTTACCTTCGAGATACGCTTGTGTATCAAGCGGGCCATATACGCCTTGCAGCAGCTCCACATCTTCGCGCAGCTGGGCGGCATCGCGCGGGCCTATCTTCTCATCCAGCAGCGAGTCGCTGAGGCTGTGAATAGGCACCGTATTTTCTTCTGTAGATTTTTGGCTGGGGGTAAACAGGTTGAGGCTGCTGTCGTGCAGGTTGTACACGCCTTTAAATTCCTTGCCCATATTGATAGGCCACGAAAGCGGGTGCAGGCTCAGTTTCAGCTCCTTTTCTATTTCATCCACCAGGTCGAATGGAAACTTGCCATCGCGGTCCATTTTGTTCACAAACACAATGACAGGGGTGTCGCGCATGCGGCACACCTCCACCAGTTTGCGGGTCTGGTCTTCCACACCGTTCACGCTGTCTATCACCAGTATTACGCTGTCCACCGCAGTAAGGGTACGGTAGGTATCCTCGGCAAAGTCTTTATGGCCCGGAGTATCCAGCAGGTTGATAAGCGTATTATTATATTCAAAGCTCATTACGGATGTGGCCACAGAGATACCCCTCTGGCGCTCTATTTCCATAAAGTCGCTCGTAGCATGTTTCTTTATCTTGTTGCTCTTCACAGCGCCGGCGACCTGTATAGCGCCGCCAAACAGCAGCAGTTTCTCGGTAAGCGTGGTCTTACCCGCATCCGGGTGCGATATGATGGCAAAAGTGCGCCGCTGCTCGATTTCTTTTTCGTATTTCATTGTTTTAGTAAATAGTCGTTAGTAGATAGTCGTTAGTCGTGAGTGAGCTATCTGCTAAAGGGGTGCAAAGGTAGGGAATATTGGGTTGTGGTTATTTGGGCATATGTTTGATCTTTATGCTTATAGAATAAAAATGAAATAATTAGGCTAGCATCATTGTTGATACGAATAATCTTTGCATTTTTACAATAAATATTTACATCTATGACTTATCGTATGAGACCTTGGATTTCTGATGAAGCGTTTGAATTAATTCTTAATTATGTACATTTTGTTGGAGAAGATAGAATTTATGAATTAGCAGAAATATTGCCAACCACTCCTTTCCTTCTAGCAGACATTTGGATGGAAATGTTTAAAAAACATAACAGCTATGATGAACAAACTAACAAATATATCATTATTCATGAGGGTGAGTATTTCGACGATGGATGCCAAAAAGGTTACATCGGCGGCGGAGAAGAAGAGGTAGATTTTGATTTCGATGGATTTAGAAAAAATGTTGCCCGTATTGAAAATGCCTTTATTCAGTTAGAAGTGATAATTAAATTAGACACCAACAAAATACACATAAGTAAAGATAAAACACAAATACGTGACATATTAATTGATTTTTTAAAATATCCAAATCCCCATAAAGAATATAATCTACCTCAAGAAGACGAATATGATTACTAAATTACCATTGCACTGAAATATGATCATTTGTATTGATGAAACAAAAGATTGGACATCTATGGATTTATGAAGCGCTGGCGAGATAGACTTTATCAAAACTATTGTCAATAAAAGAGAAACGCTTGATACAGTAGACCTTAGCGATTAACTATAAGAGGAACTAAGAAAGATTTCCCGTTGCTATTTTATAAATCATTGCAACAATAGCTTGGGAGGTATCGTCATTGTATATCCTTTCATCAACCCTACCTTCGCTACTACGAAAAAAATATTTAAGTGACCAGGTTCCATAGACTTCAATCAAATCCGGATCAGACCATTTGAGGGTATCTTGTGAAATGATTATTAATCCACTTACATCACCTAATCCAATTTTCACATTGTTTACTGGCACCCAAAACCTGACTTCCAAATTAAGGTAAGAAAACTTATGCTGTTTAAACGTTACGCAATTCATTATTAAAATAATTTGATTATACTAAAGGTAGCACATCATTTAATACATAAATGATTTGGTGAAAACAATGACTAATAGTTACTATTAGTTCTTTTTTAAAACAATCATGAATATTCACTCTCTTTTAAAAAGATTTTGATACTGTACATTTATACTACAGTTTTATTTCTCCTAAAATATCTTAGCTTTAATAAAATCATAGACTTATGTCTCTCACACTAACTTACAATAAAACATTACCAACAGAAAATAGAAATAGCATTAATGACGAAATCATTAAATGCTGCGAAAATATGGATGTCAACCGCCTGTTTCAGGTATTAGATGACAGCTATATTTTTGACAAGTATGGCGCGCAGGATGTATTCGATGGTTTAGCGCATTTCAGGGATATGTTCACCAAACTCAAACAAGAGGGCATCACAACATTAACAAGTTGTAACACCATTTGCACCGGCTGTGAGTATGGCCGTGTTGTAACCGGCTTTAGAAGCGCGAAGTATGTTCACTTTGCTTTTATGTTCGTAGAAAATGAAGGTATTGCAGACCAAGTGATATTTTGCAATGAACACGTAGATCGTAGCCTTACCGATGAAGAAATAAAAAGGAAACAAGACAAAGGCGACATGCAGGCTAATTATCCTACCGGAATTTCTATAAATGACCTCAAAGAAAAAATGATGAAATTACCAGAAGAAAAGAGAAAAAAGTTTGGATTTTAGATTACGAAATCTCTACGTCCACAAATACCGCCTAATCCTTATTACCCTTATCAGCATAGCATTATCCTCTTCATATTTCGTTCTGCCTTTTTCATTGTCTATTCTTGGAATGGGTTCTTTCTGCCTGATTTTCCACCAATTGTATAGTGTTTCAATTTCCTTTTTCGCAGCACGCATTTCTTCCGAATGGTCCCAATCGATATTGTCGGTAAACAATTTCTCTTTTTCCACGCAGTCCGTGAGCAGTTGAAAACAGGCGTGGAGCATCACCTCATCTTTGTCGCACCAGTCTGTGTTGATGGTATCAATGTGTAAGAGATTTGGGTTTTTCATTTGAGAAATAGGATGCGATCAAGACTACGTATCAATAATTTTCGCTTTCAGCAAACTCCAGCAGGTCGCCGCTTTTCCTTGTTACTTTGCCCAGTTGCATCAGGCTTTCTAATATCCGGTCGCCGTTTTGCGCATGAGTGTGGTAGACGCTTTCAAGCCGGGTCACAAAATCTTTTTTGGAAAAAGTATTTTTATGCGCTTTATCAAATGTACTCTTCATCTCAACATAGACAATTCTCGCCAAATCAGTTATAACAAAATCAGGCGTAGCCAACTCAATATCCCTATGATCTGCTACAGATATTGCCTGTGGGTTGTAATCCCATTGATCAAGTAAAGGCAGCTTTTTTATTGCTGTTGGCATATTGGGTGTAAACTCCAGTTTGCACAATGTTTTATAACCTTCAGGTATGTGGCTTAGCTTATTACCAAACTGATCGAGGCAAGCCAATAGCTTAACCGAGAAAGAGCCGGGTCCTGATATTAACTGCTTGCTTTCACCCTCCAGCAGCACATCAAATTTTGCATTCAGCGCTACCTCATTTACCGCATAATCAATAAAGAACCAACCCTGGTTCGCATCAGTTGCCACATCAGGCCATATCTGCTTTACAGCGCTTTTTTTTGCCTTGCCCTGTATGGTCAGTATGTTAGCTTTTTCTCTCAGCATTCTCTGAATTTTATTACCGTAATAACGGGAGCATTTGCTCCACTAAAGTTACAATTTTTTTCGCATCCAAATCCGGTGTTTCCCTGCAAATACGTGTAAGGTTGTCTTTTCGCACCACATTATAGGCATCTATACCGTTGGTGGCCAGTATTCGTTGAAGGTCGGCCAAGTGGATATATCCTTCGCAACGAGCATAAAAATCAACAGGTGCCATTGCAAATCCCACCTCATTTTCTAACCGGTTGAAATGATTATAGATCAGCTTAAAGTCAGTCAAGTTGCGTGTCCTTGCTACATAAACAACCGCGCCATCAGGCTGTAGATGCAGGCATTCCAGCGCAAACCAAAGTGCTTTTACCGGGTGGAAAGACGTGCATGTATATGGAAGCTGAATAGCATTATTATTGCCGGGATAGTTTATAGTTGTGCCCCTAAATACAAAATCAGGTAGTTTATTGCCCGGCATTTTGCTAAAATAGCCACTTAAATTAAATTTTCATAATTTCACTCCATCAAACCCAACTATGAATATCCGCAACTTCACCGCTCTCCTATTGATATTGTTTTCAGCCACAGCATATGGCCAAACCCTCACCCGCGTGGTGAGCGATGATATGCCGGGCATAGAAGATAAAATAGAGGTAGCGTACACCTTCACCGGTAAGCCTACCGGCATGAAGCATGACGATTTCAGCGATTTTACTGTAATAGAAGGCCCGCACCAAAGCCAGAGCACGAATACCAACCTGGTGAATGGGAAGTATGTGACGACCACCAGCCTCCGGCTGAACTATGTACTGCACGCCAACCATACCGGCACCATCGTATTGCATGGCGCCAGCGCCACCGGCGAAGACGGCAAAACCTACACTACCGCTGATGCCACCATGGAGGTGGCCGAAGGGGTAAAAGCACAACCGGTAAAGCATATGGAAACAACCGATGCCCTTTACCAACTGAGCAATAAAATAAAGGACAGCCACTATAAATATATTGTAGCCACAGGCCCTGTATATACGGCGTCAAACCTCAGCCGCGGCGACAGTGCACTGCACCGCTCGCTGGAGCAGGATATACTGCCCATGCTGGAGGTGTACACCAAATGCGAGGCGCTGGATACAGTTTATTGGGAGACCATTCCGATCAAAATATTGCAGGGAATGGATAGTGCGGTAATGGCACCGTTCAAAAATATGTACCGCGGCGATATACCACGCTACTACCTTGCAGTAAAGGATACGGGCTTCCTGTACAGTGTGCTGCAAACCATGCACAGCCAGGACAGGCAATGGCATTATATGACGGAGATCATACCTGCGGCCAACTGGAAGGGCGACCGGGAAATAAACACCATACGTGGTGCGTACAGCCTATATAGCGCATTCGGCTCACTGATTTCGTCCGGGCTGGCTGCCGGCGGGAACATTAACGAGCAAAAAAGTGTCGGCGTCACATTTCGCTTCGACGATGAAAGAGATGCTACCGGGTTTACGGTGCCGCTGATGGCGCAGGGGTATACTGTATCGGCACCGCGAATAGCCTCCGCCGCCGGGCATTCGCAAACCGGTTATACTGTAACCGTAACCAGCACTGCAATGCCCACAGCAGACGGGCTGAATACCCTGGCGGAAGAACTGCTGCGCCTTGCTGCTGAGCATAGTGGCTACTTTGTATATTGATGGCCCAAAGGTTATTCACACCTGTGGATACTTAAATGCAGGTATTGGTTTACCTATACGTTATTTTTGTATGAACTAATTATCACCAATGTCTTTGACGACCCTAAAGGATGATCTGCTGCACGAGTTCAGGGAAGAGCGGGTAATGATCAGTGATCAGATAGAGTTGCTGGACCCCCTGGCCACTTCGCTGCGCAAGCCCGCAGCACAAAGGCTGCTCAGCAGCGGCACCCTTATCATGACCGAGTTCATCTGTTACGTTATCAGCCTTGGCGGCGTAGCATTCATGGCTTTTATGCATAAAATAATGCCCTTTAATGTATTAGGGCAGATGTTCTATAACTCCTCGTTGCGCAATGGCATAGGTGCTTCCAACCTGTTTTACCTGATACTGGGTATTTACGGGCTGGCAGCTATAGGTGTGGTGCTGATATTCGTTATTGGCCGTATGGCACGGGAGATCAGGCTGAAGAACGATATTCTGAATATGGCCGGCAAAGACATCAAGACCATAGTAGGCCAGCACCTGGAACGCAAAGCGGCTCTCGATACCATTGAGCAGCGCCATATGCTGGCATCGGGCGTAAGCCCTAATAACAACACCAAGAGCGTAACCGATGGTGTAACGACCACCTACAGCAACCCCGGTATTACGCAGGTGAAGCGGTCTGTGAACGAGGTCATCAACCCGGGATTTGCGGGGTAAACCATCATCCTTTACCTTCACTTCATGAACTTATACGATAAAATACAAGCTACGGCTGCGTTCATACAAAGCCGCATTAAGAGCATACCTACAGTGGGCATAATCCTTGGCAGCGGCCTCGGCGATCTTACCCATGCCATAGAAACAGAGACAGAAATAGACTATGAGGGTGTACCCTACTTCCCCGTATCCACAGTAAAGGGGCATAGCGGTAAGTTGCTGTTTGGCAAGATGAGTGGAGTAAACGTGATGCTGATGGCGGGCAGGTTTCATTACTACGAAGGCTACAGCATGGAGGAGGTAACCTTCCCGGTGCGGGTGATGAAGGCCCTTGGGGTGGAGACGCTGATCCTGTCTAATGCTGCCGGAGGCACTAATGCGGTATTTGCCATTGGCGACCTGATGATCATCAAAGACCATATCAACCTGTTCCCGGAGCACCCGCTGCGCGGCCCTAATGATGAACGACTGGGTACCCGGTTCCCGGATATGAGCCAGCCCTATGATCATGCCCTGATAGAAAGTGCGAAAGAAATAGCCGCCAAAAACAACATCACTGTGCGCACAGGCACATATGTAGGCCTGCAAGGCCCAACGTTTGAGACACCTGCCGAATACAAATGGCTGCATACCATAGGCTGTGACGCTGTGGGGATGAGTACTGTGCCCGAGGTGATCGTTGCCCGCCATGGCGGTATGAGAGTATTTGCCATCAGTGTGATCACCGACCTTGGCATTACTGATGTCCCGGTGATCATCACCCATGAGGAAGTGCTGGAAGCCGCCCACGCCGCTGCGCCTAAAATGGCGACCCTGGTAACAGGCATAGTGGCAGGATTGAAATCATAATATAATTATGAGGGTAGTTTATCGCGAGTATTAGGGCAGGGGCAAGCCCGGCCCTACCGTGCAACTTGGGTGGAACAAACCACAAACCATACAATGTACCCGCGATTGCTTATTTTTGCGCTGTTTAAAGTATATAAATAATTGAGGCGTATTTCCGGTGCTGTTTTTATGAGGTATTTACTGCTGCTATGCATTGTGCTATGCGGCAATACGGTATTTGCACAATCTACGATGCCCAATGGCACCGGCGGTACTGGTACCACGGCCAATCAGAAAGACACTACCCACAATAAGTCGAATACCAATAAATGGAAAGACGAAGAGGCTAAGATCTCTTACGAAAGATTAAACTCTGCCAAAAAATACTATCCCGATACTACCCTGCATGTTTTTCAGCGCGGGCGTTTTACGCAACCCTGGTACCAGGATATGGGCAACCTGGGCAGCCCCGTGAGCAATCTTTTGTTTACACCCGAAGACAGGGTGGGGCCATCGCTGGGGTATCATATTTTTGACGTGTACAGGTTTAATGTCGACAGCCTTAATTTTTACAACACCACCCGCCCCTACTCGGCCTTCAGCTACCAGTTGGGTTCTAAGCTAGAGCAGGTGGCCAGTATATCGCATACCCAAAACATAGACCCCAACTGGAATTTTGCGGTGGAGTACCACAAGATCAACTCACCCGGCTTTTATAAGACCGAGCGCAACAACCACGACAACGGATCATTTGCCACCAATTACAAAAGCCCCGACAAGCATTATACACTGTATGCTGCTATGGTATACAATAAAGAGCAGCATGATGAAAATGGCGGTATAGTAGATGCCACTGAGCTCATCAACCCGGTATATACCGACAGGCGCACGGTAGATGAGGCCTACCAGAATGATGCGTACAGCCTCACCCGGTCGGCGGTAAGCAATGTGCAGCGTGACTTCACCCTGCTGCTGCAGCACACCTACACCTGGGGCAAAACGGATACTACTTACAATTCAGACTCCACACAGGTGACCTCAAAACTGATTCCGCGTTTCAGCATTACGCACAAACTGGAATTAAGTTCGGAGAAACATACCTACAACGACCTTTCGCCTGACTCGGTGCGGTACACCACATTATTTACCCAAAGCTTTATCAATAATGGCAGTGGCTATTATATACCCGGCACCGACTCGGTATATACCCAGCAAAAATGGTTCTGGATAGATAATAAGGTACTGCTGAATGGATACATAGGGAAGGAAGGCCGCCAGTCTACCTTTAGCGTGGGCATAGGTAACAGATACGACCAATTTATTTCCATACCTGTCTCTAATCTCATTAAAGACAGCCTGCCTAAGTTATACTATGCTACAGGCAGCGACAGGAGCAGCATAATCAGCAACTATCTTACAGGCGAGATAAAGAAAGAAGCATTGCACCCCGGCGAGTGGGAATATGGCGCCAACGCAAAGCTCTTCTTCAGCGGACAGGATGCGGGCAACTTCCTGGCTAATGCCATAATAGGCAAGGAGCTGAAGAACAACCTGGGGAGCTTTGTGGCGGGCTTCGGGCAGCAACTGAACAGTGCGCCATATAGCTACACCAATTATGAGAACATCTACACCAAACGATCTTTCGACTTCAAACCGGAAAGTGTAACATCGTTGTACGCCACGCTCGAGAGTCCGCGCATCAGGCTATCGGGCGGGGTGAGGAATTATGTGATCAATGATTACATCTACATCAACGAAAGTGAATTGCCCGCACAATATTCCAATACCTTCAGCATCACTCAGGCATGGATCAAAAAAGTATTTAAGGTGGGCAACTTCTTCCTGGATAACGAACTCGTGTATCAACAGATACCAGACAATGCCCCTGTGAACATACCGGCCCTAATGGGGAGGCACCAGTTATCTTATGAGCAGGCATTGTTCCATCGCAGGCTGAAGATAGCTACCGGGGTAGAAGTACGCTACAATACTTCCTACCATCCGGCAGGCTATGATGCCCTGCTCAATAAATTCTTTTATCAGAGTACCACACCTATCAACAACACGCCACAGGCAGCAGTGTTCCTCAACTTCCGCATCAAGCGCTTCCGCGCCTTTATCATGGGCGACAACCTGCAGGAGATCTTTACCCGCAATACCATTCTTTACACCGGCACCCCCATCCTCAACTACAACAATACCGGCAGCAACATCACCCCGCTATATGCAGCACCCGATGCGCTCATACGGTTTGGTTTTACATGGGTGATGATCAATTAAGACCCCGACCCTAAAGGGAGATGTTATTTAAACATAATTCGCATGGACAACTTAGTTAACTGGCACCAAACTTTCAGCAGTTATTTAAAAACAGTAGCATTGCTTGACAAATTTGTGCAGAAGGGGCTGCCGCTTAATACGATGGAACAGTTAGGGCTGATCAAGTCTTTTGAATATACTTACGAACTGGGCTGGAATACTATAAAGGATTTTTATGAGAACCAGGGTGAAACAAATATGCAAGGCAGCCGGGATGCCATTCATCTGGGCTTCAAAAGAGGATTGATTACGCAGGGAGATGTGTGGATGGAGATGCTGAAAGACAGAAACCGCACCGCACATACCTACAACGAAAAAACGGCAGAAGAAATTGCCGGGAATATTTTATCCAGGTATTTTGATGTATTCACTCAACTCAAAAATGAATTAGAGAAACTTCGCGATAAACAATGAGATTCGGATTAGCAGACCATACTATTGCCGACATGGCTACAATTTTTTCTACTTTCCCGGAAGTGGAGGAAGTAGTGCTGTATGGCTCACGCGCAAAAGGTAATTACAAAAATGGCTCTGATATTGACCTTACCTTTGCCGGCAATGCGCTTACATTATCTTTATTGAATAAGATCAGTCTGAAATTAGACGATTTGTATCTCCCGTATACTTTTGACCTTTCTGTTTTTGATCAAATAGATAATGCAGACCTAATTGAACACATACAACGGATTGGCGCCCGTCTTTATAAAAAATAGCAAAAGTAAATATAAAACACATGATCCCAGATTATCAGGCTATAATGCTTCCTTTATTAAGATTAGCGGAAGATGGGGAAGAACATAAATTCAGAGACGCAATTGAAATACTTGCAAACCATTTTGAATTAACGCATGAGGAAAGAGAAAAACTCTTACCCTCTCAGACCCAGCCAATTTTCGATAATAGAACTGGCTGGTCTAAGACACATTTAATTAAGGCTGGACTTCTTGAAGCAACAAGACGGTCTTATTTTAAAATAACAGCAAGAGGACGAGGCGTTTTAAATCAGCATCCTGAACAAATTAATCAAACTCACCTCCGCCAATTTTCTGAATACCTTGAATTTATTCGCCCAAATGTTAGCGAGGGGGAAGAAGAGTCGATAGAAGTAATTAACTCTACTGCAACTCCTGATGAAATAATGGATAGCGCATACCAAGAAATTCGTCGTACTCTGGTACAAGATCTACTAACTAAAATCAAAGAATGCACCCCAGGCTTTTTTGAACAGCTTGTTGTTAAGTTATTAGTCAGAATGGGGTACGGTGGATCTTTAAAAGATGCTGGTGAAGCCACCAGATTAACTAATGACGAAGGTATTGATGGTATAATAAAAGAAGATAAACTAGGCCTTGATGTTATTTATATTCAAGCAAAACGATGGGATACGCAATCCGTAGGAAGGCCAGACATTCAATCATTTGTCGGTGCATTAGATGGACAAAGAGCAAACAAGGGAGTGTTTATTACAACATCTCGTTTTGCTGAAAATGCAAAAAACTATGTAAAGACAATTACAAAAAAAGTAATTCTTATAGATGGGGAACAACTTGCCTCATATATGATAGACTATGGCCTTGGAGTTAACACAGCGTCAATATATGAAATAAAAAAAATAGACAGCGACTTCTTTGGAGAATAGATAATTAAATTACATGTGCAGTCGATTTGGTATTCCCTCCATTTAGCTTAAATTTGCAGCCTCAATATAAAATACATAAGGCTCATGGCTGTTTTAGTAAATAAGAATTCTAAGGTGATCGTACAGGGTTTTACCGGTACTGAGGGTACATTTCATGCTACACAGATGATCGAGTACGGTACTAATGTGGTAGGTGGGGTTACCCCTGCAAAAGGTGGCTCTACTCACCTGGACCGCCCGGTATTCAATACTGTGCAAGACGCTGTTGACAAGACAGGCGCTGATGTATCTATCATCTTCGTACCACCGGCATTTGCTGCAGACGCCATCATGGAAGCTTCTGAAGCAGGCATTAAAGTGATCATCTGTATCACAGAAGGCATTCCCGTGCAAGACATGGTGAAAGCCCGTGAGTATATAAAAAGCAGGAATTGCAGGCTCATAGGCCCTAACTGCCCCGGTGTTATTACCGCAGGCGAGGCTAAGGTGGGCATCATGCCGGGTTTTGTGTTCAAGCCGGGCCGTATAGGTGTGGTATCAAAATCGGGTACCCTTACCTACGAAGCTGCCGACCAGGCAGTGAAGGCAGGTATGGGCATCTCTACAGCTATAGGCATTGGCGGCGATCCTATCATCGGTACCACTACCAAGGAAGCGGTAGAATTGCTGATGAACGACCCTGAAACTGATGGCATCATCATGATCGGCGAGATAGGTGGCAACATGGAAGCAGAAGCAGCCAACTGGCTGAAAGACAATATGCGCAAACCGGTGGTAGGCTTCATTGCCGGCCAAACAGCCCCTGCAGGCCGCCGTATGGGCCACGCAGGCGCCATCATAGGCGGTGCCGATGATACCGCTGAAGCTAAAATGAAGATCATGCGCGCATGTGGCATCCACGTAGTGGACAGCCCTGCAAACATTGGTAAGACAATGGCTGAGGTGCTTGGCGTTGCTGTTCCGGCATAATCATTTAATTACAGGACTATATACGATCCCCGGCTATACGCCGGGGATTTGCTTTTGGAGGTATGCTCCGCAATAGAATGCGCCGGCTTTGGAATTTGCGAATTGGAATTTGTACCTTGTTTGATAGAATTTGTACCTTGTTCAATAGAATTTGGCCTTTGGCCACCGGAATTTAACCCCGTTGGCACTATTATTGAATGAATTTCAACGTAATATCAGGAGTTAACATTCCTTTGGATAAACTTGGCTGGCAAATTGAATACACTAAGCTATTACTAAACTAAAACCACGCAGAATGAAAAAGTTATTAAATGGCATCATGGGCATATCGCTGCTGAGCCTTTTTCTGATAGTAGGTGCGGCGCCAAAGGCTAAGGCCCAGGATGTATCCGTATCTTATCAGAATTTCTACGACGAGCTTTCGCCCTACGGGCAATGGATAACAGACCCGCAATACGGCAATGTATGGGTGCCTAACGAAGGTGGCGATTTCCGCCCCTATGGTAGCCGCGGCCACTGGGTAATGACAGACTATGGCAATACCTGGGTTTCAGAAGACCCATGGGGCTGGGCCTGCTATCACTATGGCCGCTGGACTTATGATGGCTATTATGGCTGGGTATGGATACCCGGCTACGAATGGGCTCCGGCCTGGGTAAGCTGGCGCTATGGCAACGACCAATGCGGATGGGCGCCAATGGGCCCCGGCGTAACTGTGGGCATGTCTTATAACTACCCATCAAGCTGGTGGATATTTGTAGGGCCACAGTATATGTATGAGCCTAACTGTATCCACTATTGGAGAGGGCCGTCATACAACGACGGTTGCCTGCGCCAGACCTCTTACGTCAACAACTACTATGTCGACAATCATACCCGTGTACGCTATAACTACGGCCCACGTGCCGATGTGATCGAAAGAGATACACACAGGCCCGTGCAGGTATACAAGGTACAGCAGAGCCGCAACCCCGGCGCACCAAGTGTGAGTGGCAACAGGGTAGCCATGTACCGTCCTAATGTGGACAGGAACAGTGCAAATACCGCACGCCCGTCTAACGCAATGGCAGCGCCAAGGCAGATAGGCCGCCCGCAGGCAGCAAACAATCCTTCGGCTCCTAAGGCAGCACCTTTCAGGCAGCAGATGCAGAATGGCGGCGCCCGTGGCGGACAACCACAACCTAACGCGCCACAAGGTGGCAACAGGCCGCAGCCAAACGCACCGCAGGGAGGTAACAGACCACAACCTAATGCACCGCAGGGTGGCAACAGGCCGCAGCCCGGCAACAACCAGCCACATAGCAACCCTGCGAACAATCAACCTGCACCTAACAGGCCTGCTAACAACAATCCGCAGCCACAGCATAATAACAGGTTTCAGCAGCAACCGCAACCGGGTAACAATCCGCAGCAGCAGCAGCCAAGGCAACAGCAAGCCCCAAACAGGCCAGCGTCACAGCAGCAACCACTGCATAACAACCCGCAGCCACAAAGGCAGGAACCAATGCCACAACAGCATCAGCAGCCTATGCCGCAGCAGCGTCCACAACCGATGCCGCAACAGCAGCAACGCCCTCAGCCTATGCAGCAACGCCCTGCACCTGCTCCACGCCAGGAAGCGCCCCGTGAAGCTCCGCACGAAGGTGGTGGAGGAAGAAGATAAAACAACAATAACCGCATAAAAAAGACAACGCCCCGAAACTCGGGGCGTTGT
>CAIRES010000082.1 GCA_903877645.1 uncultured Bacteroidota bacterium | reverse complement strand
CGGCCTGTGCAAGATCACAGGGTACGAGTGGGTATTTGTAGACGTGAGCACAGTAGGTGTACAGCAGGTGGGCACAGGCAACAGCGACTTCACCGTAGTACCTAACCCGAACAGGGGTGAGTTCACAGTGAAAGGCTCGCTATCATCAGCAGCAGACCAGCAGGTAACACTGGAACTGACCGATGTACTGGGCCAGGTAGTATACCACAACATGGCAGAGGCTAAAGGCGGCAAGCTCAGTGAGCATGTACACCTGGCCAATACCATTGCCAACGGTATGTACATACTGAGTGTAAGATCAGGTGAGGAGAGCAAGGTGTTCCACATCGTGATAGAGCAATAAGCAAATTGAATACAGAATATTAATAACGCCCCGGATTTTCCGGGGCGTTTATTTTTTCACCTATACCAGCATCCTCAACATGTGAAGTCGGGACGGGGTAGATAATTGCATAATATCAATCATGTGTGTGCTTTTTTGTGTGATACGGACTACGTTTTTACACTTGTTAATGAAAAATGTAAAAAAGCGCTGAAACCCTTACCAGTCTTGCAAAGTTTTTTTTATGACAGACACGAATACGTCTATGATAGACCGCCAGGAGTACTGTCATAGATTTTCGTTTTGCTTTTTTATTTTTTCTGTTTCACCTTTGTGCCGCAAAAGGCAAATTTGACGAGTAGTTCATAGCTAATACCGGTAAAACATCAGAATGTGGTATTGGTCATTAAGAACTATGTGGCTCCCACAGCAGGAGCATTTTTCAGCGAAGGATGCAAAGAAGCCGATTGGTGAAATGACAAAGAATCGGAAAAACAGGAAAAGATCGGAAAGAATCGGAAAGAACAGGAAAAAGCGAAAATCCTCCCAAACCCTTTCTGGTAAAGCATTTGCGAATATAGATCGCTCAAAAGGCACTCAAAATGTTTCTTTTACTCTCAATAGGAAATTATACCGGTTAGACACAAGGCCACACTAATTGCCATGGCCTCTGGGCCAATCGTATAGTTAAGGAAAAAGTCAACCACGAAGGGGTGGCATTATTTCGTGAGAAAGGTCAGTAACTAAATCACATTACCCATCGGGGTTCAAACTTTGTAGTATCCTATTCCACCACCAAACACGCACCCCATGAGCGGGTGCAACTATTCTCGTGGGACGTACCTTAGCTTTTTTCAGTAGCTATAGCTTTAGCGAAGTATACAGCGAAGGTCGATTGCGTGACACATCATGAATGAGTAAGAATGGGTAACAATGTGTAAAAAGGAGTAAAAACATAAATTCCCCAAAACCCTTTCTGGTAAAGCATTTGCACAAAAGTATAAAGCCAAAAGTACTCAAAATGTTTTTTTCTGACAATGGGATATTACACCAGTTACACTGTATAGCCACACCCGTTGCCACGGCTTTTACTTCGAGTTGCCTGTTTACGCAACACCTCCCTCTCCTTTGGAGAGGGCTGGGGAGAGGCCGATTGCCACGGTCTTTACTTCGAGTTGCCTGTTTACGCAACACCTCCCTCTCCTTTGGAGAGGGCTGGGGAGAGGTCAAATAGCCACGGCTTTTAAGCGTGGTTAAGCAATATCAGATTGGCATAAAAGCCAAAGAAGCACTTGGCATTAAAAAGCCTCAATTTGCATGAATTAAGGCTTTTTAATGATTGGTCTCCGTCTTTGCTATTTGCTGATCACTAATTTTTGGTACACCTTGCCTCGGCTTGTACTGATTACCGCATAATAAATACCGGTAGCCACATCTGTAGGCAATAAAATATCAGGAGTGGCAATGGTAGTTGTCAAAATAGTTCTGCCATAAAGGTCAGTAAGCGTGAGTACATCTGTAGGCTCAGCGCCATTTATCCTGATGCGGTCTTTTGCGGGGTTCGGTACAATAGTTATCGGAGTCTCATTCACAGCCTGAATACCCACATGCGACGGCAGCACCACCGATGTGCAAATGGAATCGGTACACACATAACTGTTTTTACGGAAAGTGGTCACATAAAGGCACACATGGTAGGTCCCGATCGCAGGATATACATGGTACGGGTTTGCCGCAGTAGAAGTATCCGCAGTGCCGGAGGCGGTATTGCCGAAATTCCATAACCGCACCACAGAATCGCCATCGCTGATCGTGGTTTTGTCTTTAAAATTGACGCGATACCACCCAACTATGGAATCAGTAAAAGCAGCCTTGAGCATGCCGCAAGGCCCTGTGATCGCTGCAAGGTCGCTTACTACCATAGCGCCTGCCGCTACCTGGTTAAATTTGAAGCGGATGTTACGCACTTTGTTAAGATTAATGCCGGCAAAGCTGCTTAGTGGTATCTGTACTGTGTTAAGGATCACTTTAGGCAATTCTTGCGGTTCGGTACCTGGCTGGTAAAATAGTGCATGACTATGATTGCTCACGATCTGCCTGCTGGTGTCGCCTGCCGAGTCGATCACCTCAACTGTCAGGTCAAGATTTTGGCCGGTGGCTGTTGTCCTGAAATCTACCGATGCCCTGAACTGTAGGTATTTGTATAACGACAGGTTTTCATACACGCCGGGGACATCATTTTGATACCATTGTGTCGTGTCGCTCCAGCGCATATGCATTTGTGCCAGCCCCAATACACCACTTCTGCCTTCGTGCGGTTTCTGATCGCCGAAAGAAGTGATACCGCAGGATGCCATTCCCAATCCGCCGCCGCAGATACTTGCAGTAGCAAGGCCCGATTCTGATACTGTACCGCCAAGTGTGTTAGTAGACGTACGGTCCGTACTATCAGTCCTGTTCACATCCAGCCTGTCTGTATGCCCGGGATGGTAGGATACGAATACTTCTGAACTATCAAGGGTGGAAGATGCAGGTGGCACAATATCATTAACATTCAGGATAGGGGCAAACTGGTACTCATGGCCTATATACAGCCTGAAAAATGCACTCAGGTAAGCATTCAAGGCAGCTTTCTGCTTGGTAGTGTCAAAGCGTTTGTTGGTAGACGTGTCGAACCCGCAATAAGCATCTACAGGGTCTATATAATCATCCCAGTCATCAGCCCCGCCTGCTACATACGATCCTGGTGTCCATACAGTATTAAAGAAATTGTGGTTAGCGCCCATAAAAAGAACAGTATGCTTGGGCGATTCATCTGTAGTATCTGAATACCGGGCATCATCATAAAAATGAACCCCCTGTATATCCGAAACATCACCATCGCAATACGGAGCTACATCGAGCAATGGGATGCCATTGAGTACATGGCGCTCAAAATCAACAGGCGCAAGCGTAAGTACTGCTTTGATACCATAGGGGCTGCCAAGAGACCTGTTGTATAATGCATTGAATACAACGCCTTCACCACCGCGCGAATGGCCCATGGTGCCTATGTTCTGCATATCCAGCTTGCCGGTAAACAGGTGCGCGAATGGCCCTGAGGTATCTGTTGTGTTCCACCCGTTCCATAGGTCCAGGTGATGCTGTACCAGCTCGCCCCTGCCTTGCATACCATAGTCGCCTACGCTGTTGTCGGTAGCATTGATGGCATTGCACGATATAGAAATGACAATATAGCCATGGCTGGCCATTTGGTTGGCCAGGTAATCGTAACCCTCATAGCTGGTGATGGAGGTCCAGCCGGTAGGGCAGGGCCATACGCCGTCCGTATTGGCAGGCGTGGATATTTCATAACAGCTTTCATGCCGGCCATGCAGAAAGATGATCACCGGATATGGTCCGCCAGCAAGTCCTGTTGGATAATGCACCGACCCGATCACTTCTACAGAATCCGGAAAACTGGGACACTTATAAGCAAGGTCGCCCAGGTTATACTCTACCTTGGTTACCGCAAGCGTACCAGGCAAACCGGGGTCTGGAGTTGTCTGTGCCAGGCAATGCGCAGATATAGCTAGCTGAAGAAATAACACGGGCAGCAGGCTGCGTAAAATGATTTTCTTTATGTTCATCTAAGATCGTTTTAAGGATATTTATTTGGTCAGCATGCTGTGGTTGAATTTGCCCAATGACCAGCATTTATTTGATTTGAGTTTGCTGAGTTCTTCCATAGGAGCGCCATCTTCTTTGATGCGGCCATAGGTAAGATACATGCCAGCGCCTTCCTGCAATGCATTGAAGTCCTCTGTGTTTATGGAAAAAGTAAGGGTTCCCTTGCCTTTATTGACGCTCTGGCGGCTATGGCTGAGATCTTTATTGCCGATATACAGCACATACACGTTGCCCCCCATCCTGAAAGGTTTGGATGAGGTAAGCGTAATGGCTACCGTGTTGCCTTTCTGTTTTACAAGACTCACATTGGTCTTTGCTTTTTCCTGGGCAGATACATGCATCGGCAAACCCAAAATGAATACTAACCCTAATAACAGGACGATCTTATGTTTCATGTGCTTTATTTTCAATCATAAATATAGTTAAAAATTTATCGTAAGCTATTGGTGCCATTTTTTTAGGTCTATGGAAAACCGGATCATGAAAGGAATAACGCGACAAACTACTACAAGAAAGATTAAGAAGCTTAAGTGGTGGCAGGTGGCCCTTATATCGGTTGCCGTATCTGCAATAGGAGGGCTTTCAAGCATAATGTCGTCAAAGAAAGAAAAGAAAGTGTACAATAATGACCTCAAACAAGCTTCATGGGCGCCACCATCGTGGGTGTTTGGTCCTGCCTGGGCGGTGAACAATTATTTCATCATCAACGCGCTACGCAAGATACTGGAGCGCGATATGCCCGAAAAGCGCAAATTGCTCTTACTGCAGGCTGGTATATGGGTAATTTTCTTCTCATTTAATTATGTGTATTTCCGAAAGAAGAGCCCTGTTTTGGCTCCGATCTGGACAATGAGCGATAACATTTTGGCGATAGCGAGTTTATTAGTGAGCATGAGATCAGACAAAAAAACTGCGCTCAATTATGTGCCTCTTGCGGTGTGGACGAGCTACGCAAGTACGCTTGCCGGTTACCAGGCCTTAAAAAATCCGGATCCTGTACTACATACAAAGGGGCTGCTGAGCTAATATGCTATTGGGCACCCGGTTATGGCATGGTTATTGTCATTATCAATGTGGTGCTCCATAATTTCCACGGATCACGGTTTCACAAATAATACGCATGTTATAAAACGGGTTAAACCCAACTTGCGATTTGACCACAAAAACATGAAAAAGCGCATGATTATAGCCATAATGGCTATCGGTATTGGTTTTGCCCCTTCTATAGGAAAGGCACAGGAACAAACAAAGCAAGAGGGCAGAGAACAAAAAAGAGCGGACAATAAACAGCGGGAACTAAACGATACACAGTACAAGCTGGATAAGAAGAAAGATAAAGCCGACAAGAAGGAACGAAAAATGCACAAAAAAGAAAGAAAGACCAGTGCCCAACGCCGTTCCCTCGACAGGCAAGAGCAACATGCCGAAACACGATAAAATTGAATGCAAAACCCCGGCAATCGTGAATTGTATTCGCGATTGCCGGAGCCAGCACCTGTCTTCATCGCATCACCCGTCACGATCAGTTCTATTATTTTATTATTGGGGTTGGTCACGCGTACTTTATGCGTGTTCATCTCTTCTTTTCATCTATTGCAAGGGCAATACCACCATTAATATTTACGAATAAGGATCGCCTATTCCGTTTTATAGGCGCCGCCTTCATAACGCGTAAGGAAAACATGGGCATTCTCGAGGTACATCACCTGGCCGTCTTTATCCCAGCGGGGCCTTACATCAAAATGGGTGAAGGGTGCAGCCGCATTGTCACTATAATTATTGTTGAAGACGGTGCCATACTGGCGCAGCAGGCCTGCATACCAGTACATTGTCTCAAAACCACGGTAAGCCAGCTCAGGGGCGGTGCCTCCATAGTCGCGGTGAAAAGTGGTGGCGATGTAATGTCCTAATATTCCCGATCTTTCGATGTTAAACGGGGTAGTAATATTGATGCTCAGGTTAGGGAAGGCATCGTCTTTGCGCAGGTTGGGAATATTGCCCCACGATGGCATACCATATACTTCAAAGTGCGTGGCCGGGAAATCACGGGAGAGTTCTTTAAGTATGCTATCCGCAGCCATAGGGTCGAGTACGGAGATAAGTACGACGTTCGGCCTTGTACTGTCAAACAAGCGGGAAAGGCTGTCTTTACCCGGTATCGTATTGCAGCAGAGCTTACCGAAGGAGAGCCGGTCACTGTCGTTGCCGGTGATATAGCCATAGGCATCTGCATCAGGTTGTGTTGCAGTGCGATAGAGTAAGCCCACCTTCATGCCGGGAAACTTGCGGGCAATATCTGCATTGATCCACTCGCAATGCGTTTTCAGCGATGGTTGTATCATCGTGAAGAACTGGTCATTACGTACGCCACCGTCGGATGCCGAAAGCGTGGACACAAAATTGATGTGTTTGGCCTTGGCGTATTCTGCAAGCACATCAATATCATGCGACACAACGGCTGCAATAATGAGGTCGGAGGAATCAAGTATGTTCTTGCTAATGAGTTGCTCTGCATTTTCGGCAGCAGATGCCACATCGTGTACATAGATGTCTACACTATAGCCGGCCCTCTTCAGGCTGTCGGCTGCAATATTCAGGCCCTCATAAAAAGCAAGTCCGGCCTGCCCCTTTTCTGGTATCTTATCATTCTTTATTTCGTCAAGGTACATCTGAGCCAGCACATCTATGCGGTAGCGGGGCTTCATCACAGTAGGGGGATATACAAACTCCTGCCTCTTTTTAACCACTACCACAGACTTATGATGACTTGCATACCTTTCGTCTCGCCGCTTTTTTTTGCGTTCGCTTTTCTCTTTTTTGCGCTCCTGTTTTTCTTTCTTTTTCAGCTCCTTACGCTCGTGCCGTGTAAGCGGCGCAGGCTGATCGGTAGTTTGTTCTTTTTTGTGCTTGTGCTTTTTTTTAACAAGCGGGAAGGCAATTGCATTATGGCAAAAATGGATAGTCAATACGGATAATAAACAAAATAAAAGCAGTTTACGTTTCGCCATAAGAGAAGATATTTGCAAAGCAAGAGTAAATATACAGCTATGTTTAACTTAACCCAAACTCCACAAATATTTCTATATGCGAGATTTTTCATAACTTTACTCAAATCGATTTTATGGGACTAATCGAACGGCGCACCCACATCATGGAGCAAATAAACAGCATTAATGACGAACAAACGTTAGAGATGCTGGAAGAAACTATTGAATACTATACCCATACTGACCATAAAGATATAACGGACGAATTGAGTCCACAGCAATTACAAGAATTAAATTCCCGCATGCAGGAACCTGCTGAAAAAGACACTATTTCAGAAGATGAATTTAGAAAAATTTTCGCAAGGTGGGGTACCAAATAATTGTAAAGAAACGCTTTGTAAAGGATCTTTTGAATGTGCAGTTTTACCTTGAACATGAATGGGGAAGGAAATCCGCAGACGAATTCCAGGATAAGATATACACTGCATTTAGCTTGTTGCAAACACATCCTTATATTGGCGCGCCATCTTTAAAGTCTAAAGGAGCAAGGGGACTTTAAATAACAAAACATAATCGACTGTATTATCGTATTGAGTCAAATAAAATCATAATAATCTTCCTCGCAGATACCCGCAGGAAGAACTATAGGGAGAATTATTAGCTCCTTATTCCCACTCAATAGTAGCAGGTGGCTTGGAGCTGATGTCATACACCACGCGGTTAATACCACGTACCCTGTTGATAATATCGTTAGATATTTTGGCCAGCAGGTCGTATGGCAGGTGGCTCCAGTCTGCGGTCATGCCATCTACCGAAGTTACCGCACGCAATGCGCAGGTATATTCGTAAGTACGCTCATCGCCCATTACGCCCACGCTTTGCACGGGCAGCAGTATTGCGCCTGCCTGCCATACCTGGTGGTACTGGCCGCTATCCCGGAGGTGCTGTATGTATATCGCATCTGCTTCCTGCAGCATCTTCACTTTTTCTTCAGACACTGCGCCAAGTATGCGTATGCCCAGGCCGGGGCCTGGGAACGGGTGACGACTGATGAATATATCGTCGATGCCCAATTCACGGCCTACTTTGCGCACTTCGTCTTTAAACAGCGCGCGTAGCGGCTCTATCAATGATAGGTGCATGATCTCCGGCAAGCCTCCCACATTGTGGTGCGACTTGATGGTAGCTGATGGCCCATGTACCGAGAGCGATTCTATGACATCAGGATATATTGTGCCTTGCCCCAGGAAGCTCACATCTGTAAGTTTCAGGGACTCTTCGTGAAATACTTCAATAAACAGGCGGCCGATGATCTTGCGCTTAGTTTCGGGGTCGCTGACGCCATCCAGTTCTTTGTAAAAACGCTCGTGCGCATCCACACCCTTGGTATTGAGGCCGAGGTGTTTGTAGCCTTCCAGCACCTGTGCAAATTCATCTTTGCGCAGCAGGCCATTGTCTACAAATATACAATAGAGGTTGTCGCCTATGGCGCGGTGTATGAGTGTAGCAGCTACGGTGGAGTCAACCCCGCCGCTGAGGGCCATCACCACTTTTTTATCACCGGCCTCCGCTTTGATGCGGGCTACGGTCTCTTCTATGAAGGATGCGGGTGTCCAATCTTGCACACAACCGCAAATGTCGATAACAAAGTTCTTCAATAGTTGTCCGCCATCGGTGCTATGCGTCACCTCGGGGTGAAACTGTATAGCATGAACGGTATGCTTTGCAAATGAAGAGCCTGTTTTAAAAGCCGCAACCGGTATGCTCTCCGACCGTGCCAGCAAGGTGCAGTCGTTGGGCAATTGTTTGATAGTGTCGCTATGGCTCATCCATACTTGTGATCCATTATTGATGGAAGCAAATAAAGGATCGGTATGAACAACATCCTGCAGGTGCGCCCTGCCATACTCGCGGTGCGTACTCTTGCCTACCTCACCCCCGGCCTGCTTGGCCAGCAATTGCGCGCCATAGCATACTGCCAGCACTGGCAGTTCATTGGCCATTGCAGCAATATCAGGCATTGGCGCCTTGGGGTCATTGACAGAGAACGGGCTACCCGAAAGGATAATGCCCTTTATAGAGCTGTCATAAACCACGGCCTTTGTGCAAGGCTGTATTTCGCAATAGACATTCAGCTCGCGTACACGACGTGCAATAAGCTGGGTAAACTGGGAACCGAAATCGAGTATGAGTATTTTGTTGTTCATGTAATCGTATAAATGCTTAAGCTTGTGCTGTAGGTGTGCCGCCGAAATTGAAGGGCATTGTTGTTGCTTCCTGGTCTTTGATATTGCCGTGCTGCGTTTCAAAACGCTTTACATTATCTATCAGGGCACGCATCAGGCGCTTGGCATGTGCCGGCGTCATTACAATGCGCGATTTCACTTTTGCCTTAGGTACATTCGGCATCACGTTCACAAAGTCGATCACGAATTCAGCGAATGAATGAGTGATCACGGCCAGGTTGGCATATTCGCCGTCGGCCATTTCTTCAGTTAGTTCAATGTTCAGTTGCTGTTCAGGTACTAATTGGTCTGCCATAATAAGTAGTTTATATGAGGTGCGAAATTAGGCTAAATTGGGCGATAAGTTGATAGGTTGATAAGTTGAAATGTTGGCCGCACAGTTTTAATTTAAAAAACACATAACACTTATTGCGCATAAAAATAGGTCGTACATCACACGCAATAAATAACTTATCAACCTTTCAACTTATTAACTTATCAACTAACTTTGGCCGTATGTTGAGGCAAACCGGGATATTTCTACTGATCATGGCTATGGTAGCTTGCCGGCCACATGTGTTTACACCCAAGCCCCCGGGCTACTTCAAGATTGATACCCCTGCAAGGCATGAGTACCGGGTATTTGATGAGCCGGGCTTTCCCTATACTTTTGAATACCCGGTATATAGCGACATCACACCAGATACCAGTTTCCAGGACCAAAAAGGTGGTAATCCCTATTGGATCAATGTCAACTTCCCGGGCCTCGGTGGCGTCATCAACATCACTTACAAGCAGATCACAGAGAAAGAACCACTCAGTTTCCTCGTGCAGAAAGCCTATGACATGTCTTTTTTCCATCATGAAAAAGCCGACTACATAGATCCTACATTCTTTGATAATGGCAACAAGGTATATGGCGTTATCTACAACCTTGGGGGCAATGTGGCCTCCAAGTTCCAGTTTACGGCCACCGACTCGGTAAAGAACTTCTTTCGTGGGGCCATGTATTTTGACGTGACCCCCAATGCCGACTCCCTGAAACCGGCAAATGATTTTATAGCCAAGGATATACAGCACATGCTCTATACCCTCATGTGGAAGACTCCCGGCGAGGTGAAAACAAATGCTGCAAGCGCCATAAAAGGGGAAGCAAATATGAATATAAAGTCGACAACTAAATAACCCTATTGCATATATAGCAGCTAAAATTTGTTATGCGAACTATTGAAAAAGATATTACCTTGTGTTGAATCATAAAATAAAACATATATGAAAAAACCGAAACTCAGAATTTTCAAAAGCAGGTTATTATTAGCGCTGGTATCTCTTTCTTTGATCACTGTTTCTTCCTGTACTAAAAGCTCAAATAGTAGTGGCAATGCCGGAGCTATATTTGCAGGCACCTCGAATGGCACAAGCTCATGCGGTGGTACGGCTTCGTTTATATTAACATCAAGCGGCAATACGGTAAGTACTACAGGCAGTGTTGGCAGTGGCTCTTGTACCAAGGCAATTACATTTTCAGGGACAGCCAGCGGGAATAATGTTGTATTCCCTTCGCAAACCTATACTGATGGCTGTGGCAATTCATATACGATCAGCGGTGCACGCACTATATCTGGCAGTACATTGACCCTAACGGAAACGGCTACAGGTACTATATCTGCATCATGCACTTTTACCGGTACTAAATAATCTTACAGAGAAGTAATAAATATAAAACCACCCTGCATAGGGTGGTTTTATATTTATATGGCTTTGTTGGTATGATTTGGATATAATCTTACTTTTGCACCTCGTTGAACGTTTTGGCTATTCAGCCGGTCCCGTAGTTCAATGGATAGAATAGAAGTTTCCTAAACTTTAGATCCAAGTTCGATTCTTGGCGGGACCACTTTTCAGTATATGTAAAAGAGCTGCCGTAAGGTGGCTCTTTTATCATCTGCCAAAGTGAGATATGAACCGGTTCAACAGGCCCATTTTGCTCAGTTGGGCTTTGGCATCACTATTCAGGTTGAAAAAGGTGGCATCAAGGGGAGATGGTATGGCGAAAGTTCCTTTTACCCATGTTTCATTTACTTCATCTTTTGTGCTTTCCATTTTCTGCGCTGTCATAAACTCCCTGAAAGCATTGATCTCTATCTGCATTTTATCTATTTCGATGAAGTTACCACAATAAATCGGTCTTATGATAATTTGTACGGATTAAAGTCAAAGCATGTTTGGCGTGTGGCTCGAAGCACATTGAGAATTCAACACCAGTGCCGGTGGCAAGCACAGGTGTAGCAGCTACTTTGCCATCTTCTGCTCCCGCATCTTATACACCACAAGCAGCACCAACGATGTAAGCGCGGTAATACATAGTAGCGTAATGAAAGGAGCCACATCCTGCATGAGGAAGGCAAGGGCAATGATCAGGATATTCGTGGAAACGATGACCAGGGCAGCCCGGGAATGGGTGAAGCCTGCATCGAGCAGGTAGTAATGGAGGTGGGTACGATCTGCCTTGAGGGGAGAGATACCCTTGGATGCCCGCAGTACAAAGACGCGGATGCCATCATAAACGGGCATGTAGAGGATAGCGATGGCGATCATTAATGCGCCACGTGCAGAGTGTATCAATGAATTTACCGGTGTATACCCGGCGTTAGGGAAATGCTGTACCAACAACACACACAGGATAAATATCATGAAGCCGAGGAGCATGGAGCCCGTATCGCCCATGTATATTTTTGCAGGTGCAAAGTTAAAGAACAGTAAGCCGATGGTAGCGCCACATAAGCTAAAAGATATGCCTGCAAGGGAAGTATTGGACTGGAGTGCAAAGAGTGCGCCAAGCAATGCGGTGCAGAGTACCGCAATGATGCCGGCCAGCCCGTCTATGCCATCTATAAAATTGAATACATTAATAAAGAAAGCGCACGCCAGCGTGGTAACTATAAAGCTGATGAGCCATGGGAGTTCCTCGATACCTGCAAAGCCGTAAAGGGAAGTGATGCGGATGTCGGCGAAGTATATAGTGATTGCAGAGGCTATGATCTGTGCCAATAGTTTTTTAGATGGCCGCATGTTCATGAGGTCGTCATATACCCCGGTGAAAAAAAGCAGGACCGATGATGCAATGATAAATACCCAATCGCCGCTATACATAAAATACGCAGCACCCAGCATATAACCTGTGAAGATGCCTATGCCGCCCAGGCTGGGTATGCCGGGGCCATGTATCTTGCGGGTATCATCGGGTATATCATAGATCTTTCGCTTAGTGGTGATGAACAGCACTTTACGCACCGTATATACACTGACTGCGAATGATACAGTGACCGCAATGAGGTATAAGATATATGGAGTAAGGCCTGCGCTCATAGGGTAGTGTACAACGGTCTAAGCTTTTATAAATTGCCTTGTGAAAGCGTATAAATTAAAATCGTCTTTTTGCATGGCAATTGCCAGGTCTCTGTTCAGTTTTTCGTGATCCACATCTTTCATGCGGTGGCTTTGTATGAGTTGCCAGGCTTTTTGTGCCAGTAATTGCAGGCGTTTGGCAGGAAGCTCTTTCTGTTTGGCAAGGTGATCTGTGATAGCAGAGGCGAGCTCAGCAATGCCGGCATCGGTAGTCGCGATGGTCTTGATCACGGGCATCTCGCCTTCATCCGTAGCTTTTTCGTGCGCCAGTATACGCAGGCTACGGTAGAGGGCCTCGGCGTCATCGCGCTCGGCCTTATTCACGACAAAGATATCGGCTATTTCCATTACCCCTGCTTTGAGCGTCTGCACTTCATCACCTGCCTCAGGCACAAGGGCCACTACTGTGCAATCTGCCAGCCCGGCTATTTCCACCTCACTCTGTCCCACGCCGACGGTCTCCACGAGTACGAGGTCAAAAGGGGCTGCCTTTACGAGATCTGTGATCTCTATTATTTTTGCATTTAGTCCGCCCAGCGCGCCACGGGTGGCCAGGGAGCGGATGTATATATTAGGGTTGGTATAAAACTCGCTCATGCGGATACGATCGCCGAGGAGTGCACCGTAATTGAAAGGCGAAGAAGGATCAACTGCAATAACGGCGATCTTTTTATTTTCTTTGAGCCAGTAGCGAAGCAATGCATTTACCAATGTACTTTTGCCAGCGCCGGGCGGTCCGGTAATACCCACCACCCGGGCAGGGCGGTTGTCCTGTAGGTTGAGTAAAAGGGATGCATATCCATCGAGCTCATTCTCTACAATGGTGATGCCCCTCGCCAGGGCGAGGAAGCTGCCATTTTTCACTTGTTCACCTATTTGTCGGATATTGCCCTGCACTAAAAAATTGTTTTAACCGTTGTAAGGAAAAGTAATGAACCTGTGAGCAAAAGTAGTTTTCTAAATAATAAGATGTTAGCGAAATCCAATATTGCATTAATATGCATATTGGGATGTATGCTGGGCTTGCTCATATCACCTTTTATTTTGTCTGTATTTACATTTTTGTATGGTGTCAATGCCATAAGAGATGTTTCTATAAAGCAGTGGCCACGCAATAAATGGTGGGTGCTGGGCATGGTATGGATAGCCTGTTATGCGCTTACGTGGTTCTGGAGTGAGAATAAGCACCATTGGGGGGGCGAGGTGCAGATATTACTGCCGGTGATGTTGCTGCCGCTGGCGTATAGCTATATGCCTTCTTTTTCCGCCCGCCAGCTGAGCATTATGAATGCGGGGGTATCCCTGATATTATTGGGTGGTATCAGCTATAGCTTATCATTTTTGGCGAGAGATCCGGAGCATTATATATTGCAATATGGGGTATCGCACCTGCTGCCTACGCCTTGTGAGCAGGACCATATTCGTTTCAGCCTGGCCATAGTGCTGTTCTTTATCTGGTGTGTATATAGCTGGCCCCGCATGGATGATAAGCGTGTAAAATGGATAGTGGGTGTAAGCATGTCCATAATGGTTATATACATTCACATACTTGCCGCTAAAGTAGGGTTGGTAGCATTGTACCTGTTTGCCATTTGCTGGGGCATTTATATCACAGTTGCCCGCAGGCGGCTGGCCGGTTTGTTGATAATTGTTGCAGTACCTGTGATATTGACGCTGGGGATAAAGTACATACCCACACTTAAGCTAAGGCAGCAGTATATGCACTATACGTTCCTGATGCTGATGCGGAATGATAAGTCGGGCAACTATGGCGACATTAACAGGATGTACTCTTATATGATCGCCTCGCGCCTCATTGCCCAACACCCGCTAACGGGGGTAGGTGCAGGCGATATTATGGACGAGATGAAACGGGGCTACGCGCAATGGCATCCGCAAGTGGTGGAAAGCAGTATCCTGATACCGCATAACCAGTTCCTGGTAGTGGCGCTGGGGTGCGGCATACCGGTAATGCTGCTGTTTATGGGCTGGGTGTTCATGCCTCTTTTCTGGCTGAAGAAGAACAGGCAGAGCTTTTTCTTTTTTGTAGTGTGGCTGATATTGTTTTTTGAATTGATGATAGAGCCTGTACTCGAGATACAGAACGGGGTGTTTGTGTACCTGTTCTTCCTACTACTACAGTTGCAGGAAATGAGGAAGGGGGAAACATCGGCAGAACCAGTCCCAAAACGCGTCTGACGGTTCTTAAACGTTCTGACGCTATCGCACTCTCTTAGTTATCAAAATCTTAGACAAGGATTGTACCGTAGACATAAATCGGCAAAATAGCAAAGGGGCCATCGGCCCCTTTGCTAACAATGATCAACTATAATATTATTAGGCACTAACGAGTGCTACCGGTGCTGCAGAACGAATTTCTTCGTTTGCCTGGTCGGCATATTTGGCGAAGTTCTTGATGAACAGGCCTGCCAATTCGTTTGCTTTTTTGTCGTAAGCTTCTTTATCAGCCCATGTGTTGCGTGGCGACAATATTTCCGCAGGCACGTTGGGTACTGTATTTGGCATCAGTACGCCGAATACGGGATGTGCTTCATAGCTTACATTATCCAGTTGGCCGGTCATGGCGGCTGTGATCATGGATCGGGTGTAGCTGAGTTTCATGCGGCTGCCGGTTCCATAGGCACCACCACTCCAGCCGGTATTCACCAGCCATACATTCACGCCGGTATCAGCTTCCAGTTTTTTGCCCAGCAGTTCGGCATACTTTGTAGGGTGCAGCGGCAGGAACACACGCCCGAAACAAGCGGAGAAAGTGGTCTGTGGCTCGGTAACGCCTACTTCTGTGCCGGCAACCTTGGCAGTGTAGCCACTGATGAAGTGGTACATAGCCTGCGCCTTGGTGAGCTTGGATATAGGAGGCAGTATGCCGAACGCATCGCATGTAAGGAAGAACACATTCTTTGGCTGGCCACCGTAAGACGGCTCTTTTGAGTTTTTAATGAAATCTATAGGATAGGCTGCGCGGGTGTTTTCTGTGATGCTGGCATCAGCATAGTCCACTTTATTAGTGCCTTCATGGAATTTGATGTTTTCGAGCAGTGCTCCCGGTTTGATGGCCGCATAGATCTCCGGCTCTTTTTCCGCGCTAAGGTCAATACACTTTGCGTAGCAGCCACCTTCAAAGTTGAATACGGAATTATCGGCCCAGCCATGTTCGTCGTCGCCTATGAGGGCACGCTGCGAGTCGGCGCTGAGTGTTGTTTTGCCGGTGCCGCTGAGGCCGAAGAACAGGGCTACATCGCCGTCTTTGCCTTCATTGGCCGAGCAATGCATGCTCAATACCTTATGATCGTGTGGCAATACGAAGTTGAGGACACCAAAGATGCCTTTCTTCATCTCGCCGGTATAGGCAGAGCCGCCGATGAGGATGATCTTGCGGGTGAAGTTAACGATGGTGAAATTGCCCTGGCGGGTGCCATCCACAGCAGGGTCGGCAAGGAAGCCGGGTGCCTGGAGGATGAGCCAGTCGTGTTTCTGAGTATCTATTTCTGCGGCAGTTGGGCGCAGGAACAGGTCGTTACAGAACAGGTTGGCCCAAGGTGTTTCGTTGACCACGCGGATGTTGAGACGGTATTTAGGGTCGGCGCACGCATAAGCATCGCGCACCCATACTTCTTTGCCGGCCATATAGGCACATACCTTATCATAGAGTTTATCAAAAGCCTCCGGGGAAATAGGGATGTTGACATCGCCCCAGTCGGCACTGTTCTCTGTGATAGCGTCCTTCACGGTAAACTTATCTTTCGGAGAACGCCCGGTAAATTTGCCGGTGTTCACACACAATGCGCCGGTATCGTTGAGAACGCCCTGCCCCAGGTCGAGTGAAGCTTTTACTAATTCTTCGGGGGAGAGATTCCAATGCGCGATACCCACGTTCAAGCCCAGGTCTGATAAGTTGACCGATGGATTTTTTTTGCCAAATTCCTGCATAATGTTATCTTTTTATGAAAAATTGAAACAGACGGCAAAATTAAAGCATAATGCCGTAAAAAGGTTATTAATTTTTCCACAAAAAGGATAAAATGCGACTATATAAGATGTGTTTTAAACAAGGCTTTAAGCAAATAAAGCCCGTGTACCAATTTGTAGAGAAAAAATACTAATTCTTTTTTGCAGTCATGTTTGCTATTGCACTGTTAGTATCTTTTGGTAGGTACACGTCCATGCGGCAATTTTTACGATGTAATTGCCTGGTTCCAGCCGTTTGGTATCTATATTTATTTTTTGTTGTGCGAACGCTGTTTGGGTGAAAACTGTTCTGCCGGCAAGATCGGTGATGGTTATTGCTGTATAGGCACTTATTGGAGTGGGTAACTCAATGGTAAAGGAGTTATTTGTTGGATTGGGGTAAAGTAGTACGTCCGGTCTGTTCGGCATACTAAAGTCAGGAGCGGCACTTACCGAATCGCAATGGGCGGTGGAGAAAATTGTTACTTCGAAAGAGTCCCTTACTATACCGCATGCATTACTTTTAGAATAAAAGACGGTATCTGTACCCTCCGAGACTGCGGTCACTTTTCCGGTGGAAGGCAAAACAGATGCATGAGCGTTTGAGACACTCCAGGTGCCACTTGTTGTTGTGTTCGACAGAGTTGTAGTGTCGCCGGGGCAGAGGTGGCTGATGCCGGAGGTAATGCCGGCATCAAGAGGCGCTACGATGTCGACAATAATTATGGTTGTAGTGACGGCAATGCCGTCTGTTACCTGCACGGTAAACGTATCCCTGCCTGTATAGCCGGTGTTGGGGGTATAAGTGGCTGTGGATGGATTGATGACGCTGCCGGTAGATGTTTCGGTGTCATTAACAGAAAGAGTTCCGTGTAAAGGTGCAGTCATTACGTTCCAAATTTCAGTTTGGCCGGCATCTGAGTCTATTACAGCGAGGTATAAAGTTATTGAGGTAGGTTGATCTTCGCAGACGGAAAACTCCTGTACATGATATAGAAAGAAGGGTGTGTGATTGGTATTGGCAGGAATATAGCGTACCCGGTTATTGGCGTTGTCGCCAATGTAGAGGTTGCCTGTGGGATCAACGGCAATACCTATGGGGTTCCTTAATTCGGCGAAGGTGGGCAGTCCGCCATCGCCGCTGAATCCGGGAGTGCCTGTGCCCGCTATTGTTGCTATTCTGCCGGATGCATCTACTTTGCGGATGCGGTGGTCGTAGCTATCTGCAATATAGAGGTTGCCTGTATTATCGACGGCTATGCCGAATGGAAGATATAGGCCTGCTGAATCGGCAGGGCCGCCATCGCCATAGGGGGTATTGCCCCTGATGCTATCGCCGGCTACATTGGTAACCACACCAAGTGGAGTGGCTTTGCGTACAATATTGCGGAAATGATCGGAGAAGAAGACATTGCCGCTGGTGTCTACAGCTACGTATGCAGGATAAAGAATAACGCTGCCGGTGGCTGTAGTGCTATCGGCATAAGAAGTACCTCCGCCTGCTACGGTATTGATGATGCCTGATGTACTGATCTTACGGATGCGGCCATTACCGAAGTCGGCAAAGTAAACATTGCCGGTATCATCAGTGGCGATACCATAGGGGTCGAATATCTCAGCGGCTGTGGCGGGGCCACTATCGCCGGTAAACCCCGGGGAGCCATTGCCTGCATAAGTAGTGATGATGCCCGAAGGGTCTACTTTCCGGATTCGATTATTGATCTGGTCTGCAATGTATAAATTGCCTGCGGCATCAACCGCTACAGAGCGGGGGGTGTTCAGTTCAGCAATTGTAGCAGCAATGCCATCTGCGGTATAGCCGGCTGTGCCGGTACCTGCCACTGTGGTGATGATACCTGCTGCACTGATCTTTCGGATACAGTGATTTAATACATCTGCGAAAAAGACATTTCCCGCATTGTCTGCAGCGATTCCCTGCGGCTGATCAAGGGTGGCTGTAGTGGCAGCGCTGCCATCGCCGGTATAGCCTATAGTGCCCGTGCCGGCAATTGTGGTAATGACCTGTGCTGTGGCTGTGTTTAAAAAGCAACAGAGTATAATAGCAGAAAGAAGGTGTTTCATATAACGAGTATTATGGTTAGTCTAAATTGCAACTAATTATTATGCGATGCGGCTCTGGCTATCAAAGAGGCGACCTCATATAGGCCTTGCGATGTGGTAGGTTTTATCAGGAATTCGTCTGCACCGAGCTCCAACGCTTTTTTCCTGTCCTCGGGGGAAGAAGAAGTTGTTAAAATAATGACCGGAACGTTATTATATGGAGACGACGCCCGTACTTCTCTCAGGACATCCATGCCATGAACCTTCGGGATATTAAGATCCATAACTATAACATCAGGAAGCTGTGTATTTGTCTTGAGAAAAACGGAAGCCGTACCACCGTTATTGATCACCTGCATCGTGTGCTCCACGTTGCTATTATTGAGTGCATCACGTAATAATTCCACATCATCCGCATCATCCTCAATTAGTAAAATATATAAGGAAGTATTCATGGCTTAGTTTTTATAGCAAATTATGAATTTCGGATATTTTAATGAGGATTACAATGGCGGACAATAGTATAATCAAAGATACGAATAAAGCACTAAATATAGTAGGCATAGGAGCATCTGCGGGCGGCCTTAAAGCTATACAGGACCTCTTTGATAATATGCGTTCGGATACAGGATTTGCATTTGTGATCGTACAGCATTTATCTCCCGATTATAAAAGCCTGATGGGGGAATTGCTGGCCAAGCATACAGCGATGCCGGTGCATGAGGCCGGTGAAAATATGGAGGTAATGCCGGACAACGTATACCTGATCCCCAGCAAAAAGACCATGCGTGTGAAAAATGGCCGATTAGTGCTGGAGGACAAAAAAAGATCCGGGATACCAACACTGTCTATAGATATCTTCCTGGAATCGCTGGCCAAAGAAAAGAGAAGTAACGCGATAGGTGTGATCCTTTCAGGTACAGGTACTGATGGTACTATAGGAATAGAAGCAATAAAAAATGCAGGCGGAGTAGTGATCGTTCAGGATCCTTTGACAGCGGAGTTTGACGGTATGCCGAACAGCGCTATCAATACGGGGTATGCGGACATCATACTGGCCCCGGAAATGATAGGCGATGAACTGGTAGAGTATATCAATGAAGCACCATTGCTGAAATCATTCAACCAATTGAATAAAAAGGATGAATTGTTGTTAAAGGATATCCTGGAGCTGGTGAATAATGTGACCGGGAATGACTTCAGCAGGTATAAGCTGCCTACCATCAACAGGAGATTGATCAAGCGGATGATGGAAAAGAATATAAAGTCTATGGATGACTACTACCGGCTGCTGGTGAGTGACGGAACAGAGGTAAACGCACTGAGCAAGGAATTCCTGATCAATGTGACCAAATTTTTCAGGGACGAGGAAGCTTTCACTGCTGTGAACAGGCACGTATTGCCGGGTATTTTTAATAATAAGACGGATAGCGAGATCATAAAAGTGTGGAGCGTGGCCTGTAGTTCAGGAGAAGAAGCATACTCACTGGCAATGCTTTTTTATGAGTATATGGAGCGGTATAAAAAGCAGGAATACACCGTAAAAATATTTGCGACAGATATAGACCAGGATGCGCTGGCTACAGCATCAAAAGCTTTTTATCCGAAGTCTGCCCTAAAGGATATGTCGGCAGACCGGATAAAGAGATTTTTTGTGGCAGAAGGTGATGGTTATACCGTCAGTGCCGTGATCAGGAAGATGGTGATATTCGCTAAGCACGACATTACCAAAGATCCGCCGTTTGGGAAAATAGAATTGCTCTCGTGCCGCAATATGCTGATATACATGAATCCGGTGCTGCAAAAAAAGGTGCTACGCTCTTTCCATTTTGCGCTGAATGAGGGGGGGTATCTTTTCCTGGGCCCAAGTGAGAGCCTTGGAGCGCTGAAAGAATACCTGCAGGATGTGGATAAGAAATGGAAGATATACAAATGTGCTACTAAAGCCAAACTCTCAGCAAACGATACCTTTTTCTCTCCTGTGACAAGGGAAAGCTTTACCAACTTCGGTGCGCCGAAAGCAAAAAACGCATTGAACCATGTACCGGAGATATTCAAGGATACGCTGCTTGAGGAGTACCAGTATGCGGGCATATATATAGATAGGGAAATGGAGGTGAAGCAGGCAATGGGCAATTTTAGAAATTTTATGAATTTTCCCAAAGAGAAATTCAATTTTAACCTGCTGAAACTTGCGCCAACAGACCTGGGTATAGCCCTGGGCATACAGGTGCGCAAGGCAATACAAACCAATGAACGCGCGGTTGCTAAAAAAATAAAAGTGCATGACGGTAAAGATGTGCGGTACATTACTATCGTGGTTAAGCCGTTCTTATCACAAAAAGAATATTTACAGCCGTTCCTGTTTGTTATTCTTCATGAAGAAATAAAGGAAAAGGCTGTGACAGAGAATACATCCATCTCAGTGAACGCAAGCGATGCAGAAAGGATACAACTGCTGGAGCAGGAACTTGGCGAAGTGCGCGAAAACCTGCAAGCTGTTATAGAAGAAGTGGAGAGCGCGAATGAAGAACTGCAATCAAGTAACGAGGAGATCATATCATCGAACGAAGAGCTGCAAAGCACTAACGAGGAGCTACAGTCACTTAATGAAGAGCTACATACGGTGAATGCCGAGCACCAACTTAAAATAAAGGAGCTTATAGAGTTGAATGACGACCTGAATAACTATTTCCAGAACTCGTATGTTGGGCAGCTGATGATAGACGAAAAATTGAGGATCAGGAAGTTCAGCCCGTCGGTTACCGGCCAGATCAACCTTATTGAAAATGATATCGGCAGACCGGTAACGGATATTTCGGTGAATTTCGCTCACCTCAATTTTGTGAATGAGATAAAAACAGTAATGAAGACCGGTGAGGCTATAGAGAAGGAGATCGCGTTGAACAACGGCAAGTCTTTCCTGATGAGGATCGCCCCTTACGTTCGCCTGGATGGGAGCATGGAGGGCGTTGTGGTCAATTTTATAGATGTTTCTGAAGTGAAGGGACTTAACGAGATCGTTCAGGGCATCTTTAATTCTTCTCCTAATGGCATTGTAGCTTTAAAGGCCATCAAGGCGGGAGAGGACAAAATAGTAGATTTCGAGATCATTGCTGCCAACAACAATTCAATGCAGGTGCTGGACGAAGGGGAAACGAGTATCGTTGGTAAAAAAATATTAAAGGAGCAGGGGTTGAACATAGTGGGCTATTTTGAAGCGTTTGTCGCAGTGGTGAAGAGCGGAGCGCCATTTCATGGTGAGTATAAAAATGTGCATACCGGTAAGTGGTACGAGGTAGATGCCATACGTATGAGGAGCGGCCTTGTGGCTACATTTACAGACACCACGCAGAAAAAAGAAGCGGCAGATACGATATCGGGCAGTTTTTTGAAATTGAAGAATAATGCTGAAGAGCTTAAGGTGATGAACAGTAAGCTGGAGCAAACCAATTACGACCTGCTGCAATTTGCTTCAGTTGCCTCTCACGATCTGAAGGAACCGCTTCGGAAAATACAGGTGTATGGGAATTTTCTCAAGGATAAGATGGAGACAGATCCTGCTGCGCAGGAAAATAAATATATAGAGAAGATAATATCTGCATCAAACCGTATGCAAATACTCATTGATGATGTGCTGACGTTATCGAAATTGTCGAACAGTGAATTTGCAATGGTGCCGGTAAATCTTGACGATATTATAGGGCAGATAACGGATGATGTAGATATCACTATAAAAGAAAAGGGCGCGGAGGTAAAAAAAGGAGCGTTAGGCGAAGTAAACGGGGTAAGAGGGCAGATGAGGCAACTTTTTCAGAACCTAATACTCAACTCTTTAAAGTTCAATAATAAGGAAAATCCCAAGGTATTCATCCGGCGGAAAGATGTCAGTAAAGATGAGGCAAAAGAGTATGGTATTGATGCTTCAAAATATGTGTGCATAGAGGTAGCGGATAACGGCATCGGTTTTGAGGATCAATTTTCTGATAAAATATTTGGCTTGTTTCAGCGGCTCAATGGTAATATATACCAGGGAACGGGTATAGGGCTGTCGATTTGCAAAAAGATAGTGGATAACCACAAAGGATTTATCAGCGCCAAAGGCAAGCCTGGTGACGGTGCTACGTTCAGGATATTGCTGCCGCTCGCAGAGTCGAACTAGTTCAAGGGGTATCTTTACTGTGTGTTTCACCTTACTGTAGCTAGTATATACCCCAGGTATTATCTTTTCAGTGTTTTAGTTCTATTTTTATTGCCAAATAGTTACTGATGTATATAAAAATGGCAATAACCATAGGATTGTTATTTTCTTTTTGTGCTGCTGAAGCTCAGCTTCATGACAACGAATACCGTAACAGCGACAATAAATATTACTGGCAAAACCGCAAGCCTGATGCGGCCTACTGGCAGCAGGATGTGGCCTACAAGATATCGGCTGTGATGCACGAAGAGGATAATCGTGTGGATGGCGCAGAGGAACTGACGTACTGGAACAACTCGCCGGATACGCTGCGCTATGTGTACTTTCATTTGTACCAGAATGCATTTGTGAAGGGATCGCACCTGCACTCGCTGGAACTGGCCAATAATGTGAAGCCACGCCTGGGCAAGAAAGAAGAAGCGGGCCTGGGCATAACCACCAATAACATAACAGTAGACGGGGAAGCAGTGCGAACAGAGCTGGATAATACTATTATGAAAGTTTTTCTGCCACGGCCTATGCTGCCCAACAGCAAGATAGTGGTCAAAATGGATTTCAGTACCTACTACGATAATGGCGCTACGCGCCGCAGGATGCAGATGTATGATGCGTGGGGTTTCAAACACTATAATGGCACACAATGGTTTCCGAAGCTGAGTGTGTATGACCGAATGCACGGCTGGGACACCTACCAGCATCTGAACAAAGAATTTTATGGTGATTTTGGGCTGTATGATGTGACACTTGATTTTCCATCCAACTATATTATAGAAGCAACCGGGGTACTGCAGAACAGGAAAGAGATGCTGCCCGACGACCTGCGTGCTAAACTGGATATCAAGAATTTTGCGAATAAAAAATGGAATGAGCCACCTTCTACTATTATACCGTATGTAAAGGGCGAAAGAAAGAAATGGCATTTTGTGGGCAACAATGTGCATGACTTTGCGTTTACCGGTGATCCGTCGTTCCGCATCGCTACTGCATACTGGAATGGTATAGAGTGCGTGGCCATAGTGCAGGAGCCCCATGCGGCAGGCTGGCAGAATGCTGCTGACTACGTGACCAAGATCGTAAAGACATTTTCTGAAAGCATAGGGATGTATTGCTACCCGAAGATAGTAGCCGCAGATGCCCAGGATGGCATGGAGTACCCTATGCTAACGCTGGATGGAGGTTCGGAACCGGGTTACAGAAGTTTGTTTACACACGAGATCGGGCACAACTGGTTTTATGGCCAGGTGGGTAGTAATGAAACTTACCGAGCTGCTATGGATGAGGGATTTACTCAATTCCTGACATCGTGGGGGTTGCGCAGGATAGATGGTTATGATCAGGTGACAACCGCACCAAAGTCGGGCTACAGGAAGCGTTTTGCTGAACCTGTAGATGTGATGGACAGGAATATACTGGACCGGTATACCTACGATGCGCTGAATGGCAATGAGATACCACTAAACACACATTCTGATGACTTTAATAATGCGCTCAATCATGGTGGGGGGTATGGCCTTGTTTATTTTAAGACAGCTTCTATGTTGTACAACCTGCAATATGTGCTGGGCGATTCGTTGTTTGAAGCTACGATACATCACTACTTTGAGCAGTGGAAATTTGCGCATCCGTATTTTGAAGATTTCAGGGCATCAGAGATACAGTATACCCATGTAGACCTCTCGTGGTTCTTTGACGAATGGTTTGAGACGACAAAGACACTGGATTATAGTATCAGTGGGATACACAGAATGAAGGGGACAGACAGTTTCGCCATCAACTTCAGGAGGAAGGGAGAGATGCAGATGCCAATAGATTTTACCGTTACGGATAAGCAAGGAGCCAAGCACAATTATACTATCCCCAACACCTGGTTTGAAAAGCAGGATGCCAATGCCATAACCCTGCCTAAATGGTATGGCTGGGGCAAGCTGCATGATGATTATACAGCCCATGTGGTGATGCCGGACGGCATAAAGAATGTGCAGATAGACACCAGCGGCAGGCTGGCTGATAAGGATATGGTAGATAACTACAAGAGCAGGGGCTTATGCCTGAGCCCGCAGGCCATAAAAGCAAAGCTGGATGGCGGCCTCGCAGCACAATGGGATAGGCGGCAATATCGCCTGTATATACGCCCCGACCTATGGTGGAACCCTATAGACGGTGTGAAGGCCGGTGTACATTTTGAAGGCGATTACCTCTATAGCCTCTATAAGATAGATGCAACGATATGGTGGAATACCCATGCGCTACAGGAGTCGCAATACCAGTCGTATAAGGGAGAGGGATTGTATGAGTTTTATGACCCCATCAATTACTCATTTAACTACACATCGCCCGTTACCCGCAACCTGCCCAAGTTGCAATTGCAGATCAACAGCCGCTACCTGGATGGCTTGTGGTACCACAGGGCCGGGCTAAACTGGCTGATCAATGATAATAATACTTTGTCCATATCCGGCCAAAGTATGTGGCGCTCTCAGCAGAATGGTATAGACTATTACGCCTATCAGTACCTCATATCGCCCGGTGACTGGAGCAGTACACCGGACGAAAAAAACACTTCTATCAATGCTTCCTGGACACATAGATATGCTTACCTGAACGGCAATGGCCGCTACACCTTAAGCTTCCGTGGGCCGTTGCTTACAGAGGCGTTCGATTATTCTTACGCACAACTGGAGGCTGTAAACAACCACTACCTCGGCAAAATGGAGATACGTACACGCCTGTTTGGCCGCTGGGGTGTAGGTAATAACATTCCTTACGAAAGTGCCTTGTACATGGCAGGTGCCGGCCCCGAAGAGGACATGGACAATAAGTATACGCGCAGTATAGGCTTTATACCTACGGATTGGCAGGATGTCTCCCGCTATAATGTGAATCATTTTCAGCAGGGTGGCGGATTGAACCTGCGTGGTTATGCGGGCTACTTTGCACCCGACGAACACAATGGCACTAAGCTTGAAGGATATAAAGGCCGCAGCGGGGCAAGCGCAAATGTGGAAATAGGACTAGAGAACTATATGCCCTGGAAGCCGAAGCTACTGCGTAACTGGCTGCATGCCAATGTATATGCCTTTGGCGATGCGGGTGTAATGGAATTGAGCAATTTTACATTGTCCAACTTTACCTATCTCGAATCGCCAAGCACGCAATGGAGCACGCTGCATGTAGATGCCGGTGTGGGGTTTGCCTTTACAATAAAGAACTGGGTTGTGTTTGAAAAAGCAAAACCGCTTACTATTCGCCTGGACCTGCCTGTATTCCTGAACCGGCCGCCGTACAGTAATGACCAGTATGCTACGTTTAGATATGTGGTGGGGATCAACAGGGCGTTTTAGAAAATACTTAAGTATAAAAAGAGAGCGCATTATTTGGTGCGCTCTCTTTTTATGCTTGCCAGAGGTCTGCTAATATCCTCTTCCTTCTTGTTTTTCCATATAGTTCATAAAGGCGCGGTTGGCTACGCGGTTGCCGCCGGCTGTGGGGTAATTCCCGGTAAAATACCAGTCGCCCTGGTTATGTGGGCAGGCATCATAGAGGCCTTCTATTGATTGATAAATAACATCCACCTCTGCATTCACCTGCTCATGGCGCAGCATCTTAGCTATCTTCCGGCTGATCTCTTCGGCGGTAAAGTCGCTGTAAACGCCTTTTACAAAGTTCTGCTCGTGCAGCTTGCCATTGTCTTCGGCTTCTTTGCATTGGTTGTATATATCCTGTAGCTTGGCTGCATTGCCTGTATCAGCCAGCAGTCCCACAGCAGCCTGGAAGGCAATGAAATCGCCCATGCGGCTCATGTCTATGCCATAGCAATCGGGGTAGCGTATCTGTGGTGCAGATGATACTACGATGATGCGCTTAGGCCCGAGGCGATCCACCATTTTAATGATGCTCTCCTTGAGGGTTGTGCCACGTACTATTGAGTCGTCTATAACCACGAGGGTATCCACGCCTTTCTTTACGGTGCCATAAGTAATATCGTATACGTGCTGCACCATTTCATTGCGCGAGGCATCTTCGGTGATGAAGGTGCGCAACTTTACGTCTTTGATGGCTATCTTCTCTATGCGCACACGGCGGCTGATGAGCTCGCGCATGTCATCTTCGCTCATGCTTTCGCGGCGGGAGAGGATGCGTTGCAGCACTGTTTCTTTCAGGTAGTCTTCAAGGCCCTTTATCAGGCCATAGAATGCGATCTCTGCAGTATTGGGTATGAAGGATACGATGGTGTTTTTAAGGTCATTATTTAGTTCTTTAAGCACAGTGCCTGCCAGGTTGCGGCCCAGTTGCATCCGTTCGCGGTATATATCGGGGTCGCTGCCACGGCTGAAGTAGATGCGCTCAAAGCTACAGGCGGTATGCTTGCGCGGGGCCAGTATTTCCACATCACTGAATTCACCTTTGCCGGTAACAATGATGGCGTGGCCGGGCTCTAATTTGCGCACCTCCTGTTGGGTTACATTAAAGGCTGTCATGATGGCTGCCCGCTCTGATGCGGCCACTACTATTTCATCGCTCTTATAATAATAACATGGCCTGATGCCGTTGGCATCGCGCATTACAAAGCTATCTCCATTGCCTATGAGGCCACTGAATACAAAGCCGCCGTCGAAATGAGTGGTGGCCTGTTTGAGTATGCCTTCAATATTGAGGGATGATGGGTTCAGGCTATCGGCTTCGCAAAGGTAGTAGTGTATTGTTTCGATCATTGCCCCGAGGTCGCTCTCGCGCAGGGTGCCTGTGGGGTGCTGTGTCAGCATATCAAACAGCTCATCGGTATTGACGAGGTTGAAGTTGCCGGCCATGGCCAGGTTGCGGGTGGGGTTTATGTTGGTCTTAATAAAAGGATGACAGAATTCGACATTGTTCTTACCCTGCGTGCCGTAGCGCAGATGGCCCAGGAGTATCTCGCCTGCAAAGCGCATATAGCCTTTCATCAAACCAGGGTGTTGCAGGATCTCAGGGTACATCTGCTCCAGCTCCGTTACTTCCTGGTTGATGTTCTGGAATATCTGTGCGATGGCCTGCGAGCCGCTCACGCGCAGGCGGTTCATATGCTGGTGCCCCGGTTCGGTGTTCAGTTTTACAGATGCTATACCTGCGCCGTCCTGGCCGCGGTTATGCTGCTTTTCCATGAGCAGGTATAGTTTATTGAGCCCGAAAAATGCGGTGCCGTACTTGCGGTGGTAGTAAGAAAGTGGTTTTAAAAGGCGTATGTAAGCCAAACCACATTCGTGCCTTATAGCGTCAGACATGAGGGTGCAAAGATAAGGTGATTGTTGATAGGTTGATAGGTTGATAAGTTAATACGATGATAACTATTATTGATTGGCTGATGTTTGTCTTTTGTATCAGTGATTTGAAGGGAGAGGATTTTATCTATACGGCTTTTCTTATCTGTTTGGCCGCTTTCAGTATTAAGAATAGCGCCAACAAGTATAGTGGCACCGATAAGAAAAAGGCATATAGAAGAGAATTTTTGCACATATACGATACGTTTGGTGGTGAGAAATCGTTTTATCTTCTCGGCGAGGAACACTTTTGAGAAATCAACACCCAATATAATGATGAGGCATGTACCAAACAGGATGACCCTGTACCAAGCAGTAGTATTGGCAATGAGTGTTACAGCGCCGAGCCAGGTGATAAGCGCACCCGGATTGAGGGTATTGACAAGGAAGCCACTGATGAATATTTTGGCATAATGACTATTTTTAATAGCTACCGGGGAGGAATCCGGGTGTGCCTGTTTTTGTTTGCGGATAAGCCCAGCGAGGCCCATGATCATAAGCAATCCGGCACCACCAAAGGCGATATAGCGCTCATAAGGTTTCAACATTTCAAGCCAGTGGGCGGTTATATTAGCTACCGTAACGAATAGAATATCGCTTAGCGATACCCCTAAAACAAACGCGAGGCCAGCCCTGTAGCTGTAATTGATACTGTATTTGATGACTGCAAATAAGGTAGGCCCTACTGATATAGCCATGAACAAGCCGACCAGCAACCCCTTTACTATTGCGTCTATTACATTTATATGCATAAGATCAGCGCTCTAAAAACTGTACCTTCCCCATAACAGAAAGCCAAATCTGAGCGCATAAAGGTAATAAAACGGAGAAGGGTGAGATATTTCCTATTCACTTATCTTTGCACTCCATTTTTTATTGATCATAAATTATAAATACCGACAATCGATATGCAGCTACCCAAACAAACAAACTTCTACAAAGGAAAAGTACGTGATGTGTACACTATTGCTGATAAGTACATGGTGATGATCGTGAGCGATCGCATTTCAGCATTCGACGTGGTGCTACCGAAGCCAATCCCATATAAGGGACAGGTGCTGAATCAGATCGCAGCACAATTCCTGGATGCAACCAGCGATATAGTGCCTAACTGGAAAATGAGTGTGCCATTGCCCAACGCGATGATAGGCCTTAAGTGTGAAACATACCCTGTGGAAATGGTGGTGCGTGGCAACCTTACCGGCCATGCGTGGAGAACATACAAAAGCGGCAAACGTGAATTGTGTGGTGTTAAGCTTCCCGAAGGGCTGAAGGAAAATGATTTCTTTGATCAGCCTATTATTACACCTACCACAAAGGCGCATATAGGCCATGATGAAGATATTTCCCGTGAAGAAATTATCAGCAGCGGGCTGGTATCGAAAGAAGAATACGAGCAACTGGAAAAATATACGCTGGCACTTTTTGAGCGTGGCCGTGAAATAGCCAAGGGCCGTGGATTAATACTGGTAGATACCAAGTATGAGTTCGGTCATATAAACGGGAAGATATACCTCATCGACGAGATACATACACCGGATTCATCCCGCTATTTCTACACTGAAGGCTACGAAGACCGTCAGAAGAAAGGGGAACAACAGAAGCAACTCTCTAAGGAGTTTGTGCGTGAGTGGTTGATGGAGAATGGCTTTCAGGGGCATGAAGGGCAGCAGATACCTGAGATGACGGAAGAAGTGATCGGCAGCATATCTGAGCGATATATAGAACTGTTTGAAGTAGTGACCGGAAAGACATTCGTGAAGCACGATGTGAACCATGCGGAAGAGGAAAGAAAGCTGATCGTAGAAGTAACTAAGCTTATGCAGTAAGCTTAGTTACGAGTACAACCCCGACCCTAAAGGGAGATGTTATCTGATGCTTGCGAGTAGAAGAATACTAAAGAGGTCTTGTTTTAGGTATAGCTATTGAAGCTGGTTTTGTTTAATTCAGACATTTATTTTTTTATGGAAAAGAAAATGTTTTTAAATGCTTCACGTATAATATTTGAAACAGCTAAGAGATTAAGAGAAAAGCAGACTGAAGCAGAAAAGATACTTTGGGAATATCTAAGAAAATGGCCATTAGGATACAAATTTAGAAGGCAGCATGCATTAAGTAAATACATTGCTGATTTTTATTGTCATGCTTTGAAACTGGTAATTGAAGTTGACGGTGAAATTCACGAAATTGAGGTCATAAAGAAGCAGGATGAAGAGCGGCAACGGTTTCTTGAAGATAACGGACTACGCTTTTTGAGGTTTACAAACGATGAAGTAAAAACTAACCTCGGGAATGTGATAAGAGATATCGAAGATTACATCAGAGCGCAAAGTATAAAGTCGAAAGAAGAATAAGGAACACGATTACGAAACATCTCCCTTTAGGGTCGGGGTTGTACTCGGGGAGGAATAAAGAACAGGACAATGAAACACCTCCCTTTAGGGTCGGGGTTGTACTTACGAAGAGAAATAACACGATTACGAAACACCTCCCTTTAGGGCCGGGGTTGTACTCACTGGAAAAACAAGATTTTTACAAATAATTCTAAAACATGGAGAAGCCCCTTTAGGGGTTTGGGGTTTATGTCATACGCTACCGGAAAAAGAGTGATACACGCACCAACAGGCTCAATACTTACCTGTAAAAATTGGGTAACAGAAGCCGCCTATCGGATGATACAGAACAACCTGGACCCTGATGTAGCCGAGCGCCCGGAGGACCTGGTAGTGTATGGTGGCATAGGCAAGGCTGCGCGCAATTGGGAAAGCTTTGACAAAATACTGGAATGCCTCAGGGATCTGGAAGAAGAGGAAACGCTGATGGTGCAGAGTGGAAAGCCTGTGGGCGTGTTGCGCTCGCACAAAAATGCCCCCCGCGTACTCATCGCTAATTCTAATCTCGTGGGCAAATGGGCCACATGGGAGCACTTCAGGGAACTGGAAGCCAAAGGATTAATGATGTATGGGCAAATGACCGCAGGTAGCTGGATATACATTGGCTCGCAGGGAATAGTGCAGGGAACTTATGAAACCTACCTGTCTCTGTCCAACATTCATTATAACGGATCCCTGAAGGGAACGCTGAATGTGACGGCAGGCCTTGGCGGCATGGGCGGTGCACAGCCTCTGGCTATCAGCATGAACGAGGGTATATGCCTCGCTGCTGAGATGGAAGAGTGGCGTATTAAAAAACGAATTGAAACCCGCTACCTGGATAAGTGGACGGATAATATAGATGAGGGTATAGATTGGGCACTGGATGCGAAAGCAAAAGGCGAGCACACCTCTATTGGCGTTTGCTGTAATGTAGTAGACCTGTTGCAGCGCCTAATAGACCGCAACATAACACCGGATACACTTACCGACCAGACATCGGCGCACGATGCACTGATCGGTTACTTTCCGGAAGGGCTGAGTGTTGCGGAGGCGAATGTTTTGCGTGACAGTAACCCGACGGAATACGAAAACCGCTCGCTGGATACTATTGCAAGGCATGTGAAGCAAATGCTGGAGTTGCAGAAGCGTGGCGCCATTACTTTCGATTACGGCAACAATCTGCGAGGCCAGGCACATGATAAGCGCGGTGTAAAGAATGCGTTTGATTTCCCCGGCTTTGTGCCTGCCTACATACGTCCGTTGTTCTGTGAGGGTAAAGGGCCTTTCAGGTGGGTGGCCTTGAGTGGCGACCCGGAGGATATATACACTACTGATAAGGCGTTGATGGAATTGTTTCCTGATAACAAGGGTCTGCACCGCTGGCTACACATGGCCAGGGAGCGCATAGCCTTCCAGGGATTGCCAGCGCGCATATGCTGGCTGGGTATGGGCGAACGGGAAAAGGCGGGATTGCTGTTTAATGAACTCGTAAGGACAGGCAAGGTAAAAGCACCGATAGTTATAGGCCGCGACCACCTGGACACAGGATCGGTGGCATCGCCAAACAGGGAGACCGAGGCTATGAAGGACGGCAGCGATGCCGTTGCCGACTGGCCGATACTGAATGCGCTCATCAACACGGCAGGCGGCGCCAGTTGGGTGTCTTTCCATCATGGTGGTGGGGTAGGCATGGGTTACTCGCTTCATGCAGGTATGGTGATCGTGGCTGATGGTACGCAGGATGCCGAAGAGCGGCTGAAACGTGTGTTGTTCAACGATCCTGCAATGGGGGTTATTCGCCATGCGGATGCAGGTTACGATCTGGCTATCGAAACAGGCGAAAAATTCGGTTTAAATTTATAATACTAAATTCCCTGCGGGGTCCCCAATGTTTCGAATAGGACAAGGAATAGATTTTCATCAATTAGTGGATGGGCGTGAATTTTGGTTGGGGGGTATTCATATACCTCATACTAAAGGTGCGCTTGGCCATTCTGATGCCGATGTGTTGCTGCACGCGATCTGCGATGCCTTGCTGGGGGCTTTGAGCCTGGGCGATATAGGTCAACACTTCCCGGATACCGATGCCGCATATAAAGGTATAGACAGCAAGGTATTGCTGATGAGGTCTTACCAGTTGGTAGGTGAGAAAGGATATAAGCTTGTAAATATAGACAGCACTATTTTATTGCAGGCCCCCAAGATCAGGAAGTATGTGGATGAAATGCGCGCAGCAATAGCGGGTATCCTGAATGTATCCATCGAAGACGTTTCTATCAAGGCCACTACTACAGAGCAACTAAGCTTTATAGGCAGGGAAGAGGGTATTGTGGCTACGGCCAATGTGCTGTTGCAAAAAATATAGGCTAAGGCCCGTGCTGTAAATGGATGATGCATCTTTCGGTGTCTATTCCATGTACGAGGGTGTCGTTTATCGTTAATTGGTATGCTGTATCGTATGGGGGTGCGTCATGATTGAATTCTCCCGACCCCCATATTTTATAACCACTTACTGTTTGGACAGGTATTACTACTGTCGCAGGTTTCGTTTCAGAAACGAAGGCATTGACGATAAAGCCAGTACCCAGGTTCTTTATATTACTGATGTGCAATGCATAAGGCATTCCCGGTACCTGGCTTACTCCGGATGAGTAATTATAGATGCTATCCGGCTGGCAAAAATCAAAAGAAGCATGATACGACCCCACCAACTTATTCGAAAGATCGGGATACGGGGTAATGTTGAAGATGAGCATATGGCTTTGGCTACCACCTTGTGCAGTACTGATAGTGAAACGTGCTGTATCGGAGCCAAAGGGAGTATTCCCTATATTAAAGAAAAATACCCCGCCTAGTAGCTCCCCAACAGAAAGGAACGATGGGGTAACGGAAAAGTTTGCGGGTAATTGGGTCAGCGAGTAATTCACCCTGTTGAAAGCAATATTGCCATTAAGGACGTGAATATTAAAGATCAGATCGTAGGTGGTATTTGGTTTGCAGGTGATCACCGAGTCATAATAGGTAATAAAACTGAAGGTGGTATCCTCGTTGACAGGTGTTGCGTTGTTCTGGGTTTTATTGCAGCTACAGCACAACAGCAGGAAAAACAATACAGGGTAGCAGATCTTCATTGCACTAAATTAATGTTTAACGGCTGAATGGCAAAACAATAATGCTACGGTATTAGCTATTGGTTAAATCTTGCCTGTTTTAATGTCCTCAACCACAGCCGGGTCGAGCAGGGTGGAGGTGTCGCCGATATTGGCCATATCGCCTTCTGCAATTTTGCGCAATATGCGCCTCATTATTTTTCCGCTGCGGGTTTTTGGTAGCCCTTTTACGAATTGTATCTTATCAGGCCGGGCGATCGGGCCAATAATGCGGTTGACCGTTTGAAGTATACATGCCTGCATCAACGGGGCATCTTCCGGTTCTTTTTCGAGGATCACGTAGGCGTATATGCCTTGTCCTTTTATGTCGTGATGGTAGCCTACCACTGCACTTTCCAGCACGCCCTCCTGCATATTGATGGCATTCTCCACCTCGGCAGTGCCTATACGGTGCCCGCTTACATTGAGTACATCATCTACACGGCCGGTAATGCGGTAGAAGCCATTTTCGTCACGGTAGCACCCATCGCCCGTAAAGTACATGTTGTGATAGGTGGCAAAATAGTTGAGCCTGCACCGCTCGTGGTCGCCATAAGTGGTGCGCAATATGGATGGCCATGGAAATTTGATGCAAAGGTTGCCACTCACACTATTTCCTGTTATTTCGTTTCCCTGTTCATCCATCAGCGCCGGCTGTATACCTGGCAGAGGCAGCGTGGCGTATGATGGTTTCGCCGGTGTTACACCTGCCATGTTGGAGATGAGAATGCCTCCGTTTTCTGTCTGGAACCAGGTGTCCACTATCGGGCATCTTTTTTTGCCGATGTGCTCATCATACCAATGCCATGCTTCCTCGTTGATCGGTTCGCCTACTGTGCCCAGTACCCGCAGGCTGCTGAGGTCTTTCCCTGCTATGGGCGGAGTACCATAAGCCATCAGGCTGCGGATGGCTGTAGGTGCAGTATACAGGATGTTTACTTTGTGCTTCTCTACAATATCCCATAAGCGGCCTGCGTCGGGGAATGTGGGTATGCCCTCGTACATCAGCGATGTGCCACCCGCGCATAGTACGCCATATACAATGTAGGAGTGTCCTGTTATCCAGCCAATATCTGCGGTGCAAAAATGAATTTCTCCGGGTTGGTACTGAAACACATTGACAAAGCTATAGGTAGCATAGACCATATACCCGGCCGATGAATGGACCACGCCCTTTGGTTTGCCTGTAGAGCCGGATGTGTAGAGAATGAACAACGGGTCTTCGGCATCCATCTCCTGTGCAGGAGTGGTGCCGGCGGTTTCGTCATCCACTTTTTGCAGCTCATCGTGCCACCACTCATCTCTGCCTTTGATCATACTTACGGGCGTATGGGTACGTTGATAAACAATCACTTTTTTCACGAACGGGCAGGAAACCAGGGCATCGTCAATAATGTTTTTGAGTGGAATATCTTTTGCTCCGCGATATGCCCCATCGCAGGTAATGATGTGTGCCGCCTGCGCATCCTGCAGGCGGTCTGCAATGCTGTTGGCGCTGAACCCGCCGAAGATAACAGAGTGTATTGCGCCTATGCGTGCGCAGGCCAGCATAGCTACGGCCAGTTCCGGTATCATGCCCATATAGATGCAGATGCGATCTCCTTTTTGGATCCCATTGTTCCGCAATACTTGTGCAAAGCGCGTTACCTGAAGGTGCAGTTCATTGTAGGTGATCACCTTGTGGGGCTCGTCTTTACTATTTGGTTCCCAGATGATGGCGGGTTGATCACCGAGCAGCGCCAGGTGCCGGTCTATGCAATTTTCGGTGATATTGAGTTTGCCATTGATGAACCATTTTACATCCGGCTGTTTAAAATTCCATTGAAGGGTTTTGTTCCATTTTTTGCGCCAGTAAAAATTGGCTGCTATATCATCCCAAAAGGCTTCCGGCTCTGCAACACTGCGGGCATAAACTTCTTTATACTCTTCGTAACTCTTTATCTGGAATGCCATATTTTTTAGTTTGCTTTAAAACCTTTGCCGATAAGCAATGTATCGTGGCGGGCAATTTATAAAAATTATTGACCAAACCTTATGACTTAAGTGCTTTTCAAAGAAATATCTGTGATGCGGTTCGCTCGCATAGCAGGGTACCAGGCCGCAAGCAGCCCTACAGAAAATATGGTGAGCAGGTCCAGAAGAATATCCGGGACCTGTATCTCTACGGGATAAGCATCTACAACGAATGAGCTGCCCATTTTAATGAAGCCGTATTTTTGCTGCAATAAACAAAGCAATGTGCCAATGGCAATGCCTGCTATACCACCTGCCAGCGACCACAGTGTGCCTTCAAAAAGAAAGATCGTTCGTATGGTTTTAGCATCGGCACCCATGGCTTTGAGTATACCGATGTCTTTTTGTTTTTCCAGCACCAGCATGGATAAGGCGCCTACCATATTGAAGGAAGCTATAAGCAATACAAGAATGAGTATGCCGTAAATGGCCCATTTTTCGCCGGACAGTAGCATGTATATTGTTCTGTTTTGCTCGAAACGGGTTTCTACTTTGTATTGGTTTCCCCAAAGTTCTTTTAACTCCTGTTGCACATGCCCGGTATAGGCATCGTCTGTCTTTATCTCAATAGATGAGCATTGGCCGGGTGCATGAAAAAGCCCCTGCACTAATCTTAACGGAGCTAAGAGGTATTTACTGTCAAACTCATCTGTAATAGAAAATACACCGGCGGGCTGCAGGCCTATGGAGCGGTAGGCCGACAATGGGTCTGCGCTGGGGTCCTTGATAGTAGGGTCGGGATAATTGATGGTGATAGAGATAAGGTTGGTTATATCCACCCCCAATTCGTTGAAGATGACCCTGCCTGCAATACAGGTAGGAGCGGCGGGCCCTTCGGATACCGCCGTATCACCTCTTTTTATGTACTGGCCCAGGTCATTGACCAGCATATAATTGCTGTCAATTCCCTTTACGGTGATCACTTTTTGCTGGTTGCCGTTTATGGCGAGAGCATTGTCTTCTATTGCGCAAGTGACGAACCGCACGCCCTTTATTTTTCTTATCGCGGTAAGTTTTGCCGTATCAACAGGAAAGAATTTTCCGCGTGCTGTGGTTACTCTTATATCCGGATAGAAACCCTTGTATTGGTCTTTGGTGAGCGATGTGAGGCCGTTGCACACCGAAAAAATAATGATGATAGCTGCGCTGCTGACCCCTATAGCCACCATGCTGATGCGGGAAAGTATGGTGACGGCATTTGCCGAGCGCTTACCGCGCAGGTACCTGAATGCCAGTTGCCATATAAGAGTGCGGTTCAATGAAGAAAATTAAGGTCACTTAATGAGATATACCGATAGAAAATTTACTCCGTACTGCTTTCTTCGGCAGGCGGATGGGCCAGGCGTTCTTCACTGATCTTTTTGAACAGTTGGTCCATTTTAAATACATGATCAAGCGTATCATCCGAAAAGAAATTGAGTTCAGGTACACGGCGTAGCTGGTTCTTTACCCTGTTGCCCAGCAGTTTACGCCACTCTCCTGTGCGTTCTTTTATTTGGTGCAGCAGCTCAGACTGGTTCTTCACCTGGAAAAAGCTCAGGTATATGCGTGCATCCAGCAGATCCGGGGTGATGGATACCTTTGAAATAGATACCATGCCCCCATCAACAATATTCATACCTTCCCGCTGAAAAATATCACTCAATTCTTCCATTACCACCTTGCCAACCTGCTTCTGTCTTTTATTCTCTTCCATTTCTTATTGATTACCCCATAAAGTTAGGCAAAATTTAAAGGTTTTACCGGACAGGCTTTACGGAGGGTGCAAACTTCGTATAATTGGTCAATATTTACTAAATTCGTGTCTTACTCCGAAATTATATGAAAAAATCATTGCTCCTGATCTGTGGAGGTATATTATTGCTGGCGGGCTGTAAAGAAAATAATGCGCCTATAAATTTCCCGAAGCCTGCCCCCGTAGGTATTGTAAATCTTGATACGTCATACATGCTTACCGGTTCTGCATTATCATCCCTGACCACAGATCCCCACCAGGTGCTGATCGAAGAATTTACGGGCCAGAGTTGTTCTAACTGTCCCACGGGGCATGACGACCTTACCACGTTGGATCTTTCACATTCGGGATTAGTGAATTACGTATGCCTCTTCCCTTCCGGTGGTGGTTCTCTTACGCAACCTCCTCCCGGAGCCGCCGACGATTTTGAAAACCCTATATCAAAGGCAATTGGTGTATATGTGTCAGGCGGTGTTATAGGTACGCTTCCCACCGCTTTCATCGACAGGGTGCCCGATGCCTCCGACGGAATCGATGTGAGTAGACAAAACTGGGATGCAGATGCAACCGCAAGGCTGGCGATTACAGATTCGTTGAACATGGCGCTCAGCAGCCATTATAGTGGCGATACCGCTTACATTATTGTAACCATCACCTATACGCAACCGGTATATTCTCCTCAGAATCTTACCCTGGACTTGGTAGAAGACAGTATCGTTGATTATCAGTCCGACAGTCGTGGAGGTCCGCTTAAGGATACCATAAATCTACACTACCTGTTTACTAATGTATTTCGTGATATGATCACTACAAACCCGCAAGGGGATGCCATACTGGATACCGTTAGTGTGAAACAAAGGGGGCTGGTGTACAGGCATGAATATTTTTATAAGCTTCCTGCAATAGCAGGGGGGCATCCACCCATCAATCCCGCGCATTGCAGGGTAGTGGGTTTTGTGAGCATACCCGGCACCGGCGGCAAGTATGAGATACTACAGTCAGCCCAGGCCAAATTAATGGGGCAGTAATAAAAATATACTGTTGGGGCAGGTGATTAGTGAAAGAGAAAAATATTTTGCCTTGTCTGCACAGGACAAGGCATTTTTTTAAAAAGATAATTACGTGATGAGATACATAAGGGGGATATTTCTGTTTGGGAGCCTGATCGCTATAACGGCCTGTAATAACAGCGGCGAACAACGGACTACAACCACTACAGCCGATACAGCCACTACAAAGCCCGTAGACGTGCCCTCATTCAATCCGGACAGCGCCTACGCCTATGTGGCAGCACAGGTGGCCCTTGGGCCACGTACACCCGGCTCTGCAGCGCAAACCAAATGCGCGGCATGGATGCAGGCTAAACTAAAAGCAGTATGCGATACGGTATACCGGCAGGATACCCATGTAACCGGCGGCGATGGCAAATCGCTCCCCTGCATCAACCTTATTGGCGCTATCAATCCTAAGGCCGCACATCGTATCCTTTTCCTCACCCACTGGGACAGCCGCCCGTGGGCCGACCAGGACACTAAGGATAAAGACAAGCCGGTACTTGCTGCCGATGATGGTGGCAGTGGCGTCGGCGTGCTGCTGGAGATGGCCAATGACATCAAAGCAAAAGGTCTTTCTTCGTCAATAGGGATAGATATTCTGTTTACGGATGTAGAGGATTACGGCCGCAGCCAGTGGGGCGAGGATTCTTACTGCCTGGGTACACAATATTGGGCAAAGCATCCGCATGTAGCCGGCTATACCGCCGATATGGGAGTACTGCTGGATATGGTGGGCGCCCGCGGCGCCCAGTTCCCGCTGGAGGGGCTCTCCTCTCAGTATGCGCCCGGTGTGCAGCAAAAAGTATGGCAGGCTGCCGCTACTGCCGGTTACGGTTCGTTCTTCCCGTTCACCTCCAGTGTGGATATAACCGATGACCATGTGCCGGTAAACAGGCTGACGGGTATTAAAACTGTAGATATCATCAACCTGACACCCGATAACGAGCGGCCGTTTGCCGCCCACTGGCATACACATGCCGATGAGATGAATATCATAGACAAAAATACCCTGAAAGCGGTGGGGCAAACATTGTTGCAGTTTGTGTATGAGCAGGCCGCGGCCAATAATGTTCAATAAACTGTTATCTTTTCTTTGCGGGTATGCCTTTCTCTATAGTATTGTATATTTGCCCCATTCCTAATAAAACAGAACAGATTGAAGTACCGTAATGCAATATTGATCGTGCTGCTGGTGATCATTGCCGACCAGCTGCTGAAAATTTATATCAAAACACATTTTGTGAACGGCGATGATGTGAAACTGCTTGGCGGCTGGTGCCGCCTGCATTTTATAGAAAACGAGGGCATGGCCTATGGTATGAAGCTGAGCGAATCGGTGATGGGCAAGATCATTCTTTCTTCGTTCCGGCTCATAGCGGTTATTTTTGGTTTCTTCCTGCTCAAGCGGCTGGTGGTGAAGGGGTATACACGTGGCGCCATTATTTGCGGCTCGCTGATACTGGCAGGTGCCCTGGGCAACCTGATAGATAGTATGGTATATGGCTTGCTGTTTACAGACAGCCCTTACTCCTGCTTCTCCGGCAACTATGAGAGCCTGAAGAGCATGATGCAAAACCATAACCAGGCGGCAGTGGCGCATGTTACTGCCTGGGGGCAGGGCTATGGCAAGTTTCTACAAGGCAAGGTGGTGGATATGCTCTACTTCCCGCTCATAGATACCCGCATGCCCAACTGGGTGCCATGGCTGGGTGGAAAGAATTTTATATTTTTCGAGCCTGTATTCAATATTGCCGATGCAGCTATATCGGTAGGGGTGATCACTTTGGTGCTCTTCCAGAAAAGGATGATGCACAAGACCACCACAACGGCTGAACCGGCCACAACATAAATGCTATGGAGCAAGAACTGATCTCAATAACCGTATGGCTTGCGGGCCGCAGCTATCGCCTCAAGGTGAAGCCTGATGAAGAATCGGCTGTGCGTAAGGCAGTAAAGCTGGCCGACGATAAGGTGAATGAAATGCGCACCCACTATGCCGGCAAAGACGACCAGGACTTCATAGGCATGACGCTGCTCACCTATGCCGCAGATACGGCCATAGATATCTTCAACAACCCTGTGCTGCGTGATGAAATGGATAAGCTGGTGAAGAAGATAGATAGGGCATTGTAGGGCAGTCGAAATATTTAGTCGAAAGTAGAAAGATGTGTGGTGTGGTATAGCGGTTTTTTTTACAAAAAAACATCCAGTATGGCTACCAATAAAAAAATCATCCTCTTTGCAGTTGTAACATTACTGACATCATTAGCAGTTAGCTCCTGTAGTTTCTTTAACCCAGGAAAAGCAACAAAGATCGTTTTGAAGGCAGATGCCGGAAGCTCAAACGAGGACCTGCAAAAAGCATGTGCTGTGCTGAAAGGCAGGCTGAAAGGACTGGTAAATGACCCTGAAGCAGTAAGCGATCCCGCTAGCCAAACCATCACCGTAACTTTTAAGAGCAACACAGATATAGAGAGGGTTAAGGCCAATATCCTCGCCAGTGGCGATCTGAAATTTTATGATACTTACACCAACGCAGAAGTTGTGATGCTGCTGTCGCGCCTGAATGATTCGCTGGGCCATCAGATCAAAAAGGAATATGCCAATGATCATCCGAAAAAGGATGTTGCTGCCCCGAAAGAAGAGCAGGTAAAAGATAGTGGGGATATCAGAAGTTATATAGGAAAGCAGCTTCCGAACGATGAAAAAAAGAAGAGCTAAAATAGACGAAGTTGTAAAAGGCAATCCATTGTTCAATATACTGATGCCGAGTATGGGCGGAGATTTTACTCCTGCGCCCGGCCCGGTAATAGGCTATGCAGAGGTAAAAGATACTGCGATGGTGAACAAATATCTTAGCGGGCAATTAGCCCATTCTATTCTGCCGCCCGATATGCAAATAATGTACGGCAAGCCGGAACAACAGTCGCCGGGAGATACAGGAATTCATCCATTTACTAAGCTGCCGGTTTATGCCGTGAAGATAATTTCGGGCATATCGCCTCTTGAAGCACAAACACATATCAGCAAAACAAAGGCAGACATCCGGGGTAGTTTGCCTTATGTCACGATGGAAATGGATAAAGAGTGTACGGCCAGGTGGGCCGCAATGACAACACGCGATACCGGCAAATACATTGCTATAGTACTTGGTGATAAAGTGTTTTCCTGCCCCAGGGTGGATGATGCCATTACTACGGGCATAACCGAAATATCCGGTGCATTTTCGATGGTGGAAGCCCAGGACCTGGCGGAAATACTGCTATCCGGCAAGTTGCCCATGAAGCTCAGTATTGCAAGTGTGGAGGTGAAGTGATCATCCCGGCAATGCCGCCAGCAATGTTTCCATCTTACTGCCTCTCGAACCTTTGATCAATATGGAGCTGTTTTGTGGTGGGTGGTTGGCTACATATACCGCCGCATCAGCGGAGTTTTCAAACCAGGTATAGTGGTTATGGATGTCTTTGAATTCTTTGCCTACCAGTATCACATGCTGCCATTTGTATTGTGCAATTAAGGTTACAAGTTCTCGGTGTTCAAATGCTTCCTCTGTGCCCATCTCCTTCATGCCGCCGATCCAAAGTTGTTTGCTCGGAAGGTTAGCAGTCGCAAAATTAATGATGGCAGCCCGCATGCTGGTAGGGTTCGCGTTGTAAGCATCCAGTATTATTTGGTTAGTGTCCTTCTGTAGCCACTGACTACGGCTGTTATCGGGATTGTATGCAGCAATAGCACTCTTTATACTGTCAACGGAGATGCCAAAATGCATTCCGACAGCAATTGCGGTCATTGCATTCGGGAGGTTGTATTCGCCTACCAGGTGGGTTTCTATAGTTGTATCGGTAGCTGTTGTCATAGCCACATTCAAAAAGACATCCTTCATCACCGGTACACCCGTATACTGCGCATTAGCGCTGCCGTAGGTGGTCTGCTGCTGTATATCGTGCGCCATGCCTTCGAGGTAGTCAAGGTCTGTATTGCGGAAGATAGCGCCATTGTGCGCTCTTAAAAAGTCATACAGCTCACCCTTGCCTTTGCGCACACCTTCGATGCCGCCAAACCCCTCTATATGTGCTTTGCCGCAGTTGGTGATGATGCCGTGTGTGGGCAATGCGATCTCGCAATAGCCCGCTATTTCCCGCAAGTGGTTGGCCCCCATTTCAATGATAGCCATTTGTGCATCCTGCTTTATTTTCAACAAAGTGAGCGGTACACCTATGTGATTGTTCAGGTTGCCCTCCGTGGCGTATGTTTTGTACTTGCTGCTCAATACCGCGGCCACTAATTCTTTCGTCGTTGTTTTGCCGTTAGATCCCGTGATGGCGATGAATGGTATATCGAACTGCTGCCTGTGGTGTTTTGCGAGCTCCTGCAAAGCTATAAGCACATCAGCTACAACTATGTATCGGTCACTGATCGCATAAGCTGCATTATCTATGACCGCATACGCAGCGCCTTGCTCCAAAGCTTGTGCTGCAAAGGTGTTGCCGTCAAAATTGCCGCCGCTCAGTGCAAAGAAGATAGCGCCCGGTTGGGGTTTACGGGTGTCTGTTTGAATAAAAGGGTATTGCAGGTACAGTTCGTATAACCGGGATATGTCCACGCTGATGATTTTATGTAAAAATAAAAAACCCCTTCCATAAAGAAAGGGGTTTTCTGAATATGCTGAAGTTATTATTACCTTTTGTGTGTTCTTGTACCACCGAAGTTATTGCCACCCGGTTCGTTATCGCCATCAGGGCTGCCGAGGCGGTCAGTTACGCAACGGAAACCGATCATAGCAGAAGAAAGATTGCCCTGCATGTAGCGGCGTGTACCCGGAGACAGCCAGTAAGCGCGGTCGGCCCATGAACCACCTTTGTATACTTTGGTAGAATCGTTGATCAGTGTGTTCTGGCCGTAAGCGTAAGTGTACTGCGACAAGGTATCTCCATCACGGAAGTTGTTCAGGTCACCTGTCCTTGATTCATAGCGGCCGTTAGCCAGTATTTCTGTATTAGGTACATCCCTGTAAGGAATATGGCCGGTACTGTCTTTTTCTTCCAGTGTGCCGTCTTCCTGCAGTTTTGCTTCCTGGTAGTGGTTGCCACGGAAAGGACGGAAGCCATTAACATCGTGGTGCGACATCGGGCGGTAAGTGTCCATTACCCACTCGTTCACATTGCCTGCCATGTTGTACAGGCCAAATGCGTTAGGAAGGAAAGACCTTACAGGCGATGTAATGTCTGCATTGTCATTGAGGCCGCCGGCTACACCCATTACGTCGCCTTCGCCACGCATATAGTTGCCCTGGAATTCTCCCTGGTATTGGTTATGCAAGCCATAGCGGGTAGTATTCTTTGGTCCCCACGGCATTGTGTTACGGTCTGTAACAACTTCCTCACCACGGCGGCGTTTGTTTTCAGGGCTTGGGTTATTACCTATCAGTCCAAGTGCTGCATATTCCCACTCTGCTTCTGTAGGAAGGCGGTAGTCAGGTAAGAAGATACCATCTGACCTTTTTACGATACGCGTGCCTGATCCGTTAGGGTCCAGGTCTTTATGTACATGAGACCCTTGTGTTCCCTGGTACTGGCCTGCTATATACGATTCTGTATTGAATACGTCTTCATTAGACTGTGTTGCGTTTGGCTTCAACTGGCCGGCCTGTATGAGCAGGTACTCATTCACGCGGTCTGTGCGCCACTGGCAGAAGTCGTTCGCCTGGTACCAGTTTACACCTACTACCGGATAGTCATTATACGCGGCATGGGCGAAATAGTTCTTCACATAAGGCTCGTTATAGCTCATAGCCTGGCGCCAAACTGTGACATCCGGATATTCGCGGTCTATCAGATCCTGGTAATCGGCGCCATATACGCGCGTCAGCCAGAAGATAAATTCGCGGTAGCTAACGTTTGATACTTCCGTTTCATCCATATAGAATGAAGATACAGAGACCGTGCGCCTCATACTGTTGTTTTCAAGAGTCGGCATTTCATCGTCAGTAGCACCCATAGTAAAACGGCCACCCTGCACAAACGCCATGCCTATCGGGGTTTGCTGCCCCGGGTAGTTAGTGACCTCGTAGCCACCAAAGCGCTTGTCATTAAGCGGCCATCCTGTTACCTGGGATACCTTATCTCCTTTACCTTTCTTATGTGAGCCACTGGAACATGCAGAGAAGAATGTAGATGCTCCAATGCATAGCATGCTGAGACCAATGAGTTTTCTTTTCATAATTTTACCAAAAAATTTACACTTAATACGTGGTAAGTTGTTAAAAGCAGTTACAATGTTACCTCATTCTTTTCAGATTTTCAAGCTTTCAGGCAAATAGCTTTGATTTTTTTTTGAAAATTTATTTTCAGGAGGTATAATATCCGAAAAATAATTACGTTTTATTACAATCTGCGTACTATTTCATTAACAATAGTACGCAAATATTACTTAATTTTGATTGAAAGACCTTGTTACTTAATAAATATATGATGAGAAATAGAATATCAACCCTTTTTGTGTCGGCTATCTTATTCGGTTTTCAGGCAGCCACTGCCCAAACGACAACCTACAATGTAAGTGCGCAGGATATAGAACGGGGTTATGTAACCGAAAAAATATCCCTGGGCCAATTTGCGATCCCGGAGGTGAGTATCTCAGGCATCACTTATACCCCGAATGTAGCGCTTCCCGTTGATGCGAAAATAGCCGACCCTGCAAAGCCGCTGGTACAAATAGGTATGTACCGTAAAAAACCTTTCGCGGTAGTACGGATTCCTGCTTATGCCGCCGGGCAAGGTAGTGGCATTGCAAACAGGGTAAGCACTTTCTCTATTACAATAAAGGAACAGCCACAAAGCATGACGCCTAAAAGTGCGGCACGAACAACAAATGATCCTGCCACTTCTGTATTGGCTAAAGGAACATGGTATAAAATTGCGGTCCCTGCTACGGGCTTTTACAAAATTGATTATAATTTCCTTACAGCCGCAGGCCTTAACCCCGCCAACATTAATCCCGCCAACATAAGGGTATTTGGGAACGGCGGTAATATGTTATCCGAAGATAACGCTGCACCGCGCGCTGCCGACCTTCTTGAAAATGCAATTTGGGTGAACGATAATGGTGATAATGTATTTGATAATGGTGAGTTCGCAGTCTTTTATGCCATTGGCCCTACTGCCTGGACGAAAGACAGCATCAATCAACGTTTCGGGCACCAGAAAAATTTATACACTGATACCGCATACTACTTCATTACGTTCGATCAGGGCGCCGGTAAGCGCATAGCTGCTCAGCCGACTGTTGGTGCTGCTAATGTTTATGTAGATAGCTTTAATTACCATGATGTACATGATAGCGATGCTATCAATCCTTCTGAGATGGGCAAGCTTTGGTATGGAGAACAGTTTTACGCACAGATAGGTAATACCAGCCAGTCGGTCAACTTCAATCTCGGATCATACATCAACAATATGACCATTAGTGTTTATTTCATGATCAATAGTCTGACCAGGGATAGCTATTCCATCACTGTGAATGGCAATAATTTCGGCACCTATGTCTATCCCAGGGCATCTTTAGGAGATGATATATATGTGCCGAGCGTCGCTACTTTTTCAGGTCCGTGCAACTCGCAAACAGCTAATATTACGATCAACTATGCCCCCGTCAGCAATTCGGCGATCGGGTATCTTAATTATATAGAGATCAATGGCCGCCGTGCCCTTGGCATCAATGGCAATCAAATTAACTTCCGCGACTGGAAAAGTGTAGGTAGCGGGAATATTGCAGCTTACCGTGTGCAAAACGCAAATAACAGCACCCAGGTATGGGATGTTACTTATCCGCAAGATGCTGTGAAGATGAATGGCTCCCTTAGCGGCAGTACATACACATACACACAGGACGCTGCCCGCTTGCATGAGTTTGCAGCATTGAACAGCACAGACCTGCCTACACCCAAATTTATTGGCTCAGTTCCTAATCAAAACCTGCATGGCAGCCCGCAGGCCGACCTGCTCATTGTTACATATCCCGGCTTCGTTGCGCAGGCCAATCTGCTGGCCACCTACCATCAACAGCATGATAATATGCGTGTTGCCGTAGCTACCACTGATCAGATATACAATGAGTTCTCATCGGGCGGGCAAGACATCAGCGCTATCCGCGATTACGCACGCATGTTCTATACAAGGGCCGGTAGCGACAGCACTCAGATGCCCAGTAACCTGCTCTTATTCGGAGGCGCTTCATTCGATTATAAAAACAGGGTAAGCAATAATAGTAATTTCGTGCCTGTATTTGAATCGCAGGAATCGTTTAATGATCTCAATAGTTATTCCAGCGATGATTTTTACGGTATGCTCGACGACAATGAGCGCATAGGTGATTATGCACATCCGAATACACTTGATGTTGGTGTTGGCCGCTTACCTGCAAGAACCCAGGATGATGCTACTGCGCTGGTCAATAAGATCACTAATTATGCTACCGCGGCCACATTAGGCCCGTGGAGAGTATCTACTACACACGTGGCTGATAAAGGATGTAACGATGATGCCGGCGATCACATGGATGATGCCGATTCTATGGCAAAGCAAGTAGGTATTTCAGGTAAAAGAGTGTACAACCAGGATAAAGTATATGTAGATGCTTTGCCTATTATCTCTACTCCCGCAGGTGGCAGATGCCCTACGGCAAATGCAGGGATTAACGAACAAGTATTCCAGGGGACTTTCCTCATCAATTATAATGGCCATGGCAATCCGCTTGTATGGTCTTCAGAGCGTATACTTACACAAGATGATTATAACAACTGGAATAACGTGAATGCACTGCCATTCATGGTTACTGCTACATGCGATTTCGGCCGTTTCGACCATCCTGAATTTATTTCTGCTGCTGAACAATTGGTACTCAGGCCGCATGGTGGTGTCATTGCCATCCTCACCACCACACAAGCTGTGTATGCTACCTATAATCATGAGTTGAATATAAATTACCTTTCTTCGCAATTCTTACGTAACGCAGACGGTAGCTGGAAGAATTTTGGTGTAGGTAGCCGCACCGGTAAAAACATCACCTACAGCGTTTCTACGGACTCTCTTAAATTGGCGAATTTCTACAAATTTGCTTTGCTCGGAGATCCTGCTGTTACGCCTGATTTCCCTAAATACAGCATTAAACTCGACAGCATATCCGATGCATTTACACAGTTGCATGCCGATACCGTAAAGGCATTGGGCGCATATACCGTAAGTGGCAGCGTGCGCGACTTTGGCGACAATATTCTTAGCTCTTTTAATGGTATGCTTTCTGTTTCTTTTTACGATAAACCCAGGAGCATTACTACCATTAGTGGCTGCAACGAGGTTTACCAGCTACAGGATAATATCATTTATAAAGGCAGGGTATCTGTTACCAACGGGCAATTCTCTTTTTCGTTCATAGCGCCTAAAGACATCAATTACTATTTCAGCCAGGGTAAGATCAGCTTTTATGCAGATGATGGGGTTAAAGACGATGCTGCAGGTGCCGATACCACCATTAACGTAGGTGGCTATTCTGATCATCCTAATACCAGTTCTAACCCGCCTGTTGTAAAGCCATATATCAATGATAGCTTATTTCAGAATGGAGGTATCACCGGTGCCAATACTTCACTGTTTGTATCTTTATACGACGAAACCGGCATCAATGTATCAGGCAGTGGTGTAGGGCACGACCTTACCGCCGTACTCGATGGTAACATTGAGTCGCCATATATCCTCAACAATTATTACGAAACAGCGCCTAATACCTACCAAAGGGGCTATGTATCATTCCCTGTCTCCGGCCTTGCAGATGGTAAACACTCTATTACAGTAAAAGCATGGGATGTAAATGATAATACCGGTGAAGGGACAGTGAATTTTATTGTGGTGGACGGCAACGTGATGGATGTACAACAGTTAATGAATTATCCTAATCCATTTACCAATACTACCACATTCGTATTTGAGCACAACCATCCTTTTGAAGACCTGAAAGCTGAATTGGACATATTCAGTGTGAGTGGAGCAACCGTGAAAAACATCAAACAGGACTTTACTGCCTCCGACAGCCGTACTACCGAATTAACGTGGGATGGTACTGATAATAACGGTTCCAGGCTGCCATCAGGGGTGTATGTATACCGTATGACCGTTTCTACCGACAAAGGTTTTACAACTACCGCATACCAAAAACTGGTTATTGTACGTTAATAGCTGAATGAGGCAACAATTTTGCCGTGGAATTGAAATAAAAGAAATAATTTTGCAAAACTTTAAAATAAATAATAATAGAATGGCAAAACACTTTGCTTTAATTGGCTTAACAATACTGACAGGACTCACTACTACAAAAACCTTTGCTCAAGGAAGTAATAGCAATGGTACTTCTGCAAGTTTTGTGACTACAGCCGTGCCTTTTTTGAGGATATCTCCTGATGCCCGTGCGGGTGCTATGGGAGATGCCGGAATAGCTGTAAGCCCCGATCCTAATGCACAATACTGGAATGTGGCAAAAATGCCATTTACTGATAAAAACTACGGTATATCCATGACCTATACACCATGGCTGAAAGACCTGGTGCCCGATATATTTCTCGCTTACCTCTCCGGTTATGCAAAATTTGGTAAAGACAATGAGCAGGCTGTAAGTGCTTCTATGCGTTATTTTTCGCTCGGCAACATCAACTATACGGATCAGCTCGGCAACTCAATAGGTACAGGTATGCCACGCGAGTATTCTTTCGATCTTGGTTATTCCCGCAAGCTTTCTCCTTATTTGTCTGTAGGTGTTACAGGCAGGTATATACATTCTGCCATCGCTTCAGGTGTAAGCTATGTAGGCGCTAATGCCGATTATCGCCCCGGTAATGCGGGAAGCGCTGATGCAGGTGTGTATTATGCCAAAAAGCATGAGATAGACGATACCCGCAGCAATACCTTCAGTTTTGGTGCTGTGGCCAGTAACCTCGGTTCTAAAATATCCTACAACTCAACCCGTAAGGATTTCATACCGATGAACCTTGGTATAGGCGCTGCTTATACTACCCAGTTTGACGCTTACAACAAAGTTACTTTTGCGTTAGACCTCAATAAACTGTTGGTACCTGTATTGGCCAATGGTGATACACAGATCACTATTATCAATGGTATCTTCAACTCATTCAAAACAGGCGATCAGATACAGGAAATTGATGCCTCTTTGGGTATTGAATACTGGTATCAGAATACCATTGCCTTCCGTGCGGGTTATTTTTATGAGAATCCTAATAACGGTGACCGCCAGTATGTAACCTGCGGTGTTGGCGTTAAGTACAACATATTTCAGCTTAATGCTTCTTACCTCGTACCACAAGGTAGCGGCACCACAAGGAACCCGTTATCCAACACATTGCGTTTCTCCCTTGTCTTTGAATTTGATAAGCTGGAAAAAACTAACGATGCCGGCGATGAGACCGAAAGCAAATAATAATTACCCCAATATACTAACTAACAAAGCCCCTCAAGTAGGGGCTTTGTTAGTATAGGCATGGCGTGGAGTACGAGACCATTTGATATGGGGCAACATTTATACATCAAAATATAGTGGGAGTCTTTTCGACCTCAGCATGGTATTCGTTTCTCACCAAACAGTTCTTTAAGGCTATTGCGCGAAACCCTTCCGTCCGGGATTTGATTAATCCTCTGTATCAAATCCTTTCTGTACCGGCTGTCCTTTGATGATACTGTATACAGCTGGGGCCTGGTGATAAATGCTGTTAGTGAATTTATTTCCCAGCACAATGATGGTCATATCTTCTCTGATGAACCGGTAGAAAGAAGTGTTGTTGCCATGCCACCAGCCATTGTGATAGATGATCTTGTTGCCATTAGGGTAGCAGAGCATGCGCCATCCCAGGCCATAGTTCTTAATGCCTGGTTTCTCGAAAGAGCAGGGCCCGTATGCCAGTTCCAGGGTCTCGTTGCTCAGCAGCAGGTTGTGATAAAAAGATTGGTCCCAGCGATACATGTCTTCCACTGTGCTGTAGATGCCTTTGTCGCCATATACGCCATCGGCAAACATATCCGGCTCACGCCTCCAGTTGTATTTATAGCTGATAGTGGCATTTGCAGGAAGCCCCTTCCATGGGCTATATACAAATGAGCTGGTCATACCCAGTGGCTGAAAGATGTATTTCGACATGAAGTCGTAATAATTCATTTCCGTGACCTTTTCAATGATCATAGCTATGAGCGCAAAGTTGGTGTTGCAGTATTTGAAGTGCTTGTTTGGGGTGAACTCCAGTGCCGGTTTACGTGTAGACAGCAGCGTGAGCATTTGCTCATTCGTGATCGGGTTTTTCATATCACCTGTATACTCCGGTACCCACTTGGTGTAATCAGGTATCCCTGAGCGGTGGTCCAGCAGCATTTTTACAGTGATATTGGGGTAGGGGAATTGCTTAAGATAAGTTTGCACAGGCAGGTCTATATTCACATATTTGCGCTGGTACAGGTAAAGCAATGCAGCCCCTGCGAATGTTTTGGAAACAGATGCCAGTTGGCACGCTGATGTGGGGGTGAGGGGCACCTTTCTTTCCCTGTTGGCTACCCCAAAGTAACGTTCATAAATGATCCTGCCCTTATTGCCAATGAGCACACTGCCGTTGAAACCAGCCCTTACCTGCCCCCGGTAATAATTATCGAGCTGCGCGATGATGTTTTGAGCCTGCACTGAATTGGTATCATATACCAGCGGGGTTACCGCATTTTTTATTGGTGTTTCTTTAAACCCACTGGCAGGGGTGCGGGCAGAAGCCTGCTCTGTACCTGAATGGCAGGCTATCAGCAATAGTAGTAAAATAGTGGTAACTATATATGAAGGAGTTGAACGCATGATTTGTGTTTAGCAGCCGCAAATTTAATACTTGCAGTTAAATACCGGCTCCGTTTTTTACAAAGGTGTTAATATCGTCAATAAGTTCATAATAGCACTGGTTCAGTGTATAATAGTGTGCTACAAATATCTCGTATGCTTTAGCAATAGGGGGTATATATAAAGCCCTTCGGGCTAAGCCATTGAGCGACCGCTCTATTCCCTTTATATGCCGGTAGTTATATAGCCAGTTGTGCTCTTTCATGTGCGGAAAATAGCCCGCAAATTTTTCAGGGAAATACCGGGAGTTCTCATTAAGCAGGGCATAAGTGGCTTGCGTGAAGGCCAGCAGGGCCTCTTCATTGGCAAAATATTTAGGGTCATTAGCGAGGTAGTGGTCATAAAGGGTATCCATAATAGGCCCTGCATACAGCCCGAAGTCTTCACGGAATAATAGTTTGCCACGCAATGTGGCCGGGTGCGTATCTGTGAATTCATCAATTTTGCGATGCATGATGACGCCTTGTTTGATTCCTTCCGGAAATTGATCAAGGGCTATCTTGCCTTTCACATGGTCTGCGATCATGTTGCCGGTAAGTATATCCTTATCTCCGAATGACAGGAAAGCATGTGCCAGGTAATTCATACTGCTAAGCTACGATTTTATGAGTTTGCTTGCCTCAGGCACTTTTGCCCAACTGCTCAAAATCCTGTAACATAGCTTTTAGTTCTATGATCAGTTTTTCGAGGGCAATGATCTGTACCTCGTTTAGCTGCATGGGCGTATGAAATTGATCAGCAGGGTGGTGAACCGGTATGATGGTCCTACCCCGCAATAAAGCAGTTTGCGTCAATACTTTTTCAAATAGTGCATGGCACTCCACTATCTTTTTCTGTTGTGACGTAGAGGCTGCTTCTTTCGCCGACAGCTTCTTTTCATCCTGTTCCAGGTGAATGTTATTAAGGTTGCGAGTGATGCGCACATTGCAGGTAATGAGGCCGTAATACAGTTCCGGTTGCTTCTTGCCCGGCTCCTGTACATACCGGTTGAAGGAATCGAAAGCATTGCTGTTTGCCGACTCGGCGGGGCGTTTATACCTCGTCCAGTTCAAGGTGCGCTCTGGGGTATAAAAGGTAGCGATGAAGTAATCGTAATTGCCCTTGATAGCAGCGGCCAGGTGCGATGGTAGTAACTTCTCGTCCCACGTAGGTAATAGCGCAACACCGGATAATACAGCGAGTAATGCCCCGCCGATGGTACACAACGCTCTTGTGACCAGGAGCATATTGTTGTAAGACGAATCCAGGTTGAACAACAGCACAAGGTTGAGCGTGATGGCAAAGGCGGCTATGGCATACTGTTTGCGCACATAATACACCATCATGGTGAAAGTGAGGAACAGGAAAAGCTCCTTGGCATGTAGCCCGGCAGGGGTGTGCAGCAGCAAGCCTCCGGCAATCCCGCCCAGCAGGGTGCCTATTATGCGATCCCTGGCCTTCCTGAATGTAGCCCCGAAGTATGGCTGGATCACGATCATTACACTGAAGGGCAGCCAGTAGCCATGATCTATATGTAACCACTTGTACAGGAACAGCGCCAGGGTAGCTGCCACAGCCGAGCGTATGGCATAGCGGGTGGTGAATGAGTTGATGCTGAACAATACCCGCAGGCTATTGAGAAAGTACTTAGGCTTCAGCAGGAATAACGTCTTGATGAAGGAGTAGGAGTGGTACACTCTTTCGTCCTTGCCCATAGTATCCAGCCGCAGAATGGCGTTCTCCAGCAGGCGCACAGTGCGGTCGGTGAGCTGCAGGATGCGGTTGATGGCTGATACCTGCTTGGCATCATAAGGCAGCGGGTACTCGCGTATCAGCGCAGTAAGCTTTGTGAGCCTGTTGATCTGCGTGCGGGCCAGCAGTTTCTCCTCCGCCTTCAGGGTGATGATGAATACCGATATGCGGCTCACCGCTTCTTTGAGCGCGCTGAAGAGTGTTGCGGCCTTTACCCGCAGGCGTTCGTCCAGCTCGGGCACGGCTATATGGTTCATCTCCTCGCCCATGGCCGTTACATTTACGGCCACCATACCGGCTATTTTGCGCAGCAGGGTAAGCTGGTACTTCTGGTGGTCTTTCTCATCCACGGCATGTGCCATGCGGCCATAGAAGGTGTAAGAGTTGTCTATAGCGGTGCGTACTGCGTTCTCGTTTTTATAGACATCGCCGCGGGCTTTATCGGTGCCGCTGGCCGATACTGTACTTACAAGAGTGGCTATAGAGCGGTAGATGAGCGCTATGTGCCGCCTGAACGGTTCCTCGGCAGGCATAAGGAATGATGCGCCGATACCCACTATCACAGGCCACAATGCACCCAATGCAATAAGCGCCATACGATGGTCTGCCTGGTGCCAGCCGGTAGCAGGGTAGGCATTGCAGATGATGAACATGAGGTACACACAGATCGCGAGGCCACTGGCACGGTCGCCCATGTCTTTGAGCAGGGTAGCTACAAAAGCTATGGCAAACATGGCCACCACACTCAGCCATATATTACCACCCGTCACCAGCCCCAGCGCGCTGCACAGGAGCGCCAGTATTGCCCCTGTGAGCAAAGTACGTACCCTCCACGAAAAGGACCCCTTCAGCTCCACCCAGCAAATGCCTTCGGCAGTAAGCGTGATCCATATAGCATCGCTGATGCGGCCTGTAGCCAGCCCCCATATAATGGGCAGCGTACCAGACAATGCCATACGCACACCCCAACTGATCATCGGTTCAAAACTTTCGTTCTGGATCAGTTGGTTAATGCGCTTGTATGGTTTGAAGTAGGCCACGTGCGGCAAAGATATAAACTAGGTGCGGGTGATTTAAATCATGTTTTATTATGGTGTTACGCAGGGCTACCACATAGGCACATAGAAACATAGCTTATGTGGTCTGTACTTCATAAGTTTTAAGTTCACATAGTCCGTAATCATACCTGACTTCCTCGCACCTATGTGCTCTATGTGCCTATGTGGTGGAAGGTCTCGCGAAGAGCTACTTCGCCAATACCTTATCCACTATACCCGATACCTGCCGCTCAGTTACCTGCCCTTCTATGAATTTTTTGAATTGCTTGCCGGGGGCTACTATGATGGTGGCGGGTATGGATCCTTCCCAGGAGGGCTCTATTTTGGGTATGAACACATTGGGGTCGGTTTCAGAGAGCCAAACGACCTCCGGCTCCAGGTGCTTTTTGGCAATAAAGCCTTCGAGGCGGAAGGTGTGGTCTTCCTTGAAGTCGAGACTCACGAGCAGCACTTTTACCGGCTGCTGCGCATAACGCTCCTGCAGGGTATTGAACTCGGGCAGCTCCTGAACACAGGGGGCGCACCACGTAGCCCAGAAGTTGATGATATATACGGTGTCTTTCGATGAGGTGCGGTGTATCACATCATCGGCGCTGTAGGCCGCAATGTGTTGCGCGCGGGCCGCAGTTGATAAAATACAGATGGTAACGGCTAAAAACAAATGTTTCATAGTATAGAATAGGCTGCAATTTAAGGATATTTTATAATGTAAACGGAAGTGGCGGAACGGTGTAGACCAACTCCGCTTTTTATATTAAGTTTGCCTTATCATGGACAAAATATCTTTATTACAGCATAAGACAGAGCAGGCATTGCAGGGTGGTGGCGCCAAGCGTATAGAGGCGCAGCACAAGAAGGGTAAACTAACGGCGCGCGAGCGGCTGCAGTTGCTGCTGGATGAAGGCTCGTTTGAAGAGATAGGGATGATGGTAACGCACCGCAGCCGCGACTTCGGGATGGAAAAGGAAATATATCCCGGCGACGGAGTGGTGACGGGCTATGGCACGGTGAATGGCCGCCTGGTATATGTGTACTCGCAGGATTTTACTGTGTTTGGCGGCAGCCTCTCCGAAACCCATGCCGAGAAGATAGTGAAGATAATGGACCTGGCGATGCAGAACGGCGCACCGGTAATAGGCCTTAACGACAGCGGTGGTGCCAGGATACAAGAGGGCGTGGTGTCGCTGGGCGGCTATGCCGATATTTTTCACAGGAACGTAAAGGCATCGGGCGTGGTGCCGCAGATATCGGCTATTATGGGCCCGTGCGCGGGTGGCGCGGTATATTCGCCCGCCATTACCGATTTTATACTGATGGTGGAGCATACCTCTTATATGTTCGTAACCGGCCCGAACGTAGTGAAGACCGTAACGCACGAGACGGTAACGAGTGAAGAACTGGGCGGCGCGCATACCCATGCCTCCAAATCGGGCGTAACGCATTTTGCCTGCGCGCACGAGGTGGAGTGCATAGAGAACATAAAAAAACTAGTGAGCTACATACCGCAGAATTGTGAAGAGGATGCGCCGGTATATGACTACGAGCTGGCCGATGAAACACGCAAAAAACTAAACGACATCATTCCTGCCAACCCTAACCAGCCTTATGATATAAAGGAGGTGATAGAAGAGCTGGCAGATGCAGGCTCCTTTATGGAGGTGCACAAAGATTATGCAGAGAATATTGTTGTGGGCTTTGCCCGCATAGGTGGCCGCAGCATAGGCATAGTGGCCAATCAGCCCGCCTACCTGGCCGGTGTGCTGGATATTAACAGTAGCAAAAAGGGTGCTAGGTTCACGCGCTTCTGCGATGCCTTTAATATACCGTTGCTGGTGGTGGTAGATGTGCCGGGCTTCCTGCCGGGTACCGACCAGGAATGGAATGGCATTATTACCAATGGCGCCAAGCTGCTGTACGCATTGAGTGAGGCCACAGTACCCAAGATAACCGTGATCACCCGCAAGGCTTATGGCGGAGCATACGATGTAATGAATAGCAAGCACATAGGCGCCGACCTGAACTACGCCTGGCCTACAGCCGAGATAGCGGTGATGGGCGCGAAGGGCGCAGCAGAGATCATCTTCAAAAAAGAAATTTCAGAAGCCACCGACCCGGAGGCCAAGCTGAAGGAAAAAGAAGCCGAGTACATTGACAAATTTGCCAACCCCTACATGGCTGCCGCGCGTGGCTTTATAGACGAGGTGATCATGCCCGCCGATACCCGCGCCAAGCTGATCAAAGGCTTTAAGATGCTGGAGAATAAGGTAGTGAAAATGCCCAAGCGCAAGCATGGGAATATACCGTTGTAGGGTTTTTTAGGGGCAAAGGATAGTAGAAAATAAATTCAGATAGGTGTCATGGTGAGCCTCGTCGAACCATGATACCGTTGAGGGTATTGATTACGGAGGATAGGTGCTTACGGTTACTCATTCCCTGTCCGGTAACGGCGCCATGGTTCGACAAGGCTCACCATGACACCTACGTAACCTCATGCTATAAATAAGCAAAATGAAAAACCACACCTATTATGTGTATATCCTCGAGTGCGTCGATCATTCATATTACACTGGCATAACAAATCATTTGGAGCAGCGCATAAAAGAACACGAGACAGGTGATCACCCTACATGCTATACCTATTCGCGTAGACCGGTAGTGCTAAAATTCGTCGAGAGTTACCAATTTGTAGAGGATGCAATCGCCCGCGAAAAACAGATAAAGCGCTGGTCGAGAGCTAAGAAGGAAGCGTTGATGAGAGAAGACTTTGAAAAACTAATGCAGTTGGCTAAAAATAGAGTCAAAGAAAGACAAGAGCGAATAAGATAAAACCTGCCTCCTACAAAAATTTATGGCTTTATATATTCCTCAATGAGGATATATAAAGCCTTTTATAAATCTGATAAACAGTAAATGGTGTATCCACTTTCCTAAGCCACTATAGCCAAAGAAATGATCAGAAGATACACTGCGATGAGAATGATAAAGGTTTTCATAATACGGTAGTTTTTAAGAGTTCTCGGATCTTGATGACTATAACGCAATTTTTATGCCGTTTTGTATTTTCATTCACATATTTATTTTAATGTAGATTGTGTGAAGATAAAGAAGACTGTTCCCTATTTTTGCACAGTGAAGCCCCTCGCCCGTTTTGTTGACTTTTTATTAAAAACCAGCCTGTTTACCGCCTGTTGCGCCACTGCATTATGCATGGCTACCGGCTGTCTCATCAATGGGAGCCGCACATCAATATTCAACCAACTGCATGTATTGGTCTTTGGCAGCACATTGCTGGTATATAACGCCCCTCGCCTGATACCCAGGCCCTATGGGCGGCAGCGGCCGCCACAAAAACTGAAACCATGGTACCGGTTCTTCTTTTTTGCCGGGATGACTATGACTGTGTACGGCCTTTGGGGGCTTTCATTGCAGATGCTGCTCACTAGTGGGTCTCTTGGCTTATTGGCTTTCGCCTACTACTTGCCACTACTGCCGTTTAAGAATAAAAAAAGGATCCGCGATATTGGCTGGCTCAAGATCAGTGTACTGGCCGTGGTATGGACGACCGCCACAGCGGTACTGCCTATTATTTATTGGGATAAGCTATTGGCGAATTATCCCGTAGAGATCCTCATCCGGTTTGTGTTCATCTTCATGCTCTGCGTGCTGTTTGAGATCCGGGATGTACGCGACGACATCCGCAACAACATACATACCCTCCCGCACAAGGTAGGAGTAGGCAATAGCTACCGCCTTATCAATACCGGGCTAGTGATCTTTTGTCTGCTGAGCATACTGCAGTATAGCCGCTTTCCCATACCTCAGCGGTTGGTAGGGGCACTGCTTACGGCCATTGTCACATGGGGAGTGGTGCAGTACATCCGCCGGTACCCATCTGAGCGGGCTTACCTCGTATTAGCCGATGGCGTGATGCTGGTATATGCCTTGCTGGTGATCCTGATATAAAATAAGAAAACCCCGCACGTAGCGGGGCTCTCTCAAAAAAATCAATAAGATCTTAGTTCTTCACTACATGCAGCACCTTAGTGTTGCAGTCTTTAGTTACTTCTACAAAGTACATACCGGGTGTCCAGTTTGCAGTATTGATGCTGGCTGCACTGCCATTGATAGTAATGTTCTCGTTGGCAACGCTGCGGCCGCTGAGGTCGTATGCCGCTACACTATAAGTACCTGCTTCAGCTACTTCGAGGTGCAGGGTGTTGGTCACAGGGTTAGGATATGCGGCAACTACTATATTGTTAGTAATTGTTGCTACGGCTGAAGGTGCTGCTGCTTCCTGTGTTAATACAAGAGACGTGTTGTTAGAGTGGTCAATAGCATCGGGCCCACCAAGACCGTCCACAGCATTCAAAGTGCAGTAAAGGGTAATGTCCCCCACACCGGTCGTAGGTGCCGTCCATGTAAAGGATACATCGTATATGCCCGCTGTGGGTGCTGTCAATGCAGCATGATGCTCAACAATATTCAGGCTGGAAACTGCATCTATCGCAACATTTGTCGGCAGGCTGCTTGCTGCACCAGCCTGTACCTGGGAAGTTCCGGACCCGCTAACTGAAGCAAACTCAAAGCCAAATTTTGGATTTGAATTAGTATTCGTGCCATGTATTTTAACAGTGTACGCATGGCCAGGCACATAGCGAGTAACGGCAGTTGTGCCCGAATCTACAGTGATAGTTACCATAGTTGCAGTTGACGTGCCACCATGGCAACCACTACCGCCACATGTAGTACTGCTACCCTTTGCGCCGGTACGGTTGCCTGCAATATTCCTGGCAGGCCCGGACGACTCACTGGTTAACGTGATACCAATTATAGAAGCAACAGCAGTAAAAAGTAAAATTCTTTTTTTCATGTTCGTTTGATTTTAGTTGTATATATTCTTTATATTTAAAGATAAGTAGAAATAATTTGCTATAAAATTTTACTTATAAAATAGCATCAATTGCCATGCCAGTTTCACTGCAATTTGAATACTATTCCGGATAAAGGAAAGAACAATTAGCTATGTCTAGTGAAATAAGGGATGAAAGGGGCGAATGACGGGATGAACGGAAATTTGGTTTTTCGCAAACGCACCAAGTATTAATTGCCAGTTACAATCAGGAATATGCAAATAAAAATGCCCCGGATATCCAGGGCATTTTTATCAAAATAGGATCTGCATTATTTCTTTACTACAGGGATCACCTGCGACTGGCCTTCTTTTGTTATCACCACCTGATACATGCCAGTAGCCCAGCTAGCAGCGTTGATACTACAGTTGCCGCTGAATGACGCAGTAGTTATGCTTCTGCCATTAAGATCATACACTTGCGCCGAATAAGTGCCTGCTTCATCAGTTTGCAAATTGAGCATATTGCTTACAGGATTTGGAAATGCTTTGATCGTCAGTGTGTTAGCTACTTGCTGCACGCCGGTGGAACTTGTAGTTTCCTCATTGAGTACTATGTGGTTAGTACCCCATTTATCTCCGTTATCTGCGCCGGACGTGTTATCCAGGAAGTTAACTGCTCCCCATATAGAAATGGTTCCTGTACCTGCGGCAGGAGCAGTCCATGAAAAAGACTTGGTGAAACTGCCGCCGGATAGCGCAATAGCTGAGCTTTGCTCGGCAACAGTAAGCAATGTGCCTGAACTGGACGGCGCAGCTATGTGCGTGCTGGCCGGTAAGCCGGTTGTAGCCCATGTGCCTGCATCAGACACTGTGCTGGCTATAGCTGACCCCTTCATTGCAGCGATCTGGAAGCCATATTTAGGAAAGGTAGTGCTGGTTGTATTAGTGCCAGTGAGCTTTACTGTATAGGTCATGCCTCCTTTATAGCTGGTCACGGCAACGCCTGCCGAATCTAACTCTAACGCAGCGGAGATACCTGTAGTGGCAGAAGTGCTGTGGCAACCGCCACCGGCAGAACAGCCTGTTGGATTAGCAAATGTTCCGGTTCCGCCGGCTTCTGCTCCCGTGCAGTCATAGCCCGATCTTGCCGGGCCTGCCGCATAGCTTTGAAAAATAAGAGCTCCAATTACTGCGCTAATGGAAAATAGTAAAATTTTTTTCTTCATTTTCTGATTTTTAATTACTTAAATAATGTTTATTTCTTTTACTTAAAATTTAATTGATGATTACAAAAGTATGACAATTCTTTGCTTACCAAACATAGACCGTTTTTAAGACGTTCAAAACCTGATTTGGAGGTTACCAAACGGGAAATGAACGGAGTGAAACGGCAAAATAAGGGCGCGAAACGACAGAGATATTTCTATGCCCGCTCTCCTATCTAAATACTATTTTTGCACGCTTAATAAAAGAAGAGCAGGCCATTTTATAATATGGGACATAAAAAACTGATCCGCTTCCAGGCTATTGATACCTACAGCAATGTGCTGCAATACCCGGAGGGGATGAAAGGCAACTGGCATACCTTTTTTAAAAATGATAACCCCATCACGCTGGAGTTGGCCTGCGGAAAGGGCGAATACAGCGTGAACCTGGGCAGGGAGCATAAAGACAATAACTATATAGGTGTAGATATAAAGGGCAACCGAATATACACAGGGGCCAAAGCCGCACTTACAGAGGGGCTTGCCAATGTTGGTTTCCTGCGGATAAGCATAGGGCAGATCACCCAATATTTTGCCGCAAACGAGGTAGATAATATATGGATCATCTTCCCCGATCCGTTTTTAAGGAAGGGCAAGGCCAAGAACAGGCTCACCCATGAACGCTTTTTGGCGCAGTACCAGCAGATACTGAAACCCGGAGCACGTATCAATCTCAAAACCGACTCAAAGGAATTGTATGATTTTACGTTGGAGACCATTTCAGAACAAAAGTGTACCATACACGAAAATATAGCAGATATATATGCAAAAGGCCTGGCTACCGGCCCGCTGGCTATACAGACCTTCTATGAAAAAATGCACCTGCTGGATAATCGTACCATATATTATGTGTCCTTTTCATTGCCAGAGACGCCAATAGTGGTCACAGGCCGGTTTGCCAAAGAAGAGGAAGGAGAGTTGGAGCAGGAAGAAGGGTAGGGATGGAAGAAGGGAAGGACTATATCATTTTGGCCAACGGCTTGCTTGTGTTTACGGCGTCGTATTTGAAAGAACGGGGGTATTGCTGTGGTAATGGCTGCCTCAACTGCCCCTACCAATACGAAAAAGTACCTGAGCCGGCACGAACAAGGCTGCTGCAAAAACGCGTACAGGATGAAAAAGGAAGATAAAATTAAAGGTAAAGAAAACCCGCCCGGGGCTACGCCCCCGGTACGGGCAAGTATCTACGACGTGATCTATGATATAGTTCGTGCCGTGCCCAAGGGAAGGGTGACGAGCTACGGTGCTGTGGCCGCAGCTATCGGTGTCACTTCCGGTGCCCGCATGGTGGGCTATGCCATGAACCATTGTGAAGGCGCCAAACCAAAAGTGCCTGCACACAGGGTATTGAACAGGAATGGTATGCTCACTGGAAAGCATCATTTCAGTCCGCCCGAGAAAATGCAGCAACTGCTGGAGAAAGAAGGAATAAAAGTGAAGGAGGATAAAGTCGTTAACTTTGACAGCCTGTTTTGGGACCCCATGAAAGAGCTGGAAGTTTAAATTTTTGTTACGGTTCACCTTATAATGTTTTTGGAATAGTTTTTGTTACATTAATTTAAACAGCGGCAATTGCCGTATAATATGCACCCTTCGAAGCCCGGTATCAAGTTCCTTTCAGTAGTTTCCCTTTCATTTATTGTTTTTTTGATCGCCTGTGGCCCGGGTAAGCCAAAGAAGCCTGCACCGTCCGGCTATTCAGATGAGGTATTCACTGAGCGGCTGAAAGGCATGATGAAGCCCGTGGATACCACTATCAGGAAAAAGATCGTTTCTATTACCGACAATATGCGGTATGTGTACCTGGCCGATGACTACCAGCCGGTATGGATAAAGGAGAATTATGTACCTACTCCAGCAGCAGCAAAGCTCATCACCGAGCTGGAAGACATGCAGTGGGACGGGATCAACCCCGAACGATACAACCTGGCAGCAATAAAAAGACTAAAAGCAATACTCGATACCACAAAGCACAATAGTGTGGACCAGGCAATAGCTTTTGATACCGCCCTTACTCATAGCTATCTTGCTGCCAGCCACGACCTGTTGATAGGCCGTATCGTACCTGGCTCTGTTGATTCCCTTTGGTATCATGTCAATGATACTACCTGGAATGCACCTCAGTTGCTCATAGATGCGAAGGGGTATACCTCGCTCGATGCCTTCAGGAGTAAAGTGCCCACCTATGCGTTGCTGCGTAGCGAGTATAAGCGTTATACCGATCTTGCGGCTGATAGCCTGTTTCAGAATGCGTTGGGTGAGGTGGGTAAGCTGGCACTGCAAAAGCAGTACGCCGGGGAAGACCTGAAGAACATCAATACGGTGATCAGGGATGAGTTGCCCTGGCTGGAGACTGTGGAGAATGATACGGTGAGTGAAGAAAAGCAACTGGTCACTACTTATCAATCCTACATGGGCCTGCAGGTAACCGGAAAAGTCGATAGCAGCACACTGGCCCGTCTATCGTTACTGCCCTCCGTATACCTCACCAAGATCAGCGCTAATATGGAGCGCGTGCGCTGGATGCAGCAGCAGTTTGGCGATCTGTACCTGATCGTAGATGTGCCGCTCATGGAGTTATTCCTGAGAAAAGATGGTAGTAATGCTATGCATATGCGTGTGGTGGTAGGCAAACCGGAGCGGCAGACGCCATCATTGTTTGCCACTATGGCCAATGTGGTCATCAATCCGCCGTGGGGTGTGCCGCCTACCATTCTTAAGAATGATGTGGTACCGGGCTTCCAGAAAGATGGCCGGAAGTATCTTTCAAAGAAAGGCCTGAAAGCATATGACAGGGAGGGCAAGCTGGTGAATGCTTCCCGTCTGAATATGGGGAATCTGAAGAAATACACCTACAAACAGGATCCCGGGGATGATAACTCACTGGGCGTTGTAAAATTCAATCTGCCTAATCCATGGGATATTTATCTGCACGATACACCGCACCGCGGCGATTTTGTGAAGCGCTACCGTGCCTTGAGTTCAGGCTGCATCAGGCTACAGCATCCGCAGGAGATGGCCTTATTTGTACTTGCTGAGTTGGAGCATAAGAAATACTATACACAAGGGCGCCTGGATACGCTAATAGACACACACAAGACAAGATGGGAAGTGCTGAAGAATAAGATACCCGTGCATATAGCCTACCTCACCGCCTTTGAGGATACTACCGGCAAGCACCTGCAATTTACCCGCGACATCTATGGCCGCGATGTGAAGCTGATCGCGGCAATGCAATAAAGGGTTACTGAACTATATTATCGAACGCTTACAGGTACAAGCTTCACGCTGTCCACTTTGCCATTAGTGATGTACTGTATCTGGCGCATTCTTGGTTTTGCAGGCACCATAGGTACTGCTATATCCGCGCCAATGCCATTATCCGGCAGGTTGCTTATCTTTTTATTTACCCAATAAGAGGCGTGCAGGTATCTGCTGTCGGTATGATAAATGAACAGGCAAGTGCCGTCTTTGATAGTGTTAATGATAGGCAATGAAAGCTTTGACGGCACTGCAGGGCAGCCCCAGCTACGGCCCAGGCGGTCTTGGCTGTTAATGAATTTGTCGCTTACATAATCTGCGCCATGTACCACTATACCCCTGTCGAATGCAGCATCATTAAAGCCTTCGTCCATGCCGTTGAGGCGCAGTGAAGTGCCATGCTCACCTTCATAAGTATCGCCGGTCACATAAAAGCCCAGGCTGGTTTGGTGGGAGTTGGTATTGTTAGAGAATGCGGTGGCATATTCATCACCCGATCCCTGCCCATGCGCTACATAGGTATTGAAGAGTACCTTCTTTTTATCGAGGTCTATGATCCATAGCCTCTTTTCGGTTGATGACAGGTCGAGATCGCAGATGGAGATGATGTGTTTGTCCGTACTCAGTTTGCTGCTGCCGGCAAGGTTCATGTAGCCACGATAAGCCTCGTCAAATACTTCGTAAGAGAGCGGCTTACAATTGTTGAAATTTATCTGCCGGTATTCCTGCGCCACATAGCGCTCTATCCGGGCATTGTCATTCGAAAGATCGGTGCCATCCGCGGATGCACTTATATATGATAGTGATACTACCAGGTACGCCAATAAACACAAAGCCAGTTTCCTCATGGACCTTTCTTCAATTAACAGTTAATAATCGGTGGATTGAAACAAAGATAGGGTAAAATTTGTGTCAATTCGTTAACAAATGGCATTTAACCGTATTTTAACTGTATGGTGACAATGGATACTGCGTAGAATGGAACTTGTGTCGAAAAACCCGCTCTTTAGTATATTGCAGCATGACGCAAATGAAAATACTGTTTTCTTTCTTGTTTCTTATTTTGATCTCCGAGAATGCTGTGGCGCAATCAGGCGATTTTTGCAATGCCGTGAATACTATAGTGCGGGATGCGCCCAATAAATTCCGCAATATCAAGGGTGTTCAAAAGGAATCGCACATGAATGCCAGTTCTTGGGATTGTGGTATTAAAGTGCCTGGTACCATTGCATCCAGGTTTGTAGCATCAATGGGTTTGTTTTATGAAGGTGCCTTTTTTCAGACAGCAGATGTGGCCGAGGTAAGGGCAGTATATGAGGAGCATAAGAAAGAATTGAATGATTGCCTTACAGCGCAGGGCTATAAGGTATCGCAACAAGATAACTTTTATCCCGGTATGAAGGACTATAAGAAACTGGTGTTTATGCCTGATGATCCGAAAGCAAAGGTACCACCGCCACACATCACCATGGAAGCCACTTATAATAAGACCGTAGGCAAGTATACTGTGGTGATGTACATTTTTGAGCATTGATGATTATGAACGAGCCACTGAATTACATCGAGATCAACAGGGCGTTATGGGATGCTAAAACAAAGCATCACGTCACTTCTGCATTTTACAATATGGACAATGACGGCTTCATTAATGGAGCTACATCATTAAATGAGATCGAGCTTGGCCTGCTTGGCAATGTGAGTGGCAAAACGATATTGCACCTTCAATGCCATTTCGGGCAGGATACACTTTCATTGTCCCGGTTGGGCGCAAAGGCTACGGGAGTTGACTTTTCGGGCGGAGCTATTGCCAAGGCTCAGGAGCTGAATACGAAACTGGGCCTGGATGCTGAATTCATTTGTACGGATATTTATGATCTACCCAATAAGCTGGATCAGCAATTTGATATAGTATACACATCATACGGCACCATAGGCTGGCTGCCCGATATGCAGCGGTGGGCGCAGGTTGTAGCTAAATTCCTGAAGCCCGGAGGTAAATTTGTGTTTGTAGAGTTTCATCCTGTGGTGTGGATGTTCAATTATGATTTTACGGGACTGGAGTATTCTTACTTCAATAAGGAAGCCATCATAGAGACAGCCACAACTACTTATGCCGACCGCAAAGCGGAGATCAATATGCAGGAAATAGGCTGGAACCATGACCTGGGCGAAGTATTGCAGGCACTTTTAGATGCCGGTCTGCAAATAGATATTTTCAAAGAGTATGACCATTCGCCTTACAACTGCTTCAGGAACATGATAGAGGATGAACCAAAGCGATTCCGTATAAAAGGCCTTGAAGGCAAACTGCCTCTTTTATATTCGTTGGTAGCCACAAAGGAGTGACATACAACATAGTATGAGCCGGGGTTAGAATAACCCGGAAATCTTTTAAATTAAATTTGCTGAATCCCTTTTCTGTCCTATCTTTGCAGGCCCATCACAACTGAACGAACGGGTTGCTTATTAACCTGTAGTTCAAAAAAATATGAAAATGTGTTTGGCGGTGTGCAAATGATAGCTATCTTTGCGCTCCCCAAAAGAAAAACGGGGGCATTAAAAAGTTCTTTGCAGGCGGTTTTTGAGAGTGGTCAATGAGAAAATATTTCTGAAGAAAAGTTGAAATAAATTTTGTTGGCTGAGAACAAACCGCTACCTTTGCACTCCGTTACAGAAAAAGGGTAACGAAAAGTTCTTCGAAAGGTAATAAAAAGATGACGCGGTTAGAGGCCGCAGGCGCAGTTCAAATCTGCTATCGTCGCACGGTTCATCAGCTAATTAGCACATCAGCTAATCAGCTAAT
>CAIRES010000081.1 GCA_903877645.1 uncultured Bacteroidota bacterium | reverse complement strand
TGGAACCATCCCAAAATTGCTGCGGTATTATTCGATACCCAAAACGGCCTCTTTCTCTATTCACCTGTGCTGCTGTTATTTTTATGGGCGGTTTTTTTCAGAAGGAAAGACCCGAGAACAAATTTCGCAGGAACCACTATTGTGTTCTGCGTCATCACTTATATTTTCGCCAGTTGGTGGGCATGGTGGTTTGGGGCTGCCTTCGGGCATCGCTGCTATATTGATTACATGCCGCTGCTGGCTTTTCCACTGGCAGTGACAGTTGAGCATTTGCTGGCACAGAAAAATGCGTTCAGGATACCTGTATTGGCGATTCTTGCACTGCTGTGTTATTACAACATAAAGCTGTCGGGCATGTACATGGACCATGGCGCTATCTGGGACGGGCCCGACTGGCGCTGGGCCTGGGGCAGGTGGCTGGGCTTAGTGAAGCATATATTTTAAACGCGGGGAGATCACTCCAGCACACCTTCTTTTATTTCATCCCACAGTGCGCGATAACATATAGCGGCATAGCCTGATGCAGCAAACGCTTCAAGAGGAGCGTTCTTTACACCCATTCTTTCTACATCAGACAGGTACGGAATGTAGTGCTCAAAAAAACGCTTGTCTTTATATAGCTGGCGCATAATATCGTTGTGCATGTTCTTGCGCAGGTCCACCATTGTAAAGAAGCACATCAGTTTTTCAAACCCTGATTCTTTGGTTTCCAGGTATGTTTTCACCTGGTCGTAAGTACGCACAGAGAGTGTAGTGGGTATTACCGGCATCAGCACTGCATCAGAGGCATGAAAAATATTATCTGCCACATTAGAAAAACCCGGAGGGCAGTCTATAAAAATAAAATCATAGGTATGCGACAATTCTTTGAGCAACGACTTAAAGTATTTTTTAGAGTTATGGTGTGTTTCAAGAATTATATCCAGCCGGCGCACCGAGAAATCAGCAGGTATGATGTCCAGGTTAGGATACTTCGTAGGCACAATGGCATCACTGATGTCGAGGCTGTGCTCCATTATTTTTTTTATACTATTCTTCTCTGTTGTACTCGCTTTATAATAATAGCTGGCCGCGCCCTGTGGATCGAGATCCCACACCAGGGTTTTATAGCCATCGCGCGATGCCATGTATGCAAAATTTACACAGGAAGCAGTTTTTCCTACCCCACCCTTAAGGTTGTAAAGAGACGCTATGAACATATATCTTTATGTTTGAAGTACACATTAAAGCTACATCATAGATCTTAAATTCCAAATTATCCATTTTCGAAACCTGTATATTACCTTTGTTTTCCATAAAACACCACTATGTTACAACCAAACACGATCAAATTTCTGCAACAACTGGCCAAAAACAACAATAAAGCCTGGTTTGACAAACACAGAGACGAATATGCTATAGCCAAGCAGGATTTTGAGGAATTGGTGGCCGGGGTGCTTCATGGTTTAGGCGCTTCCGAACCTGTTTTCAAGGATTTGCAGGCAAAAGATTGCATTTTCAGGATATTCAGGGATGTTCGTTTTTCCAAAGATAAGACCCCTTATAAGGCTCATTTTAGTGCAGGCTTCAGCAAAGGGGGCAAGAAAACCCAGGGCGCAGGCTACTACCTGCATATTGAGCCGGGTGGCAAATCAATGGCCGGCGGCGGGCTATGGATGCCCGAAGCACCCATGCTGAAGGCAATAAGGCAGGAGATCGATTACAATTTCAAGGAGTTCAAAAAGATCATTGACGATAAAAAGTTCAAAAAACTGTTTGGCAATATCAGCGGCGAACAATTAAAAACAGTCCCTAAAAATTACACTGCCGATAATCCCGCAATAGAATACCTGAAAATGAAAAGCTTTGTGGCAACCAACGACAGTATTACAGATACAGACCTTACCGGCAAAACACTCACTAAAAAGATACAGGAATCATTTGACACCATGCGCCCCTTCATCGACTTCCTCAATAAAGGCATCGCCTGATCAGTTGCAGAATACTAGAAATTCAAATGGCTTTTCGGAGGAGTCTGTCAACTTTCTTTTGCGGTTGCGGGCAGGCTTTTGTTTTACTTTTTTATAAACATCAAGTAATTCCCCTGCTTCCAGCACATGCTTATCGGTGTCTACTTTATTCACCAATGCCATCAGTTCTTCCACCTTCTCATTAAAGTGCCCCTGCCAGTTCTGTGCCACTTTTGCAGTAACTAATAACTCACGTACTTGCTGCTTCATAAGGATCAGTTTATAGTGTTGCTGCTCATTAACTTTCTGAAAGTTAAGCAATATTTTGACCTATGGAATAGCGAAAAAGAATATGTACGAAAATTCACCGCCTTATGCGTTTTTTTTCGATTGCGTAGCAACAATAAATTCAGGCAAAAAAATGATTTCCCGGCAGAATGAACTAATCAATAGAATTTTGTGAGATAAGGATACCGCTCTTCATACAGTTTTTTAACCCTGCTGAGGATGGTGTTGCGCAATCCGTCAATATTTTTGCGCTCAGTGGCCGCTACAAATATTGCAGAATTGTTGGTAGCCTGCTGCCAGCGCGATTCAAGCTGGGTAAGCATTTCCTGCTTCACCTCATTATCCAGCCACGGATCGAAAGTATTACTTTCGTACAGGTCCATTTTATTGAAAATGGTAATAGTAGGTTTATCAAAACACTTCAATTCCTGCAGCGTTTTATTCACCACACCCATCTGGTCTTCATAACCGGGATGTGATATATCCACTACATGCAGCAGGCAATCAGCTTCGCGCACTTCATCAAGTGTACTTTTAAAACTTTCTACAAGATGGTGCGGCAGTTTGCGTATGAACCCCACAGTATCGCTCAGCAGGAAAGGGGTCTGCTCATATACTACTTTACGTGTAGTGGTATCAAGTGTCGCAAATAATTTATTCTCCGCAAATACATCGGCCTTGGTCAGGAGATTCATCAGCGTGCTTTTGCCCACATTGGTATAGCCCACCAGAGCCAGCCTGATATATTCGCCGCGCTCTTTGCGCTGCGTAGTGGCTTGCTTGTCTATTTCGGTAAGTCGCTTGCGCAGCAATGAGATTTTATCCTTAACGATACGGCGGTCAGTCTCTATTTCTGTTTCACCCGGGCCCCTGCTGCCTATTCCGCCACCCTGGCGTTCCAGGTGCTTCCACATACCCTTCAGGCGGGGAAGAATGTATTGGTATTGCGCCAGCTCCACCTGCACTTTGGCCTGTGCCGTTTTGGCACGGCCGGCAAATATATCCAGTATCAGGTCGCTTCGGTCTATGGTTTTTACACCCAGCACATCACTGATGTTGCCTATCTGCGAGCCTGTGAGCTCATCATCAAATATAACGAGGCTGATGCCCTTGGCGACAACATATTCTTTGATCTCCTCCAGCTTGCCTTTACCCACAAATGTCTTGCTATCAGGTTTGGGCAGCTTTTGCATAAAGGTCTTTACTGCAATAGCCCCTGCCGTTTCCGCCAGAAAAGCCAGTTCTCCGAGATACTCCTTCACAAGGGTTTCGGTCTGCTCCTTATGAATAAGCCCTACCAGTACGGCCTTTTCTTCGTTCTGTATCTTATTGTTTTTATCGAGCACTTAAAAAATTAAAAAGGAAGTATTAAAAAGTAAATGTAGGGAACGTTGACGATATTCGTTCCTGGCAAGTTAATGATTACAATAACCGTTCCTGCGCACGCAGCCATCGCTCAGGTATCTGGTCGTTGCTGGCTACCAGGTAGTCGTTGTACGAGCAGGGTACATAGCTCTGGTCGGGCAGTTTCATCCACCACCTGTTGGTGCGCTTGCTCTTTATAAAGACAGTGTCATTATCTGTAAAGGCCACATTAAACATTGTAAACTCTTCCTTTTCGCTCAGCTTCGCTTCTGTTTTCCGCACCAGGTAGCCATCCACAAAGTACCAGATCATCTGTGCTATAAGCTTAGCGGTCATGTCGTTTGTATCATTGCTTTGATCATACCCATATATGCCAAATGAAGTGAGCGCGCTACTCATTCCCGCGTAGCGGGTAAGCTGGCAGGCATCTTCTCCTGAAAGCCCATTCGGTGACCCGGTTACATTTGCCGGGGCGTCTGAATACCTCACCGCCGACATATCAAAACTGAACAGGTTGGATGTCCGTAGCACAGGCTCCATGTCTTCAATATGCTCCTTCACTTTGCCGAGCCGGTAAAAATCAAACCTTAGCTTATCCAGTGTTTCCAGCATCCGCGGATGGGCATAATAACTCTGAAACGCGATATGGTTGTAATGAGTCACAAAATTAGGTGTACCGGTAAGCATATCCATCAGGAAGCTATGCTCGGTCGTGGCCTCAGTTTCATCAAGGTCTATGAGCATATCGGCCACCGAGGCGGTGATCATCTGCTGCGACCTCTTAAATACACCATATTGCTGCAATGTCAGGTCATGTGGGCCTCCTATTACCAGGGCTATCTTGCCTGCATCATGTATTTCCTGCAGCACGGCTTGCAATGCGGCCCGGGTATCTTTAGGTGTAGCGCCCTGCCTTATATTGCCTCCATCGGCTATTTTAATGCCTGTATGCCAGTAATACATGCTGTAGAGCTGCTCCCGCACCGCATCCGCATTGCTGCGGCCGCTGTTAGTTTCGTCACAACCAATAATAATAATATCGGCAGCGTCTATATCGGGGTCAGCACATTCCAGCTTGGCCCCCCACTGCATAGGCTGGTAGGTTTTCTCTTCTTTTGTTTCAAAAAAATGTGCTGTTTCAAAAAAAACTTTCAGGTCTTGCATGGTTCTATAAAAAATCGGTTAAAAGTACATAATGTGGGCTAAAAATCAGGAAATAGACTATGGTAACAACAGTAATTGCAATATACTAACCAAATTACATTAAATAAATTTGTGTGTATTATGATTTTACCACCATTTTCTGCCGGTATCCCCAACTATTTCACATAATTATCCGTCTTTGTAAATAAATAGAACTACCAACGCAGAATTTATGGTAATTTGTTTAATTTAGCAGGATATAACACATACATAAATTAATTTTTCAAATAAGACATTTTTTATAAAAGACTATCATCCTTGTTTATGAAATATCTATTCTCGTTACTCGCATTGGTTTTTTCGTTGAGCGCTTTTGGTCAAACAGTTACGATTACATCAAATGGCGATACTCTTCACAGCCATTTAGACAGCCTCAGTTGTCACAACCCTTGTGCCACACTTGTTGGCACTATCTATCCCCAGGCGCTTGCGGGCACTTCCGTATATTCCGTATCATCAATCCCCTATACTCCTGACCCTTTTTACCTGGGCACACCTGCCACCGTGTTTGGAGCCAGCATGCTCAGCTATGATGATAACTTTGGGGATTCTGTAACTATGCCATTTTCGTTCTCTTTTTTCTGCAAAACGTGGAATAAGATTATCATTGGCACCAACGGTAACATATCAATGAACCCGGCCAATACCAACGTTTATGATCCGTGGCCGATAAGCGGCCCGCTACCCGGCAGTAATTGTACTGCAACAGAAGATGCTGTCATGGGTCCCTGGAATGACCTTTACCCGCCAAACGGCGGCACCATCAAGTACGCGGTGTATGGAACTGCGCCGAACAGACGTTTCGTGATATCATGGGATAGTGTTCATCTTTTTATTTCAGGTACCTGCAATGGCTTCACTTCCGAGCAGATCGTTCTGCATGAAACTACCAACATTATAGACGTCTTTATTGCATCCAGGATACCATGTACCGCATGGAACAGCGGTTATGCCGTTACTGGTATTGAAAACCTTGCAGGTACTATCTTCTATAATCCACCCGGAGAAAATGGCACCACATTTACTGCTACCAATGAAGGCTGGAGGTTCACCCCATCAGCCCCTACCCCATGGGTAGTTGGCTGGTACGACTCAACAGGAACCCGCCTTGTCAGCAGCACAGATTCTATAACAGAATGTCCGAGTGTGGCTACCAAGTATATTTTCAAGGCTACCAATGCAAGTTCATGCGGCACAACATCACTCATCCTGGATACCATCAAACTGGTACCTGTATCTACTGTAAGGGAAACATTTACTAACCCTACTGTATGCGGCGAGTGCAACGGCACACTCAAATTCACCGGCCTTGATCCGCTATCGCATGTATCAGTGAGCTACATGAAGAATGGCATTGCACAAACTGCATATATCGGCACCGCAGCTTCCGACAGTACATTTGTAATGAGTGGCTTGTGCGCTGCCGTTTATACCAATATTATTGTTACAGGTGGGTCTTGCTCTGCTTATGCCACCAATGCTACACTGGTTAATCCACCTCCAATCCCCGCAAATTTCTACCTCACAGAAAAACTCGGCTGTAGCGGCGACCAGATCAATGTGTACAACACTTCTTCACCCGCAGGTTATAACAATTACTGGAACTGGGGCGACGGATCACCTATAGACAGCTCAGGCGCTATACCTGATACCCATTTGTATAACGACAGCCTGCTGGGCTATGTGGCTACCTATACCGTAACACTTACTTACGAGAGCTACCACAACCCTGCATGTGCTACAACACATGATACCGTGATCTCTTTCAATCACCCTCTCAGCGCTGCATTTACAGCTGATAACGCAGCAGTATGTGTAAGCGTACCTGTCAACTTTACTAACACTTCTATTGCCAACGGGCCAAGCTACTTTTGGGATTTTGGTGATGGCTTTACCGACACTACCATGAACCCGTCACATGCTTATTCTACCGGCGGTGATTATTATATAACCCTCGTCACCTCCGATACTATAGGTTGCCATTCATTGCCTGCAACAAGTGAAGTAACCGTTGTGCAGGTAGATATACATGCCTCTGTTGCAGACACCTCTGTATGCCTTGTCGATTCTATGCACATGCTGGCATACCCTACAGTATTGCCGGCCGGTGAGGTATCCTACTACATCTACTGGTCGCCATCCGGTAACCTCGGAGAGGACTCTACCGCTACCCCTAAATTCTTTGGCATCGGCACTTACACATATACTGTCAACCTGGTGACTACAGGCCCTGCGGTATGTATGGCATCTGATAATGAGACCATACATTCTTATCCGCCCGTTACACTTACCGGCCTCACTGCCAGCCCGTCTGTCATCGCTTATGGAAGCAGCATACTGCTCAATGCCGATGGCGCGGTATACTACACCTGGTCGCCCGATAACGGTACACTCAGCAACTTATCTATTAACAATCCCGTTGCTACACCTACCGACACCACCACCACATACACAGTCTATGGCACCAACCTTTATGGTTGCCTCGACTCTGCCAAGATCATCGTCAACCTCGACATCGACCATCTGGAAGATATGCCTAGCGGCTTTACACCCGATGGCGATGGCCTGAACGATGTATTCCGTATCTCGCATCTCAAGTACAAAAAATTATTGGAATTCAGGGTGTATAACCGCTGGGGCCAGGAAGTATTCAGCACCAACAACCCCGAAGTGGGCTGGGATGGCAAATTCCACGGTGTACCGCAAGATGTGGGTGTATACAACTACCAGATCATCATTGCCGAAGCAGACGGCACACAAAAAGTATATAAAGGCTCTGTAACACTGATCAGGTAATACACATCAGTCACTAAAAATAAAAAAAGGGTGCAGGCCGTATGGGTCTGCACCCTTTTTTTTTGTGGTGTCCTCTCTGCACAAAACTACGCCACATACAAAAGCATGTGGCGTAGTTTATTAATTGTTTGATTTGTTGTTAGCTGGCAGCCGGTGTATCGTTGTTTTTGCGCGGGTTGCGTTCCAGCACTTCATCCACCATACCGTATTCTTTGGCTTCGGCTGCGGTCATCCAGTAGTCACGGTCACTGTCTTTTTCTACCTTGCTCAGTTTCTGGCCGCTGTGCTGGGCTATGATCTCATAGAGTTCTTTCTTCAGCTTGCCTATCTCGCGCGCTGTGATCTCTATGTCGCTCGCCTGTCCTTCGGCGCCGCCCATCGGCTGGTGTATCATCACCCGGCTGTGTTTCAATGCTGTGCGCTTGCCCTTGCTGCCGGCACACATCAGCACAGCGGCCATTGATGCGGCAATGCCTGTGCATATCGTAGATACATCGGGATTGATGATCTGCATGGTGTCATAGATACCAAGGCCCGCATACACACTGCCACCGGGGCTGTTGAGGTACATCTGTATATCGCGGGTACGGTCTGTGCTCTCCAGGAACAGCAATTGCGCTGTTACGATGTTGGCCACATAATCATTGATACCCTCACCAAGGAAGATGATGCGGTCCATCATCAGTCGGGAGAATACGTCCATAGATGCCACATTCATCGGGCGCTCTTCAATGATATAAGGCGTGAGCCCGACCGGGGTTTTGTGAAGAGAGGAAGTATAGCTATCTAAACTTAAACTACTGATGCCATGATGCTTGATGGCATATTTGCGAAATTCGTTCTGATCCATAATATAGTTCTGTTTGTATACTGGTAGCAAAATTTAAACCATGATAAATATAGTGCCATTTAGGCAGAACCCAAACCCTTATAGCCGATCAATAGATGGATAATTAACTTTACTATGCAATTTTGGCTATAAATGAATAGATTTGATAGTATGAGGACCACCAAAAAACGGCGGTATAACCTTGCCTACACATCAAAAAATCATTACCTTTATATACCTGTTATGAAGCCCTGCCACACATTTCTTTTTATTACGTTGCTGTTATTTGCTGCTTGTACGCATAATTCGCATGATGCCATTTCTGCTACCCCCACACCTGCTCCTCCTTCAACTGCCGCAGCCACCACAGCCACATCATACATAATTGTCGATACATCGTACGGGCAGTATGAGCAAGAATTGGGATACCCGGATACGGTTATCAATTATTACCATACCGCGCTGCACGATTCAATGAATATTGCCTTCGATACAGCGCGTACCTACCTCATCTACCGGAACGATACTTTTACGTTCAACCAGGTGCAGTCTCCCGGCGATACGCTGTATTGGAATACACAGTACCATTTCGGGTTTATGGTAGACCTCATCAATGTCACCGCCGACTCCATCAACATCAGCCACCTTACACAATGGGGGCACAGCATCGAGGATAATGCCGTATTACATGGCTATAAAGTACACTAATTGCTGCCCGGCATCCCTTATTCCTGCTTTTTCCTGAAATAAAAAACGGGCATGGTATAAAAAGAGGCAATAACCTGTTATTTTTGCACCCACTTATAAAGACAACATGAAGAACACTCCGTTTACAGAAAGACACATCAAGATGGGCGCTAAGATGGCGGCATTTGCAGGCTACAACATGCCTATCTCTTATACCGGTATCAATGAAGAGCATCATTGCGTGCGCAACAACGCAGGTGTGTTTGATGTAAGCCACATGGGTGAGTTCATCCTGAAAGGTGAGCATGCGCTCGACCTCATACAGCGCGTAACAACAAACGATGCCAGCAAGCTCACCGACGGCAAAGCCCAATACTCCTGCCTGCCTAATGACAACGGCGGTATAGTGGACGACCTGCTGGTGTATTGCATTGAGCAGAACAAGACTTATATGCTCGTGGTCAATGCTTCCAACATTGAGAAGGACTGGAACTGGATCAGCAAGCACAATACCAACGGTGTAGAGATGCACAACATATCAGACCATACCGCACTGCTGGCTATACAGGGCCCTAAGGCCACTGAGTACATGCAGCAGCTCACCAATATGGACATCACCAACCTCAAATACTACACATTTGCCAAGGGCACTTTTGCGGGGGTAGACAATGTGCTGGTGAGCGCTACAGGCTATACCGGCGCAGGTGGCGTGGAAATATACTTTGAAGACAAGAACGGGGATGCCGACAAAATATGGGACGAGATCTTCCGCGTAGGTATGCAGCATGGCATGAAGCCGATAGGCCTTGCCGCCCGCGATACACTGCGCCTCGAAAAAGGCTTTTGCCTCTATGGCAATGATATTGATGATACCACCAGCCCAATGGAAGCCGGCCTGGGATGGATCACCAAATTCACCAAAGACTTTACCAACAGGGCTACCTTTGAAAAACAAAAAGCCGATGGCGTAACCCGCAAGCTGGTAGGCCTGGAAATGATAGACCGCGGCATACCCCGCCACGGCCACGCCATACAAGACGCTAATGGTACCGAGATCGGTGTGATCACCTCCGGTACACAGTCACCTACATTGGGCAGGGCAATAGGTATGGGTTATGTGACCACTGCCAATGCTGCCGAAGGCTCTGAAGTGAATATCATGATCCGCGACAATGCTGTAAAGGCTAAGGTGGTGAAGATGCCTTTCCTTTAATAGCTTTATGTAAACAACCCGATGATCTCTTTTCTTTGCATAATATTACCTTGATAACGATAAACCATGCTCCCTAAGTATAACCGTGTGCTCCTGAAGCTTTCAGGCGAATCCCTGATGGGCGACCGCAACTTTGGCATTGACCCCAAAATGCTGGAACAATATGCCAAAGAAATAAAGCTGATCACCGATATAGGTGTGCAGGTGGCCATCGTCATTGGCGGCGGCAACATATACCGCGGCATGAACGAGGCTGAAACAGGCATAGAGCGCGCACAGGGCGACTATATGGGCATGCTGGCCACCGTCATCAACGGCATGGCCCTGCAGGCAGCGCTGGAGAAGGCAGGGGTAAACACCCGCCTGCAAAGCGCCATCAAGATGGAGCAGGTATCTGAGCCCTATATCCGCCGCAAAGCCATCCGCCACCTCGAGAAGAACCGCGTGGTCATCTTTGGCGCAGGCACCGGCAACCCCTACTTCACTACCGATACCGCAGGCTCGCTGAGGGCCATAGAGATAAGCGCCGATGTGATACTGAAAGGCACACGAGTGGACGGCATCTATACCGCCGACCCCGAGAAAGACCCCACAGCTACCCGCTTCGAGACGCTCACCTTCCGCGAGGTGATCACTAAAAACCTGAAAGTGATGGACATGACCGCTTTCACCCTCTGCGAGGAGAACAACCTCCCTATCATCGTTTTTGATATGAACCGCTCCGGCAACCTGAAGGATGTTGTTACCGGCAAGCAGGTAGGTACGCTGGTGAACTAGAAAAATATTGCATCGCCCGCCGTAGTTGAAAAACGAAGGGGGGTCCAAGCTTATTGCTGCAATTAAGCAGTCGTGGCAGCCTGTCCCGCAGTCTTTATGCGGGATTGGCACCTCAAGCTATTGCTACTATTGAGCAAACCTGAAAAAAGCTACTTCACATTCCCACACATTATTCTTCGTGAGCCTGTCGAGGCAGCATTACACCACCGACATCTCCGGTTTCTTGCTCTTTGCCGGCTCCTTCACCACATTATGCCTTAGCGCTTCTATCAGCACATCGGCATCAAATATTTCCTCTTCGTTGTTGTAGGGAAATTCTGTAGCCTGCCCGCCGATGTTATATTTATTGAACACGGCATTGCGCATTTCTGGCTGTTGTGTGGGTGGATTGGCTATGATGTTGTTATGTATCTCATAACCAAACTGGCTCGGTACATTGCCTATCCAGCATACGTGCGATGGCAGGCCCAGGGCAGCAGCAGCGTGTTGGGCGAAGCTGTCTATGAACAATCGTTTCTGGCTCATCATCAGCAGCACGGTAAGCTGGCGGAATTCTGCCGTCACAGGGTATGCATTTTGTAATTGCAACTGGTCTTGCCTGCGTATATGCACTATATTATATTCCTGTGCAAAGGCATTCACTACCTTTTGTGCTGTAGCAATAGACAAGTCTCTTGCCCATGAATATTTATCTCCTTGGTTGGGTACGCCGCCATTGGTTTGTATAGCCAATATTGGCTTGGGTGATGCGAACATGGGTGCGAATGACGTCTTCTCCTTGCCGGTGATGAATAGCTCAGGCTGTTCGCCATTATACTTGATACCGAACATATCACACCATACTTTGATCAAGTGACCTTTCTGATAAATGAAATCCGTTTCGTTATAGGGATCGTGTAGGAGTAATTTTGAATTCTTGCCTTCTATAAAATCAGGAAAGAAATAATTAAGATTGTTAAAAGTAAGCACCCTGTTTACATTAGGGTTTTGCAGGAATACATCTGGGTACCCTGTCAGCACTATCAGCTCATCCTTTGGGTATTGTTTCTTTATCGCCTTGCATACAGCAGTTGCTGCTATGCTCTTACCTATACCGCCATTTACCTGGAATATAATTTTCATAATGCTATTCTTTAATGACTTTCGTTATTGTCTGTAAGCCTGTTTCGTCTATTATTTTCATTATATACACCCCCGCAGGCAGCCCCCGCATATCGACGCGCACACTCGCACTACTATACTTTTGGCTGCGCACACATTGCCCTACAAAGTTAGTAATACTTATCTCTGTTATCTTATTTGCACCTGTTACATTTACCTCATCATGAGAGGGGTTAGGATATACCAAGAGCTTTTGATTAACGATTGTTTTTTGTACACTAAGAGTAGCACTATCGGCCGGTGAGCAAGTTGGATCAAACGTTACTTTTCTTATCCGCCTGTTCGCATCGTCTGCTATATATACATTGCCACAAGCGTCTATTGCTACTCCTTCGGGATTATATATTTCAGCAGCAGTCGCCGGGCCGCTATCGCCTGTAAATCCTTGAGTGCCGGTTCCAGCAATTGAATGAACTATACCCAAAGTATCTATTTTAAGGACTCTGTCATTTCCTGCACCATAATCTGCAATAAAAATATTGCCATATAAATCAATAGCAATTGCATATGGGTTCAATTGAGCATCAGTTGCAAGCATCCCATCTCCAAGGTATGGAGCTCTTAATCCAGTCCCTCCTATAGCTGTAATTATCCCGGTACTTACATCAACTTTCATTAACCAGCCGTCGCCGTTACCTACTAACACATTGCCCATGGCATCTGTACAAAGACCTACACTATTATATAACCCCGATGAAGTTGCAGGTATGCCACTTCCTGTATAGCCCTGAAACCCGCTACCCGCAATAGTAGTAATAATACCTGTTGTAGAAATTTTACGTATCCAAGTACTACTATCGCTAACGAAAACATTCCCATGCAGATCTACGCAAACACTAAATGGAAAGATAGAGGCATCAGTAGCCGGACCACCATCACCCGAATGTCCTCTGCTGCCATTACCCGCAATTGTATGGATGATACCGGTTGATACATCAACCTTTCGTACCCTATAATTATCTCTATCCGGAATATAAATATTACCGACAGCATCTACTATTGCATACGCCCATACTATGGAAGCATCAGTAGCAGGGCCGCCATCGCCGCTAAACCCATGTCCACCATTGCCAGCTACTGTATTAATGATACCATCTGTCCCTACTTTCTCAACTCTTGAACCTCCAAAATCTTCGGCAAAGTAGTAATTGCCCTCAGCATCAAAACTCCCAGCACCAGGCAAACCTATACAAGCCGCCGTTGCAGGAATACTATTACCACTGTCAGGCCTAATGCAACCATTGCCTGCTATTGTAGTTATTGTTTGTGCAGTACAATGAATACAAATAACCCAAATCGTAAAACATAACGCTAAAACCCCTTTTATAGACACAAGTTATTTTGTATTTGATATGAAATTATACTACATAAACCTGACAAAGACCCGCATTAATAAGGTAATAGAGTGAGCCAGGAGGATAACCTACCGGAGCACCGCCGCCAGTTCCTATAGGAATATTAGGTATTACTAATTCATTAGCCCAGAAAGCGCCAAGTCCACTCGGTATATTAGCAGCAGCAAGTGCAGTTCCGTACATTCCTGTATTTGCAAATCCATTGTCATTATTCCCGCTACCGCCCAATATCGCAGAGCAGTTGCCGCTATGCTCTTACCTATACCGCCATTTACCTGGAATATAATTTTCATATACTATTCTTTAATGACGTTTGTTATCGTCTGTAAGCCTGTTTCGTCTATTATTTTCATCACATACACCCCCGCAGGCAGCCCCTGCATATCCACGCGCACACTGGTGTTGCTATACTTTTGGCTGTGTACACATTGGCCTACAGGGTTAGTGATGGTTATTTCGGTTATCTTATTTGCACCTGTTATATTTACCTCATCATGCATCGGGTTAGGATAAACGGATACCTTATTATTTGTATTTATCGTCGTAGTTTTTAATGATGCACTATCCGTTATTGCACAGGTTGCATGATAAGTTACCTTTCGTAGCCTGGCATTAACGAAATCACCTACGTATACATTATTGCATCTATCTAAAGCTAAGTTTTCAGGGTGGCTGAGTTTCGCATCAATAGCAGGTCCATTGTCACCACTAAATCCAGCGATACCTGTACCTGCAATTGTGTTTATAATGCCAAACGTATCTACTTTTTCAATCCTTGAATTTGCTTGATCCGCAATATAGATATTTCCTGTATCGTCTATTGCGATCCCCCATGCTGCAATATGGCAAGTTGTAGCTGCAATACCATCCCCTGAGTAAGCGTATAAATTATCCCCGGTACCTGCAACTCTGGTAATAATGCCTGTAGCGTGTGTGATCTTACGTATTGCCTCGGTGCTATCTACGATATACATATTGTCATTCCTATCAAATGCAATTCCTTTGACTGGCGCAATAAATGTTGCAGTTGCAGGCACACCGTCACCTGTAATGCCAGATAAACCATTGCCGATGACTGTATTTATCATACCATCTCGTGTAATAACCCGGATTTTACGTGTACCCGTATAATATAAATTTCCTTCACTATCGAATGCTATTGCCCCGCCATCTATAGATGCATCTGTAGCCGGTCCACCGTCTCCGCCAGACCCAAAACTACCATTGCCAGCATATGTACTAATAATTCCCGTTGCGCCGTCTATTTTGCGAATTCTGTTATTTCCGTAATCGTACACATAGATATTTCCAAAATTATCCATTGCGATAGCTTCGGGTGCGTTCAACTGCGCAATAGTTGCCGGTATTCCGTCTCCATTATACCCAGCAGTGCCGGTACCTATAATTGTGTGAATAATACCACTTATTGCATCCACTTTAAGAATTCTACTATCTAAACCTGCATCGGTAATATAAAAATTATTATCATTGTCAATAAAGAGACCATAAAATAGATTTAGTTGAGCAGCTGTAGCGGCCGCCCCCTCGCCCCAGTACCCCCCATGTCCAGTAGCCCCACCAGCAACAGTCGTTATTATTTGACTATATACTGTAGTGTTAATACAAAACAAGCATAAAATAAATGAAGATATTTTATATGTTTTACGCATTTTTATATATTATTTAACATAAACTACACTTGCCTTAAAGGGGCCTCCTGGTGCAACCGTAGTATATAAGGCCCCTGGTGGTAATGCAGAATACGGCCCGGTACCTGTGGCAGTAGTATCAACAGGAATATTCATTATTAAAAGCTCATCAACCCAAAACGAACTGGGAACACCCATAATTGCGTTACTTGGCGTTGCTACTATGCCGCTACCAAAAATTCCCATGAGATCATTTCCGTTGTCATTGTTATTTTGGCCACCTAATATCGCAGAGCAATCGACGCTAACGGAATTTAAGGCGCCACCTACAATACTTGCAGTGCGGCTGGACAAAACATTGAAATTCCCACTGCCAATAAATGATCGTACACCGGACAGTGTATTTCTTGCACCACTCATGATTGATGAATCATCACCTCCTGTAGCAATATGATTTTCAAATCCGGCCCCTATATATACATTGGAGGCCCCTGTATCAATTATATTCCCTTGCCCGCCACCTATATAGGCCTCATTACCATTTACAGTATTATTTAGCCCGCCAAAAATAGAGGAATATTGTGCTGGAAATAAATTGCCAATCTTATTATTAAACCCGGATAGAATATTCCCATAAATTGAAGCTGTGCCAATGCTATTACTATTACCGCCACCTATAGAACTACAGTCTGCCCCCCCTGCAATAGAATTGGTTGTGCCACCGCTTATAAATGAAGCATTACTATGTACAGAATTTGCATTCCCGCCAAATATAGAACTGTGGTTTGTGCCGGAACATATTTTATTCGTTTGCCCTCCGCCAATGGTTGCATAGGTAGCTGTAGTGTCAATGATATTGTTATTGCCGCCTCCTATAAAGCTACAATCAGCACCGGCAAAAATATGATTGGTTTGCCCGCCGCCGATAAAAGAAGCATTGCTTTCCATAAAATGAGCAAAGCCACCCACAATGGAACTGTGGTCTGTACCTGCGCATATAGTGTTTTTTTGGCCACCGCCTATCACACTGTAAGAGTTGGTTTTTGTTGCTGATGCATCTATGATATTGGTACACCCGCCGCCTATAAACCCGAAAGTAGCTGCCAGTGAACCCGGAGTAGCATTACCTATGCTATTCTCATTGCCCCCACCTATCGCGCCGTTAAGGGCACCTATATTCACGGCATTTGCATTACCACCGCCTACGAAGCTAAAATCGCCATGAGCAAAATTTGTATCACCACCTGCTACGGTAGCGCCTATATTACCACATACTATATTACTCTTGCCCCCGCCTATAGTACCATAATACTCACCTATAACGGTATTGCTGCATCCGCCACCTATTACACCGGCAAATGCAAGCCCGCCATTACCCGGTATCTGGTTTCCAAACCCGCCACCAATAAAATTCAGGCACCCCTGGTTGCTGATCATATTATTACAACCGCCCGCTATGGTAGCTAAAGGTGAATTAAAAGGTATGCAGTTGCAGGTGCCGCCACCTACATAGCTCCAGCAAGCCGCATCTATAAAGTTGCAGCATCCGCCGGCTATTACAGCGCCAAATGCTGCGTTACAGTTGCAAATCCCACCCAGGATACTTGCATAGTCGCGGTCTATAATGCTATCAGAGCCGCCCAGTATACTGCTGAAACAGCCTGTATTGATAATATTGTTGCAGCCGTTGCCTATGGTAGTATAGCATAGTGGCGCCAGCCTGTTTGTTTCACAAATGCAGTTACTTGCACCGTTGACAATACTGGCAAAGTTACCTGTTGCCACGTTGTCCTGCCCGTTCAGCATGGCTATATAATTGCCGGCATTGGCATTGTTGCAGCCATTGGCTATCAGGTTGTAATCACCCGGTGTAGCGCCTATGGATGCAATGTTCATTATATTATTGCAACCGTTGATTACAGTGCCAAAGTTGAAGGTAGCTGCGTTCTGCGATCCGTTGAGTACACTCGCGTAAGTGCCACCAGCACTATTGTGAAAGCCACCACCTATAAAAGAATAATCGCCGAAGGATGAGTTGTTCGGTGCACCGGCAGGGTCTCCACCGCCGCCAATAAATGAAAAACAGCCTGCGGCGAGGTTGCACAATCCGTTTACGACTGTACTAAAGCAGGTAACACCTGTGGAGCCTATAAGATTATTGCAGCCATTAAAAATATTATTGTAATAGCCCGACATCACATGTGCATTGCCATTACCAATAAAGTTATATCCACCATTACCTGATCCCGGGAGGGGGATAGAATTATGATCCCCCTGTAATATTGTAGAGCAGGGGGAGAAAATGGAATGTGTGCCGCTTGCGCTTAACGGTCCGCCAAGTATGCTGGAATCGTTGCCTACAGCGCCACCAAAGGTACCTGCAACCGTAGTGCCGACATTATTTGCTCTTACCGTTTGGTCTATAACGCCAAATGTGGGATCGCAGAAGATGTTGAGTATAGCCATAAAGTATATTTTTAAAGGTGTGCAAAAAATAATATACTAAAGTTAGAAAAAAAAAAATGCTAACCGCCAAATATATTTTGTTATTTCCCTGTTATGGCTTATCGCTGTATACTAGACCCTAATGCCTTGTTCTGCACTATTTGATTAAACGGTATTATCAATCTTATATTGTATTTACCGCTTGCATTATAGTTGTAGCTCATGTGCTGTAATATCTTTGCATAAAAATTATCGATCTCCATACCTGATGCACCTGCCATGTTTATTATGTCGTCATACAATGTATTTTTCACACAATAGGCATGGGCGCAAACGATCTGCCCACGGAAATGTGGCTCCACTAATCCGCCAAAATAAAGCATATCCCAATCATTCAATACTGCTTGGTTATATGCAAGGAGTACATTAGGGTCTTGCAAACAAATAACATCATCCTCCAGTATCAGCACCCTTTTATAATTGCGTTGTTTGGCGAGTTCTACGCATTTAATATGCGACGCTTTACACGAAAGGCTGCCTAGCAAATACTTCGGATCATGTTTAATGAAATTGCGGTATTTTTCTTTCCCCGGGAGTTCGGCCAATGCGATGGCATCCACTCTTTCATAATTTGTGATACCATATTTCTGAAACTGGCTCACCATCTGTTCATTCCTCAGCGTGTCCCTTTCCAGGTTGATATAAAATATCCTATCGAAATAAGAATCCAAAGTCAATGGTATAAACATAGAATGTTGCATAACGCATCTAAAAGTAACAAAAAATCAAACTATCAATAAAACCTTACTGCCCATAGATTTTTCGTGTTGGGTCGTATTGCTTTATTATAGAACTTTGTACGATTAAAGGTCATTTTCCCTTTGTCCTCCATAGTTTTAACAAAGGAGGATTTCTCCGATATAGCTTTTTCAGTAGCCAATAGCAAGAGTACCCCAGATAAGATTACGCCCGATATCCTTAAAAGAATTTCTATTCCTATAGAAGGAGGGCAAAAACACCGCTCACCTGTGCAATTTTTCTGCAAAAGTGTGCAAGAATCTTGCAAAAAAGTGAGCAACTTTTTCGCCTATTGCCACCTCAATTCATTGATTATCAATAATAAGTTGAGCAACAGGCAAGAGCAATACATGACAAAAAATAATTCCCAGATAAATTGCGCACTATTGCGCTCACAACGCCGGGAGGCAAAAAATGATCGCCATCAGCAACGCCACGATCCGTGAAACCTGAGTAATCTTTTTTAAAATGTCTAGTCCTGAAAAAAGTTTACACTTAAAAAGTGTAACAAATGGAAAAGCTAAGTAAAGATCAGGGCCGGAAAGGTCAAAAAGGCAGTCGTGGGCCACGTCACGATATTTCATTCATACGTTTTATTGCCCGGGAATAT
>CAIRES010000080.1 GCA_903877645.1 uncultured Bacteroidota bacterium | reverse complement strand
GTGCGTAGCTTCAACAACTTTACTTGCATCATCACCAGGCGGTGGTACATGGACCAGCAGTGATGCAACCAAAGCAACTGTAGGTTCTACAACAGGCCTTGTAACAGGCGTTGCTTTTGGCAATCCTACTATTGTTTATACATTACCTACGGGATGCACTACTTCTACTGTGATCACAGTAAATCCATTGCCAGCCGGTATCACGGGTATACCAAGTGTGTGTACCGGGTCTACCACAACATTATCAGACCTTACTCCAAGCGGAACATGGAGCAGCAGTAATACATCACTTGCTACAGTAGCAGGTGGTGTTGTTTCGGGTGTTGCAGTTGGGGTGCCGGTTATATCTTATACATTAAGCGCTACAGGTTGTTACAGTACACTCCCGGTAAGCGTGAACCAGACACCTGTAGCTATAACAGGTGTGACCAATACGTGTATAGGTACAACTACGACTTTGGCGGATGCCACAACAGGCGGCTCATGGAGCAGCAGCAATCCTGCCCTCGGTACCGTTAGCTCTACAGGCGTAGTAACGGGTATATCAAACGGATCGCTTAATATTTCTTATACAACACCTGCGGGTTGTTTTGTATTCACCTCTTATTCTGTGAATCCACTGCCAGCGTCTATCACCGGCACCATGAATGTGTGCGTGGCTTCCAGCACTATACTTGCAGATGGAACCGCAGGTGGTAGCTGGACCAGCAGCAATACATCCGAAGCAACGGTAGTTACAGGCACTGTGACAGGTGTTGCAGCAGGTACTCCTACTATTTCTTATACATTACCTTCGGGCTGTGTTGCTACAACTACGGTAACAGTTAATGCGCTGCCAAGCGCGATAACAGGTACTGCAATAGTGTGTACAGGTAATACAACAACATTAGTTTCCAGTCCTACAACAGGTTTATGGAGCAGTGGCACGCCGACACAGGCTACCGTAGGTAGCACTACAGGTGTTGTTACAGGTGTTCTTGCGGGCAACCCGGTGATCACCTATACGTTGCCTACAGGCTGTATCACCACTCAGACAATGACAGTGAATACTACACCTGTTGGCATATCAGGTACAACCGCCGTGTGTATCGGATTAAATACAACATTAACTGACGCTACTACAGGTGGTACCTGGAGCAGCAGCAACACATCGCAGGCTACAGTAGTTGGTTCTACCGGTACTGTAACGGGCGTGTCTTCAGGTATTCCGATTATATCTTACATTATGCCTACAGGTTGCTTTGCAAAAATACCTGTAACAGTTAATCCTAACCCGGCAGCAATTACAGGCGCTGCTGCGGTATGTACAGGATCCACTATCGGATTGGCTGATGCTACAACCGGTGGTTTGTGGAGCAGCAGCGATGCCACTAAGGCAAGCGTTGGTTCTACAACCGGTGTCGTAACCGGCGTTTCTGCGGGTACTCCTAACATTACTTATACATTGATCACAGGTTGTATTGCTACAACGCCTGTTTCTGTTAATACGACACCAGGTGTGATCACCGGGCCTACCAATGTATGTACGACTTCAAATATTACACTTTCTAACGGTACTCCGGGCGGCTCATGGGTGAGCAGCAATACATCAGAAGCTACGATCACCAGCGGTGGTGGGGTGGTTACAGGTGTTGCTTCCGGTACGCCTACTATTACTTATATAATGCCGAGCGGCTGTTTTGTGACTTATGTCATCACTGTAAATCCTACTCCGGCTGCAACTACAGGCACTCCTGCTGTTTGCGTGACATTGACAACTACATTGAGTGAATCTCTCTCAGGCGGTTTATGGAGCAGTAGCGATATAACACTGGCAACAGTTGGTTCTAACACAGGTACTGTTACAGGTGTGGCATCAGGTTTTCCGAATATCACATACACAATGCCTACAGGCTGTTTAGTGGTTACCCCGATAACAGTTAATCCGATACCGGCTGCGGTAACTGGTGTTACTGTGGTTTGCGCCGGTTCAACAACAACACTTAATGACGTAACAAGCGGTGGTGTATGGAGCAGTGGTAATACACTTGTAGCTACCGTGGGTGGCACTACAGGCGTAGTTACCGGCGTATCCGCCGGCGCTACCGGCATTACTTATACATTAGGTGCAGGATGTTTTGCATCCACAGTTGTAACAGTAAACCCGGTTCCGAATATCAGCTCATTCACATCACCAACAGCTACTGCGCCATGTTTGGGCGGTTCTTCTGTTGTTACTGTGAATTCAACATCACTGGGTGCGGGTACCTTCACCGTTACTTATAATCTTTCAGGGGCTAACACTGCTACCGCAAGTTCGGCTACCCTTACAATGGGCACTAGTGCGGGCACGTTCACGATACCTTCCACTTCACTTACTGCTACCGGTTCAACAACGGTTACGATCACATCGATCACTAACAGCTTTGGCTGTAACAGTAATCCATCAAGCAGCAATACTGCTACGTTCCCTGTTAATATCCTGCCTACAGTTTATAATGTACTCGGTGGCGGTGGATATTGCTCAGGAGGTACAGGTGTCCATATCTTCTTGTCCAATTCAGTAGGCGGTGTTAACTACCAGTTGTATTTCGGTTCTACTGCTACAGGTAGCCCGGTTGCAGGTACGTTCTCCGGCCTTGATTTCGGATCGTATACTTCTGTAGGCACTTACACTGTGAATGCTGTAAATGCAACAACAGGTTGTACCAGCAACATGAGCGGCAGCGCGACTGTTTCTGTTAATCCGTTGCCAACGCAATATGCTATGACCGGTGGTGGTGCGTATTGCTTCGGCGGTTCAGGTGTACTGGTTGGCCTTGCAAATTCTCAGGCTGGCAAAACATACCAATTATATAACGGCGCTACACTTGTAGGTACTCCGGTTTCCGGCACAGGTTCTGCAATCAGTTTTGGCTTGCAGACTACCGCCGGTTCTTATACATCAGTAGCTACTGATGCCACTACTTTCTGCACTAATACAATGACTGGCAGTTCAACTGTAACAGTTAATCCTTTGCCTTCTGCGATCTCAGGCACTATGCTTGTCTGTGTAGCTTCAACGGTAACACTGAGCGATATTGGTGGTGGTACCTGGAGCAGCAGTGATGTCTCTAAGGCAACTATCGGGTCTGCAACAGGTGTTGTTACAGGTGTTGCAGCAGGAACGCCAAGTATTGTGTACACATTGCCTACAGGTTGTACCACAACGTCTGTGATCACCGTTAATCCATTGCCATCGGCTATCGCCGGGCCAACTGCTGTTTGCGCAACTGCTTCGATCAGCCTTACTGACCCAACTGGCAGTGGCAACTGGACCAGCAGCAACACTTCCCTGGCAACAGTAGGTGTAAGCTCAGGAACAGTAAATGGTATCGCGGCAGGTACTCCTGTTATTACTTATTCATTGCCTACGGGTTGTTTTGTAACTTATCCGATCACGGTTAATGCTACACCTACGGCAATCACAGGTATCTTTAATGTTTGTAACGGATTCAGCACATTGTTGAGCAACACTGTTTCAGGCGGTACCTGGGCAAGCAGCACTCCTACAGTTGCTACTGTAGGTTCTACGACGGGCCTTGTTAATGGTGTGACTACAGGTACTACTACAATTTCTTATACACTACCGGGTGGTTGCTATGTAACAACTCCGTTCACCGTCAATCCAATGCCTTCAGCTATTGCAGGGGCTACTAACGTATGTGTGGGCTCAGGCGCTACGCTTACTGATGTAACAACAGGCGGCGGATGGAGCAGCAGCAACCCATCATTGGCTACTATTATTTCTACGACAGGTGCCGCAGCAGGTATTTCTGCCGGTACTTTAACAATGACCTATACTTTACCTGCAGGTTGTTATGTAACAGCTCCGTTTACCGTTAATGTTACTCCGGCTGCTATTACCGGCACGAATAACGTATGCCAGGGCCTTTCCACTACATTGTCGGATGTGACAACTGGTGGTAGTTGGACCAGCAGCGCCACAGGTGTTGCCACAATTGGGTTGTCTACAGGTATTGTAAACGGTGTATCCGCGGGTACATCTACAATTAGTTACACATTGCCTGCCGGTAGTTGTTTCACTACTTTCGCAATGACAGTGAATTCATTGCCTGCTGCTATTGCGGGGGTAACAAATGCCTGTGTCGGGTCATCTTCTACCTTAACTGACGCTACAACCGGCGGGTCATGGAGCAGCAGCAATACTTCATTGGCTACAGTGGGTACAGGTACAGGAACTGTAAATGGCGTAGCCGCAGGTACACCTAATATCACTTATACATTACCTACTGGTTGTATCGCATCTACTAACTTTACTGTTAATCCGTTGCCTTCTGCGATCACGGGTATCACTACCGTATGTGCAGGTTCTTCTGCTACATTGAGTGATGCTTCAACAGGTGGGACATGGACAAGTTCAAACACATCTATTGCAACTGTTGGATCTACAACCGGAACAATAACAGGTGTTGCCAATGGTACTACTTCGATTGTTTACACATTGCCTACCGGATGCACAACTACAATAGGCGTTACTGTTAATCCTTCGCCTACAGCAATAACCGGCAGTCCATTTGTTTGTACAGGGTCTGCTACAACATTGGCTGACGGAGTTACAGGTGGTACATGGACAAGCAGCAATACTGCACTGGCTTCAGTTGTTGGCTCTACTGGTGTTGTTTCCGGTGTTGCTGTAGGTTCGCCTACTATTACTTATACTTTACCACTTGGTTGCAATACAACCTTCCTAATATCAGTTAACCCGACACCTTCGGCTATCACAGGTACGTTGGTGGTTTGTTCAGGACTTACCACAACATTATCTGATGCTTCAGGTGGCGGTACCTGGATCAGCGGCAATACTTCTGCCGCAACGATCGGGTCATTAACAGGTGTGGTTAACGGCGTTGCCGCAGGCAATTCGATCATTACGTATACTTTGCCCGGCGGATGTACTACTAATGCCGTAGTTACTGTTAATACTACTCCGGTAGCGATCACGGGCGCAAATAATGTGTGCGTAGGCTCTGCTATAACATTGACTGACCTGACAACAGGTGGTGCATGGACGAGCAGTAATACAACGCAGGCTACAATAGGAGGAACTACTTCTACTACTGTTGCTGTTAACGGTATCTCTGCGGGTACTCCATTTGTTACTTATACGATGCCAGTTACTGGTTGTAACGTTACATATGCATTAACGGTTAATCCGCTTCCAGCTTCTATTACCGGAACAACAACCGTTTGCGTTGGAGCAAGTACTACCATAGCCGATGCTACTACTGGTGGCACATGGACCAGCAGTAACACAGTTGTGGCTCTTATTTCAGCATCTACAGGAGTGATCTCGGGCGTATCTCCGGGTGTAACTACATACACTTACACACTGCCAACCGGCTGTATTGCCACGATCTCAGGTAATGTTAATCCGTTACCTACCGTATTTACACTTTCAGGCGGTGGTACTTATTGCTTTGGTGGTGTTGGAATTGATATCAGCCTGAGCGGTTCTTTAGCTGGTACGAATTACCAATTGAAAAATGGCGCAACGACCGTTGCTACGGTTGCAGGTCCCGGGATTCCTATCGATTTTGGATTCCAAACTGCAGGTGGCACATATACTATAGTGGCTACCACTACAGCTAATGGCTGCTCAGTAAATATGAGCGGAAGTGCATTCGTAACAGTCAATCCATTGCCTACTGCGTTTAATATGACGGGTGGTGGTGCGTTCTGCCTTGGCGGTGCAGGTGTTGCTATTGGCTTGAACAATTCTACCACTGGTATCAACTATCAATTCTATAGGAATGGTACCGTTACAGGGTCAGTATTTGCTGGCTCAACAGGTTCTTCACTTTCGTTAGGTTCTGCTATTACTTCTCCGGGTGTATACACTGTTATTGCTACAAATGCACTAACTGCTTGTACGATGAACATGCTCGGTACAGCTATAGTAACAGTTAATCCATTGCCTACTGCCTTTACTGTAAGCGGTGGCGGCTCTTATTGTTCTGGCGCTACAGGAGTTCATATCGGGTTGAGCAGTTCACAAACGGGAGTAACATATACACTTACAGGGCCGGCTACTTCTTCAGTGCTGGGTTCAGGTTCCGCTATTGACTTTGGCGCATTTACAACAGCAGGTACTTATACTGCATCGGCCGTAAATACAACTACATCATGTGCTAATACAATGACAGGGTCTGCCAACGTAACGGTTAATCCGTTACCAACTGCCTTTGCCCTGTCAGCTTCTGCGACAAGTTATTGCGTAGGTACTACGGGTGTTACACTTAATCTGAGCGGGTCACAATCAGCGTTTAGCTACCAGTTATATCTCACATCAGTGTCAGGTACTGCTGCCGAAGGTGCACCAGTAGTTGGTACAGGTTCAGGTATATTAACATTTGGCCTGGAAACAGGTATAGGTACATACACAGCTATTGCCGTGAATACTACAACCGGGTGTACAGTGAATATGACTGGTGCTCCGGCAGTTACAGTTAATCCATTACCTGTTGCTTATACAGTGACCGGCGGTGGTACTTATTGTACGGGTGGTACCGGTGTTAATGTTGGATTGAGCAATTCGGATGCATTAGTAACTTATAAATTATACAGAACGGTAGGCATAACAACTACGCTGCTTACGTCTACAACCACAGCAGGTAGTGTGCCGGTTAATTTTGGCCTCCAGACTATCGCAGGTACGTATACAATAACAGCTACAAATGCTGCGGGTTGTGTTCAAAATATGCTGGGCTCAGCGATCGTAAATATCGCTCCATTGCCTAATCAATATAGTATGACAGGTGGTGGCGCTTATTGTGCAGGATCAACAGGCGTGCCTGTAGGCCTTGCAACTGGGGATGTGGGTGTGAGTTATCAGTTATATCTTAATGGTACCATTCCTTCTGGCTTGCCTGTAGCAGGAGCAGCAGCTCCGGTAAGTTTTGGAATAAAAACAATAACAGGTACCTATACGGTGGTAGCAACCAATACCGCTACACTTTGTACTAACAATATGTTGGGCAGCGTTCTCGTAACCGTTAATCCATTACCAACTCAGTTTACAGTAACAGGTGGTGGCAGCTATTGTGCTGGTGGCACTGGTCTACATGTGTTCCTCAGTGGGTCACAATCAGGTATAAGCTACCAGCTGTATAACGGTTCTGCAACTGCAGGAGCTGCAATAATCGGTGCCGGTACATCAATTGATTTTGGTTTATATGTATCTTCCGGTACTCGCACCGTTATTGCCACTAATCCTATTACTACATGTTCCGTGAATATGTTGGGCAGCGCTTTAGTGGTGATCAACCCTGTGCCTGCTTCATTCACAGTAGGTGGTGGTGGTAGCTATTGTGCAGGTGCTACAACAGGCATTCCACACATTACCCTTGGCGGCTCTGTCGCCGGGATTAATTATCAACTTTATAATGGTGCAAGTCCTGTAGGTACAGCAGTTGCCGGGTCGGGTGGAACGATCGATTTCGGTGCATATACGGCAGTAGGTACTTATAGTGTTAATGCAATGAATGCGACGACAGGATGTACAGCTCCGATGACAGGTAGCGCTACTATATCTACTATTGCATTGCCAACACTGTATACTATAACCGGTGGTGGTAGCTATTGTACTGGTGGTGGAGGTGTTGCTATCGGCTTAAGCAGCTCTGATACAGGAGTTACATATAGATTGTATAATACAGGCGTTGCTGTAGGTTCTGCGGTAGCAGGCACAGGCTCAGCAATTAGTTTCGGATTGCATACTTCTATTGGGGTTCGTACTGTTATAGCTACAAACTCTGCAGGTTGCAGCAGCACAATGACCGGTAGCGTAACTGTGTCGATCAATCCATTACCTACAGTTTACCCAATAAGCGGTGGCGGTGGTTATTGCCCTGGCGGTGCCGGTGTACTTGTGGGCTTAACAGGTTCGAATACAGGTGTGAATTATCAATTGTATAATGGCACATCTCCTGTAGGCGCTGCAGTACCGGGTACAAATATTGCGATCTCTTTCGGTCCGCAAACAGGCACAGGTACTTACTCTGTACAAGCTATCAACGCTGCTACTACATGTACGTCAACAATGACAGGTACTGCCGTTGTATCGCTCAATCCATTACCTACTTCTTACACCGTAACAGGTGGTGGCGGTTATTGTGTGGGTGGTTCAGGTGCGCTTGTTGGTCTTAGCTCTTCAAGCTTAACTGCACGCTACCAGTTGTACCTTGGCACAACACCGGTAGGTGTTACTGTTGCAGGTTCTGGAACGGCACTCAATTTTGGCCTCAGAACGGCTACAGGTGTATATAGTGTAGTAGGTATTGACAATTCAACTTTCTGTACCAGCAACATGACAGGCAGTGTGACTGTATCGCTAAACCCAATACCGACTGCATACAATGTTACCGGCGGTGGTAGCTATTGCGCTGGCGGTGCTGGATTAATTGTGGGTACTGACGGTTCTGACCTTGCCCTGAGCTACCAGCTTTATAAAGATGGCTCTGCACTCGGTGCGCCATTGTCAGGAACTGGTTCAGCTCTTAGCTTTGGCACATTTACAACGGCTGGTAACTATACTGTAGTAGCAACAAATTTAGCTACTACTTGCACCGGGAATATGACTGGTAGTGTAACTATTGCTATTAACCCGCTTCCACTGGTTTACACAGTGACAGGTGGTGGTAGCTATTGCGCTGGCGGTGCCGGTGATTCTGTAGCGATCTCATCTTCAGATATAGGGGTTAACTACCAGTTGTATAACGGAACCGCGGTAGGTGCTGCAGTTGGCGGCACAGGCTCAGAAATTAACTTCGGTATGGAAACAACTGCAGGTACTTATACTGTGGTAGCTACCGACGCGGTTACAGGCTGTAGCAGCAATATGAGCAGCCTCGCTACCGTTATGATCAACCCATTGCCAAATAACACATTCTCAGTTACCGGTGGTGGCAGTTATTGTGCTGGTGGTGCAGGCGAGCCTGTTGGATTGAGTAATTCTAATACAGGCATCTCATACCAATTGTATGATGGTACTACTGCTTCAGGGTTCGCGGTAGCAGGTACAGGTACTTCTATCAGCTTCGGTATCAAAACTGCGGCAGGCATATATACTGTAGTAGGTACTAACTCTACTACAGGATGTACCAGCAATATGACTGGTAGTGAAACAATAATCATTAATCCATTACCTGTTGTAGATACAGTGACCGGTGGCGGTAACTTCTGCCCTGGTAGCGCAGGCCTGCATATTGGCCTGAGCAATTCTTCTACCGGTATCAATTATCAATTATTCAGAGGCAGCACAACAATTGCATTCCCTGTAGCAGGTACAGGTTCTGCGCTTGATTTTGGTGCACAGACAATTACAGGTACTTATTTTGTAACTGCTTCTGATGCAACAACAGGTTGTAGCATCAATATGACCGGCAGTGCATCTATAGGTGTCTATACCCCACCTACAGCATATCTGTTATCCAGCAGTGCCAGCAGTTATTGCTCAGGCGGTGCAGGTGTAAGCGTTACGTTGAGTGGTTCTAACATAGGAGTTACATACCAACTGTACAGGGGCTCAACACCGGTGGGCGTTGCAATGTCAGGAACAGGGTTTGCTCTTAACTATGGCTTGTTTACCACTGCGGGTACTTATTCTGTGATGGCTACAAGCACATCTACAGGTTGCTCTGCTACGATGACCGGTACTCCTACAATAGCTGTTAATCCATTGCCGGTTGTTTATACAGTATCTGGCGGTGGTAGCTATTGCGCAGGTGGTACAGGAATAGATGTGTCGCTCGGCGGTTCAGATGTTGGGGTTAATTACCAGTTATATGATGGTGGTACTGCTACAGGTGCTTCTGTAATAGGTACCGGTTTCTCTCTTGATTTCGGTCACCAGACTGCAGCAGGCACATACACTGTTATCGCTTCTTATTCAGGTACAAGTTGCAGCACCACAATGCTGAGCAGCGCGGCAATTACGATCAACTCATTGCCTGTTGCTTACCTTGTTGATGGTGGTGGCAGCATCTGTTCCGGTGGTACGGGTAGCCACATCGGCTTAAGCGCTTCTGATTCCGGTATCAGCTACCAATTATATAATGGCACATCTGCTACAGGTACACCTATCATAAGTGGTATTACGGGATCACCATTAGACTTCGGAGCGCAAACAATTGGTGGCGCATATTCAGTGACAGCAACAAATCCTGTTACCGGTTGCGCGAACAACATGATTGGCAGCGCTACTGTAACAGTTAATGCTCTTCCTGTAGTATTCACGATCTCCGGTGGGGGTAACTATTGTATCGGTGGTACAGGTGTTCATGTTGGCCTCAGTGGTTCTGCTGTAGGTGTCAGTTACGAGCTGTTCATTGGCGGCACTACTCCGGTAAGCACAATGTCGGGTACAGGTAGCACGCTTGATTTCGGTCTGCATACTGCCGCTGGTACTTACACAATTGTTGCAACAAATACTTCGGGTTGTACAAGCAACATGAGTGGCAGCGTGGCAATCAATATCAGCCCGTTACCTGTTGTTTATGCTGTTACCGGTGGTGGTACTTACTGCTCTGTTTCCGCAGGTGCTTCTATTGGCCTCAGCCATTCTCAATCTGGTGTTAACTACCAATTGTATACTGGTTCTACAGCGGTCGGAAGTGTGTTAGGTGGTACAGGTTCTTCACTTGACTTCGGCCTGCACCCAACCGGTTCTTATTCAGTAGTAGCGATTGATGCGTCAACCGGATGCGCTACAGATATGACCGGTACAGTTACTGCAACTCCTGTTGCAGCATCAGTTCCTTCTGTTGCCATTAGCACAGGCTTTGGGGATACTGTTTGTGCAGGTACATTTGTTACTTACACAGCATCGGCTGTTAACGGTGGCTCATCTGCAACATATCAATGGTATGTGAATGGCTCACCTGTAAGTACCGCAGGTAATACTTACGGATACACGCCGATAAATGGTAATGTAGTAAGTGTTACAATGACGAGCAGCCTGGCTTGTGTATCTCCGGCTACGGCAAATAGTGCAGTGACAATGGTGGTAAGGGCTAACCTTACTCCATCTGTGAGCATCACAGCATCTACACATGATACGATATGCCAGGGTACTTCAGTTAACTTTACAGCAATACCTGTAAATGGTGGTACTACACCGGGTTATACATGGATCGTAAATGGCTTTACAGCAGCGTTCGGTGCTAACTATTCGTATGTGCCTGATAATGGAGATGTTATATTCTGTGTAATGAGCAGCAGCTATCCATGCCGCCTCGCAAATACAGTGTTAAGCAATAATATTGCATTCACAGTAGATAGTAATATTACTCCAGCGGTTACAATTCACGTAAACCTTGGTTCTACTACGGGTGGTGTTGCTTATAACGATACGCTCACTGCAGTTGTTACAAACGGTGCGTCGGGTGTAACTTATGAGTGGCAGATCAATGGTAATGTAGTACCTGGTGCTAATAGCTCGGTATTGATGCGTACAGCGTTGAATGCTAATGATATAGTTACTTGTATAGCTTCGAAAACAAATGCTTGTGGCATACTTTCCGGTTCTAACCAGGTGGTTATTACACTTGCGAATGTTGGTGTTGCAACTGTCAACTCAGCAAACACCGACATACAGTTAGTTCCTAACCCGAACAAAGGCGTGTTTACTGTGAAAGGTTCAATAGGGACTACCGCAGATCAGCAAGTAACTATGGAGATCACAGATGTGATCGGCCAGGTGATATACACGACTAAGATTATCGCTCACAATGGTGTGATCAACGAAACAGTACAACTTGGCAACTCACTTGCCAACGGTATGTACTTGCTCAACTTACATTCTGACGCAGGTAATAAGGTGTTCCATATGGTGGTAGAGCAATAAGCGATACTGCTTCAAGATAAAAACGGGCGGCTCATAAGCTGCCCGTTTTTTTATGCGAAGGTGCAGCACAAAAAAATACCCCCGCGAATGGCGGAGGTATTGATAAGTACTGTATTTGTAAGATTACAGGATGGTCTTCTTGATCTCGCTGAGCATATCTGCTGTTTCTTCTTTGCTGTTGCCTTCTGCATATACTCTCAATAGCGGCTCTGTGCCTGATGCGCGCAACATAGCCCATCCTCCGTTATCAAAGTGGTACTTGATGCCATCAATATTTTCAGTCCTGTTGAAGGTGTATTTACCAAAAGAAGTATAACCGCCTTCAGTTGCTTTTTTGATGATAGCGTTCTTTTTATCGTTGTCTATCTGTAGGTCATTTCGGTCGTAGTAAAACCTGCCAACAATTGCATATACCTCTTCGCAAAGCTGTTTTAGTGTCTTGCCGGATGTGGTCATGTATTCATAAAGCGCCAGTCCATCATAGATGCCGTCCCGCTCAGGTATATGGCCCTTAACGGCTATGCCACCACTTTCTTCGCCGCCTACCAGCACATCGTCATGTACCATGATCTCGCTGATGTATTTGAACCCTATTGCTGTCACTTCAACAGTAAGTCCGTAATATTCGCAAAGCTTTTTTACCCGGTCTGTCACTGAGAAAGCGATCACTACTTTGCCCGTCATGCCTTTATATTTATGCAGGTAGTTGATCAGTAGTAGTATGATGTGATGGGCATCGACAAAATTGCCGTCTTCGTCATACAAGCCTATTCTGTCGGCATCCCCATCTGTGGCGAGGCCTATTTTTATTTCGGGTGTGGTGGCAATAGTACGAGACAGTTCCTGTAGGTTTTTGTCCAATGGTTCAGGTGCCTGGCCATTGAAGCCCGGGTTGTTTTCGCAATGCAATAATACAGCGCCGGGTAGTAGGCGGCGGATCACATTTTGGCCGCCGCCATACATAGCATCATAAGCGATCTTAAAAGGGGAGTGTGCCAGTACATTAAAGTCGAATTTCTCTTTAATATAGTCAACATACATGTCCTCAAGGTTGACGTATTCAAGAAGGTCTTGCTCCTCCCAGTAAGATAATGATTGTGATGGCAGATCTACCTCTTCAGGTATCAATGCCTCTACTGCGGCAATGTCTTTAGGGCTTGTAGGACCGCCATGTGGCCCTTTGAGCTTATAGCCATTATAAGATGGTGGGTTATGAGATGCCGTGATCACGACACCCTGCTGGGCTTTAAGTTTCAAAACGCCAAGTGATATCATCGGCGTGCTGATGTAGCCTTTTGCCAAAAGCACCTTTACGCCATTGGCACATAATACTTTAGCTACGGTTTCTGTAAACAGTTCGCCACCAAACCGGAAATCATGCCCTACTACCACGCTGGGCTTGTCCCCTGCTTTAAGCAGCCAGTCTGCAAGGGCTTTGCTTACCCTGCCCACGTTATATACTGTGAAATCCTGGGCTATGATCGCCCGCCAGCCATCTGTGCCAAATTTGATCTTTTCTGTGGTCATATATATTTATTTGAAGTCCGCGAATAATGGGACTGTTAATTATTGTGAACCGCAAATTTATAAAACGTTTTCTACGAATAAGGTTATTTAATTTTGCAGGTAAAAACACCATGCCTGCAATGATGAAGTCCATAAACCCAGCAACCGGAACAGAACTGGCTACTTATAAAGAAGATGATGGAAAGAAAGTAGATCGTACACTTAAATCATCTGTAAAGACTTTTGAACAATGGCGAGGCTTTTCTTTCAGTAAACGGGGAAAGGTACTTAAGAATATTGCCAAAGAACTTCGCAGGGAAAAAGAAGCCTTGGCGCAACTGGCGACAATGGAAATGGGCAAGCCAATAAAACAGAGCCGTGAAGAAGTGGAAAAATGTGCCAGGACCCTTGAGTTTTACGCAAAAGAAGGTGCAAAATTTTTGGCTGATGAAGTGGTGGATACGGATGCCCGGAAGAGCTACGTCACTTTTAAACCATTAGGTACTGTGCTGGCCATCATGCCGTGGAATTTTCCTTACTGGCAGGTGTTCAGGGCTTTTGCCCCGGCCGCAATGGCAGGCAATGTGATGGTGCTGAAACATGCCTCAAATATTTGTGGCTGTGCAAGAGCAATAGAAAGTATTATCAGGAAAGGGGGTGGGGTAGACGGTTTACTGCAAACGCTGCTACTGCCATCATCACGTATAGAAGCATTGATAGCACACCCAGCTATACATGCTGTGACCCTTACCGGCAGCACTGCTGCCGGCAGTAAGGTAGCAGAGGCTGCCGGCAGAAATCTAAAAAAACAGGTGCTGGAGCTGGGTGGCAGCGATGCGTACATTGTACTTGAAGATGCCGATATGGATGTGGCTATAGAAATTGCTGTGCGCGGCAGGCTGGTAAATAGCGGGCAAAGCTGTGTCTCTGCAAAACGTTTTGTGGTGGTGAAGGCAGTGATCAAAGAATTTGAAAGGAGATATACCGACGAAATGAAAAAAGCCACTTTTGGCGACCCCATGAATGAGGCCAACAGGATAGGCCCGATGGCCCGGCACGACCTGCGCGATCAACTCCATGAGCAGGTGGTAATAAGCGTAAAGAAAGGTGCAAAATTGCTGTGTGGAGGTACAATACCTGCTATAGATGGAGCTTACTATCCACCCACGATATTGACCAATGTAAAGAAAGGGATGCCGGCCTACGATGAAGAGCTTTTCGGGCCGGTAGCGGCAGTTATTGTGGCTAAGGATGAACAGGATGCCATTCGTATTGCTAATGACAGTATCTACGGACTTGGCGGAGGTATCATTTCTAAAAACAGGGCAAGGGCAGAAAAACTGGCTGCGGAACAACTTGATGCAGGTAGCTGCTTTGTGAATGAGTTCGTTCATTCAGATGCCCGGCTGCCCTTTGGAGGCATCAAGCAGAGCGGCTATGGCCGAGAGCTTGGCATGTTCGGCATCAGGGAGTTTGTGAATACCAAAACTGTTTTTATTAAATAGTCGTACATATAGGTATGTTTGTGCCATCCTTTATGCGTTGCTTTTTATGCTTGGGTATATGCCTTTCGGCATTACATTTGTCTGCACAACATAAACGATCAGCTATGTACTCATATCTTGCCCTCGGTGACTCTTATACTATCGGTGAACAGGTATCCTCCAAAGACAACTTCCCGCACCAGGCAGTTGCGCTCCTGCACCAGCAGAATATAGAAGTTGCCGATCCGGTGATCATCGCCACCACCGGGTGGACCACGGATGAACTTGCAGCTTCTATCCGTGAGCATAATATTCAGGAAAAATTCTCTTTTGTGAGCCTGCTGATTGGGGTCAACAATCAGTACCGTGGTCGTACTGTCGAGAATTATAAAGAAGAGTATGGACAGCTATTAAACACAGCCATAGCCTATGCCAATGGTAAGCCAGAAGATGTGTTCGTACTATCTATACCCGACTGGGGAGTAACCCCATTTGCGGATGGCCGCGACAGGCAGCAGATAGCACATGAGATAGATGCCTACAACGCTGCTTGTAAGGAGATAACACTGGCCCATAAATGCCACTATATAGAGATCACCCAAAGCACAAGGGATAACGGGCAGAAAAAAGAATACCTCGCCGGTGATGGCCTGCATCCATCAGCCAAAGAATATGCTGTTTGGGCAGAAAGATTAGCTGATGAAGTAGGGAAAACTCTGAAAAAGTAAATTGACGCCCTAAAGCGATCATTACGCTGTATCGATACCTCTATTTTCGCCAACTTTTATTATATTTGAGCAAACATTTAGTATGAAGTATAAAATTTCACTATTCAGTTTTTTATTCGTTGCCCTTTCTTTTTCTTCGTATGCCCAATTACAAAACATATATACGTTTGCCGGAAACGGCTTTGTGGGCTTTACTGGTGATGGGGGCGCTGCGAGTGCAGCCGAATTTAGCGGCCCGATAGCAGTTACTTTCGATCGGCAGAATAATGTGTATGTAGTTGATTTTTATAACAACCGGATACGTAAAATAAATACGTCCGGCGTTATCACTACAGTTGCCGGTAGCGGCCTTATCGGTTATACCGGCGATGGTACTTATGCTACTAGCGCCAACATGTCTCCGCATGGGGTGGCTGTTGATAAAAAAGGCGACATTTTCTTTACTGATGCCAGTTATGGTGTGGTTCGTAAGGTGAACACTCTTGGTATTGTCAGTACAGTTGCCGGTGGGCATGGGTATGGGTATACCGGCGATGGCGGCCCTGCTACAAGTGCGCAATTCGGTCAAACTTATGGTATCGCAATAGACGATACGGGTAACTTGTATATTGCAGATGCAGGCAACCATGCTGTACGTAAAATAGATACGTTTGGGGTCATTAATACTATTGCAGGCACTGGTGTGGCAGGCAGTTTAGGTGATGGCGGCCCGGCTGTGACAGCTACTCTGGATTCCCCTTATACCGTTGCTGTTGATAGGTCAGGTAATGTGTTCATCACTGATTACGGCAATAATAAGATCCGTATGGTTGATGTTACAGGAACGATCTCTACTGTCGCCGGCCTGGGTACTTATGGATATACCGGCGATGGTTCATTGGCTATTGGTGCCGAGTTGAATGCGCCTAAAGGAATTGCTGTAGACACTGTGGGTAATTTGTATATTGCTGATGCCGATAACAATGTGGTACGCAAAGTGGATCATAATACAGGCATCATCACAACTGTTGCCGGTAATGGCACACTTGGTTTTGGTGGCGATCTTGGCTTTGCCTTGGGAGCTAACTTATATAATCCGTATGGCCTTGCCATAGATGCTTATGGTGGTATATTTATTGCAGATGCCAATAACGAGCGCATACGCAAAACTTATGACCCTACTGTTGGCGTAAAAGACGTTAAGTTGAATCCGGCTATTGATATTACGCCCAATCCTTTTGTTGAAGATATTACTGTTTCAGGTTTGATGGAATCAGATAAGGTAGCTGTTTATGATATAGTAGGCCGTCAGGTAAGTCCGACATGGACTGCGGCACAAAACGGTACACAGGCTTTTCATGTCAGTGGCTTGGCTGCGGGAATGTATATATTGCAGGTGTTGAATAGCGAAGGCAATAAAAAAATGACCGCACAACTGGTTAGGGAATAATGCTGGTCAACAGATTGATACATAATAAAAATGGCGGTATTTCTACCGCCATTTTTATTGTGTAATTCTTTGAATTTGAGATTATCCAATCGCCACAAGTTCCAGGTCGAAAATGAGGTCTTTGCCAGCCAGTGGGTGGTTGGCATCAAGCATTACCATATCACCATTTACTTCGGTGATCACTACAGGGAAAACATTACCTGTATTATCGCCCATTTGCAGTTCCATGCCTACTTCAGGTTTCATGTCAGCCGGGAAATCACTGACAGGATACTCCATGGTCATATTATCATCACGCTCGCCATAAGCCTCATTCACAGGAATGTTCACAGTTTTTTTATCACCCGCCGTCATGCCGATCACGGCATCATCAAATCCTTTGATCACCTGTCCGCTTCCGGCTGTGAATTGGAGTGGCTCGCGTCCCTGGGAGCTATCAAATGTAGTGCCATCCGTTAATTTGCCGTGGTAGTGTACCTTTACCTGGTCGCCCTTTTGTACTTGTTGCATATAATTGCGTTTAAAAATAAATAAAGGGTGCAAGGTACATTAATATCATAATTGCAGGGTTATCTTTATGAAAAATAGTTGCGTTATGTGGCCGCATTTTACCAAATATCTCTTCGTTTTATTTCTGTTGCTGCCGTCAATTGGCTATGCTGCCAGCATATTTGACACCACTATTGTTCCTGCAGATGCAAAGCCCGATGCCTACCTGCCGCTGCTCAAAGGTAAAAAAGTGGCACTTGTCATCAACCAGACATCAGTAATAGGTAATGTCTCTTTGCTTGACCTGATGCTGAAGAATAATATCCATATAGTAGAAATTTTTGTCCCTGAGCATGGCTTTAGGGGGAAAGAGGATGCAGGGGTTAAGGTGGATAATATAATAGACAGTGCAACAAATATACCTGTCATCTCTTTATATGGTAGCCATAAGAAGCCAACAGAAAAGGATATTGCCGATGTAGATATTGTAGTTTATGATCTGCAGGATGTCGGGCTTCGGTTCTATACCTATATATCTACGCTTGAATATTGCATGGAGGCTTGCGCTGAGCAAGGCAGGCAATTTATAGTTTTGGATCGGCCCAACCCGAATGGTTTTTACGTGGATGGCCCTGTACTCGAAAAAGAGAACAGATCGTTTGTGGGTATGCAGCCAATACCGGTTGTGTATGGGATGACGGCAGGCGAATATGCAGCAATGATAAAAGGAGAACAATGGTTTCACAAAGCAGACTCACTTGATCTCACGGTGATCAAATGTTATAACTATGCACATCCCAAAAAATATCGTTTGCCCGTGGCGCCATCCCCTAACCTGCGTACCATGGCTGCAGTATATGCTTACCCGTCATTGTGCCTTTTTGAGGGTACCCCTGTTAGTGTAGGGCGAGGCACTTTATTGCCTTTTCAGCAATTTGGTTGCCCCGGGTTTCAGGGTAAGTTTACTTATTCGTTCACTCCTCATTCCGGAGCAGGCGCAAAAAGCCCTCCTTACGACAATAAGCAATGTTTTGGTACTCTTATTGGCAATGATGAAAATGAAGTGCTGCGCGAGATAAATAACAAGTTTTGTTTGAAATGGCTTATAGAAGCTTACAATGCCTATCCCGACAAAGAAAAATTTTTCACGCCATTTTTTGTAAAGCTTTCCGGCACTTCAAAACTAAAAACACAGATTATCAATGGTGATAGCGAATCGCATATAAGGGATGGATGGAAAGATGATATTTCGGCTTTTAAGAAGATCCGCAAAAAATACTTGTTATATCCTGATTTTTAGCTTTTTTCGGTAATAAACAGAACTGACTGCTATTAAATATAGATAAAAAATATTAACTCGCAATTTAAAAACCTGTTACTCGCGTTAATGATGTTAAAGCTCTGTATGGTGCTACTGTATTGGTTTTTGGTGGTGGAGTGCAATATTTAATAATTTTTTTTAATTACTTTTGTTTGTTTTTAGAATAATTGCAGTAATTTAGTATCTAATTAAAAACCATTAAAATCCATAAATATGAAAAAAATGATCATTACTTGCGCATTGGTAGCATCAGCATCTGTGATGTCATACGCGCAACACGCAGCAAGTGCATCGGCGCCAGCATCAGCTAATGCAGCTAATAACCAGGTTATGGCTCAGCACATGGCTGAAAAGAACACCAAGATGTATGAAAAACAATTGGGTCTTAATGCGGAGCAATATAAGAAGGTTTATGATGTACAACTGAATATGTCTAACCAAATGATGGCTTTGAGATCGGCAGGAGCACAGCCAGGCGAAGGCCAGGTAATGCAGATGCACATGTACCAGGATCAGCAGATGAAAACCATTCTTACTGCGGATCAATACAAAAAATATGAGTCTACAAGGCCTGTGGCTCCAACAAGGCCTGCAGGCGCTCCGCAGCCAGCAATACACTAACTTTTAAACAACAATCAATTTTCCCGCCCTGATATATATATCAGGGCGGTTTTTTATGGTTTGTTTTGAGTGGGGTTCATCCGCAGCAACTGTTCCATCACAGTGAAGGTGATTGGGCACACAGTTGTGTTCTTTAATGTAAGTTGCACACGTTTCAGCAGCACATCTTCATCTGTATAGGGGTAGCGCCGGCAATCGCTCGGCCTGTCATCATAGATGTTGCAGGTATTGTCGTCAGCAAGAAACGGACAGGGCTTCTGCCTCGTTACATAATCGCCTTCTTCATCTATCTTCAGGTACTGGCTTACAAGGTCGCCTTCTTTTATATGCAGCACTCTTGCTATGCGCTTTATATCCGGCTGCTTGAAGCGTGGAGAGTGGTTTTTACAACAATTGGCACATTGCAGGCAATCGATCTTGGCGAAAGCTTCCTCGTGCAGGTCGGGCAATACACGGAGCATTTTATTGAAATTACCTTTCTCCAGCAGGTATTTATAGGCCTTCTGGTGGTCTTTGGCATCGCGCTCCCAGTGCTCAGGTATCCCCGATTGGTTTACCTCTCCTGAAATATCTTCCGTAGCATCCATATTGCTCATTAACTCGTTATACAAAAAAGCCCCTTTCGGGGCTTTAATATTTTACATACTCATTTTGTCCATGATCCGCTCCAGGTCTTCATCACTGTAGAATTCTATCAGTAAAGAACCCTTGCCATTTTTCTTCCTGTCCAGTTTTACCTTAGTTGAAAAGTGAGAAGCCATATTATCTTCTATACGCTTATACGCAGGGGGGAGTTTTGCTGCGGGTACCTTCACTGATCCAGGTGTCTGGTTGTGATGATGATTGGCGGCTACGTCTTTTACCAATTGTTCCACTTGCCTTACCGAAAGGCCTTTCTCCAGCGTTTCGTGAAACACATGCAGTTGTTGCTCCACATGCTCAAGGGCTATAATAGCACGGGCGTGGCCCATACTCAGCTTTCCATCTCGTACTGCTTTTTGTATATCAGGCGGCAGTTTCAGCAGGCGCAGGTAATTGGCCACTGTGCTCCGCTCTTTTTTCATCCTGTCTGCTACTACCTCTTGCGTCAGTCCGCACTCATCCATAAGTTGGCGGTAGCTGAGGGCTATTTCTATGGCATTAAGGTTCTCCCGTTGCAGGTTTTCCAGTAAGGCCATTTCCAGCATTCCCTGGCTGTCTGCAGTACGTATATATGCAGGTATATCAGCCAGGCCTGCCATAGTAGCTGCACGTAGCCTGCGCTCACCCGAGATAAGTTGGTATTTGCTTTGTCCGATCCTTATGACAGTTATAGGCTGTATAATATCATGCAGCTTTATACTTTCAGACAATTCGGCCAGAGCATGCGCATCAAAATCACGGCGCGGCTGTTTTGGGTTTACTTCTATGAGGCTGAGCGGAATGCGTGCAGTGGCGTTGGCATTTTGCCCCGATACAGCGGGCACATTGCTTTTTGGTGCCTGTATTTCGTCGTCAATGGTATCAAGCAGTGCCCGGATACCTTTGCCAAGTCCTTGTTTTTTATTGGTCGGCGCCGTGCTCATCAGTTTCTAATATTTTGTCTTCGTTTTTAATTTTTGTCATGTTGTTCTTCTGCAATATCTCCTTGGCCAGGTTCAGGTAGTTGATCGCTCCTGTGCTTTCTGCGTCATAAAGCAGGGCAGGCATACCAAAGCTTGGCGCTTCGCCCAGTCTTGTATTGCGGTGAAGTATAGTATTGAACACCAGGTCCCCAAAGTGGTTTTTGATCTCCTCTACTACCTGGTTCGACAAGCGCAGACGGCCATCATACATTGTCATCAATATGCCTTCTATTTTCAGGTTCGCATTGATGCGGGTCTGCACGATCTTAATGGTATTTAGCAGTTTGCCTAGTCCCTCAAGTGCAAAATATTCGCACTGTACGGGGATCACTACACTATCAGCGGCCGCAAGTGCATTTACCGTAATAAGGCCAAGTGACGGAGAGCAATCAATAATAATGAAATCATAATTGGCCAGCTCAGGTTCCAGCGCTTTGCGCAGCACGAACTCACGATTAGGATGGTTGATCAGTTCTATCTCGGCGCCCACCAGGTCCAGGTGGCTGGGCAGCAGGTTCAGGTTAGGGGTTTGCGTTTCCAGCGTCACCTGTGCTGCCGCAGTTTCATTCACCATGCAATCATACAGGCTGATCTGGATGTTCTTCAGGTCAAATCCGTTTCCCGTAGTACTGTTGGCTTGGGGGTCTGCATCCACCAACAATGTTTTATATTCCAGTACGGCAAGGCTTGCCGCAAGGTTTATTGCGGTGGTCGTTTTGCCTACTCCGCCTTTTTGATTAGCTATTGCTATTACTTTAGCCATATACACTCCCGCTATGGGTTGTTATTTTTTGTTTTATGATCGCTCAATAGAATTACAAGGTAATCGTTTCTCCTATTTCCGGTAATATTAATTCTTTGCCTGTCTTGTTGAATATTTCCCTGGCCTTGTTGTGGTCTATCTTAATGTATCCGAAAGTGTCAAAATGCACGCCAATGATCTTGCCGCATTTAATAAAATCTGCCGCGATCACCGCATCATCAGCATCCATGGTGAAATTGCCGCCTACCGGCAGTATTGCGAAATCCAGCTTTGCGTAGTGGGGTATCAGTTGCATATCCATCATCAGGCAGGTATCGCCGCTGTAGTAGAAGTTAGCTTCCTTACCATGCACCAAAAAACCGCCGGGATTACCACCATACTCACCGCCCGGCATTGCGCTGCTGTGCCATGCAGGTAAAAAGTGTAGTTTGCCGAAGTCAAAATGTGCCGACCCGAAATTTATCGGGTGTATATTCGTTACTCCCTGCGCCTGTACCCAGTTGATCACTTCATACGCCGCGATCACTTTCGCTCCTGTGCGCTTGGCAATAGAAACTAGATCCCCTACATGGTCGCCATGGCCATGGGATACTAATATATAATCTGCCTCAATACTATCGACATCAACCTTGCCTTTGGCAAGCTCATTGCCGGTAACGAATGGGTCAAATAAAATCTTCACACCTCCCGTTTCGACGCCGAAGCAGGAATGGCCATAAAATGTAAACTTCATAATGTAAGTAGATGCAATGGAATTATCGCAAATTTAAGCATTTGCGTGCATCAAAAATAATAAAGAAAGAATTACTTTATTGTGCCGGATTGCCCGGGATAGGTACAGGCACCATATTATTTTCATGGTCTGCAGGGTATAGCTTCATATAATGCGGATAGTCGCGCTCAGGGTGCAGGTCCAGGCTCAGGTTTTTCAAAATTTGTACCCTGCTTTTATTCATATCCACTTTTTCAAGGAATGGAGGTAAGGCTGGGGTGAAAACATACTTGCCTTTCTCCCAATAAAGATAGCCGCCCCTTGTTGGGTCATAAAAGGTATAATAATCGGGAAAATATACATGGGCCGTCGCATCATAATTATGCGCTATTGCCCATCCCGGCAACGTTTTTTTAGCGATGTGTGTGGTTTTGTGCTTGCGTTTTTTATGTGTAGTAGGCTTATCCTGTGCAAACGACAGAACTGATATGGTAGTAAATAGGAACGCAATGCAGATCCGTTTCATAATAAAGGAGATTTATTGTTCTGGATAGTAATATTATGCCATGAAATCTCAGCAAAACATGACTAAAATCACTTTTTCGGAAAACTATGAATATAGTGATTGAAAAAACTTATTTTTATCCAAATTTTAAATCTATGAATGCAACTATTGGTATATACGATAATCACGACCTCGCAGTGGAAGCCGTGCAGAAATTAAAAGATCAGAATTTTCCGGTAAATGAAGTTTCTATTATAGGATTGACGCATACCGAAGATGTAGATAAAAGTATGCACATTACCGAGCATAATCCCATAAAGGCCGGTGGGCTGGCTACAGGTGCCGTTTTAGGTACTACCCTTGGCGTGCTTACGGGTATTGGAATGTTTGCCATTCCCGGCGTTGGATTTCTTTATGCAGCAGGTGCGTTGGTAGGTGCTGTAGCCGGGTTCGATTTCGGACTGATCGGAGGTGGAATAGCTTCGGCAATATCTACAACCATGGGCATCAGGCATGAAGATTCAAAAAAATATCATGATGCCCTTGCCGCCGGTAAATTTCTCGTGGTAATACACGGCAGCGAAAGCGACGTGAATACCGCAAAAGGCCTGCTTGATGAGCATGGCACACACTCTGATATAGGAACACACTAAGCATAAAGGCATAATAGCTATACTCTAATTATTTCAGTTGCCTTATGAAAATGGGGCAACTGAATTATTTATACGAAGGTGAGCAAGAATAGATTAAAACAACCCATAGCTAAATCCCCAATTGCAGGGCCTATAGCAACAACTGCGCCTGTTGCATTCAATGTGCCTTATCCTATGCTATGGCTGGCACTGGCAGTATTCGTGGTATATTTTACTTCATTTTCTTTTGGCCTTACGGAGCTCGATGATTCCATTTTCATTCGCGACTTTCATCAATACAACGAGGATCTGCAAAACCTGGTGGCATCGTTTCACCGGGGACTCTTTGATGCAGTGAAAGACCCATATTACCGTCCTCTGTTCATGGACTCCATGATACTCAATTACCAGGTCAGCGATCACGGACAAAACATAGTCAGCTATCATGTCATTAATGTATTGCTGCACCTTGGCTCTGTTTTGTTACTTTATAAGTTATTTCGCAAGCTGGCTATCAAAGAATTGCATGCTTTTCTTTTATGCCTGGTATTTGCTGTTCATCCTGTACTGTCGCAAGCCGTAGCATGGATACCTGGCAGAAACGACCTGCTGCTCGCAATATTTGTGTTCTCCTTTCTCATCTTTTCGATCACCTACGCTGATGGCGGAAAAGCAAAGCATCTGGTATATGCGGCCCTGTCCCTGATACCCGCATACTTCACTAAAGAAACAGCCGTATTCGCCGCGCCGGTAGCATTTGTGTTGCTCGTATTTGTACTGCAGAAAAAATGGAACGATAAGAATAATCTCATACAGTATGCGGTATGGGCAGGGTGCTTTGTATTATGGTATGCAGTAAGGTCCACTGCAACCATCCAAACGCAAATATTCCCGGCACAGGTAGCGCATGATTTTTTGGGCAGGTTGCCACTGATCCTGCAATACCTTGGTAAGGTAATATTGCCGGTCAATTTAAGTGTATTCCCTACTCAGCAGGATACTGTTTATTATTATGGTATCGCTGCCCTGCTGTTGCTTGCTGCTGCCATTTTTCTTGCGAAACAAAAAAATACACAGGTTATATTTAGTGGTGTTGCTGTATTCCTGTTGTTCTTATTGCCGGTATTGTTCGTTCCCAATAATCTGAATGAGCAATCTTTTGAGCATCGCCTCTACTTGCCTATAGTAGGCATCTTATTGCTCCTTCCCCAAACTATTTTATTAAGTAACAAATTTACTGACAAGCAAGTGCTTATTGGCGGCCTTGCATTAGCAGGCGTTCTGGCTGTGCTCAATTACCGACACCAGAAAAATTTTCAAGACCCGCTTACTTTCTGGACAGACGCTATGGCTACATCCCCCCACTCGGCTTATGCAACCATGATGCTCGCTTCCCGTTTGGACAAGGACGACTTTGCACGGTCCTGTGAGCTATTTCGCAGGGCATATCAGTTGAATCCGAAAGAGAAGTACCTCAACTACTACATGGGCGAAATGCTGCAGCAGAAGGACTCGGTACTGGCATCAGAGCCATACCTGCTTACCGAAAAGCGTATCTCCAATTATTATCAATGTGATTTTTATCTCGCCAGGGTAGCTATTGAGAAGAAAGATTTTAACGGAGCTGTTAAGTATTTGCAGGATTACCTGAAAACAGATCCGACAAATAAGATCGCCAATAACAACCTCCTGCTTTTATATATCGATACGCAACAACCTGGCATGGCAACAGCCCAGGCAAAAAAAATGAAACTAGCCGGGTTGGACGTTCCTCCCCAACTTTTGCAGAAATTGGGGCTTTAATATCTCGATTATACATTGTAATTTCGGCTAAGTATAATTCAACCTGTTTGAGCAAGATTGCAGCCAAGTCAGTTTCATCTATTCAACTGCCGAAGAAATTCACGCTGAAATATCCGCTATTGTGGTTGGCGATCATTGCTTTTGCGATCTACATACCCACCATATCAATGGGGGAAACCGACCTGGATGACGGCATTGCGATCAACACTTTTCACAATATCAATGAAGACATCTCCAATGTCTTCGCATCGTTTCAACATACTATCTTCGGTACACAGGCCGATCAATATTACCGCCCCATTGCTACAGATGCTATGATATTGAATTACCAGCTCGCTGATCATGGTAAGAATATTGCCTTATTTCATCTTGTTAATATATTGCTGCATGTACTCTGTGTTACGTTGCTTTTTAAGCTGCTGGTAAAGCTGGGGGTTAAGGAAATGCATAGCTTTATACTCGCGGCTTTATTTGCGGTGCATCCGGTGCTTACTGAGGCTGTGGCGTGGATATGTGCCAGGGTGGAAACCATTTTGGCCATATTTGTAATTTTATTTTTCATCAAGTCTGTTGATTATGTAAACACCCAAAGGGTAAAACACCTCATATTGGCTGCTTTATTTCTGCTCCTCGCCTTGTTTACTAAAGAAACAGCTATTGCTGCAGCTCCGGTAGCATTTGTTTTGCTGGTTGTGCTGTTGCAGGAAAAATGGCAGAGCAGGGCGATGCTCATTCAGTATATTGTATGGGTAGCTTGTTATGCAGTATGGTTCACTGCCAGGTCACTGGTATTGTCTTCCCATGCAGCGGTTTCTGTGGCCAATATGCCGCGTGATTTCCTACATCGTTTGCCTTTGTCGCTACAATACCTCGGTAAGATATTCTTTCCATTTAATCTTAGCGTGTTTCCCTTACAGGAGGATACAGTATATTATTTTGGTATCATAGCTGCCCTGGTATTAGGGGTGCTCTTGTATCTCAATGCGAACCGGAATAATAAAATGATCATTGCTGGATCCTCTGTTTTTTTTCTTTTTCTTTTTCCTGTATTCATTGTGCCAAGAGAATTAAGTGAGCAGACTTACGAATATCGTTTGTACTTACCAATGATCGGTGTTTTGCTGCTATTGTCACAAACATCGTTGTTTCAGAATAAACTCACCGACAGGCAATTGCTGGCAGGTGGCATCGGTATGATGTGCTTGTTTGCGGGCCTGAATTTCAGCTACCAGCAAAGTTTTAAAGACCCACTTGCTTTCTGGACCCAGGCCGCCGAAACTGCTCCTCATTCATCGTATGCAAATATGATGCTCGCTGCACGGGTTACGGACCCTGAAAAATCGAATCAACTATTTCACAAGGCATTTTCGCTCAACCCGAAGGAGCGCTATGTGAATTATATTTATGCTGTCGACTTACAGAATAAAGATTCAGTTCAGGCATCGGAGCCATACTTACTGGCTGAGCAAAAGATCACGGGTTATTACAAATGCGATTTTTATCTTGCAAGGGTAGCTATAGAGCGCAAAGATTATACTGCAGCAATTGCATACCTGGAGCGCTATCTGAAAGTGGAAAAAGACGATGCGACTGGCAATAATAATCTATTGGTTCTTTATCTCGATACCGATCATGACGATAAAGCCAAAGAACAGGCTAAGAAGATGAAGGATATGGGGCTACAGGTGCCACAGGCGGTACTTGATCATTTTCATTTATAGCTTATCTATACCCCGGCTTTTGCTCCAGCACGTTGCAGTTCTCCATACTTCCCAGTCTGAAGGTGATGGGGACATGCGCCTGCTGCATCTTTAGCTCTTGCCGGCAAAAGAAGGGAAGATATTGAGTGTAAAGATTTTGCGGAATGGCTGTAGAGGTATTTGCAGGTTTTGCGATCGCAGTTGTGAATGAATATGGCCTGATGAAAATACTATCTGTAACAATAACCGGTTGTCGCTGCTGAGCAAAACAGGGTACAGCGCTTAAAACTAGTATTGACTGAAGGATGATTGCTTTCATTTTTTACAGGTTCTTATCGTTGATCGGTGCAGCAAATTCGCTTAAATGTGATAAGGCATAGGTAAGCATTTTTTTTACAGTAGCATCGGTAAGCTTTGCAAAACGGGCATCCAACTCTTCAAATTCTTTCAGCTCGTCATACAATCGCGCAAACTCTTCTACTGTTGTTGATTTTTCAAACAGCTCTCTGTTCAGTACGTATACTTTAAGTACATCGTCCAATATCTGCGCCATATAACCGATGTTGAATTTGTAGAGTTGCTCGATCATGGAGGGTAGCAGCCCCACATACCCGTTTTGTATGAACTGTATAAACCCACCCTGCCCAACTTGCATACGCAAATAATCATAGGCTATCAATAACTGCTGGCCATCTGACAATTCGTCCAGGAAGTCAAATGTTTTTCGTTTGTACAGTTCTTCGTGCAATGGCTGAGCCAATAAGTCGTAAAATGCATCTTCATCTCCGGCCTCGTGGGCATCTTTTATCGCTTGCATACTGACAGGCGGCAGAAATTCACTATTCATATTTTTCTTCTTTACTTAAAACACTATAAAATTATCATGAAAACACGAAAAACACTGCATATTAGCTGCTAAAAAATTGTGCCTGACATATATCAGCCATCAAAATTTTATGCTTGCGCCAACTTTTATTAATTTAACCCCATGGAAAAGAAGGAACGCGGGCCCGTTTACTATAGCGACTACCTGCAATTGGGTAAGATACTCAATGCGCAAGACCCTGAAAGTGCAAAGGAAGGCATCAGGGCTGACGATGAAATGCTGTTCATCATTATACACCAGACCTATGAATTATGGTTCAAACAAATACTGCATGAACTTGGTATTGTAAGAGATATTTTTAAACAGCCGAATATCAAAAACAATGCACCCGATATTTATAACAGCCTGCACAGGCTGAAGCGGGTATGCGGCATACTCGAGATCGCGGTTACGCAGATGGGGGTGTTGGAAACGATGACAGCCTTAGACTTTCTTGACTTTCGCGACTTGCTGCGCCCCGCCTCCGGCTTTCAAAGCATACAGTTCAAAATGATAGAAGCAACTCTTGGCCTGAATTATGAAAACAGGCACGGCAAGGCATACTATCTTTCTCAACTCACTCCCGAAGACATTGCTCGTGTAAAGAAGGCAGAAGAGGAGCAGTCTTTGTTGTTGCTGCTCAATAAATGGCTGGAGCGTATGCCTTTTGTAAAAGATGCATCCTATTGGCAGGAGCATGGCAATGCCTCTTTCTGGAAAAAATACAGAGAGGCATATCTACTCAGTCTTTCTCCCGCTGAGCAGCAGAATCTAACAATGTTTGACGCGTTGTTCATCAACGATGACGCCTATCCGGCGGGAAGGTCTTTTAATGCTGATGCTTCGAGGAGTGCCCTGTTCATAATGTTGTACAGGGATCATCCTTTGTTGCAACTGCCTTATGAGCTGTTGAATACACTGCTGGAAATAGATGAGCAGCTTTCTATGTGGCGTCACAGGCACATTCACATGGTACAGCGTACAATAGGCAAGAGGGTAGGGACAGGTGGTAGCACAGGTGCCGAATATCTTCGTGGCGCTGCCGACAGTCATTATGTGTTTAAAGAACTTTCTGAGCTTACCTCTTTCCTGCTGCCAAGGCACATGCTTCCAAAACTGCCCGAAAAACTGGTCACAGACCTCAGCTACACAAAGTAGGCAGTTTTATAAGGTATAACACAAAGCCCTTGCAGTATTTCCTGCAAGGGCTTTGTGTTAATAGTTGATCCGTTATTTACCCCATTCCGGGTACATAGGAAAGCCTTTCATGAATTCATTCACCTCGCCTTTTACGCGGTGTATTAATTGTTCGTCATCAGGTGCCATCAGTACACGGTCTAGCCAGTTCACGATCTGCTGCATATCGATTTCCTTTAGTCCGCGGGTCGTTACCGCCGGTACGCCTACGCGTATACCCGACGTCACAAAGGGCGATTTATCATCAAAGGGCACCATGTTCTTATTGATAGTAATGTCTGCATGCACCAGGGTGTTTTCCGCTTTTTTTCCACTGATGTTTTTGTTGCGCAAGTCTATAAGCAGCAAATGATTATCTGTACCGCCGGATACAATGTCATACCCTTTTTCTGTGAATGCTTTTGCCAAAGCCTGTGCGTTTGCGATCACCTGTTTTGAATAGGTTGTGAATTCAGGTTGTAGAATTTCGTGGAACGATACAGCCTTCGCTGCGATCACATGCTCCAGTGGGCCGCCTTGTGTGCCGGGGAATACGGCAAGGTCGATCAGTTGGCTCATCATCCGGATCTCGCCTTTAGGTCCTTTATGGCCCATGGGGTTCTCGAAATCTGTTTTCATCAATATGAGTCCGCCCCTTGGCCCGCGCAGGGTCTTATGTGTGGTGGTGGTCACAAAATGGCAATGATCGAACGGACTGTTCAGCAATCCCTTGGCAATAAGCCCTGCAGGGTGGGAGATGTCTGCCATCACTAGCGCTCCTATACTGTCTGCTATAGAGCGGATGCGTATGTAGTTCCAGTCGCGGCTATAGGCAGATGCACCGCAGATAACAAGCTTCGGTTTATGTTTATGTGCCTGCTGCTCCATCATATCATAATCAACGAGGCCATTTTCTTTCTTTACCCCATAATGCACTGCTTTATATAGCTTGCCTGAGAAATTCACTGAAGAGCCATGCGTCAGGTGTCCTCCCATGCTCAGGTCCAGGCCCATGATCGTATCGCCGGGATTCAATAATGCCAGCATAAGGGCGGCATTGGCTTGTGCGCCGCTATGGGGCTGCACATTGGCATAGTCTACACCGAAAATTTCTTTTGCCCTGTCTATCGCCAGTTGTTCGCTCATATCCACTATCTCGCAGCCGCCATAATAACGCCTTCCGGGATACCCTTCGGCATATTTATTGGTCATTACACTGCCCATAGCCTGCATTACCTGCATGCTCGTGAAGTTTTCAGAAGCGATCAGCTCAAGGCCACGGCGCTGGCGCAGCAGTTCCTGGTCTATCAGGTCGAATATGGCGGTATCTCTTGTCATGCAGCAAAGATAATTGTTTGGATTGGGAAATGAATTCACTAATGTAGGTAAAGCCACAGGGAGTTTAGCCTATAGATGAGAAGGTCAGCCTCGGATTTGATGCTTCCGGTGGTCGCTTGTATTTGACATTTAAACCCTGGAATTTGGAATATGCCCCTCAGGTTTTTCCACTCTAATGTCCTTTATGGTGCTTGATCACGCCGCCGCTGCCCGCTACCTCTTTAATAGTATTCGTAAAAACGAAGGCGTTGGGGTCTATCGTATGGATCATGTTCTTAAGTCGGCGCACTTCAAGTCGCGTCACCACTGTGAATACAATATCGCAGGCAGCATGATGTTTGAAATTGTCCTTCAGAAAGCCTCTTTCGCCTTTATATACAGTAATGCCTTTACCCAGTTTTATTACAAGTTGTTCTTTTATTTCTTCGCTTTTTCCTGAGATGATCGTAACTCCCGTATATTCTTCAAGGCCCTCAACCACATAGTCTATCGTGCGGGATGCCACATAATAGGTGAGCATAGAATAAAAAGAGATCACCAGCCCTAGTTTCATAGCCGCGATCAGGAAGATGATCACATTAAGTCCGAGAATGATCTCGCTGATCGTAAAACTGCTCCTTTTGAGTGTATACAATGCCAATACCTCTATACCGTCAATAGCACAGCCTGCACGCATGGCAAGCCCTATGCCTATGCCGAGGAAGAACCCGCCGAATAACGCCACAAGTATTTTGTCATATTTTTCAGTAGTGATCACAGGGTAATGTATGAATGCCAGGCAAAGGCCCAGGCCTACAACACAGGCCAGGGTCTTTAAGGCAAAACGCTTGTTTACATGATACGCTCCGGCAAGGATAAGCGGGATATTCAGAGCTACGATCACCCAAGCTATGTTCACATGATAAAGTTCATGCAGCAGAAGGGAGATGCCGGTCACTCCGCCATCAAGGAAATCATTAGGTATAAGAAGCCCTTTAAGTGCAAAGCCGGTGATCAACGTACCTGTGACGGCGTATATAGTATCCTGCACGCTGTGCGGGAGTTGTTTTATTAATTTGGTCATTATTACTTGATCTTAGACTTCACGATAAGCAGGTTGGCTGCTTTCTTTTCTTTTCTCAGTTTCTTTGCTGACGGCGTGAAATAATGATGGTTCTCCAGGAATTTCACCTGTAGTTTATTCCATTCCAGTTCGTTGTTCAGGATGCCATACATGCGCAATTCACTATAAAGGCTATCGCCTATCTTGAAAAAGTCATCCCTGCCCAGGTAGTCAAGGTCGGCATCACAAATGATCTCTTCCAATTTGTTTTTTGGTGATTGTGGTATTTGTGTAGCCATGATCATACCGCATACGCAATCTATTTGGCCGGGGGTATAATCGAATTGTGGCAGGTATTCCTGGGCAATTTCACACGACAGGCGCTCATGATCCTTTTGAGATTCAATAAATCCCGAATCATGAAACAATACGGCGGTAAGAAGCAATGTAAGGTCTTCTCCTGTTATCTTTTCTAACCCCGCAATATTTTCGGCCGCTGCAAACACATCCTTTATATGCCCCAGGCTATGATAAGTTAGGTTTTTGGCCAGTTCTTTCTTGAGCTTATCAAGGATAAATTTTTTGACCTTTTCAAACTGCATGCAGGTATTCCGTTTTAATAAGGCGATAAAAATATGAAAATTATCAATTACCCCTCATAAATATCAATATATTTTGAGATTTCACCAAATTTAGGGTGTTTTACCCGTGTAAATCTGTTACTTTTTCTTGTAAAACACAAAACCATTACTGCTGCCGGTTACGATCAATTCGGGCAATTTTGCATATTTGGCACTGTCCTGTATTTTGCTGATGAAGTATACAGGCTTATCCGTTTTTCCACCTATCAGCCATGCTTCATTCGGTATTGGTTCCTTTTGGCTACCCTTGCTATCTAACTTATAGGTGTAATAATTACTGTCTGTCGCTGCTGTTTTTTGGGTATAAAAGAGATTGGCGTAGCTCTTATAACCAAGGGGCTGAACGTATACATCCTTGCCTTCAAATCGTTTAAAGTAATCTATTGCTGCCCCTTGGGAGTAGGCTTCTATTTTTGGTGTAAAATGAAGTACGGTTACCTGTATGATCATTACCTGTAGCAAACATAAAACGATCATACCCTTACGAAAATCTTTTCTGATCATTGCCGCTGCTACCCATATACCAATGAGATAAATTATTCCCCAGCCGCATTCCGTATAGCTCCAGGATACATTAGCCTGTAAATTACCCACGGCAAAAGGGTCTTGGATGTATGGGGTCAGTCTTTCCTTATTCAGCCCTACAACCGGCAGCAAGGTGATCACTACAGCCAATAGCGAACCAATAGAAAGCAATAGTACCCTTATACCTTTCTTTAGCTGTGCACTGTCATTGCCCAGGTGGTATAGCTGTAGAGCGCCCAGGTAGGTAAGCGGGAAGTAGCACAGTGAAGAATAATGTACAATCTTGGTCTTTACTATCGAAAACAAAATAAGTACCACCCAGAATAATATCCACATCCACCGGGTGAAGTCATGTGTATGCGCATTATGACTGACCCTTTTCCTGTTATACTGAAACAGGAATATAGACGCAGGAAAACAACCCAGCAGCAGCACAATGAAATGGTAATAGAACGGCCCGCCATGATCTGCATCCTCTGTGCTGAACAGTCTTACCTGGTAAGACAAAAACTCCTTCAGGAACCAGCTCCCGTAATCTGCACCATAATGAATCACTGCTGTTCCCAGCCACAAAAGCACAGGAAGCAGAGCAAACGTTGCTATCAATAACAGGTAGATGCCTTTTAGGTAATTCAATCCCCTGTTCACAATAACGTAAACAACAAATGCCAGTAAAGCTACCAATATCGCTACGGGTCCTTTAATTAATACAGCCAGCCCCAGGAAAAGGCCCGCTAATATTGCGTGCAGCTTCTTGCGGGTTGCAAATCCGGTAAGATGTACCTGGAAAAAAGAAAGAAAAATAAAGAAATTGAAGGTAGGGTCAATGATGCCTGACTTGAAATAAAAATGTGGTAACCAGGTAGCCGCATAAAGCAATACCCACCACGATGCCATTTTTTCGTTCATCACCCGCTTGCCGGCATAAAAAAGCGTTGCAAGCGTCGTTACGCCTATCAACGCATTAGGGAACCGGGCCGCATAAGCGCCAACGCCAAATATTTTCATTGCCAATACCTGCATCCAGATGAACAAAGGTGGTTTCTCCCAGAAAGGCATGAAATCTATTTGTGCCCGCAAATAGTCCTTGGATACGATCATCTCCCTGGCACATTCCGCAAAATTGATCTCATCCCAGTCAAATAAATGCACGTGCCCCAGCAAGGGGAAGAACAACAGGCTTCCTGCTGCAATAATGATGCTGTATCGTAAATAGTTCGGCATACGTCTATGCAAAAGTGCCTTTTTTGAAAAAGTGCTTCTTGTATTTGAGCATCACAGCAAAGATAATTGTTGTGGTCACTGTGCCTATGATACTGCCGGCATAAATGTCGTCAAAAAAATGAGCAGTCAGGTATACCCGCGAATAGCAGGTGGTAATGGCAAGTAAAAAGAATAATATCCCGGCCTTTTTATTTGTGCCGGATAGAAGCAAAGACAGGAAACAAAAAAAACTGAATGCCCCCTGGCTGTGCCCCGATGGAAAACTATGATTGAAAAGTATAGGCCAGTCCGGCAATACATGTATCCATGCGGCTTTATGGAAATAGGTCATCGGACGTATAGCGTCAAAATAAGATTTGAAACACTGCTGTATCAGCAAAGGCACGAGGTTGCACAGTGCTGCGGTTACAAAATACCACCAGTTCCGGTTTTTCTTTATCAAACTTACCAGCAGCAGTCCGGGTATGATCACTTCTACCTGGCCCATATAAGTGGCGTAATACATCAGCCCGTCTGCAAAAGGCGAATGGTGCAGGTTGATGAACGCGAACAGTTCCACTCTGCTGAAGCAAGCCAATAGAATACCCCCGGCAAGCACCCAAGCCAAAAACGGAATGATGAAGAACGGGTTGTATGGTAGCTCACGGCTTTTATTCAACTGTGCTGCTTTTGGGTACAAAGATATTTTTAAAAAACTGAAATATTTTCAAATACAATTCTTTGGTAAATATCCTCGAATCATTTCTTGCCGAATTGATCAGGAACAGCGCTATAGGCAGCAGCAGAATAGTAGACATCCACATACCTATCCATGGGATCACTGAGCCTGCTTTGGCCAGTTTTTCGCCCACTATGTTCAAGACATAAAACAGCATGAAGAATATAATGGCAATGATCAGTGGCATACCCAGGCCGCCCTTGCGGATAATGGCCCCAAGCGGTGCGCCGATAAGGAACAGCAATATGCAGGCAAACGACAGCGTGAATTTCTTATGCCATTCAATATCGTATTTTATAAAATTTTCCTGCTGCAACATCTTGTCTAATGAGTTAATATCCATCAGCGATTTAAAGCTGTGCAGATTATTGGCGGCCGTTTGCAAGACAGCTACACGCGATGAGTCAGGCACCAGTTGCAGGAAAGAAGAGTCATACGTGCGTATGTGTCCTTTTTGTTTGATCGTTGTTGTTATCTGTTTACTTTCCTTAGAGGTATTGTTGTAAGTAATATAGGGTGCAATGCCTGTGCCTACAGTAGTAAATACCCTTGTTTTGTACCGACGCAGACTATCGATGGTTGTCGATAGTTGCGATACATTCATCATCTGGTATGCATTTTTGAACATGTCCTCATTAGTGCGTGTAAACTTAAAAGACGACAGGTCGAACACTTTATCCCAATGTGCAAAGTGCATCCTTGTTTGGGTCATGTCATTAATGCCATGGTTGTAACCTTCCTCATAACGCCAGCCATCTTTTAATTTGAAAATGAGGGATTGCTTGTCTGGTGATGCGATCATTTGCCCCTCTTTCGCCAATATCAGCTTGGTATTGCCGGCCATATCGTTATGGTCATAGATCATCACGTCATGTATGGTATTGCCATCCTCATCCTTGCTGCCCACCCTTATAGAGAAGCCATGTATCTCGTTATTGAATTGGTCAGGGCGGATATTGAGCGTTGGCTTCGAGTTGCGCACATCATACAGCAGGGACAAGGCTTTAAGGTTGGCCACAGGTATCACATTATTACTGAAAATAAATGCAGTCCCTGCCACAAAGATCATAAAGATCACCAATGGCCGCATGAACCGCAGCAACGATATACCGGATGATTTTATGGCCACCAGCTCAAAATTCTCGCCCATATCACCAAATGTCATGATGGAGGCCAGTAATATGCTCAGCGGTAACGCCAGCGGTACCAGCGTTGTAGACATATAGATGAGCAGTTGCAGAATGGGCCATATCCCAATCCCTTTGCCGATCAGCTCATCCATATACAGCCAGAAGAATTGCATCACCAGCACAAACAGGGATACGAAAAAGGTGACGATGAATGGCCCGATGAAACTACGGATGATCAATATGTCCAGCTTCTTTATCAATATGGCTATGGCTTTAAGGTACAAACCTACATAAAAACACCTGCTATTCTTTTATTGTAGCTGAGGGATTAACCTTTTATTATACAGAAAGGCTTGCTTCCGGTCAGAAGCAAGCCTTAATAGTCATTTAAGCATATTAAGCGCCTATACGGTGCTTCAGGTCATTCACCTGAGAACTCCATAGCTGCTGTTGGTCTTTCATATCGTTCTTATCCGCAAAATCCGTTATCCTCAGTATGGTCTCATTGGTCACCGGGCTTTGCTCTATGCTGAATTCAAAAAATTCGTCCTTCGCATAATGGTCCCAGCGGTACCTGATAAATTCATTTTCAACGTGTTCCAGTATCTGCGCAGTATCTACGCTCCCGTTCCAACTGAACGAATATACATTCTCCCGTTGGTCTACCTTATCCGCAAACCACTCCTGCAAGCCCACCGGTGTAGCCAGAAATTCATATAAGATCGCAGGGGAGCAACGTATAGGGAACTCAACGGAGTACATTATCTTCTTTTTCGTCGTAGAACTATTCACTTTTTAATCAGTTTGGGTGCAATAATAAAAAAAGGAAGCTACAATCAAAATTTTATTATTGATTATCTGATATTTATTTTAAACACATTCGGCCAATCAATATAAAAGCTGTTAATGTATTCCTAAATTTTTTTTGGGTCTGATTGCCAAGACCCTTAGTTTTGCCTTGAAACAACACACTTTTCTATCCTTCACTGTGACTCACCATTTCCAAACCACTCAAATCTTTGCCTATGTCTATGCGTCAGTTGAAGATCACGAAATCTATTACCAACAGGGAAAGCCAGTCATTGGAAAAATACCTCCAGGAAATTGGCAAAGTTGATCTCATTACCCCCGAAGAAGAAGTTCAGTTAGCTATCCGTATTAAGCAGGGCGATGAGCGCGCACTCGAAAAGCTCACTAAGGCCAACCTCCGTTTCGTAGTATCCGTTGCAAAACAGTATCAAAATCAGGGCCTGTCTTTAAGCGATCTGATCAATGAAGGTAATCTCGGCCTTATCAAAGCTGCACAAAGATTTGATGAGACCCGCGGTTTCAAATTCATCTCTTATGCAGTTTGGTGGATTCGCCAATCCATACTACAGGCACTCGCTGAGCAATCACGCATCGTTCGCTTACCGCTCAATAAAGTGGGCCTTTCCAATAAGATCAGCAAAGCGTACTCTCAGCTCGAACAGGAGTATGAGCGGGAGCCATCTACCGAAGAGCTTGCAGAACTCCTGGAAATAGGAACCGAAGAGGTGGAAACCACGCTGGGCGTGGCCGCACGCCACGTATCTGTCGATGCGCCTTTTGTGGACAGCGAAGACAATACCCTGCTCGATATCCTCGAAAATCCGAACTCTGAATCTGCTGATTCTGCACTCTATCATGGCGAATCACTCCGTTGCGAGATCGACCGCTCACTCAGCACCCTCACGGATCGTCAGCGTGATGTGATCAAACTGTATTTCGGTATAGGTGTAGCAAATCCTATGAGCCTCGAAGATATAGGTGAGAAATTCTCCCTTACCCGCGAGCGTGTACGCCAGATAAAAGACAAAGCCATCACCAAACTGCGCACCGCCAGCCGCTGCCAGTTACTAAAAACTTACCTCGGCAATTAAACATCTACATTAATGATTTTTAGCAAACGCCCTGCAACAATACTGTAGGGCGTTTGTTTTTTATTAATTTTACAATAGTTATGTCCTTTAAAGAAAAACTTCAGCAAATAGATGAATTACAGGATGCCATAAATGTTTATGGTAAAATACCTGTTGACGTGCTGAAGAAGATAAACTATAAATTTCGGCTGGAATGGAATTATACGTCCAATAGCATGGAAGGTAATTCCCTTACCCGAAGCGAAACCCGTAGTGTAATGGTTGGTAACATTACCGTTGATGGGAAACCTCTGAAAGATATATTGGAGATAAAGGGCCATGACGAGGTGATTGTCGATATTCTCAGGATAGGTAAGGGCGAATTGAATATTTCAGAGCGACGGATCAGGGAGATACATAAGGTTATTATGAATGAAGATGATCCGGCTAAAAGAGATATGCCGGGCAATTGGAAAAAAGTCAATAATTACCTGTATAGCTACAAAAAAGAGCGTATAGATTTTGCTCCTCCAGAAGATGTGCCTGTTCTCATGCACGACCTGGTAAATAAGCTGAATGCTGCTCAGGAAAAGATATCAAGGGGTGATAAGGACAGTGTCCATCCTTTAGTCCTTGCCTCCCGTTTTCATCTGGATTTTGTAACGATCCATCCTTTTTATGATGGTAATGGCAGAATGTCGAGAATATTATCAAACATGATACTGATTGCAAATGGCTATCCGCCATTCTATATTAAAGAGAGCGAACGCCTGGCTTATTACCAATATCTGGGGGACATACAAGCATACGGCGGTAACACCGATCTGTTTTATGATTATATGGCGGGGTTATTGCTACGGTCTCTGCAAATACAGCTTGATGCTATCGCTGGCAAGGACATTGACGCATATTAATCCAGCACTCCCCATTTTTTAGATAATTCTGTTTGTTCACCTTCCGGCAATTGTGGTACTCCGGAATAGCTGCCAGCTATCTGCCGCTGCCTGAATGCCTCATACAGCGTTATAGCGCAGGCTACAGAGATGTTTAGTGACTTAACCATCCCCACCTGTGGAATGATGAAATTGCCCGTGCAATAGCTCAGGCACTCCTCTGTTACCCCGTCATGTTCATTCCCGAATACCAGCGCCACACTGCCCGTCAGGTCCAATTCATAAAGCGAATGCGATTCCACGCCCAGGTGAGTGGCATAGATATGCTTACATTTTTCTTTCACTGCATGCATACATGCCGCTGTATTATCATATTCATGTATGGTCAGCCATCCTTTTGCTCCCGATGAGCTGTTCTTACCATACTCCATGTGCCTGGGTGTTCTTGTCATCAGCACAAAAATATCCTGCACCCCCACTGCGTCGCAGGTACGCATTACGGCCGATATATTATGTGGGTCATGTACATTCTCCATCACTACCACCAGGCCCGGCTGGCGGTAACTCAGTACTTTCTGTATTCTTTCCGCTCTTTCGGGTGTCATATCTTTGTTTGTGCCTCAAAAATACGAAGGCATCTGTAAAAATGAATGATAGTTATCGGTCCTAATTTGGACTTGGCATGTTTTTACTACCTAAATACCTGATAATTGTTGTACTTTTCGACATAAAATTAACGAGTGACCCCCGAAGCCGAGCATATATCCCTAAGTATAGTACCTGGAGCCCATCGTCCCGATTTTTTACGTGAAGAAACGCTTGCAGATATTTTTCGTGCATCCGCTCAGGTGCATGCTTCAAAAGCAGCCCTCTTTTTTAATGATACATCGCTCACTTATGCCGAACTCGACCGCTGGAGTGATGCCATGGCCGACCACCTCTATCAGAACGGTATTAAGCCAGGCGATCCCGTAGGTATTTGGTGGCCTCGTGGCCTCGAGCTGCATGTGGCAGTTTTGGGCATAGTCAAAGCCGGGGCGTCCTATGTGCCACTCGATTTTGAGATGCCTGCTGAACGTGTAGAGACCGTAATGAATGAAGTAGGAGCTAAAGGCTGCATCAGCCAGGGTAAGTTGAATATTGCCTGCCCGATCTTTACCGTAGTACCGCCCCCAAAAACTGACGAATTAATATACATCACACCCGGTGCCCGCCCCGACGATAATGCCTATGTACTGTATACATCCGGCAGCACGGGTAAGCCAAAGGGGATTCCAATTGCACACCGACAGATATGCCACCTTGTACGTGCCGAAAATTCGGTGTTGGAAGTGAATAGCGATGATAGAGTATACCAGGGCTTTTCGGTATCATTCGATATGTGGTGCGAAGAGGTTTGGATCAGTTATTTCGCCGGGGCCACACTCTATGTGGCCGATGCCGCTACCGCAAAATCTATTGATGAGCTGGATGTGGTACTGAGGCGGCATCGCATCACCGTGTTACATGCTGTACCCAGCCTGCTGGCGGTAATGGAAGATGATGTACCATTGCTCCGTATAGTCAATGCAGGTGGTGAGGCCTGTACCACCCAGGTGTTGGCTCGCTGGTCAGTTCCTGAGCGGCGTTTCTACAATAGCTACGGACCTACCGAAACCACTGTTACATCTTCACTCATTGCCCTAAAGCCCGGTGATGCCATCACTATTGGTACGCCTTTGCCCAATTACAATCTGGCTATTGTAGATGAGCATCTAAAAATCTTACCAAGAGGGGAGAAAGGGGAACTCGTCATTACAGGTGCCGGTGTATGCAAAGGCTACATCAACCTGCCCGAGCTTACCGCCCAGAAATTTATAATAAAGCCTGCAGCGCTGGCCGATCTTCCCGGATCAGTAATATACAAAACGGGAGATGCAGCTATCATCAATGCCGATGGTACGGTCGATTTTCATGGTCGTTTCGATGACCAGGTCAAACTACGGGGTTATCGTATTGAGCTTGGCGAGATAGAAACTAAGTTAAGCAACCTGCCCGATGTTACAGCAGCAGCAGTCGCCGTGAAAAAGGATGTCAACGGGCAAGATCACCTTGCCGGCTACATTGTTTGCGACGACCCTGTGAAGATGAATCAGCAGCACATTCGCGATGAACTGGCCAAGGTGTTACCTGCCTATATGGTGCCGAGCGTGATCATGCAGTTGCCGGATATGCCCCGCCTGCCCAGTGGTAAGATAAACAGGAAGGCGTTGCCTGTGCCGGCTATGTTGCTGGAGAATGCTGTGGCCATCACCAATGAAGTTATAGATCTCGATGCTCCACTCGGAGACAGGCTCATTGCAGCCCTCCGTAAGTTTTTCCCTAATAGGAATATAGAACTGCAAAACGATTTCTTTACCGATCTCGGTGGCCACTCGCTGCTGGCTGCGGCCTTTGTGTCACGTTGCAGGCGCGAGGCCAATATTCCGCAGGCTTCTTTAAAGGATATTTACCTGCACCGGCCACTCAGCGAATTGACCAAGCATTGGGAAAGCAAGCCCGTAACCGAACCAAGGGCTACTCGTGTTTTTAATCCTGTGCCTAAGTCAAGATTCATGCTCTGCTGGCTGGCTCAGACTTTTTCATTACTCTTTATCTATGGCCTTTTTGCCGTGCAGATATTCTTTCCATACCTCGGTTATTATTATGTTGCCGAGGATACAAAGAATATCACTTATGGCATCACCACGGCGCTGTGTATGTTTTGCTTTATCCCTCCTTTATTCGCAGCCTTCACTATCGGTATGAAGTGGCTGGTGATCGGCAGGATGAAGGAAGGGGATTATCCGCTGTGGGGTAGTTATTACTTCAGGTGGTGGTTTGTGAAAACTTTGCAACGCCTGTTGCCGGCACAATTCCTGAACGGTACTCCTTTATACAATGGCTACCTCCGCCGTATGGGTGTAAAAGTGGCCAAAGATGCTCAGCTAAGTGCCTTTACTATCGGTGCCGAAGATCTTGTCACAATAGGTAGCGATGTAAGTATCAGCTCACAAACAGTCATTAACAATGCTTATGTCGAGGATGGCCTGCTTAAACTCCGCCGCGTTACGCTTGGCGACCACGCTTATATAGGAAGTAGTGCAGTAATAGCCGGTGGTGCCCACATACAGGAATGGGGCGAACTACAGGACCTTAGCTATTTGCAGGAAGGCAAAACGATCAAAAGTTTTGAAGTATGGTATGGCAGCCCTGCTGTCCTCAAAGAAACCAAGACGCTGGCCGATATGCCACAGCCACTTCCCGTATCCGATGGTAAGCGCAAGAGGTACTCATTTATTTTTACAGTCTCCCTCTTGGTCTTCCCGTTTGTAGTGCTGTTGCCGTTATTGCCTACCATCATCATCATCAATAACCTCGACAACTCCACTGGCGATTACGACTTTAGTTATCTCATCGTTACCCCTTCATTAGCGCTGAGCTATATCATTGTATTTACATTGGTTACCGTTGTGCTTACCAGGCTGTTTCAGTGGGGCATTAAGCCCGGCAAGTATCCTATCTATAGTTGGTTTTATGTGCGTAAGTGGTTCGCAGATCAGCTGATGTCTTTATCACTTATTGTGCTGCATCCTATTTATGCCACGGTATATATATCCCTGTTGTTCCGTGCGCTTGGGGCCAAAGTGGGCAAGAATACCGAAATATCTACCGCCAGTAGTGTTACGCATCCATTGCTCACCATCGGCAAGGGCTCCTTTGTGGCTGATGCCGTTACGCTCGGCGAATCCGATGTGCGTGGTCAGCAATTGATACTTGACAACACTGTTATTGGTAACAATAGCTTCGTTGGCAACAGTGCACTGATCCCCCAAGGCTATGTACTGCCCAATCGTATGCTGATCGGGGTGTTGTCTACGCCGCCATCCGCAGAGCAACTGGGGCAGCAAAGTAGTGCCCGTGATTGGTTTGGTTCTCCTGCCATCGCATTGCCTCGCCGGCAGGCCAGCCGTGCTTTTGCCACAGAGCTTACAGCTAAACCATCAGCCGGAAAAGTGCTTGCCCGTAGTATTGTCGAGTTCATCAGGATACTCATCCCTGAAACGGTGATCCTAATTTGCAGTATTTTCTTCATCGCATACGGTCATGACCTGGTGGTCAATAATAAATGGTGGGTGGTCGTTCTTGAGTTCCCATTCTATTATTTGTTCTATATGGGGCTGCCCACATTCTTTGTTACTGTTGCGCTAAAGTGGCTGGTGGTAGGTAAGTATAAGCCGGAACAAAAGCCAATGTGGAATTTCAAGGTGTGGCGTAGCGAAGGCATCACCTCTACCTACGAAGCTCTGTCTGTGCCCTTTCTCCTCGATTTTATGAGGGGTACCCCCTGGGTTTCCATCATGCTCCGCTTTCTGGGCGTTAAAACAGGCAGGCGCGTATGGATGAACACTACCGACATCACCGAGTATGATATGGTCAACATCGGCGACGATTCAGCGCTCAATGAAGATTGTGGCCCGCAGACACACTTGTTCGAAGACCGGGTAATGAAAGTGGGCCCCGTAAAGATCGGTGAGCGTTGCAGCATTGGCGCACGCACCATCATTCTTTACGACAGCGAAATAGGCAATAATGTAAACATAGAACCACTCTCACTGCTCATGAAGGGGGAGAACCTTCAATCCAACAGTAGTTGGGGTGGTAGTCCTGTAAAGCCGGCTTAATATTGATAATCTACTGTACTCATTACTATTCCGTGTTTCTGGCGACATCTCTCGCTCCTTCAGCGAGGACTCGCCGGTTCGAGCAGGACAGATAACTCAACCAAACTTTCCCCTTTAGGGTAGGGGTTGTCTTGAGCAGGACAGATAACTCAACCAAACTTTCCCCTTTAGATTCTGTGCTTTTCTACCGGACGATTGGGCGGGCCGCTCCCTCCGCTCTTCGCTCTGTTTCTCCGCTGTCAAATTACTCTTCTTCTTCCACTGGCGGATGAATAGTCATCTTCACGCGCTGAATCCTCATTTTATCCAGTGCCATTACCGTAAATTCGAAATGCTCATGCTTAATGACCTCGTTGACCTTAGGGAATCTACCCGAGATCTCCAGTATTAGCCCCGCCAGTGAGTCGCTCTCTCCACGTGCTTTTTCAAAGGTGTCTGAAGGGATGCCTATGATACGGCACACATCATTGATCAGTGTCTTGCCTTCAAAAATGAAATTGTTGTCGTCTATTTTTTTATACTGCAGGTCCTCTTCATCAAACTCATCCTTTATATCGCCGATGATCTCCTCCATTATATCCTCCAGCGTGATGATGCCCGATGTGCCGCCAAACTCATCCACCACAATAGCAAAGTGGATGCGCTTTTGCTGAAACTCTTTCAGCAGGTCTTCAATCAGCTTGCCCTCATGCACAAAGTACGCACTGCGGATGAGGGTGTGCCAGGCAAAATCATCTTTATTGATGTGGGGCAAAAAATCTTTAGTATGAATAACGCCTGCAATTTTATCTAGGCTTTCTTTATACACCGGCAGGCGGGAATAGCCTGCTTCCAGGCAGTAGCTGCGCACTTCCGCAAACGTCATGTCGTGGTCTATGCCACTTACATCCATGCGGGTGCGCATTACCTGTTTGGCAGAGATGTTGCCGAATTTCAGGATTCCTTTAAAAATATTTACTTCTTCTTTCGTGGCTGTATGCCCTACCGTCAGCTCTATCGCATGCTCAAAATCTTCGTTGCTGATGTTCTTGTTGATTTTATTGCCCAGCTTGCTTTCTATAAAGCTGGTAGAGTTCACTAATGTCCTGCTGATCGGTTTGAAGATAGAGAACAATATCCTGATGAAAGAAGAAGAAAGTAATGCCATCCGCAGGTTGTTTTGCGTAGCGTATACTTTCGGGAGTACCTCTCCAAATAGTACCAGTAAAAACGTAACGCTCACCACCTGTATCAGGAAAGAAAGCACCGGGTTCAACCCTGGTGCCATCAGCGAATTGATCAGTACATTGGTAGAGATCACTATCGCGATATTGATAAAATTGTTGGCCACAAGTATGGTGGCCAGTAGCATTTTTGGGTGCTCCAATAGCTGGCTCGCTATACGTGCGCTGGTCTTTTCTTTGGCATTAAGGTAGTTAATGTCTTTTGCTGAAAGCGAAAAAAAAGCAGTTTCTGCTCCCGCTATTATCCCCGACATCAGCAAAAGGATCAGAATGGCTATAATGAGTATGGTGACGTTTGGCGCTGAAAAATTACCCGCGGATACCTGTAAGAGTAATGTACTGATATTCGCCTCGCCTTCTGTGCTTTCCAAGTGAATTGTAGTTTGGTGATCGTATCAAAGTTAGAAAAACAGGCAAACATACCCATGTTCTTCCTGTTTTTCTATTAAAAATAATATGCCAACTTAAAAAGGAAGGTCATCTTTATGCATATTCCCGGCTTCAAAGTTCATATCAGGTATTGTTGCATTTTCTGCACCCTGCTCACTTTGCTCTTTTCTTTTGTCCAGCATCACCAGGTTGTCCCCGGTTATCTCGGTGCTCGAGCGGCGGTTCTTATCTTTATCTTCCCAGTTGCGTGTTCTTATGCGCCCTTCCAAATATATGAGACTCCCTTTATGCAAATGTTTTTGTGCCAGTTCGGCCAGCCCGCGCCACAGCACTATCGTATGCCATTCTGTTTGCGAAATAAGTGTGCCATTCTTATCCTTATATGTTTCTGTTGTTGCCAATGGGAACTTCGCTACAGCAATATTCCCTTCCAGGTACTGCACGTCCGGCTCCTTTCCTATATTACCTATCAGCATCACTTTGTTTAGACCTCGCATAACAGTTTCTAATTTTTAAATGAAAAATCATAACTAATAATTCTAAAAGTATAGTTTTTTTTCTAAAAAAGAAAGAAATGTCTTAGGGAAGGCTGTTTTTTTTAAATTATTAATACTCAGCCATTTGCCCTCCTTATCGCTTATATCCGTTTTTTTTAACAAGGGAACAATAAAAAAACGGCTTTCTATGATTCGGTGCGTCAATCTTTGGCTAACTTCTCCCGTATAGCTAATATCCTTATGGATGAATGCCTCTTTTTTAAATAATTCATGACTTAAAACCTCGTTTGCATCGAGCGGTGCTTCGCTTTCTATCAGGAATGGTTCATGCAGGTTTTGCCATATATCATTGCCGGTTCTTTTATGTACCCATATTGTATCCTTCCACTGCAATAACAGGTAATTAAAGTATCTTTTTTTGACTATTGTTTTTTTGCTCTTCACCGGCAGCAACCCGGTAAGGCCCTGTTCGAAAGCAACACATTTTTTCTGTAACGGGCAGTCGTTGCAAGAAGGGTTGCGCGGAGTACACACTGTAGCGCCAAGGTCCATAATAGCCTGGTTATAGGCAGCGCTGTCTTTCTTATCCAGTAATTCCTGCGCAAGCAGTGCAAAGACCTTTTTGCCTTTTGTGGTATCAAACGGCTCCTCTATTCCAAAATAGCGGGCAAGCACCCTGTACACATTTCCGTCCACTACGGCATTAGGTGCGCCGTATGCAAAAGACGCAACAGCAGCAGCAGTGTATGGTCCGATCCCTTTAAGGGCAAGAAGCCCCTCATAAGTATCGGGAAATGTGCCATTGAGATCATTTGTTATGAAACGCGCCGTATTCAGCATATTCTTGCAGCGGTTATAATAACCGAGTCCCTGCCACAGCCTGAATGCATCATCATCATTGGCTGCGGCCATATCCTTTATAGTAGGGAATGCCTCCACGAATCGCAGGTAGTAGGGTAGTCCTTGCAATGCCCTCGTTTGTTGCAATATCACTTCCGATAACCAGATCTTGTATGGGTCTTTTTCACTTTTCCAGGGCAGGCTGCGGTCGTTATCTGTTTGATGCCAGGCAGTAAGCCGCTTCGTAAAATACTTTTTTGAGCTATCACTGGTTTCCATACTACATTGCAAATTACGCAAGGAAAGTTTAGAAAATCACTGTGGATATTTTTCTTGCATAAAATGCCTTTAATCATATACTTTTGCGCATAATTTCGCAAAAAATAATGGATACTCAGCATTTACAGGAAATGGCCACCCAGGTGCGCCGCGATATAGTAAGGATGGTGCATAAAGTACAAAGTGGCCATCCCGGCGGTTCGCTTGGCTGTACGGATTTTCTTATAGCCCTCTACTTCAAAGCTATGGACCGCAAGCCCGGTTTTGATATGAATGGCACCGGCGAAGATATTTTCTTCTTATCCAATGGGCATATCTCTCCTGTATTCTATAGTGTACTTGCGCGCTCAGGGTATTTCCCGGTAAGCGAATTGGCCACTTTCAGGCATATCAATTCCCGCTTGCAAGGCCATCCCGCTACTCACGAGCGCCTGCCGGGTGTGCGCATTGCCAGCGGCTCATTGGGTCAGGGTATGAGTGTTGCTTGCGGCGCAGCCCTTGCCAAGAAAATGAATAACGATAATCACATTGTCTACTCATTGCATGGCGATGGTGAACTACAAGAAGGCCAGAACTGGGAAGCCATCATGTTTGCCGCCCACCACAAGATTGATAACCTCATCGCTACTATAGATTTTAATGGCCAGCAGATCGATGGCCCTACCGATCGCGTAATGGGGCTGGGGTCTATTAAGGATAAATTTGAAGCATTTGGTTGGCACGTCTTGGAAATGGAAGGTCACAATATGGACACCGTGATCGATGGCCTTGCCAAGGCAAAAGCAGCAACCGGCAAGGGCAAACCCGTTTGCATCGTCATGCATACCGTCATGGGCAAAGGCATCAGCTTCATGGAAGGTACCCACGAATGGCATGGGAGCGCTCCAAGTGATAAGCAACTCGAAGAAGCACTCACCCAACTACCTGTAACTTCTTTGGGCGATTATTGATGATAAACCTTCTTATAAAATCAAAAGCCATCACACATCGTGATGGCTTTTGATTTTATCAATTCGGATAGTTTTTGATGAATAGTAATGAATAGCCTTACTGTCCAGCAGGCAGCGATAGCGTAAACGTACTGCCTTTGCCCGGCTCGCTCGTTACTGAGATTTGGCCCTTGTTAGCAATAATAAATTCGTAGCAAAGCAGCAGGCCAAGGCCGGTTCCTCTCTCCCCGCCGGTGCCATAGGTGTTGTTGTCCACTGATAGGGTGAACAGTTTATTCAGCTGCTCCGGGCTCATGCCCACGCCATTATCTGCGATTGACAGCAGCATGCGTCCGTTTTCAGCAATTGCAGATATACTGATGGTCCCATTTGTGTTAGTGAACTTTATCGAATTGCTTAACAGGTTGCGAATCACGATGTCTAACTGTGCCGGGTCGTAATATGCAAATGCCTCGTTTGGCAACTTGTTCTCTATAGCTATATTCTTTTTGTCCGCAGCATCTTTTGCCAGGTATATGTTCATATCCACCAGCTTGTTCAGGTTAGTGCGCTCAGGGTTCGCAGCTATTGTGCCCTGCATATAGCTCTTCGCCCAGTTAAGCAGGTTGTCCAGCAACAGGTTGAGTGTCCCTAATTGCTTGTTGATGTCAGGCGTCAATGAGGTGAATTCTTCCGGCGAAATCACCTTGTCATCAAGCAGGGCCATGGCTGCGGTGATCGCCGTCACTGGGCCACGCAGGTCATGCGAAAGGACGGAAAATGTTTTGTCTTTAAACTTGTTCAGGTCTTCCAGTCGGGCTGATTGCAGCAGTATCTCTTCTTTTTGTTTTACTATTTCGTCCTTACTTCTTTTTTCATTGCGGATATTGCGATATAGTAATATGGATATAATTGCAAGAAGGCCCAATCCGGTTAATAAAGCCCAAACAATAACTTTTTTGTTTCTCCAGGCTGCTTCGTTCTATTGCTTTGTCTTTATTGAGTAATGCTATCTGGGTTTCCTTTTTGCCAAGTTCGTAATCAAACTGCATTTGCTGGATCTCGACTGTACTTTTATCATTATACACGCTGTCCCTGTATTCAAGGTATAGTTTGTTGTATTTCAGTGCGTCTTTGTCGTCGTCCACTTGCTCATACGACTCTTCAAGGTATCTCGCGGTTTCTGATATCGCCTGCTTCATGTGATTCTTTTGCGCCACATCCAACGACCTTAAGAAATATTTGATCCCCTCATTGGTTTGGTGCCTTTCTGTAAGTATGTTGCCTATCCCATTACAGGCATCCAGTATCACTAATGGGTCTGGGATCTTTGCGGTCAGTTTCAGCACATTGGTATACATCTGCAATGCAGAGTCATATTGCTTCATCCCCAGGTAAACATCAGCAATATTGGCATCAAATTGATTTTTCCATATGTCATCCCCTGTAGAGTCTGCGATCAGCTGGCACCTCCAAAACCGGACCCGGAAAAGCCTTCTACAGAAATCGGAATCGTGTTGCAGCGTGAAAAATCTTCACAAATTTTGAATTTGACAAGCGTACGGAAATTGTACAATTTTTAAAGCTAAACCATTGAAAATCAATATAAATCTGTACAAAATAAAAATATGGAACACTGTACGATTCTCAAAAAAGCGCAGAAAACAGAAAGAGAAACAGCGCGGAGAGCGGAGGGAAAAATGAAAGAGGAGAAAGGCCAGCTCGCTCCGCCCTGTTTCTCCGCTTTCATTTTTGTGCCCCAGACGGGAAAGTTATCGAACCAGATGATGGAAATTTTGAAGCGGTTGAGCGGAAATTACGACTTTACCAAAGTGTAATGTTATTTCCTTGCACTTGAAAATTCGGTCGTTCATTTCTTTACATTTTTTTATCATAAAAGCCCGTCCACATTGTTTGCCAATCAATCATTGATGCATACGCTTTAAAGCTTTCGGGGCGTTCTTGTTTCAACGAAAGCAAAAAAGCATCCATGTTTTCTTTCAAATCAAAACGTAGTATTAAGACCCATTCGTTTTCATCACTCTTGTAGAGTTCACGCCCTATGTATCCTTTGACGTTTTTAATGCTGCCTTTTCTAAGTTCAGTTTCGGCTTCCAAAAATTGAGCATCCGTGAAGTTTTCTTTTAATTTATATTTAATTATCTCTATATATTCCATTTTGTTTTCTGATTTATTTTTTTGTGTAACCTTGTTCTATTGCTAATTCAATAGCCAAATCTTTTAACCTTGCTACAAATGTGATGATGCAAACAAACATTACCACAAAACAAATAACTACATTTATCCATTGCCCGGAAATGAAAGTAGTTGCAATTGCCCCAATCATTATCAAGGCCATTGCCAACGATGCTGGCATACGCAACTGGCGTGTAAATAGTGCAATACCTCCTAATGTTTGTGCTATGCCAACGAAGTACATAAACCATAATGGGAAATGCCAGATTTCTGTAAACTCTTTGGTCAAATCTGCTTGTCCCATTAGTTTGGTTGCACCAAAAATTAAATGTGCAACACCTAAAATGTATGCAATGACCTGAAATTTTCTATCGCCTGATTTGGGCTCTAATGCTTTGCTCATAGGATTAGGATTTCAGTTGTTTCATCGCAGTTCCCCAATCTTCTAAATGATGTACAGAAGTCAATTTGCCATCAATAACGGTGTGAAAATCAATCGACATAATTTTGAACGATTTTGTACCGTCTGTCGGCGTTCCCATAAAGTCGCCATTGGGTGTTCCACTAACCAAGCTTCGAACTACATATTTATTGCCATCGTTGGCAATGTCCTGCGGTTCCCATTTCAAGTCAGGAATTAATTTCCAAAAGAACTCAACTTGTCCGATTAGTGCAGGTTTTCCTTTGGTCTCTACCGAACCGCTTGAAAGAAAGTCATCGGCTAAAACTTCTGTCAAGACAGCCGTTGGTGTGGTTTCTGTGTTTACGGTTAGTGCTCTTTTGTAAAATGCTGTTATAGCGTCTCTATTCTTGTCCATTTTAAGAAGATTGATGTGATTAATTATGATGCAAAGATGAGTGGGTTTCAAACTTTGCACAATGGACAAATCAGCCTTTGTATGGCACTTTTAGGACCTCTAGATTTTGAGGTGACTTTCTTTGAATTCTACGGGTGTAGCTTCTGTATTCTTTTTGAAATAGCGAACAAAATATGCTGGGTCTTCAAATCCCAATTCTTGCCCTATTTCTTTAACAGATAAATGAGAATTTACCAGAAGGCGTTTTGCTTCTAATAGTATTCTATCATTAATTATTTCCTTTGGCGATTTGCCTAAAATTTTTGAAGTAGCTTGCCCCAGCCGCTTTTCGGATATACAGATAATTTTAGAATAATCGTGTACACTCTTTAATCTAGTGTATTTATCTTCCAATAAATCCCTAAACAGCAGAGTATAATCAAGATCAGCACCTTTTTTCAACTCAGTGAAACCTTGCATTCGTTTCTCTCTTTCTGCAAGAAGCAAAAAATTATGGAGTAAATTCTTTAACAGAGTAGGCTTTGAGTTGTCGTCTGGAAAACCTAATTCTTCGGTAATACCGTCACAAATATTTTTATATTTTTCAAAATCAGTTCGATTAAGTGTAATAGTTGGTGAGCCTACAAAGTCATTAAACAAGATACTACTTCTCAAAAATCTGGTATCGTTTTCTGTTGTACAATAAAAGTCATCGGTAAAAATCAAAACACGTCCTTCATATTTCAGCAGCTGGTCAAACTGATGTACCCGATCTTTGTCAATAAAAAAAAGAGAGTAGGGCTCTATTCGTATAGGTTCAAAATCGACAAAATGAGTTGGCTGGCAATTTTCAAACAGAAAGATGTGATAAAAATTTGTGCGGTGCGGGGTTACAAGATGTTCTTTATTAACCGTTGTCAACGTGTTCAACGGTACTACTTCAATTTGAAGCGAGGCATTCTGTTTAAATTTAAGCTTCTTTATTTGGTCCGCCATTGTTTAATCGAGACCACAAAGATAGATTTTCGACTGTTATAAGGGACTAAATTTCCTTCCTGGAAGTCTTGGTTCGATTTTCCCGTTAGGGTAAAAATTAAAACCCGCGACTAGCGCGGGTTTTAAACTAAGTGCCCCAGACGGGAAGGTTATCGAACCAATTGATGGAAATCTTGAAAAGGTTAAGCGTATTTTACGGCAATAAGTAAGCGATAATAGCAGTTGTTTGCCAATCACCCCACATAATACATCTTCATCATCCCCTTCCCTTTCGCCGCTACTTCACCCCGGTGGCCAATGAAAACATCGCCCATTGAAAGATAAATATTGATCAGTTTTCTCTTGTTGTCTTCTTTTTCAAACAGCGCTTGCGATATTTTATAATGCTCAAGCGACTTGTCATATTCACTCAAATGCAGGTAGGCCAGCCCGATCGACTGGTTGCATAATGCCTCTCCTTTTTCGTAATTGATGTCTTTGGATATTGCCAGCCCCTCATTGGCTATCCGTATCATAGAATCAGTACTCTTATTTTCGTAGCTCTGCGCAAGTTTCCAAAGCGCATTTACACGGGTAGTATCCTTTCCTGGGTGAGCACGCAAAACCGAATATAGGCTGTCGAAATTCTGCGCATATAGTGTAGTAGGAAGTTGGGATAGGATAAGCACTATCGCAAAACCTGCTTTTGTAATAAAAGAGAATAGCTTAGTATATTTCATGCTGGCCGTTCTCAAAAATAAGAAAAGCCTGCTGATTTATTTCACCTGCCTTCTATATAGATAAAAAGCAAGCATAGCGAACACTATATTAGGTATCCATACCGCTATCGTAGGGTTCAGGCTGGCTTTTGTAGACAACGTTGTCGACGTTTGAAGGAACATTACATATACAGCGCTCAGTATGATGCCAAGTGCAAGGTGCCACCCGCTGCCTCCTCTTACTTTACGGCTGGCTATACATGCGCCTATTACGGTAAGTATGATGGCCGCAAATGGTTGTGCCGTTCTTCGTTCCTTCTCCACATAATAAAAATTCAGGTTCTCACGCCCATGCAACTTTTCCGTAGCTATGTAATGGTTTAGTTCAGGTGTGGTCAGCGCTTCTTTTATCGCATCTGTCCTGTTGAGGTCGCCGGGCGAAAAGGCATACTTTTTTTCCAGTTCAGGCATTCTTTGCAGCGTTTCTTTATTGCTATCGTTCGTGCGGATCACCACATTGTGCAGGTGCCATATCTTCTTAGATGTATCGTACGTTACATAGTCCGACATCAGTTTCTCTTTCAGCAGCGTACCACTTATTTTTTCTTCTGTAAAATGCGACCCCGTATTATTACTGTAGTTGTAGTTCTGCAGGTACACATACGTATCCTTCGATATGCCCAGGTGCATATTATCACTGGCATACTTAAAGTTTTCATCATTAATATACTTATCCTCAAAAGCAATACGTCCCTTATTGGCTATAGGTATCAGCCAGTGGTTAGCTATCAGCGAGAAGATGCAAAGAAAACCCCCTGCTATAAAATAGGGTCGCAAAAACCGCTCATAAGATACGCCCGACGATAGAATAGCAATGATCTCCGATTTGTACGCCATCTTCGAGGTGAAGAAGATCGTCGCAATAAAAATGAACAATGGGAAAAGAAGTGCCGTGATGTGCGGCACAAAGTCTTTATAATAATTCATCACAGCAGCAAACGATGCCTTTTTAGCAACAATATCATCCACCTTCTGCGAATAATCGATCACGCAGGATATTACCGCCAGCACCAAGATCGAAAAGAAAAAGGTACTGTAGAATTTTTTGACGATATACCAGTCTATTTTCTTCATGGCCGACCAAAAGTAAACACTCAAACGCTAAAAGTATCTAAAAATAAGCAAGGTGGTGGTTTGCTAACTATAATCTTTGCTTCAGCCTCGGTATCATCTCATTCTTCCAAGAGGTATAATCACCATGTATGATGTGAGCCCTCGCTTCTTTTACCAACTGCAGGTAAAAGGCAAGGTTATGGATACTGGCTATTGTAAGCGCCAATAGCTCTTTGGCCACAAACAGATGGCGCAAATAGGCCTTTGAATAATACTGGCTGGTAGGGCAATCCAGGTCTTCATCTATTACACTGAAGTCTGTAGCCCATTTCTTGTTCTTTATATTGATCACTCCCTTACTGGTAAACAACATGCCATTCCTGCCATTACGGGTAGGCATTACGCAGTCAAACATATCTATGCCCAGTGCTATGTTCTCCAGTATGTTCCATGGTGTGCCCACGCCCATCAGGTAGCGGGGCTTATCTTCAGGCAGGTAGCTGCAGCATAGGCCGCACATCTCGTACATCATCTCTTCTGGTTCACCTACTGATAATCCACCTATCGCATTGCCGTCGCACTCCATACCGGCCACAAACTCCGAAGATGCCTGTCTCAGGTCTTTGAAGGTGCTGCCCTGTATTATTGGGAACAGTGATTGGCTGTAGCCATACTTAGGCTCCGTTTCTCCAAAATGCTGCACACATCTTGCCAACCACCTGTGAGTGAGTTCCATCGATTTCCTTGCATATTCATATTCCGAAGGGTAGGGAGGACACTCATCAAAAGCCATAATGATGTCTGCACCTATACTCCGCTGTGTATCCATCACATTCTCAGGTGTAAACAAATGCTTCGACCCATCTATATGCGATTGAAACACTACACCGTCCTCTTTTATCTTCCTGTTAGCCGCCAGCGAAAACACCTGGTAGCCGCCACTGTCCGTAAGTATGGGCCTGTTCCAGCCATTGAATTTGTGTAGCCCTCCTGCTTCTTCTATGATCTTTACTCCCGGCCTTAGGTACAGGTGATACGTATTACCCAGTATGATCTGCGCCTTCACCTCCTGCTCCAGTTGCTGCTGTGTCACTGCCTTCACGCTGCCCACAGTGCCCACGGGCATAAAGATAGGTGTCTCTATCACTCCATGTCCCGTAGTCATCACTCCCGCCCGGGCCGATGAATTACTATCCTTTGCTGTTAATTCGAATGTCAATGAGATTGTTTAAATAATGAGTTTAGAATTACATGGCAAGATGCAATCCTTTAATGAATTTGTAGTCTTTGACATTGAAAGTCACCAGCCGGCAATTTTCATGAATGCATGTGGCGGCGATAAGAGCATCAGGGAATAATAGGCTTTTGTTTGCAGTATTATATGTTTTTACTAATCGGGTAGCAATTTCACATATTGCCTTATTGATTGGGATGATCTCATGGCTTTTCAACACTTGATCAACGATATCTTTCTTCAGTTTATTGGTAGCTCCAACATATAATTCCATTTCGGTAATGACCGACACATGAGCCACATCAATGTATTTCCTGATTAATTGCTTTGCTATTTCATTGCCTCTGATAGACGAAATGATCACATCTGTGTCAATTATAACCATCCCGCGAGCCTGTTTTTTGAACTTTTTTCCCGCAATTCTTTGACATCAAGATCCCAATCGGGGCAGGCATCAAAATATGTTGGGTCTTTAACTTCACGTTTTTTTTCAGCAGTTTTCTTTTGTACTTTTTTTATTTGCACAAAATCAAGCTGCTTTAGAAAAGCAATCACTTGCTTTTCTTTATTGCCCTCTATGGTCAGCTCGTATGTCATAATATAAAATTACTGAATTATTTTTAAAGTATTTGTGAAAATCAAAACGGGCTCTCAAATTCCTCCAACCCCACAAACGATCTGTCCCTTGCCGATACAATAGGGTTAGTTACACCCCAGTCAAACCCGATACTATCAAAGCGTATGCCTGTATCATGCTCTTTGTTGTATTCCGACGACACCAGGTAGTACGTCACTGCATTATCAGTAAGGGCTCTGAAGCCATGCGCAAATCCTTCAGGTATGTAGTAGGCCTTATTATTCTCTGCGGATAGTTCGTCGGCAAAGTATTCTCCGTATGTAGGAGAGTCTTTGCGCATATCCACGATCACATCCAGTATTGCCCCCTGCTGGCAAAAGACCACCTTGCTGTGCTGGTGTGGCGGCAGTTGGAAGTGCATGCCCCGTATTACATCCTTCTTCGATGAGGAAAAATAGCTCTCCCGCAGCACAAAGTCTATTCCTGCCTTCTTCAGCCTGCTCTCCTGGAATGTCTTCACGAACGTCCCCCTGTCATCCTCCGAAGAGGGCATCGTAAAGATGTACGCTCCATTAAGTATGTTATTCGCTACCATTGATCTTTCCTCCTCTTATCCAAAATAGGCTTCTATCTGCTTCATACATTTCTCATGCGCTGTGTGGTGCTTATCTGCATACCATTCTGCCGTCCATTTTATAGCTGTGCGTGCATCCATTTGCGACTTCCATCCCAGGTGTTCCATGGCCTTGCTGCTGTCCAGCAGCAGCAGGTTAGCTTCATGCGGTGCACCCTCTTGCGGAAAGCTCTTGTGGCTGCCTGCGCCGTATGCTTCTATAAAGGTCTTGGTCAGGTCTTCCACGGTCAGCATATCTTCCGGGTTGGGCCCGAAGTTGTATGCCGTGCTATACTTGGTATTGTCTTCTGTCATCTTGGCGCCCAGCAACAAGTAAGCGCCCAGTGGTTCCAGTACATGTTGCCATGGCCGTATACTGTTCGGGTTACGCAATCCTACGGTTTCGCCAAAGGCGATTGACCGCACAATATCCGGTACTATCCTATCATCAGAGTAGTCGCCGCCACCGATCACATTACCCGCTCTTGCGGCTGATATAGCTTTCTCATGGTTCGAATAATCCTTAGGGTTGAAGAAAGACCTCCTGTAAGAATCTATCACTATTTCTGCAGCAGCCTTGCTCGCCGAGTACGGGTCATACCCACCCAGCTTATCATCTTCTTTAAAAGGCAATCCACGCTCCGGGTTGTCATATACTTTGTCGGTAGTGATCATCACACCTACCGCCGGTGGCACCAGGGTACGCATCGCATCCAGCACATGAGCCGTACCCTGCGCATTCACCATAAAGGTATATGCCGGCAGGTCATAGCCTCTCCGCACCAGCGGCTGCGCCGCCAGGTGAAATATAAAATGCGGCTCAAACCGCACTATCTCGGTCTGTAGCTTCTGCTTATCGCATATATCTGCGATCACACTGCTGTAGCACAGGCTGTCGCCGTCTATCTGGTGATATAGGTCATTCGTTTTTTCGGGGGCAAGCGAGTAGCCCTTTACATTAGCGCCCAGCCAGTGCAGTATCTGCAGCATCCAAGCTCCCTTAAAGCCTGTATGGCCTGTCAGCAGCACACGCTTGCCGCTATATATCGAACGCAGGTATTCTGCGCTTACCACTTTTTCCATAAAGGTTCAGTTTGCCACATGTTTTCTAATTCTTCCTTATCGCGCAGTGTGTCCATGCACTTCCAGAAGGAGTGGTGCTTGTATGCCGCTATCTGGCGGTCGCGGGCCAGGTCGTCCATCGGCTGGCGCTCCCACATCATATCATCTGCTTCATTATTCAGGTATTGGGCTATCCCCGGCTCTATCACAAAGAACCCGCCATTGATCCACGTGCCCGAGTCGGCGGGCTTTTCTTCAAAGGCATCTATAACCCCGGTATCTTCCATTTTGATCACACCAAACCTGCTCGTCGCCTGTATCGCCGTCATGGTGCATATCTTGCCACTCTGCTCATGAAATTTCACCAGTTCGTCTATGTTCACATCAGCCACCCCATCGCCATAGGTCAGCATAAAACGCTCATTGCCCACATAAGGCAATACACGTTTCAGCCTGCCTGCTGTCATCGTGTCCAGCCCCGTATCTATCAGTGATATCTTAAACGGCTCCGCATTAGTGCGGTGTATCTCTACTGAGTTGTTCGACAGATCCACGGTCATATCTGCGTTATGCAGAAAATAGTTGGCAAAATACTCCTTGATCACATGGGCTTTATACCCCAGGCACACAATGAACTCCGTATGCCCGTATGCGGCATAGATCTTCATAATATGCCACAATATGGGCTTGCCGCCTATCTCTATCATAGGCTTTGGCTTCAGCAACGATTCTTCGGATATACGGGTGCCCCTGCCCCCTGCGAATATGACTACCTTCATGGCAACAAATATAAGTTGATAGGTTGATAAGTTTACTGCATGACAATAAGTTAATTACCCGCTCTCCGTTAATTGTGGTTAACGAGGATATTGAGATTAAACTATCTGTTAATAAGATGCCTGTGCTTATCGCACTTTGCTTCACTCACTCCGCAGGAGAGGGCGAAGTAGAGGTCTTACTGAAATTTCACCCAGGCTACCCTCGCCGATTTATCTCTGCCATCTTTTTCAACGATAAGCGTGGCATAGGTGTTGTTTTCCTTATCGTAGTCCGATGATTCGATATAACTGAACGTAGCACTTCGTTTTCCGTCAGGTTCTCCAAACAGGTAATATTTATCTATTTTATCTCCTCCCAGTTTAAAGCATATAGTATTGGTAGCTGATATGCTTGTTGTGGTCTTTCGCTTAGTCTCATCCTCGTCTCTGTCAAAGTTGCCAGGCAAGTCATTGAAAAGAACGTAGTGGCCATTGGGCGCATTTATATAGTCGTAAGACAGGAATTCATCTGTATTACCTCGCGTAAAACCCTTGCTTGGCGGATAGGAGAATATCCCCTTATTTCTACGTGCCAGGTAAAGCAAAGGAAAAGCCCCGGATGCTTTCTGCTTTTTGTTGATCGCATAGCCCGTTAGCTCTGCGCCCGTATCACTTAATTCGGATACGCCCACTGCTCCGAGTAATACATAGCTGGTTGTTACCATCATATGGCCGGAAGTGTGGGTTTCTGTTACAGTCGTATGGTCTTCCATTAATAAAGTTGTAGTATTGTCTTTATTGATGATCATGTTCTGGGGCAGGCCATGGTATTCATAATCCTTGTCGATGTTTTTTTCTGCATATGCTGCTATTTTTTCACCCGCTACAGCTTTTGTGCTGATCGTTTCAAGGGTTTCGGGATTTATGTATGTCAGCGCGGTCTCATACAGCGACTTTGATTTGCCTAAAAAACCACCCTTTGTCTTTACGTAGGTTATTGTCAGCAACTGTATCCTGTTGGAGCCTCTGTTATATAACATTACGGATTTGGTATCCTTAAAATCCTCCGAGAATTCCAGTAATTTATGTTTGAAGGTGGTATCGCCATTGTTCAATACAGACACGATCACTTTCGATGATACGTCTTCGGTTGCTCCGCTATGTCCGTATGTGGCTATAAATACCCTCTTGTTCCCGTCGACTACACATCCTATGTAGCTCAGGTATTTGAACGATCCGTTGGGGGAGTCGTAAAATGCGTTATTCAAAATAGTGTGGGTGCTATCATAATGTACAACTCTTATACGTTCTGATCTGTTGTGCGCCTGAGTGTTAAAAAAGACTGCCGCATAGTTGCCGGATGAGGGGTCTTTTTCTATGAAAATGTTGGATAAATCCCATTTACCATAGGCATTTCCCAGCCCCGCCCATACCGAAGTTTTAGGTAGTTTCCCCAGTTCATCTTCTTTTACTATGGCTCCGTTATTGCCGTTCAGTCTCATTCGGTAGAGTGTAGGTTGATCATTGTCGTTGGTCTGTACCACAAACAATACTGGTTCGCCATTGATCTCATAAAGCCCTTTTATCGACGACGATCTCATTTGTTCTACGTCCCATTTTCTACTCACGAGTGTCTTTTGAGCGGTTTGCTTGCGCTGCTTGTTATATACTGTAAGTTCTATCCCGTCCTTCTTAGTGCTGTGGAAGTAAAAGGTATTGCCATTCCTTAGTTGCAGCAACTTGTTCCAGCCATATTCCGGCTCATCAAACTCTGCACTTTTTTCTACGCTGAATTGCTGCGCCATGCTGGCGCCAGTGAACAACAGAAAAGCTATAACGAGTAACCATGTCTTTTTCATAAGTATATATTTTGGAGTGAAGATAATAGATGAGTACCCAACTTCAAAGCAGTGTCCGTTTTGTTGGCAGCCTTTTATCTTATAAAACCCACAATATCTATTTTATAAAACCCCCTATAGTTAAAAGGTGTTGGGGCGCATTCTTTTCTTTAAGACCTTTATGCCATCTTTAAGCCTTGTGGCATCCGTGTTTCTTGTGTGTAAAATGACGCGCCTCGGCAATTAAATTCAGATTGTAAAGTAAAAACAGGGCTAACAAAATGGCAGTAAACAAAAATCAGGATTATCTAACCAACGTGTAAACCTATTTCAGGACGAGGCATAATGTCCCACGACAGAAAAATGGGACATTCAATGGGACATCTGGAAAATTATATTTGCCTGAAAGCCTTACTGTTAAAGGATTTCAATTTTGACACAAGAAAGTTTTCCACAAAGAAAAGCGAAAACTGAATGGGACATGAAGACGAGCGATCGGAAAATATGAACTTCAATGTGGAGCTGAAGCTGACTTTAAAAAAAAGAATTTGTTATTTGGATATTGGAACCCGGAATCGCTATTGTTGATATTGGAGTTTGGAACCTGGAATTTGTTATTTGGATATTGGAGTTTGGAGCCCGGAATTTGTTACCTGGGATTTGGAACTTGGAATTTGTTACATGGGATTTGGAATTTATACTCTGGTATTTACCATAGTTGGTATAAAACACCTTCTCGGTCAGCGCGCCTGCATAAGCTATTGCTTCCATGGTGCTCACACTCACATGGTGCGACTTCACAATGATAGAATAGTTGATCACATGATCATTGTGCAGCCTTTTGGATACTTCTCTTTTAGATTTCACAAGGGCACCGGGGTGGTGCGTCTTGCATTCTGATTTGGTAGTAATAAGTCCCATAAGTAGAATGATTTCTACAAATTTATTCATTAACAACTGAATAACAAACAAAAGTAGTATTGTTAACAAATAAATTTTTTAATCAAATGATTTACCCTGCTACTGCATAAAAATACCAAGTCCACTGTTTTATTTAGGTTAAATTATTATTTACAAGTTCGCTTATCTATCAGTGTAACTACACCTATCTTTACATCACTATTAACTAACAGGCAAACATCTTCACTTTTGAAACTACACATACTCGCCATAGCTGCCCATCCCGATGATATAGAGCTCAGTTGCGCTGGCACACTCATTAAGCATGCACAGGCCGGGCAATCCATTGGTATTGTTGATCTTACAATGGGCGAGCTCGGCACAAGGGGCAGCGCAGAGCTGCGACTTAAAGAGGCGCAGGAAGCAGCAGTAGTAATGGGCGTAAAAGTCCGCGAGAATGCCCGCATGGCCGATGCCTTCTTTAAAAACGATGAAGAACACCAGCGCAAACTGATCACTTATATCCGTCATTACCGGCCTGAGATCATCATAGCCAATGCCATCGCCGATCGGCACCCCGATCATGGCCGCGGCGGCAGGCTTATCGCCGATGCGTGTTTTTATGCCGGCCTGCGCAAAATAGAAACGGAGCGGGATGGTGTATCGCAGCAGCCATGGCGGCCCCGCAAGGTATACCACATGATACAGGACCGCCACATGGAGCCCTCATTCATTGTAGATATATCAGCCACTTTTGAGCAGAAGATGGCCGCTATACGCTGCTACAAAAGCCAGTTTCACGATCCGCAATCAGGGGAGCCCATCACCTACATCGCCACCGAGCACTTCCTCGACCAGATCCGTTACCGCGATGCTGTAGTGGGGAAGAGGATAGGAGTGCAGTATGGTGAGGGCTTTGTCACAGAACAGATACCTGGCATTAGCTCACTGGATAATTTGGTGCTACCGGAATTGCCTTAAAAAGAAATAGCTCACAAATGGCTTCACTTAGCGTCTTTGCGCCTTTGTAGCAGCAATAAATGGTGTGTAGTAGTGTCTGGATTAACCTTATTATTAAAATAACGGGAAAAAAGGCTGAAATTATTTTTTATTTTTAATTTACTTTCCTACCTTTGCAGTCCCAAAAAAAATCTAAAAATCATGGCTCGCGTTTGTCAGGTAACAGGTAGGAAACCAGTTGTAGGCCACAAGGTATCATTCTCTAACAAGAAATCGAAGCGTCGTTTTCTGCCTAATCTGCAGACAAAACGTTTCTTCTTTGCAGAAGAAGACCGTTGGATCACATTGAAGCTCTCAACAGATGCTATCCGTACCATTAATAAAAATGGATTGATCAGTGTAGTAAAAGAGCTTCGCGAAAAAGGAGTTACTATCTAAATTAACAGTAAAGAAAAATAACAATAACCAATGGCTAAGAAAGGAAACCGCGTACAGGTTATAATGGAATGCACCGAGCATAAAAATAGCGGAATGCCCGGTACCAGCCGTTATATTACCACCAAAAACAAAAAAACCACGACAGAGCGTCTGGAGTTGAAGAAATACAACTCGATCCTGAAACGTGTAACTGTTCACAAAGAAATTAAATAATATTTTTTAAATACTTAAGCAATGGCAAAAGCAGCTAAAACCGCGATAAAGAAAGACCCTAAACAGGCCCTCGAAGCTAAGAATTACACTAAAGTGATCAAAGCTATCCGTAGCCCTAAATCAGGTTCTTATACCTTCAAGGAAGGTATGGTACATAAAGACAAGGTTAAAGAATTCTTAGCTAATACAAAATAAGCCATCCCCTTTATCCCTAAGCACAATTTCAGCCGGGACTTATAAACTATTACAAAGCCACCAATAGGTGGCTTTTGTCTGTTTCTGTACCGGATGGCTGTTTTTTAAATTATTAGGTAATTCACTACCTTTAGCGTCCTAAACAGGAGAATGGAAGAGATTTTTATCCTTATCGCAGAAGATGATGCCGATGACAGGTTCCTCCTGCAATCGGCTTTTGAAGAAAATGGCTATAAAGACAAGTTGTGCTTTGTAGAGAATGGTATAGAATTGATGGAATCCCTCCGCAATCCAACAGGTGATTATGGGGCAAAACTACCTCGTTTTGTACTCCTCGACCTGAATATGCCCAAGAAAGACGGACGTGAAGTGCTTAAAGAGATCAAGCAGGATGAGGTATTAAAGCATATCCCTGTCATTATTTTCAGTACCACCAATAATGAGCAGGAAATGAAAAGGTGCTACGAGTTGGGCGCTAATTCATACATAACTAAGCCCAATAGCTTCGATAACCTTATCAAAACGGTTGCCGCTTTGCGCAGCTACTGGATAAATACGACAAGCATACCCATATTAGCAGATATGGTGAGATGAATTTAATATGGCCCCGAGGCGGATGAGGTGCAGACGGCACTATTTTTGTTTATTTATTAATGGATAAGAGAAAATTAGATCATGCCCGAGAATAAGAAGATCCTGATAATTGATGATGAGACCGACCTTTGTCTTTTACTTAAAGAGTACTTTGTTAAGAAGCATTACGAGGTCATTTTGTCGCATACACTCATGGAGGGTACACATCTCTTAGAATACGCAAAGCCTGATATTCTTTTTCTTGATAATAACCTGCCCGATGGCTCAGGGTGGGGTATTGCTCCCCAGATTGCAGCCGACTTCCCGGCTACTTATATAGTCCTTGTTAGTGCATTTCATCCTAAAAAACCCGAAATGCCCGCAGGTTCCCACTTTCGCATCATAGAGAAACCGATCCGGTTTTCTGACCTCGATAAACAGTTTGCAAATGCCTGATCGCAACTTGATTTTTGGCTAACCCATCTATTCAGTTATAAAAAATGCCTGCCCCGGCAATATAATCCTGTGATATGTACCCATAACTTATTATTTTTGGCCGTATAATTATGCTCAACGGTAAAAAAATAGTAGTAGTGCTGCCTGCATATAATGCTGCACTCACGCTGGAACGTACTTACAAGGAGATTCCTTTTGATATTGTGGATGATGTAGTGCTAGTAGATGACAACAGCCGCGATGATACTGTAGGCGAGGGAAAGCGCCTGGGCATTAATCACATTGTCAAGCACGAGGTAAACAAAGGGTACGGCGGCAACCAGAAGAGTTGTTATAAAAAGGCACTTGATCTGGGTGCTGATATAGTCATCATGTTACATCCTGATTACCAGTACACCCCAAAACTCATACATGCTATCTCGTCTATCATAGCAATGGAAGTTTATCCTGTGGTGCTTGCTTCAAGGATACTTGGGCAGGGCGCGCTCAGGGGCGGCATGCCGGTATACAAGTACATCTTTAATCGCATGCTCACCCTGTTTGAGAACATCATGCTCTGGGAAAAGCTCAGCGAGTATCATACAGGGTACAGGGCATTTAGTGCTGAGGTACTTCGGTCAATAGATTTTACACACAACAGCGATGACTTTGTTTTTGATAACGAAATGATCTCACAGATATTTATGAATGGCTTCGAGATCGCTGAGGTCACTTGCCCAACAAAGTATTTTGAAGAAGCTTCCAGCATCAACTTCAGCAGGAGTATGAAGTATGGCCGTGGTGTGTTGCGTGTTTCATTTGCGCACCGCCTGCATAAATGGGGAATCGTGAAAAGTAAATTATACGGGAAGGGCAAAGGCTAATACTCATTCCCTTTATAGAATACCTTGAAGATGCCCTGGCCTATCTGGTAGGTGATCACATCATAATTGAGGCTCCAGTTGGCCAGTTCTGCATTTGTTACATCATACGCTTCACCTTCAGTAAACAGGCGTAGTGTGCCGCTTGAGTTGATATACGCTACTGAATTGTATTGTATGAAATATCCGGTAGGGTAGTAGCTTTCCATTTCGGTAACATCTCCTTTATAGAATATCTTGAACATGCCTCCCGGGTCTTTATAGGCTACTACATTCTCGCCTACCTGGTAAGTGGGGTTCATATAGCCAATAGTATGGAGGCTGTCGCCATAAAATACTTTGAAGTAACCATCTCCGGATACATAGGCCACCAGGTTATCTCCTGCCTTGTAGGATAAAGGGGCATAGTCATCAAGTACAAAAGTTTGTCCGCTGTGAAATACTTTGAATTTGTGATCTATGTCTACGTAGGCCACTGTATTTCTGCCCGCATCAAAGCTATGCACAGGATACTCTTCCTGCGATATTACAGCCCCGTGATAGAATATCCTGAACTGGCTCGCAAAATTGTCGTAAGCAATGACGTTACATTTAACCTTTACGTGCGATAATACGCTGTCTGGTATATACGACTCCACGGTGTAGGTTTGGCCGTTGTAATAGGCCCTGTATTCGCTTTTATAGCTATCGAGAAAAAGGATAACACTATCTGAAATGAAATACTGATCGCAAACACCGGAAAGGTTTTTATTTACGCCCCTGTCAAATACATTCAGGGATTTTTGATTCAGGTAGCCAACAAGATTATCGGTAGCAAAAAAAGCATTGGTGAACCCCGCATTAAGGTTTTGTACGCTGCCATTGTAGTATATTTTGAACGAGCGGGAGTTGTCGAGATATGGAATTGCAGTGCGGCCCGTTTTAATGTCAGTGGGCGGCATGAAATCTACTTTATGGATATTGCCGTGGTCCCACACCATGAGCTGATTTTGAATATCAGTATATTCGGCTAACTGTGCCTTTACCGAAGTAGCAACCGACAAAATAAATAACAGGCTAAGTACAGTTGACCTCATAAAAGAGTTTTTTGTGAAAATAAGCATTTTATCAAATAAAAAAGCCAGCCTGAGAACAGGCCAGCCCCTATAAACCCTATCACTATGAAACTTTTACAAAAATAGCATGTCCTTTAGTAACTACAAAAACAATTTTCGGGAACAGTGAAAATAAAAAAGCCAGCCTGAGAACAGGCCAGCCCCTATAAACCCTATCACCATGAAAACTTCTTTATGCTGAAAAGATAATGATCTTTTTGATAATTTTAACCGTTACAAAGATAATATGACTTTTAGTTAAAACAAAAAATATTTCATTACTTTTTGTTGAAATGATAACAACTTTTTAATAAAAAGACATGTTAATCAGAGGAATACTTATTATTTTTTCTTTTTAGGTGAAAACATAGCCAACATTCGTTTTCCTTCCATTTTAGGCATCGATTCGAGTGCGCCATATTCGGCCATACGCTCAGCAAACTTCAGGAGGAGCAATTCACCGCGCTCCTGAAACATGATGGCCCTGCCTTTGAACTGCACATAGCACTTCACTTTATTGCCATCCTGCAGGAATTTTTCGGCATGTTTTGCTTTGAAATCAAAATCGTGGTCATCGGTATTTGGTGTAAAGCGTATTTCCTTTACTTCAGATTGTTTTGCCTTTGCCTTCTGCTCCTTATCTTTTTTCTTCTTTTCGTAAAGGAATTTTTTATAGTCAATGATCCTGCATACAGGTGGTACTGCGTTAGGCGATATCTCTACAAGATCCACTTCCTTAGCAATGGCCATCTTTATTGCATCAGCAACAGGGTATATACCCGGCTCAATATCGTCACCTATTACACGTACTTCCAGTGCGGTGATCTCGTTGTTCAAACGGTGTTCATTCTGCGGAACCCGTGGCCTGAAAAATGGTTTTGGTTTTGGTCTATTCTGCATTAATTGTTTTTAAAATACCCGCAAAAATAATCTATTTGTTTATCATTTGCTCAATGATATGATAAATTTTGTTTAGTTCCTTACCTATAGCTTACGTGTATGTTCATTGATCAGTTTTAGCAGATCGTGTATAAAGGTGTCTTGGGTTACAGCGCCTTTATCCCCTTCGCCATGTTTACGAACTGATACCATGCCCTCATTCATTTCTTTTTCGCCTACTACCAGCATAAAAGGAGTTTTCATGAGTTCTGTATCCCTGATCTTACGCCCTATTTTTTCGTTTCTGTCGTCTACTTCAGCGGTTATGCCGGCTCCTTTGAGTTTTGACGCTACTTTGTGGGCATATTCACTGTATTTGTCGCTTATAGGCAGTACCATTACCTGCAAAGGCGCAAGCCACAACGGCAGGTTGCCGGCGCAATGCTCCAGCAATACAGCAATGAAACGTTCCATAGACCCAAACGGAGCGCGGTGTATCATTACCGGGCGCTTGCGGGTATTGTCACTGTCTACATATTCCAGGTCGAAGCGCTCTGGCAGATTGTAGTCCACTTGTATGGTGCCGAGCTGCCATTTGCGTCCCAGCGCATCCCTGACCATAAAATCAAGTTTAGGGCCATAAAATGCCGCTTCGCCATATTCTATGACGGTTTTTAGATTTTTCTCAGCAGCAGCTTCTATAATGGCTTGTTCGGCTATCTGCCAGTTTTCTTCAGTGCCTATATATTTACTCCTGTCTTCTTTATCGCGCAGGGATATCTGTGCGGTATACTCTGTAAAACCAAGCGATTCAAATACATAAAGAACCAGGTCAATAACTTTTTTGAACTCATCGTTCACCTGGTTGGGCATACAGAACAGATGTGCGTCGTCTTGTGTAAAACCACGCACACGGGTGAGGCCATGCAACTCGCCCGATTGCTCGTAACGGTATACAGTACCAAACTCCGCAAGGCGCAACGGTAGGTCGCGGTAGGAGCGGGGAGCGGCTTTATATATCTCGCAATGGTGCGGGCAGTTCATAGGCTTCAGCATGAATTCTTCGCCCTCCTGTGGGGTGGTGATGGGGCGGAAACTATCCTTGCCATACTTTTCCCAGTGGCCCGATGTTACATATAACTGCTTACTGCCGATGTGCGGGGTGATAACCGGCAGGTAGCCGGATTCTGTCTGTGCTTTTTGCAAAAACTGTTGCAATCTTTCGCGCAGCATAGCGCCCTTGGGTAGCCACAAAGGCAGCCCGCTGCCTACTTTCTCTGAGAAGGTAAAAAGCTCCAGCTCTTTGCCCAGTTTACGGTGGTCACGTTTCTTAGCTTCTTCGAGCAGGGCGAGATATTCGTCCAGTTCTTTTTGTGCAGGGAAAGTGATGCCATAAATGCGGGTGAGCATTTTATTTTTTTCATCACCACGCCAGTAAGCGCCTGCAATGTTGGTTAGCTTCACGGCTTTGATAACGCCTGTGGCAGGGATGTGTGGTCCACGGCACAGATCGGTGAAGTTGCCTTGTGTGTAAAACGTAATAGAGCCATCAGCAAGGCCTTCCAGTAGTTCCAGTTTGTACTGGTCGCCTTTTTCTGAGAAGTATGCTATTGCTTTATCCTTGGATACATCTTCTCTTTTATAGCTGCTGTTGGTTTTAGCCAGCTCCTTCATTTTATCTTCGATCTTCTTCAGGTCTTCGTCGCTGATGGTACGGTCGCCGAGGTCTATGTCATAATAAAAACCATGCTCAATAGAAGGCCCTATACCGAATTTGACACCGGGATATAACAACTCGAGGGCCTCGGCCATAAGGTGTGCAGAAGAGTGCCAGAAAGTGGCTTTTGCATTTTTATCATCCCAGGTTAGCAGGCGCACAGAGGCATCTGTTTCAATAGGGCGGGAAGAATCCCATATCTGTCCGTTTACTTCGGCAGCAAGCACTTTACGGGCAAGCCCTTCACTTATTGACTTAGCAATGTCTGCTGAAGAAGTTCCTTCGGCATAGTCTCTTACTGATCCGTCGGGTAGTGTAATGTGTATCATAATATGGTAAAAATAGGTGGCAAAGGTACGAACAATGCTGCATCAAAAATAAAAGCCACCGGTTATTCAACCGGTGGCTAAATGTGGTTGAGTAATATTAATACTTTGTGTAAGTAACTTTATACCTGAAAACATCCGGCCTGTAAATGGGTTGGAAGTCGGCAGTATCAGGTGGGGTTGTCGTATTATCAATGATCCAGCCGGTATGAAACCCGGTCGTATCAGGACGGGATGTGATTGGTGGCTGCGTCAGGGAATAACTGATCGTGAACGAACTTTCGGTGAAATTGGTTACCTGTGCATTATATATAGCTGTTGTAGGCATGGCTACGGTGTCAAATTGCAGTTTCCATACTGTGTCAAGTACAATAAGAACCCTTGTGTAGCCTGCTGCAAGGGCAGCGGCATCAGTATCCAGCACGCCATGTACGGTATCGAGCACTAAAGGCGATTGCTGTAGCGTGTCGAACCGGAAGGGGAGTACGGAATCAGAGATGCCATAGAAAAAGTCGAATCCATGATCCATTGTGAGATAACTATAGTTGCTGGTAAATAACCACTGAAAGGAAATAGAGTCAGGATCGGATACGTTGCATTTGGTGCTATTGCTAAACAGGGCGGCATGAATGCCTGAATCAAAAACAATATAATCGTCTTGTCTGCAAGACGGGATCCAGTCCATGTAATTAAGGGTTGTGTCTTTTCCATTAGGTAGCGTAACGGTAAGAGTGCCGCTGGTTATCTTCCATTTGCCACTACGGAGCATATCCTCGCGGGTAGGCGCACTTGCTCCCGGCTTCTTATTGCAGGCAGCAAAAAGCAGTATTAGTGACAAGGATAATATTAAGTATTTCTTCATTTAGCAGATGTTTAAAACCTAAAACTAATAAATATAATTGAAGCCGAAAAGTTAGGTGCTAAATTACTTCTTTTTTTTCAGGTAAGATGCGGTATATCTGGTGTGAAAATTGCTGCATAGTTGCAGATCCCCCGAAAGCAGAACGCCCCGGCTTCTGCCGGGGCGTTCTGCTTTCGGTTTTTTTACTGTTTATTGTTCCACAACCATATGGAACACTTTATTTCCTGATGCTGTGCGGAGGTTGAGCAGATACATACCGTTGGCTGTGTTATTGCCCAGTTGTATTTTCTCATCTATATCCCCGTTATGCACAGCAGCCTTGCCGTTGTAGATGACTTGGCCCAGCATATTGGTGATCTCAATAGTCACTTCCTGTTCCATAGTATTTGCCAGTGAGCCTTTCAGGGTGAAGATGCCCTTATTCGGGTTAGGAACGAGGATAATAGCATCATTACCGGTGGACACTTGCTGCACACCTACATTACTCACAAATACCTGGGTACTTGCACTGCCGGCGAGGCCTGAGCAACTACCGGTAGTGGTTACCGTGCAGCTTACGTTGTCGAGGTTGCCGAGGGTATTAGTGATGTATACCTGTGTTGTTGCGCCGTTTATAGCAGCACCATTCACACTCCATTGGTAACTCACAGCACTCACTCCGTTGGTCACATTGGCCGTAAATACCACATTCTGCCCATTAGCAAGATGAGTGCCGGGGTTGGCGCTGATGGCCACTATAGGAGTAGTAGGAATATCTACTTCAATAGCAGTATGCGTACTGGCCACGGTGTTTACAAGTGCACACTGGTAGTTGCTGGTCACCTGGCAATATACTACATCCCCGTTAGCCGGTGTGAATGTGTAAGCGGCAGAAGTGCTGGCAGTAGTTATGCTGTTCAGCTTCCATACATAGACCGGTGTGGTGCCACCATTGGTGACAGCAGCAGTGAACGTAACTGCAGTACCCTGGCAAACCGTGGTGCCGGGATCAACAGTTGTTGTTACAGAAGGCATCAGTTGCGGCAATACCGTCATTTCGACAGCATTGTTTGCTGTAGCAGGGAACGGACAGAGTGCGCTGCTGATAAGTGTTACACTCACTACATCGCCATTTGCAGGCAGGTAAGCATAAGAACTTGCTGCTGATATAGACACACCGTTAATTGTCCATTGGTAAGCAGGAGTTGTACCTCCATTTACCGGTACGGCTGTGAAGGTGATCAGTGTGCCGGAGCATACGGTATCACTTGTTCCGGACGCAATGCTTACAGATGGTGTAACTGTTGGGTTAACACTTACTGTAGCAGTGCCTGTCATATTGCTGGTGCATGATGTGCTGCTGCTGGTTGCAACCGCAGTATAAGTACCTGTGGTAAATGTACCGAAGTCGATAGCGCTGCCGGTGCCTGCCAGTGGCGATCCTGCTGTGCTGGTACCGTTGTGCAACTGGTACACCACTCCTATACTTGAGTTGCTCAGGCCGATATGTACGCCTGCTGTGCCTGCGCAATAGCCGCCACCGCCTGAAACAGTATACACTGAAGGAAGCACGTTGAGTGATACTATCGCTGTGCCGGTCATGTTGGCCGTACACATAGTAGATGCATCGGTGGCAACGATAGTATAATGGCCTGTGCCTGTAAGCAAGCCAAAGTCGATAGGAAGGCCTGTACCTGTTATTGCTGCGCCGATAACCGATGAAGTATCGAACAACTGATAAGTAATACCTGTATGCGAACCACTCAGCCCGATATGCACGCCGGCGCTGCCCGGGCAGAAGTTGCCGCCACCGGTAATTGCATAAGTGCCGGGTAATGGATTGATACCCACTACTGCACTGCTGGTCATAGTGCTGGTGCAGCCTGTGGTGTCATTAACAGCCACGGCAGTATATGTGCCGGCAGCAGTTTCTGTGCCTAAGCTGATCGCTGATCCGGTGCCTGTTACCATGCTGCCAACGGCTGTAGTGCCGAGGTAAAGCCGGTACTTAGTGCCGGTTGAAGATCCTGTGAGGCTTAATGGGATGCCAGTAGTGCCTGCGCAATAATTGCCACCACCGGTTACTGTAAACACAGCAGGTAATGTATTGATGCCTACAGATGCGCTGCCGGTCATAGTGGCCACACAACCTGTGGTATTAGTAGCTGTGATGGTGTAGGCGCCTGATGCGGTTTGTACACCGAGATCAAGAGCCGAACCTGTGCCCGGAACCGGGATGCCAACTGCTACACTGGCTAAGTTCAACTGGTAAGATGTACCTATTGATGAACCTGCAAGGCCAACATGCACTCCTGTGCCGCCTGTGCAATAACTGCCACCACCTGTGATGCTGAACGCGTCCGGGGCGGGGTTGATGGTGATCACTGCACTGCCGGTCATGCGTGTGCTGCAACTTGTGCCGTTAGTTGCCATTACTGTATATGTGCCGGCAACGGTTTGCGCGCCGAAGTCAATAATGGAACTGCTGCCAATGACCGCAGGGCCCACAGCTACTGTACCCCTGTATAACTGGTAACTAACAGTAGCATCACCATTGCTCAGGAATACATGCACCCCTGCACCACCGGCGCAGAATGAGCTTGCACTGCTGCTTACTGCATACGCTATAGGTAATGGAGTAGTCGAAACGACCGTGCTGTCGTTGATATGGTTAGCGCAACCAGTAGTAAGGTTGGTAGCTACAACTTTGTACGTGCCGGTAGCAGCGAATAAGCCAAAGTCAATTGATGCACCGGTACCAAATACCGGGCTGCCAGCAGTGCCGGAGCCATTGAATAGCTGGTAGCTGATGCCTGCATCAGATCCGGCAAGGCCGATATGCACGCCGCTTGCGCCTGCGCAGTAGCTCCCGCCGTTGATGATGGCGTGTGATGCCGGTGCGGGGTTGATGCCTACTACCGCGCTGCTCACCATATTGCTGTGGCAGGTTGTGGCGCTGTTGGTAGCGATAACAGTATAAACACCTGCTGCAGCCTGGTCGCCAAAGTCAATTGCTGAACCTGTGCCGGCCACTGCGCCGGTTGCAGGTGTAGTGCCATTGTATAGCTGGTAACTGATGCCTGTATTGGAGTTGCTCAACATAACATCCATACCCGCGCCGCCGTCACAATAGGTGCCACCGCCACTGACGATGTATGTAGTGGGTAGCGGGTTGATAGTTACAGTGTCGTTACCGATCATTGTATTCTTACAAGTCGTTGTCAGATCTGTGGCAACAACACTATAGATGCCTGCTGCTGTGTAGGGGCCGAATGAAAGTGCCGCGCTAATGCCTGTTACCGGGGTGCCAATGGCTGTAGTGCCATCGTAAACCTGGTAAGCGGTACTTAGGTCTGTAAAGCTTAGGTTAAGTGTTATGCCTGCACCGCCTGCGCAATAACTGCTGCCGCCTGACAATGGATAAGCTGTAGGGGGCGTATTGATGCCGACCGTAGCGCCTGCGCCTGTTGTTGTATCAGCACATGTAGTGGAAAGGTTTGTCGCCACAACTGTGTAAGAACCGGCTGCTGTTTGCAGTCCGAAGTCGAGTGCTGTACCTGTGCCGCTCACCAGGCCGCCAACGGGAGCTCCTGTGTTATATAATTGATATTTAATGCCCGATTGTGAGCCTCCGAGGCCTACGTGCACACCTGTGCCGCCAGCGCAGTAATTGCCACCGCCGGATACCGGATAATCAGCAGGTACAGGGTTGATGCCCACGTTCACACTGCCTGCCATAGCGCCTGAGCAAGCGCCGGTAGCCATTACAGTATAAGTGCCTGCAGTTGTTTGTGCGCCAAAGGAGATAGCACCGCCACCGCCCGGAACAGCGAAGCCTGTTGGTGTGCCACTCACATAAAGCTGGTAAGAGATGCCGCCAAGGGAACCGTCGAGGCCAATCACCGAACCACCACTGCCTGCGCAATAGTTGCCACCACCTGTAACATTAAATGGAGTTGGCAGAGAAGTCGCAGTAACGGCTATGGTCAGCGTCATCACCTGCGTACAGGATGTAGTGGCATCAGATGCGATCACCGAATAAGATCCTGCGGTTTCCATACCAAAGTTGATCGGTGTACCGGAAGTGCCGGGGAACAGGCCGCCAATAGGTGTGGTGCCATTGTAGAGCTGGTAGTTCACGCCACCCTGGGCATTGCTCAATCCCACAGGTACTCCTGTGCTGCCAATGCAATAAGAGCCGCCACCTGTCATGGTATATGCAGTCGGGAGAATATTGGTCGATACAGTCACGCTGCTGAGCATATTTACTGTGCAGGAAGTAACGGGGTTCATCGCTATGGCAGTATAAGTGCCGGTAGCAGTGATGCCGCCAAAGTCGATGGTGGAACCTGACCCGATGAAAGTGCCTGCACTTGTGCCTGACTTGTATAACAGGTAATTGATGCCTGTGTTAGAGCCACTCAGGGTGACATGAACACCTGTGGTGCTGCCTGGGCAATAACCGCCGCCGCCGGCTATAGAATAGGTAGTGGGTAAAGGATTAGTGCTTACAGTTACTGTGCCTGCCATGTTATTAGTACAGCCCGGGCCACTTGTAGCCACAACTGAGTAGGTGCCTGCAAGCGTTTCGTTGCCAAAGCTGATAGGAACACCTGTACTAAGGATAGAGCTGCCTATGGACGTGCCATTGCGGTATAGCTGGTAGCTGGTACCTGAAGTAGTAATAGATACACCAACCGGTACACCAACACCACCTGCGCAGTAAAGGCCGCCGCTACCCACTGTTACCGGATAAGGGATTGGTAATGCGTTGATCGATACTGATACTGTGCCGGTCATATTCTTAGTACAGCCGGTAGCAGGGTTGGTAGCAGAAACGCTGTACACCCCAACACCTGTCACGGCGCCGAAGTCAATAGTGGATGCTCCGCCTGCAACAGCGCTGCCAAGTGGTGTAGTGCCATAATATAATTGGTAATTGATGCCTGTATTAGAGCCGCCAAGCGTAATGTGGCTGCCTGTGCCTGTAGCACAGTAGCTGCCACCACCGCCTACCACATAGGCTGTAGGCAGCGGGTTGATGCTTACGCTTACGCTTCCGGTCATGTTATTCGAACATCCCGCTGTGCTTAGTGCAGTAACAGTATATCCGCCTGTTGCAGTTTGTAAGCCGAAGTCAAGTGTAGTGCCTGTTCCGGTTGCAGTTGCAACGGTAGTGCTCGAATTGATCAGGCTGTAAGTAACGCCGGTTGAAGATCCGCTTAAGAACACATGCACGCCTGTGGCTGAAGCACAATAGCTACCGCCGCCCGTAACTGTGAATGCTGTCGGTAACGGGTTAGCGGTTACTGTGGTACTGCCGGTCATTGCGCTGCTACAGGTTGTGGCCGTAACGGTAGCAGTAACGGTATAAGTGCCGCCGATAGTTTGGTTGCCATAGTCGATAGCCGATCCTGTGCCGCCAACCGGTATGCCTACGGGTACAGTACCCCTGTATAATTGGTAGGTGACTCCTGTAGCTGATCCAAGCAACCGTACGTCAATGCCTGATCCGCCAACGCAGAAACCGCCGCCGGCAGACATGCTGAATGTGGCCGGTAAAGGATTGATGGTGACTACCTGGCTGCCGGCCATGCCGGTGCTGCAGGATGTAACAGAGCTGGTAGCGGATACGGTGTAAGTACCTACTGCTGTGAATATGCCGAAATCAAGCGGGCCACCTGAGCCAATAACTGCGGTGCCTGTAGTTGTTGATCCGTTATATAATTGATAGCTCGTGCTGAGCGCAGAACCGCTAAGGCGTAAATGAACACCTGTGCCGCCTGTGCAATAACCACCACCACCTGTAACACTGAATGTGGTTGGCAATGGATTAACGGAAATAGTGACACTGCCGGTCATCGCATTGGTGCATGATGTGCCGTTTGTACCGCTAACGGTATAGGTGCCTGCCGTAGTTTGCGCGGGGAAACTGATGCCGCTGCCGCTGCCGGCAACTGTAGCTACAGTTGTTCCGCTCAGGATCAGGTTATAGTTAACGCCAAGCGTAGAGTTGCTCAGGTTAACCACGCTGCCTGCGGTGCCGGGGCAATAGCCGCCGCCACCCGATACAAGGTAAGAAACAGGGAGTGCATTGATAGTGACAACAACTGTATTGGCCATAGTATTGGAACAGGTCGTTGTTGTATTAGTAGCAAAAACACTATAAGTGCCAACTGTAGTAATCAGGCCAAAGTCAATAGTAGAGCCTGAACCTGCAATTGGTAAGCCAACTGCTGTCGTGCCTCTCAGCAACTGGTAGTTGACACCGGTAGTAGTAGGGGTGGCCAGTCCGATATCTACCCCTGTGCCGCCGATGCAATAGCTGCCGCCACCTGTTACGGTAATGGCAGTAGGCAATGGGTTGATGGTCACCACTGTGCTGCCCAACATAGTATTGGTACAGCTTGTTGATGAATTAGTCGCTAATACAGTATACGTGCCTGCCGTGGTCATCAACCCGAAATCAAGAGCAATACCTGTACCTGCTACTGATGGCAGGCCGGTTGGAGACCCGCCATTGAGTAATTGATAACTGATGCCGATATTAGAGTTGTTGAGGCCTACGTGCACACCTGTGCCGCCTGTACAGTAGCCACCGCCGCCGTTAACAGAGTACGCAGTAGGGAGCGGGTTAATGGATACTATGGAGCTGCCGGACATATTTTTTGTACAACCCGTAACCGTATTAGTAGCAACTACGGTGTAGGTGCCTGCGGCAGTTTTAAACCCAAAGTCTATAGTGCTGCCGCCACCTGTTACAGCGCTGCCTGATGCGGTAGTGCCATTGTACAATTGATAGCTGATGCCTGCATCTGAGCCTGAAAGGGTAATATCTATTCCTGGGCCACCGGAGCAATAGCTGCCGCCGGCACTAATAGAATACGTATTAGGCATTGCATTTACGGTAACGTTTTTCGTTGCAGTACAACCTGTAGCGAGTGTATAAGATATAACGATATTGCCGGCTGCTATGCCGGTAACGACACCGGTGGTAGCTCCTACGCTGCCTGTAGCCGGTATGCTGCTGCTCCATAAGCCGCCCGTTGTGCCATCGCTAAGGGTGATGGTCTGGGTAGTGCAAACTGCGGAAGAACCTGTAATGCCTGCCGGGCTGGGGTTAACGGTAACCACCTGTGTGGCTGCGCAACCTAAAAGCGTATAGCTGATCGTCGGTGTTCCTGTTGAGATGCCGGTTACCACACCTGATGTGTTAACGGTATCCAGCGCAGTATTGCTGCTGCTCCATGTGCCGCCTGTTGTTGTTTCGGTCAGTGTTGTTGTAAGGCCTGTACACACATTCATAGTACCTGTAAGTGCTGCCGGTTGCAGGTTCACACTCATCGGCAATATAGCGCTACAGCCATTAGCTAATGTGTAGCTGATGGTTGTTGTTGTGCCTGCTGTAAGGCCGGATACGATACCCGTGCCTGAGCCTACTGTAGCATTTGCAGTGGTGCTGCTGCTCCATAAGCCACTTGCTGTGGCATCTGTGAGTACGGTCGTCAACCCGGTACATACAAAGTTTAATCCGCCTATGGACGCTGGTGCCATGTTCACTGTTACTGGAAGTATAGCGATACAAGCCCCGGGATTTACAGTATAGGTAATTGTTGCATTGCCCGTAGTTATACCAGAAACGCTTCCTGTAGTGCCAACTGTTGCAATGGCTGTATTGCTGCTGGTCCATGCACCGCCGGATAATGTATTAGTTAATAAGTTGCTGGTACCCAGGCAAACATTTGCGCTGCCGGATATTGCTGAAGGTGATGTGTTCACTGTCACATTCAGGAAGTTATTACAACCTGCTGCTGAGGTATACGTAATGACCGTTGTCCCTGCTGCTACACCATTCATAATGCCGGATGTGAGCCCGATGGTAGCAGTGCCGGTAGCTCCGCTGGTCCATGTGCCTCCGCCGGTGGCATCGGTAAGTGTGGTGCTGGTTCCGGTACATACGTTATTGGATCCTGCAATTGCAGCAGGGGTAGCCAATACAGTAACAGGTATAGTTGCTTTACAGCTTCCCGCCGAAAGTGTATAAGCAATGATCGGTATGCCTGCTGCTACGCCTGTTACTACTCCTGTACCCGAAATAACTGTAGCCAGAGCAGTATTGCTGCTGGTCCATGCGCCGCCCGAAGGAGTGCTGTTGAGTGTTGTGGTAGTTGTTGTACAAACAGTAGCAGTACCGGTAATTGCTGAAGGAGTAATGTTCACAGTGAACGGCAATGCAACACCGCAGCCTGCTGCTGAAGTATATGATATGTTCAATGTGCCATTAGAAATGCCGGTTACCACACCTGATGTGCTGATAGTGCCCAATGCAGTATTGGAGCTGCTCCAGGTGCCGCCGGGAGTAGCATTAGCAAGGGAAGTATTAGACCCTGCGCAAACATTGTTTGCGCCGGTGATGGCTGCCGGTGTAGCACTTACAGTTACCGGTATGTTGATAAAGCAACCTGTTGGCAATGTATAGCTGATATTAGGAATGCCTGCTGATATGCCGGCCACTGTGCCTGACGGGCTAACAGACCCTTGTAGTATATTGCTGCTGCTCCAGGTGCCGCCCGTAGATGTAGTGGACAATGCCGTGGTGCTGCCGGTACAAACAAATGGTGTGCCGGTTATCGCATTAGGCAACGCATTTACGGTAACCGTTGCCGCTGTTGTACAGGTAGTTGGTAATGTATAGTTGATCACAGAACTACCGCCTGATACACCCAGCACTACACCAGATGTGCCAACTGTAGCCACAGAGGTGGTGCCGCTGCTCCACGTGCCACCGGCAATGCCGTCCGCAAGCGTTAACGACGAGCCAGAACAGATAGCGCCTGCACCGGTGATCGCGGGCGGGTTCGGGTTCACTGTTTCAAGGGCAGTGATGATACAGCCTGTTGGTAACGTATAAGTAATAGTAGAGGATCCCGAAGATACCCCGGTCACTGTGCCTGTAGAGCCCACAATGGTAGCTACAGCAGTATTGCTGCTCGTCCATGTGCCGCCTGCGGTACCATCCGTCAACGTAATAGATGTAGCGGGGCAGATACCTGCAAGGCTGCCGATTGCTCCGGGTAAGGCATTTACCGTTACTGTGCGGAAAGTGGTACAGCCCGCTGATGTGGTATAAGTGATATTAGCATTGCCTGCTGCTACGCCATTAACCACACCCGTAACAGAGCCAACTGTTGCTGTGCCCGGTGCGCTGCTGGTCCATGAGCCTGTGCCTGTAGCATCGCTCAATGTAGTGTTAAGGCCAACGCATACTGATGCAGTGCCGGTAATAGCTACCGGTAATGCATTGATCGTTGTCTGCATCCTGAAATTAGAAACACAACCGAATGAATTGGTTACAGTAAGTGTAGGTGTGTAAATGGCAGCTACAGTATAAGTATGTACTGAAGGATTGCCGGTACCAGTATTGCCATCTGCAAAATTCCAGCTATACAAAGTTGCGCCCGAAACTACCGGGGCAAATGTTGAAGAATTGCCGAGACATACATGATTTGGAGTGATAGTAAACGTAGAATCCGGTAAAGGATTTACAGTTGCAGTAACCGTTTTGAAACAGCCATTGCTTAAAGTATAAGTGATCGTTGGATTGCCTGCGCCATAGCCGGTAAGTAAACCTCCGGTGATACCTACCGTAGCTAAAGAGATATTGCTGCTGGTCCATGTGCCGCCCGATACACCATTGCCGAGTGGAGATGTGGTTTGTACGCATACTATAGGAGTGCCTGTAATAGCTGTAGGAGCCGTGATGGTATTTACTGTAACTGTTCCGGTATTAGAGCACCCTAATGCATCGGTGCCGGTAACGGTATATGTAATGTTTGATGTAGGGCTTGCAGTTACTGATGTGCCTGTTGTTGCAGACAGTGATGTTGCCGGCGCCCTGATTGCGCTGCATCCGCAGCGCCGCCCCTGAATTGGAACCCCTGATGTCGAGCGCGCTTGAAGTCACCGACAAACTGTTTTTCGATCGCCCGGATGCCACCCTGGACCGCGACGCCGCCCACCGGCTCACCGCGCAAGGCCTGGCGAATTCCGATGATGGCGAGCTGTTCCTGGAATACCGCGAAAGTGAGGCGATCAGCCTCGACGATGGCCGCATCCGTTCCGCCAGCTTCGACACCACCCTCGGCTTCGGCCTGCGCGCCGTGGCGGGGGAGGCGACCGGCTACGCCCATTCCGGCGAGTTGACCGAGGACGCGCTGGCCCGCGCCGCCACCAACGTCGCCGCCGTCACCACCGGCCATGCCGGCACGATGGCGGAGCCGCCCACCGGCCGCAACATTCAGCTTTATACCGACGCCAACCCCCTCGCCGGCATGCCCTTCGCCACCCGCAGCGGCATTCTGGCGGAAATTGACGCCTATGCCCGCAGCCGCGACAGCCGCGTCAAGCAGGTTATGGCCTCCATCTCCGGCGAGTTTCAGGCGGTGCGCATCATGCGCCCCGATGGCACCAACGTCGCCGATCTGCGCCCGCTGGTGCGGCTGAACGTCGCCGTGGTGGTCGAGGACAACGGCCGCCGCGAAACCGGCAGCTACGGCACCGGTGGCCGCTATGCCTATGACCGCCTGATCGACCCAGCCACCTGGCACCACGCGGTGGAAGAAGCGCTGCGCACCGCCATTGTCAGCCTGTCCAGCCAACCCGCCCCGGCCGGCGACATGCCGGTGGTGCTCGGCGCCGGCTGGCCCGGCATCCTGCTGCACGAGGCGATCGGCCATGGGCTGGAGGGGG
>CAIRES010000079.1 GCA_903877645.1 uncultured Bacteroidota bacterium | reverse complement strand
CGGGTCTTTCCTTCTGAAAAAAACCGCCCATAAAAATAACAGCAGCACAGGTGAATAGAGAAAGAGGCCGTTTTGGGTATCGAATAATACCGCAGCAATTTTGGGATGGTTCCAATAGATAAAATGTTCGTCGCTATAAGAATCTTTGATCCAGTGGCCGGACATTTCATGCCAGTATAGCAATTGCGGTACCAATATGAGTATGAAGAACGGGATCATTGCGAAAATGTCGGTGAATCGCTCTTTGAAGAATTGCAAACGTAATTTGAAGTTATTCCAATCTGTTATCTTGAATAGCAAAAGGAATACAAACACCATCATATTAGTGGGCCGGGAAAGCGCGATCCAGCCACAGACAAGACCCAATAGCATTGCTTTGCCTTTGGACGGGGATTCGTAATAGAGATCTGTGACAAACAATGCAGCAGTACACAAGGTGAAATTATAGACGTGCGACATGCCGATCTCAAATGTGGCATAATTATAAAAATTGGTGCCCAGCATAATGCACAAAAGGGATACCCATGCTGTAGTGCGGCTGAAATAGCGCAGCAATAAACTGAGCAGCAGGTACAAGCCTACAAAGGCCCAAAAGACACCACAGGCCATTATGGCTATAGCATAAGGCGGGTCGTAACCTGTTGTGTGCAGGTGTGCCAGGTGGCTATAAGCGTGCGCCGCAAGAAAGAAAGGCAATTCGAAATAGGCAACCCCGCAGGTGTACTTGGTATATGTTTCACCTTTTTCATTCACCACTTGCCCCTGGAAGAATGTGCCGGGTAACTTATGTATATCCTTGTAAATAAATACGGCAGGCAGGTACTTATAATAGCCCTCGGGATCGGAGGAGATGGTAGTCCTGTAATTTTCTCTGTGCCTGAGATCAGATGCATGGAAAAAAATGAACGCAAAACCCACGAGTAGCAGGAGGTCAAATAACCGGGGTTTTGATCGGTTGGGCATTTGTGGTATTTGACAATAAAAATAACACAAAATACGACTTGCCGGAACGTGGAGCCGAATAATATCCATGCCAGTATGCATCAGTGCGTTCTTTATGGTAATATTGTGGCTGAATTTAGTTGTATCTTGGAATTTGTCTTCTCCTATGCCAAAAACAGCATATAACAAGTGGTCGCTCGGCACATATATATTGTGTTGCATGATCATTTGCTACACCTCGTTTGTTTATTATCCCAGGTGGAGTAAACCTCAGACCGAAGCCGCTATATCGTGGGATGTATCCGGTTATTACTGGTATCTGCCCTCAATATTTATTTATAATGACCTGAAGCACCAGGTTTTTAAGGACAGCATACTGAAGAAGTATAATCCTACCAGCTACGATGAATTTCAGCAGGGCATGAAATTGCCCGATGGCAATTATGTGATGAAATATTCATCGGGCATGGCCGTGATGTACCTGCCCTTCTTTACCGCAGCACACCTTGTGGCCGGTGCATTAGGCTACCCGCGTGATGGCTTTTCGCCGCCCTACCAGTTTGCTATACAGTTCGGTGGTTTTCTTATTTGTATCCTTGGCTTATTCTATCTGCGAAAGCTGCTGCTGTTTTTCTATGAAGATAAGATAGTGGCCATTGCCTTACTGCTGCTGGTGGCCGGCAGCAATTATCTCAATTATGCGTCTATAGACAATGGCATGTCGCACTGCTGGCTGTTTACGGTGTATGTATTCCTGCTGCTCAATACACATTACTTCTACCAGTCCTTCAAACTCAAATATGCTGTAAGGATCGGCCTGCTCATAGGGCTGGCCACGCTTACCCGCCCTACGGATATTATCTCCTGCCTCATTCCTTTATTGTGGGGTATGAACAGTATTGCCCCTTCTGCCATCGGGAAACAGCTTGCCTTGTTTGCTAAGAATTACAAAGCGCTTTTGGTAACTGCCATCTGCGCGGCAATAGTCATTGCCATACAGCCTGTTTACTGGAAGTATGCTTCAGGCCACTGGCTGGTATATAGCTATAACGACCAGCACCTGTATTTCAGGTCGCCAAGTATTATGAATTATACCTTCAGCTACCGGAGCGGCTGGCTCACCTACTGCCCTATGATGGCACTGGCATTTATTGGTATCCTGCCATTCATTAAAAACGGCACCAATAAGGTGGCTATTATTGCCTTCTTCCTGATCAATTATTATGTGGTTTGCTCGTGGAGTATATGGTGGTATGGGGGCAGGGCCATGGTACAAAGCTACCCCATACTGGTTTTCCCTGTGGCAGAATTAGTGAGGTGGTCTTCGGGTCGGAAGATCATGTCCTGGCTGCTGGCCGCTGTTTCGCTGGCACTCATTTACTTTAATATCTGGGCGATACATTTCTACCACAACTTTGATGAGTATGACCCTGGGAGTGTGTCGGGCGCATATTTCTGGCGCGTGGCCGGGCGGTGGCATGTGCCGGCAAAGACACTTATACTGGAAGATAACCCTGATATGTATGAAGACACCCCGCACGATTTGAAGCAGGTGTGGCAATACGATTTCAGTAAGGATACGGGCAGCCTGTACATGGCAACTGGTACAGGCAAACCAAAAGCGCTGAAACTCGATGCGGACCACCAGCGCAGTGACCTATACAGGTTTGCGTTTAACGGCCAGGGGCAAAAATGGCTCAGGGTGCAGGGTACGTTCCACTGTGAGTTTAAGGAATGGACCAACTGGCAAATGGCACAATTCATTGTAAGGCTTAAAGATCATGACCGCGTCATTAAAGAAAATATGGAAAGAGTATATCGGGTGATGGAGGTTGGCTCAACGAAGGAAATAGACCTGGATATGAAATTGCCCGCAGTGCCCTATGATTCCGTGGAGATATTTTTCTGGAATGCTGATAGCAAAGTGCCCTTGTGGATCAGTGATATGAAGGCCTGGTCATTTAAAGATTGATATTATTCGCCGCTAATAAAGGATACTATATGCAGACAATGCTAACGCTTGATATAAGCAAGCCGCCCAAACCGGTAACCTACACGGATAATATCCTGCTCGTAGGCTCCTGTTTTACTGAGCATATATCAGGCCGCCTGCAGGGCCATAAATTTAGAGTGCTGTCTAACCCGAATGGTATCCTGTTTAACCCGGTGAGTGTGGCGCAAAGTATAGAGAGCTATCTTGATCAAAAAACCTATACGCAGGCTGACCTGTTTCAGCTTAATGAACTGTGGAATAGCTGGGACCATCACACCCGCTTCTCTCATGTAGATGTAGATGCAGCATTAGCGCTTATTAATGACTCGCAAAAAGAAGCTGCAACATTTATCCAGAAAGCCGACCAGGTGATCATCACGCTTGGTTCTGCATTTCAGTACTACCTGAGCGATACGGGCAAACCCGTAGCTAACAACCACCGGGCACCCGCGCAATGGTTCTCAAAAAAATTGTTGTCTATTGAAGAGATAGTAGCAGCATTATCTGCAATACTGCAAAAGCTGTTTGCCGCCAATCCTTTTGTACAAGTGATCTTCACCGTCAGCCCGGTGCGGCATATACGTGACGGGGTAGTGGATAACAACCGCAGCAAGGCCCGGCTGATAGAGGCGGTGCATACGCTCGTGGAGCAATTTGAAAGAACGGCTTACTTCCCGGCATATGAGCTGGTAATAGACGTATTGCGCGATCATCGGTATTATGATATAGATCTTGTGCACCCCAACTACCCGGCCACTACTTATGTATGGGAGCAATTTGTACAATCCTACATAGACCCGGCAGCACATGAGCTGATGCAGCAGGTGCAGGAGATAGCAACAGCCCGTGCGCACCGCTCCCGATTTCCACAAACTGAAGCACACAAAAAATTCAAAGCCTCTTATGCCATCAAAGCACAAGCGCTGATGGATAAATATCCGTTCCTGGACCTGGAGAAGGAGATGGCTTATTTTTCGGAGTGAGGTAAGATGTGCTACCTTACCGTCTTCCGTTTATTCCTTTCGTAATCTTCAAAGATATAATTGCCCAGCCCATCGAGGGATGAGTAAAAAGCCTTGCCATTATTTACCTCGGTAAATTCCTTTACAAAGTCCTGCAGGTAAGGGTCATTGGCGATCATGAAAGTGATGACGGGTATCTTCAGCTTGCGTAGCTGGCCGGCCAGGTTCAGTGTACGGTTCAGTATTTTGCTGTCTATACCAAAACTGTTCTTGTAGTACTTGTGCCCTATCTTCAGGCAGGTAGGTTTGCCATCTGTGATCATGAAGATCTGCTTGTTGGGGTTCTTTCTGCGGCGCAGCAACTCCATGGCCAGTTCCAGGCCGGCTACGGTATTGGTATGATAGGGGCCTACTTCAAGGTAGGGGAGGTCTTTCATCTGTATCTGCCAGGCGTCGTTACCAAATACCACGATGTCCAGTGTATCCTTGGGGTAGCGGGTAGTAATGAGCTCGCTCAGCGCCATGGCCACTTTCTTGGCCGGGGTGATGCGGTCTTCACCATACAGTATCATAGAGTGCGAGATGTCGATCATCAGCACGGTGGATGTCTGCGATTTGAAGTCGGTCTCGTATATCTCCAGGTCATCCTGGTGCATATTCAGGCTTTCTATACCCCGGTTGATGAATGCATTCTTGAGGCTGCCTGTATAATCAATGGTCTCGGGTGCGTCGCCAAATTCATACGCCCTTGTTTCTGGGTTAGGCTCATCTCCCTGCCCGGTCTTGAAGGTGCGGTGATTACCCTGCTTCGATTTCTTCATCTTGCCGAAGATCTCATCCAGCGAGCGCTTGCGTATGGCCTGTTCGGTCTTCGGTGTTATTTTAAACGAGCCATCCCGGTCATTTTCTTTCAGGTAGCCGTTCTCTTTCAGGTCTTCTATGAAGTCGCCTATGCCGTAATCTTTGTCGGTAAGCTTATATTGCTTGTCCAGTTGTGTGAGCCAGTGCAATGCTTCTGACGGATCGCCATTGGTGTATTGCAGCAACTCCGTGAAGAGATCCAGCAATTTCGCGAAGGGTGATTTCGCGTTCTCATCCGGGTCGAATTTTGAAAAATGGTAGCCTAACATGATTCTCCTGTGTCTTTAACTGTATAAAGTTACGGATAAACCCACAGCCTGCTATCGCATTTGCTTATAGGGTATTCGAAATAAAGTATGGAAGTACGTATTCTTTTGCTTTAAACATTACATTTGCCGCTCGAAAATATACTTATGGTCCAAAGGTTTATACTTATTTGTTACCTATTATCTGTTGTTATTCCCGCTTTCGGTCAATTTGGACATTATCACTATTATGGCAACAACAGCAAATCCGATAAGAAAGTAGCAGAGCGGGCTTATTTCGGTATTGAATATCCACGCATGAACCTGGACATGACGCAGAGCTATGCCATAGACCGCTCTACACTCCCGGTAAGTATACCACCGTCAACAGGCTTGCCATCTGTTGATACCACTATTTACATCAGCAAGAAGAACAGCAGCAAATTAGGGCTCAAAGGCGCATTGGGCATAGTAGGGGGCACCTCGTTCAATCTTGCCAGGCTCAGCGAAACATCTATGCTGGCTCTTGATGTTTCCGCTTCGGTGGAAATATATAACTGGAGCGTTGGCATCGTAAAATATTCTACAGTAGACAGCTCTGTAGATCCGGTCTTTTTGGTAGTGGAGCGGTTGCCGATCGCATTAATGTACAAAACGGGTTGTGAGGCCAGCCTCAGCAGCGCCAATAAACTAATATTCGGCATAGGTGGTGGCATAGCGCCATCGTTCGGTGAATCGGTATACGAGCAGAACAGTGGCGGCTTTTTCAAGTTCAGCCCGTTCCTTACCGCAGAGCTTGGTGCATGGATAGGGTTAGGTGTCAAATTCAGGGCGGCCTATTATCCGGGCACGTACACCTTCATCAACGCATCAGGCAACGACCTGCCGGCATATACCACCAATGGCAACTTAACACTGCTGGCAAACGGCGGAAGCAATTTTGTATTCTCCTTTGTGCTACTGCTCAATTCCCATCAGTGGGATGACGGAGGGTATTAGTTAACAGCCCTATGACAGCTGCCTTAGTTTAATTCCTCCTTCAGGAATACGCCTGTATGGCTCGCTTTTATAGCCGCAATGTCTTCAGGCGTGCCGGTGCCAACAACTATTCCGCCGCCACCACCACCTTCAGGACCCATGTCCACTACATAGTCTGCCACTTTGATCACATCCATATTGTGCTCTATGACGAGAATGGTATTGCCCCTGTCTACCAGCCTGTTGAGTACCAGCAGCAAATGTCGGATGTCTTCAAAGTGCAGGCCCGTGGTAGGCTCATCGAGTATGTATATGGTTTGCCCGGTATCGCGTTTGGCCAGTTCGGTAGCCAGTTTCACCCGCTGTGCTTCGCCACCGCTCAGGGTCACTGCGCTTTGACCCAGCGTTACATAGCCCAGGCCTACGTCCTGTAGTGTTTTTATCTTCCGGTGCAGGAAGCCAACATTCACAAAGAATTCAACAGCCTCATCCACGGTCATATTCAGCACATCAGATATAGATTTGCCTTTGTAGCGTATCTCCAGTGTTTCGCGGTTGTACCTGCGGCCGTTACATTTTTCACACAGCACATATACATCAGGCAAGAAGTTCATTTCTATTACCCGCATGCCGCCACCCTGGCATTCTTCGCACCTGCCACTTTTCACATTAAAGGAAAATCTGCCGGGCGTATACCCCCTTATCTTGGCCTCGGGTACTTGCGAAAATAGTTGCCGCACCTCGTTGAAGAAGCCGCAGTAGGTAGCCGGATTGCTGCGAGGTGTGCGCCCTATAGGGCTTTGGTCTATCTCTATTACTTTGTCTATATGCTCCAGGCCCTTTACCTTTTTATAAGGCATAGGTGCCTGCTTGAAGTTGTGATAGCAATGCTTGGCGAGGATAGGGTAGAGCGTTTCATTAATAAGCGTACTCTTACCGCTGCCCGATACACCACTCACACAAATGAAGGTACCGAGTGGCAATGTGATCGAAACATTTTTCAGGTTGTTGCCTGTTGCCCCTTCTATGGTTAATTTTTTTCCGTTGCCCTGCCGTCTTTCT
>CAIRES010000078.1 GCA_903877645.1 uncultured Bacteroidota bacterium | reverse complement strand
TGTCCATGCACCACCGGGCGTAGCATCTGCTTCGGTGATCGTAGTCCCCTGGCAAAGCACAGACGGGCCCGTGATGGCCGCAGGGGCAGGGTTAACCGTAAATGTGCGGGAAACAAGACAGGATGAACCACCTAATGTATAGGTGACTGTTACCGGTCCTGTACTGCCTATAGAGGTAAGTACGCCGCTATATGGATCGATTGTGCCGATCGTAGTAGAAGAGGTAGACCAGGTGCCGCCAAGAACAATGTCTGACAAAGAGTCCCTTAGCCCCTGGCATACTACAGATGTGCCTAATATCGGGCCGGGAGCTGTAGTTACGTTTACTGTTGTAGTGGCTATACAGCCTGTTGTAGTTGCATGTGCCGTGATCACAGTAGACACACCGGCAGTAGCGCCTGCGGTTACTACCCCTGTTGTAGCCCCAATTGTAGCTACAGCAGGAAGGCTGCTCGTCCAGGTAACCGGCGAAACAGCAGTAGTTAATATTGCTGTTGTACTCGCGCACAAAGAAGTAGGGCCGATGATCGTTGGTAACGGATTAACAACTACAACAGCGGTACCCGTCATATTGCGTGTACAGCCTGCGGCATTTGTAGCCACTACTGTGTAAGTGCCTGCTGTTGTTTCTGTGCCAAATGATATCGCTGAGCCTGTACCCGTCACCGGGGTGCCTATTGCTGTGCCTCCGTCATATAACTGATAGGTGATACCGCTGGTAGAGCCACTCGTTCCGATAGTTACTCCGGCTCCGCCAGCACAAAAGTTGCCGCCGCCGGTCACAGTAAATGCAGGGGGTAATGTGTTTACCGTTACAACTGTAGTGGCGCTACAGCCTGTAGGTAGGCGATAACTGATGGTCGTGGTGGAGGTAGTAACCACCGCTGCACCAGTAACTGTTGTCGTGAATCCCGTTGTAGGAGATACAGTGGCAACGGCAGTAGACGCGCTCGACCATACGCCACCACCGGTTGCGTCAGTTAAGGCAGTAGTGCCGCCGCTGGCACACAGGCTGCGTGTACCGGTGATCGCCAAGGGTATCGGGTTCACGGTGAATAATCCTGTGCGGGAACAACCCGTAACACCGGATGTAAATGTGATCAGCGATGTGCCTGACAGGCCTATTGCCGATATAGTAGTTGAAGTTCCTGTTGTCGGAGAAAGTGTGGCTACCGTGCCTGTTGCGCTGTACCATGTACCAATGCTTGTTTCGCCAACAGTAGCTGTAGCGCCGGAGCATGCGCTCATGGTACCCGTAAATACAGGTGGCAAAGGATTAACGGTTACTGTTTGTGATACGGTACAACTGCCACCCAATGAATAGGTGATTACAGCATAGTTAGGTGCCGCTGAGCCTGTCGCTACAGCGGTAAGGGTGCCTGCGCCTCCCGATCCGGTTACTACTGTGGCTACAGTAGTTGGGGTGATAGAATAAGTGCCACCGCTCACAGCATCGCTGATAGCAAGTGTGCTGCCCTGGCAAAGCAGAAGGGTTGGGGTTATCGCAGATGGTGCTGTGTTAACAGTGATCACGTACATTGAGAAACAACCGGTACTTGTATTCGTATAGTAGATAGTATCAGCTCCGGGAGCAGAACCGGTCACAGTAGTGATATCAGAACCGGCCACAACTGTACCTGTCGTTACTGACGCGTTTGTATTGGAAGCGCTCCAGCGGAGGCTTAATGTAGCATCATGCAATGTTATTGTAGACCCCACACAAAGCGAGGTAGGGCCGGTAATAACAGCAGGTGGAGAACCAACGCTTATTGGCACTGTTATCGAACAGCCGATAGGGTCAACATAAGTAACAGTAAAAATACCGGTGCTTATACCCGTTACAATGCCGCTTGATGATCCTACATAACCATAGGTTCCTGTTGTAGGACTCCATGTGCCTCCTGTTGGTGTGGAACTTAATGCCGTGGTGGTGCCGGGGCAAATAGTAGTGGCGCCTGTAATGGCGGTTGGTATAGGATTCACGGTTACAGGTACATAACTGGCGCAGTTAAGGCCTATTGACGGATAATATACCGAATAGCTGATAAGAGCAACACCTGAACTGGTGCCACCATAAACATCACCTGTTCCATCTACAGTAGCAATAGCAGAAGAACTAGTGGTGAACCATGCTCCGCCAACTGTAGTATCAGTCAATGTGATCTCTCCGCCTACACATACGTTCAATGGGCCATAAGGCCTTGAAGGCAGATTACCTACCGGGACTGATAAGGTTGTAGTACAGCCCGTTGGTAGTGTATAGGTAACAATTGACGTGCCGCTTGAAATGCCGGTAAGTACACCGCCCAGTGGCGTAATCGTACCCACTATTGCCGGACTCGCCGACCAGGCACCACCTGTTGGGGATGACGTGAGCGGATCGGTATCGCCTACGCATATCGCACTAAGGCCCAGGATACTGCCGGGTGATGGATTGATAAGTAGCGTTGCTGTAGCATAACAACCCGTAAATGAATAGGAAATGGTAGTGGTGCCGGCATTGATACCTGTAGCAACCCCTGAAGAATTTATGGTGCCATAGTATGGCGTGCTGCTGCTCCATGTACCGCCCACAGTGGCGTCACTCAGCGTGGTGCTGGTGCCGGGGCATACATGCAGTGTGCCTGTGATAGGTAATGGAGAAGGATTTACTGTCTCTATCGTAGTGATATAACAACCCGTGACAGGTAATGTATAGGTCACTGTCGCTGTACCTACTGCAACACCGTATATTATCCCTGTAGTTGGCGTGATGGTAGCAACAGTTACTGGGGCTACTGTCCATGCACCTCCGCTCGTGCCATCACTTAGGGCTACACTAGTGCCCTGGCAGACAACAGAAGATCCGGTGATGACTGCGGGCAGAGGATTGACCGTGATCACATCTACTGAAGAGCAACCTGAAGATACCGTATAAGATATGCTGACTGTACCAGCAGTTCCGCCTGTCACCACACCTGTAGACGAGCCCACAGTCGCTGTCCCCGTTCCTGATGAACTTGACCAGTGGCCGCCTGTGCTTATATCTGATAAGGTGATACTCGATCCCGAACACACCGTTGGCGATCCGGTAGGGTTGGCAGGTGGGGCTACTATCGTCACATTTATCGCAACGCGTGCACTGAGGCAACCCGCAATATTTTGGGCTACCCAGTACGTAGTAACACCAAGTGTAGTGGTAGAAGGTATTGGTGCAGTGAAACTCCCTGTGCCACCTGTCGCAGTGGTGTACCAGATCATGGTGCCGGTACCTGTAGCATTAAGTGGTCCGGCAGTTGAAAATTGACAGAAAGAGGTGTCACGCACTGTTGGCGTAGGCGGTGCTGTTGTAGGCGTTACCGTCAGCAGGAATTTTTTTGTTTCGCACGATCCGTAAACGTAATTAGCTGTGCCGGTTATTGTATAAGTGGTGACGCTGGTAATAGAAGGCATATATATACCCACACTAATACCGGTTGTCGCGCTAAGTGCAGTAGAAGGTGCCCATGTCCAGGTGCTGCCAGCCCAGTTGTTTGCATCTCCGCTGCCTATTGTCGCATATAGGGTATCACCGGTAAACATACATGAAGTTACTGTGTCCGTAGTGTCATGGGCTGTGCCAAGAGTTACAAGTTGCGGGTGTGTAATAGCGCTGTCGATGCCGAACAAACCATCAAAAGCATAGGCATAGATCACCTTTACAGAGTCTCCGGCAGCAATGTTGCCCAACTTCCATACAACGCCTATTGCGTAGTCTCCGGTTGTGGTACCGGAGTAAGTAATGCCTCCTAATGAGCCACCCCATACTGATGCAAGACTGGTACCCGTACTCATAGGCCACGATGGTTCTACAAAAGGGATCGCCCTACAGTCTTTAGTTAAGAGTGATAGTGTTTGACCGGTATAGTGTGTGCCTGTTGCGGTCACTTCTACCCTATTGGCATAGTCGCCACCAGGATAGTTAAATACGTTTACAGTGGTCGGGCTGCCTCCGGTATAAGAATCATTGTCCGGGTCGCACTCTCTAAGATAGTATACATTGCTCAGTGTAGTACTGCCGGTATTCACCATCGTTACATTAAAGAGTACCCACGATGCGGTGGTGTCTACCTGTACGGTCTGAGTCATTTGCAACTGGCCGCTGGCCGCAGATCCTTTCCATACACCTATCAGGTGAGGGCCGGTAGCTGTATAGGAAAGATTGGTTCCGGACAAACCGCTACCTGCATACCCGCTGGTACCCGACGACTCATAGTATTCGAAGTGAGCCTCGCTGTGTGTGCCATTGATCTCGATACCCCATCCTTCATACGGAGTTCCCGGTAGCGTATAGTCGCCAAAATAGGCAGGAGTGCCTACCGTAAAGCCGTCATGCCCGGCATCATACACCATAGCCAGTGCCTGGGGTGCCGCTGCCGATGATCCTATTGCCGGATCATATAACGTGAAGGTTGGCGTTCGGGCATAATAGCCACTCGGCGTATTGCGCGTAGTACCCAATGAACCATTGGGTGCCATGCCTACTTCAAGGTATTTGCCGGGGAAGAAGATATTATCTCCCACCATTTGTGCTGTTGCCGTATCGCAAATAGTAAATAGGGCGACCACTAATAGCGATCTGGTGAATAGGTTTCTCATACTCGTTTTTTTATTGGTTAAAACGTCTTTTAAAATTAAACATTTTTCCGCTAATAAATAACATTTTCTTCACTGAAAAGCAAACAAATTTTCAAAATTATCATAAACTTGTGTCGTTCAGTTGTTTAGGGGGAAAAAATGTTGCCTGGCGTTAATTCTTTTTGTACTCTTTTCACAGCTCCGTATATTTGATTGCGATAGGGGAATCCCCTCCGGTTAAAGACAGCTAAAATCCAGAAAAGGTCGAATGGAAAGGAAAGATTTTTTGAAAAAAGCGCTTACCCTGGGTGGGCTGGCCATAATACCCGCCGGCCTGATGACAGGGTGCAGCAAACAGAACAGCTCGGCACCTGTAAACGTAGATTTTACGCTGGACCTCACACAGCCCACTAATGCTGTGCTGAACTCGGTAAATGGCTATTTGGTCATAAACGGGGTGATCATCATACGATCCAGTACAAGTACGTTTAATGTGTATAGTGCGGCATGTACCCATGCGGGCTGCACGGTGTACTATGACCCTGCCACCACCAACATCATCTGCCCGTGCCACACGGGTACCTTCAGCTCGGTGACGGGTGGGGTGCTTACCGGCCTGCCGCCTACGCCATTAACCCGGTATACGGCCACGCTGGCTGGTGCCAACCTGACTGTAAAGTCCTGATTATCAATGAAATATACGCATAGCAGAAAAAGTCCCGCGGATAGCAGGACTTTTTCTTTATGAATGGGGTAATGATGTACTTTAGATCTTGAAGTGAGAGAACGCTTTGTTGGCTTCGGCCATACGGTGCGTATCTTCTTTCTTCTTGAAGGCGCCGCCTTCACCTTTGGCTGCTGCGATGATCTCGTTTGACAGCTTGTCGGAAATGGTTTTGCCATTGCGCTCGCGGGAGAAACGGATGAGCCACTTCATGCTCAGGGATATTTTACGATCAGGGCGAACCTCAGCAGGTATCTGGAAGGTAGCGCCACCTATACGGCGGCTGCGTACTTCTACAGCAGGGGTAACGTTTACCAGAGCGCGTTTCCACACTTCGTAGCCGTCTTCGCTGGTGATTTTAGATACTTTATCTACGGCATCGTAAAATGCGCTCAACACAACGGTTTTGTTGCCGCCGATCATCAGGCAGTTAACGAAACGGGTTACGTTCTTGTCTTTAAACCGTGGATCCGGCGCTAACGGAAGTTTTTTTGCTTGTGCTTTTCTCATCTATCTGATTGTTGTATCAGTGTATGTTATAAAATTATTTTTTCTTAGCCGCTGCTGCTGCTGCGCCTTTCTTTACTCTCTTGGTACCGTACTTAGAGCGGCTCTTCTTACGGTCTTTAACACCGGCAGTATCGAGGGCACCACGTACGATGTGGTAACGCACACCTGGCAAGTCTTTCACACGACCGCCGCGGATCAGCACTATCGAGTGCTCCTGGAGGTTGTGGCCTTCGCCGGGGATGTATGCGATCACTTCTACCTTGTTGGTGAGGCGCACTTTGGCTACCTTACGGAGGGCAGAGTTTGGTTTCTTAGGCGTTGTTGTGTACACACGGGTACAAACACCACGGCGTTGTGGGCAGGAATCCAGTGCGCGGGACTTTGACTTTGTCCGCATTTGCTCACGGCCTTTACGTACTAATTGTTGTATGGTAGGCATTGCGTATCTCTAAAAAAATTAAAATTGGAGTGCAAAGGTAAGGGAAATATTTTAAAAGTAGAAAGTAAAAGGAAAAAAATATTTTCTTTTGAGTAGAAAGTCGTTAGTAGAAAGTAGAAAGCTGTTCTGTAACGGGCTTGGTAGGCCAAAAATAGGCCTTTTTCGCCATTTTAACGGCCGCATATTGGACTTTTCTTTATATTTTTAGTGGGGAAGTTGTAGATGACAAAAGTATAAATTATAATCACATAAAAATAATTTTAAAAAGCTACAAAATGAATGAGTTGAAACCACTTTCTTACAGCGAAGCGCTATTGATAATTGATTATCTCACGCCAAATTCAATTTATGAAAAACCTGTGGAGTTTCTTCATCCTACCTTCGGGAATCTCTATGTTGAAGATATAACATTCGCTCCTTATCATGAAGTAGATTATAAAGACTACGTTAAAAAAATAGAAGGAAATGACTCATCTGCTACTAGTTATTATTGGGGACATACTTATAGGATTGTGGTGTTAACAGAAAAAGAAAAGTATTTTCGTTCTGCTAATCGTTTTAATGAACCTAAAGTATTCACAATTCAGGAATTACAACAACTTGGTATAATTGGATTTGAGTACCCTGAGGATATTCTTGAAGGTAATGTAGCTGACGATAGCTAACTCCCCACTCTCCGCTGGCGCTGGTTTGTCGCAGAGCCTCGTGTGTTCCGCCACTCTCCGCGGTTTGCAATCGCCATAAAATAACCCGTTGTGGCGGATGTTCCGCAGGGCATCCGGTGCCACAAATAATTGCAGATTTGCAATCTGCATCTCGCACAGAATTACACAACACATTTCTCGCGGTAGGGGCTTGGCTTGCCCATGCCCTTCTCGCGCAGTTCCTATAACACAGCACTCGCGAGGGCCCTCCACTGGCGGGGGGGGGCGTAGAGCCCCGTGCATAGCCCCCCCCGCCAATCTCCGAAGTCAGCAACCGCCATAAAATAATTCCCTTTACAGAGATTTCCACAATTTTGTGGATAACACTAAAACGGTTATATAGTTACCAGGCCTGCATTCCAACTCCAAAAAAAACGAAATATCCACAAAATTTGTTTCCGGTGAATACCCGCTCTAACTTTGACGCCCCAAAATCAATTTTCTATGAATGATCTGCAACAGGCCCAGGCCAAAAGACTGTACTTTCAGTCCGATCTCTCCAAGACAGAGATCGCCGAAATGCTCGGCGTTCCGCGCCGCACCCTCCACTATTGGATACGCGAAAAGAACTGGGATCGCATCAAGCGCAGTGCCGCCCACATGCCCTCCCTTATCGCCGAGAACGTCTATCACATCATGAGTCGGTTCACGCAGCAACTGCTCGGCGAAGACCGTATTGCCCGCCCCATCACCTACAAAGAGGCCGATACCCTCCACAAGCTCACGCTCACCATCAATAAGCTGAAGAACCGCGCTACACTCAATGAGCGCATGGAGATGTTTGGCTGCTTCATGGAGGCGGTTCACAGCAAAGCTCCGCAAGTGGCAAAAGAGATCACACCCTTTGTCGATGCCTACATCTCGGATAGCGCCGCCACAAACATCTACCAGTTCCGTCCCGACAACATGAACAGCATGGGCCTCCTCCCCAAAGACGAACCCAACATAACCGAAGAACAACTCGACATGCAGGACATCATGGAATGGACCGAAGCCGGCAATCCGCTCTTCGACCTCGAAAACCTCAAAGACCCCGAAGAGCAACAAACGGCACCAACAGAAAATACTTCGCCCGCCGAATTTTTCTCGCCCGCCGAAGTTTTAACGAAGGAGGGAACGAAGGAGGGAACTAAGGAAGGAGCAGCGAACGAACACATCAATGGAACCCGTACCCGCGAATCCATCCTCGAAGAACTGCGCCAACTCCAACAAACCCTCAAACGAAACACCCCTCATAGCCCACAGACAGATGAAGGAATAGATTCTACAAACAAGCTCGCCGCATAAAGTTCCTCTCGCGCGTGTTACGCAACATCTCCTCTCCTTCGGAGAGGCCGGGGAGAGGCTACCTCGCGCCAGACACCCAACACGACAAGTTATGTACCTACGGCACATAGCGCAGATAAAGACATGCAATTACTACAAAGCTATAACCCCTATGGGGTGTACTAAATGACTTTGTGCCCTTTGTGAAACCTTTGTGCACTTTTATCCGCCATAGCAATAGCGAAGGAGGATTGTGTTAAACCCACTAACAAAAATATAGGACGGCCCTGTAGCTTGGAATTTGGAATTTGTCATTTGGAATTTCAACCCAAATAGTGAGCAATAATTATCCACAAAAAACAACCCAACTCATTGACCCTCAACAAAAATGTGAGCAACAAAAAAATGCGTTATCCACATTTATAAAAAGCCCTTAATGCTCTCCACTATCCGCTGAGAGGCTAGCCCGTCGCCGTACGGGTTTGATTTGGCGGCCATGGCTTCGTAGGCTTCTACGTTGGTGAGGAGGGTGATGGCTTCGGTGTAGATGAGCTCGGGGTCGGCGCCTACTTTGAGTACGGTGCCGGCATGCATGGCTTCGGGGCGCTCGGTGGTGTCGCGGAGGAGGAGTACGGGCTTGCCGAGTGATGGGGCTTCTTCCTGTACGCCGCCGCTATCGGTGAGTATGAGGTAGCTGTTGTGGAGGAGCCACAGGAATTCGGGGTAGGCGAATGGGGGTGTGAGGTGTATGAGGGGGTGGTTGCCGAGGAGCTCGTGTACTACGTCTTTGACGTTGGGGTTGAGGTGTACGGGGAAGATGACGGGTACGGAGGTTTCATCGACGATGCGGCGCAGGGCGAGGCAGATGTTGCGGATGCCGTCGCCGTGGTTCTCGCGCCGGTGCATGGTGACGAGGATGTAGTTTTTCATATCCTGCAGGCCAAGGGTGGTGATGCCGGCGGGTGTGTGGTTTTTTATTTTGGCGAGGCCGAGGAAGAGGGCATCGATAACGGTGTTGCCGGTGATGAGGATACGGTCGGCGGGTATGCCTTCGGCCAGGAGGTTGTCGGCAGAGAGCTGTGTGGGCGGGTAGTGGAAGTCGGTGAGGCGCGAGGTAATGACGCGGTTGATCTCTTCGGGGAAAGGTGATAGTTTGTTGAAGGTGCGCAGGCCGGCTTCTACGTGCAGCACGGGTATTTTGTGGTAGAAGGCGGCGAGTGCGGTGGCGAATGTGGTAGTGGTATCGCCCTGCACGATGATGGCATCGGGGCGCTCGGCGGCGAGGAGGTGGCCGGCCTTGGCGAGGATGCGGGCGGTGAGGTCGGCCAGTTGCTGGTTGGGCTCCATCACATCGAGTGTGAAGTGTATGGGTATGTGGAAGAAGTCGATGACCTGCTGCAGCATCTCTTTGTGCTGGCCTGTGGAGCAGACGAGGGTGGTGAACTGCGGGCTGGCGAGCAGTGCATCAACAACTGGTGCCAGCTTGATGGCCTCTGGCCGGGTGCCGAAAAATACGATGATCTTCTTGGTCATGGTGTGGTGGTGTTAGTCGTGCCGGATAACGGGTATGGTTAGGGGTGTGGCGCCGGGTGTGGTGATGGTGAAGTTGGGGTTGGAGGTGTCACGTATGTATTGCAATGATGTATGGGCGGGGAGGAAGCAGTGTACGAGCAGGGCTTCTTTCCAGTTGGGCACGGAAACGCTGGTAGCAGCAGATGTGGTGATGGTGCGGGCTACTTCGGGGTGGTTGTAGGATTGTGGGGCTTTGGTGGTGCGGTTGAAGAGGATGCAGAGCATTACGGATGGAATGACAATGACGGCCCCTCCTGCGCTCCCTCCTACGCTAAAGCTACGGCGGGCGAGGAAAGTACGGCGGGCGAGGGAGGACTTGGTGCTGTTTTTGAATAGGAGGTACAGTATGTATGCCGTGGCCAGTGAACAGAACGGCACGCAAAAGGAGTAGTAGCGGTTGTAGAGTGATGTATAGTGGTGAGCCTTGATGCTGAGCACAGCGAGAAAGATGGTGCTGCCGGCGCCGAGTGCAGTGAGTATAATGAGCTTCTGCCGCTCGGTGCGGGAGCGGGCTGCGATGTAGCCGTAAATGTAAAGGGCTTTCAGCAGAATAAGGGAGGCAATGATAACTAGGATGCTTCCGGCAAAGGCAGGGAATACTATTTTGAAATTGATCTCTGTAAACCTGACGCTGCGCAGCACTACCTCGCCCAGGCTGAAGGGTACGGAGGATAGCCGTTTCTGGATGTCGTGGTTTTGCCGGGCCATCACCTGCAAACCCGGATAGGCGAGAGCGAAGAAGAGCGCAAGAGCGGAGAGCGGGAGTAGGATGTAGAGGATCTTCCGGGGGGTAATGAGGGTGCGCCATTTGAGGATCAGTAATCCCGCTACGAATACGAAGATGATATAGACGGTGAGGAAGTGGGATAGGATGGCGGCTACCGAGAACAGGGAGGTGAGCAGGAGGTATCGGGCCTTCTCTTCTGCGAAGAGGTACCGGCATAATGGCACTGCTGCCATTGTGACGAACATGATGCCCATGGCGTAGGCACGCACTTCGTGGCTCATGCCGGTGAAGTTGTTGTCGGTGAGGAGCAGCAGGATGGCGATGGCGGTGAAGGGGCTGTTGCCGAAGAACTGGCGGCAGAGGGTGAAGAAGGCCAGCAGGGCCACTATCGCACAGAGCTTAGAGAGTAGCATGTACACAGTGAGGGTATTGCCAAAAGCCATGGCCCAGTAGTGCAGGGTGATGTTGTACAGGTAGCTGTTGGCATTGTCGTACACAGTAGCCTTGAACACGTTGGGTGCAGTATTGAGGGCGCTGAGGGTATCGGAGGTAAGGGTCTTGGTGTTGGCGAGCTCCCAGGGGGTGTTGTGGCTGATGCCGTGGGCGCAGAGTATGGAGATGGTCTCGTCGTACCAGATCTGTTTTTTAAGAGGGAGCACGAGGATGATGGCAATGGCGGCCAGCAGACAGCCGATATTGATCTTGCGGGTAAGGCCAATATGTGATGCAGGGGTCGCGCTCATAGTATTGCAAAGATAATAGAAACAACTGCCAACGCTAATATAGCAGCACGATGTCGTGATTGATGGCCGGGATGCGCTCGGTACCGTCTTTTTTGTACAGGACGAAGTCGGTGGATTGGGGGTCTACATGGTAGGTGGCGCCATAGCCGGCGGGCAGCAGGCTGTTGATGAATACGGCATCCATAGCAGTGGGTACACCTATCTGGTGGGTGTCTGTCTCCTGTATGTGCTCGGTGGTGGCTACGTAGTTGTTGGGTATGATGGTGGTATGGAGGCGGTTGGCCACAAATTCGTACAGGCCGGGCAGAATGAGCAGCACGGGTACGAGCACTTTGTAGGCTATACCCAGCTTCTTGGCGCAGAAGATACCCCTGATGAATATGGTGATGAAGATACAGCAGAAGGGGATGCTGAATGCGTAGTACCTGAAGCTGAAGAGGAGCTTGTTGTTGGTAAGGGCAGCCAATGGCGCGAGGAACAGGCAGCTAATGATGCCCAGGGCAAACAGGGTGCGGTACTTTTTCTGTTCTTCTTTGTCGGTAGCCAGCATTTTTACACCGGCAATGTAGATGAGCAGCACCAGCAGGAAGGAGCTAATCCTTATAGCCAGCGTGTCTTTGAACAAGGGGAATATGACCTTGAAGTTGATGGCTACACTTTTGAGGAAGAGCTGGAACGCATCGTATGCCGATAGGGTGATGTTGAGGTGGGTATTGGTGGCATGCACATGGTAATCGGAGGTGTACTTGATGAGGAATAGCGCCTGCGGGCCGTAAAACAGGCACAGAAGCACCACCGGGGCCAGCAGGGGGATCAGGTTCTGCCTGCGGAAGAAGGCCCCTTTCTCTCTGCGGATGAGTACGAACAGGTATACGGCTACGATGTAGGGCACGAATAAATGCGTCATGATACCGAACGCAGACCAGAGGCCGAGCAGGAAGAGATTGGCCGAGCAGGAAGAGAGGTACCGGTATTTATAAAAGTAGATCGCAGACATGACCACGCAAAACACACTGAAGATATAGGGCGTAACATCGTACATCATATTGAAGATGACCATGTTGGTACAGAAGAACACCAGGCACAGCGATGTGTATATGCTGTCGCCGAAGTATAGTGTGGAGAGGCGGTAGAAGGCAATGAGTATGAGTATGCCAATGAGCACAGAAAGGGAGAGGTGCACCATCAGTGAACGGCCAAAGATGCCGGTATAGTAGTGCAGGGCGATGTTGTACAGGCCCTGGGTGTATACGTTTGAGAAGGTGTTCTCTTTATCAAGGGCTGCCGAGGTGATGGTGCGCAAGCTGTCGTATTGGTTGAGATTAACCTGTGTGACGCCTTTGCTGGCCATTATATAATGCGCCTCATCGAAGTAAAGGTGTTTATGGGTAAAACAGGAAAGCACCAATAGGATACAGGCTATGAGGACCGCAATGTTTATTTTTTTAGAAGTAGAATGTTTGCTCATACCTGTGGCCGGCTGATTATTTTGATCCGGGATTTAGTTTGCCCATTTTGTAATCGAGTAGCAGGCGGAGTGTTTGCCGCATGGTGCTCTTTACATTCATTTTTGACTCACCCTGCTTGAGGTCGTAGCGGAGGATCATGGGTACTTCATTCATAGTGGCGCTTTGGCCGGCTACTTTAAGGAGTACCTCTACCATGCAGCCGAAGCCTTTTTGAGTAATGAAGTTATCGCCATAGGCGGCTATTGTTTTGCGTAGCATGTTTACCCTGTATGCCCTGAAGCCACAGGTGTAGTCTTTAATACCCTCGAAGCCTACCATAATGCGGAACAGCCAACCGGCTGCCCAGCTGAAAAATGTACGGGATTTCTTAAGGCCCTTGATGCGTGCGCCGGGTTGGTAGCGGGATGCAATAACGAGATCGCTGCCCTCGGCTACCTGCTGCGCCATGCGCTGAATGAGAAAAGGGTTCTGGCTGTCATCGGCATCGAGCGTAACGATTATGTCGTTGTCTTTCAATCCATCAATGGCATTGCGGAGTCCTGTATTGATCGCTTTTGCCAGGCCGCTGTTGGGCTGTACATCTATAACATGAATGGGGATGTCCGCTTTGAAATTTTGTGCTATAGCAAGGGTGTTGTCTTTACTGCCATCATTGACTACATATACACTGGCATCCCATTTATAGAGGTTGTACGCGTCATTTATCCTCTGAAGCAATGGTGGCAGCGAGTCCTCTTCATTGTATGCAGGCAGTACTATTCTAATATGCATATCTGTATTAGTCTATTTGAACGCATTTATGAAATATTGCATAAACAGCATTGCAATCAACGGGTTTTTAATATGCCGCTAAAGTAATCTATTTTATTATTGTTAGTAAGTGGTTAAGGAGCGTTGTTGAAATAAATTACCGTGTTTAGGTCGAGGGGCATTGTCGCTCGCTGTGGGATTTTGCCCTTCCGGGGCTAGTGCGGCCCATAGCACATCAATGGGGATTAGGTCATTAAAATTGTTTGCCTTCTATCTCTTCCACTTTTTGCCGAAAGAGTGCCGGGACGGGCGCTTTTTCGTTTTTATTGAAGTCGAAGTACACAATCACATCATTGGCTTCGGCACAAACCTGTCCTTGCTCATTGATGATGCGGTGGTGTATGCCAAAGCTGGTGTTTTTGATCAATGTGATACTTGCCTCTGCGACAATAGTGCCGGGGTAGTGCAGCGGCTGAATGAACTGGCAGGAAGTAGAAAGCAGTATAGGGCCGAGCCGTGTTTCGGCAAACTTATCGGCAAGACCGGTGGCTTCCCAGTAATTGACCCTTGAAGCCTGTATGTATTTGAAATAAGCGACATTATTGATATGACCGAAGAGGTCCATTTCGCTCCAGTCGAGCCTGATCGGAAGTTTCATGGGGAAATTTGGCATAGATCGCAGATTATTTCAATAAGTACATCAGTCTCACAGCCCACATATTATTATACTGATCAGCGCGGGCGTAGGCCACAGGCGGAAGATCAGTGCGGATAGGGGTAATGGAGTATTGAAAACGTACATTGAGGAACAATCCTTTCCATAAATGGAAGTCGACCCCCGCAAGAAAATCCAGGCCGTCTTTTTTGAAAGGATATCTTTCGTTGAAGTCGGGGCTGTATAATTTGCCTGAGGAATCGGCACTGATGTTCTCTGTACTGCTGACGAGGCGATTATAAGATACACCAATGCCAAAGTGCGTTTTACGCTTGTCGAAATAATTGATCATAATAGGTATCTCGGCATAATTGGCAGCGATGCTATAATTTAATATAGCAATATTCTGATTGGCAGGGGATTGCTGCGGGTGATCACTCTTACTGCCTTTTTGCGAGTAAAGGATCTCCAGGCTGAGTGCTACATGCTTTGCCAGCTGCGCATATACTATGCCACCTGCATTAAGGCCTATTTTTCGGTAGCCGGCATAATAGTCGCCATCTACCTGTGCGAAATTGGCACCCACTACCGCACCGCCATAAAAGACCCGGGGTTGCTCCACGTACAATCCGTGGGGTTCATCGTCATCATCCTGTGCCTTTGCAACACCTGCAAATACAGTTAAAATAACTGTAATGCTAAGAAGTGCCGCGAATTTTCTACTTTTATTCATCGAAACAGCTAAAGCTAATGAGTTTCAAATATACGCCAAACACGCTAAAAAAACTGGAAGGCCTTTACGAAGAGGCCCGTTATATCATACGTTATGAAAAAGGAAATTTCAATAGCGGGTACTGTATACTGGAGGAAAGAAGGGTGGTGGTGATCAACAAATTCTTCAGTGTGGAGGGGCGCATCAATGCGCTGCTGGAAATACTGCCGTCTATAAATGTGCCGGAAGAAGAACTGAGCGGCGAGATGCTGAAGTGGTACAAACAGCTGAGGGCAGAACCCACCGCTGATACCGAACAAACACAAATGGACCTGTAGCCGTGAAAGTAACTTTCCTTGGCACGGGCACATCGCAGGGCGTACCATTTATCGGGTGCACCTGCGCGGTATGTACATCTACCAACAAAAAAGATAACCGGCTGCGCTGCGCTATATGGGTGGAAACCCCTGAGGCCAGCATAGTGATAGACGCAGGGCCTGACTTCAGGTACCAGATGCTGCGGGCAAAAATAAAAAAGCTGGATGCCATCGTTTTTACACACGGGCATAAGGACCACATAGCAGGGCTGGATGATGTGCGTGCGTATAACTATCACGACCAACGGCCGATGCAGGTATATGCCACCGAAGAAACGCAACAGGCACTGCGGAGGGAATATAGCTACATCTTTACCAACAAAACTTATCCCGGTATACCACAGATAGACCTGCATACTATTGGCGCAAATGAGCCTTTTAGTATTAACGGATTAAAGATCACCCCTATAAAGGTGCTGCACTATCAACTGGAAGTTTTGGGGTTCAGGATAGGGGATTTCACCTACATCACCGATGCGAATTATATAGCACCGGAGGAGATGGCAAAGATAAAAGGCTGCAAAGCCCTGGTGCTGAATGCGCTGCGGCATGAGCCGCATATATCGCACTATACACTGGCAGAAGCCATAGAAGTGGCACGGGAGGCAGGTGCGGAGGATACTTATTTTACACACATCAGTCACCAGTTGGGGTTGCATGATGTGGTGGATGCTGGATTGCCGGAGGGGATGCACCTGGCGTATGACGGAATGGAACTGGTTTTTTAAGGCAAAAGTCATCACGATAGCTATCGGGATTTAATGTGGGTGTTGTTTATCCCTGTTGCCTGTCCTGCGCGAACCGGTGAGTCCTCGCTGAAGGAGCGAGAGACTCACCGGGGACACTCAAAACCTTAAAGTGGGTAGTGTGGGTTCTGCACGATAGGTGTCATATCTCTGTGTTGTTTCAGTTTTTAACGCAAAGGCGCAAAGGTTTCGCAAAGGGCGCAAGGTTTGTTTGGTGATTTCACCACAAAGGATACTAAGGTTTCATCAAATACACAAGGTTCAGGGCGAAATGGATTATACGAAATAATGCCGGTTACTACTCATACAACATATGGCATACTGATAGAGTCATTGCAGTTTTGTCTATCCAGAAAATACTAAAGAAATAATCGTACTGCTCCGCGCTGGTGAGATCCAGCACATTGTCGTTTCCGGTAAATGATTGCATATCGAGGAGGTAGCAGCTTTCGGTTGCGCCTGAAGCCAGCTTACCGGTGACCCATTTCGTGATCAATTTTATTATGGCTTCTTCTTCGCCAAACCATAGCTGGTCTTTGATGTACTGCTCGAAGAATGCGGATAATTGGCTCTTAGTTAAAGGCGCTAGTTGTTCTTGGGTTATTGCATCAAAACGGAATGCGGGTGTGAGTAGTTCTTTGGTGTCGGCACCTTTGATATCCGGCCATGATGCTTTTACCAGGTCTTTGTTTTGCAGGAATGCTGTTATTATCTCGGCATCAGAGTTTAATGTGGTATCTGTTAAAGAGAACTGAGCTAAAAAAGCGCCCTGGTAGTCGCGGTACAGCTTTTCTTTGGAGGTGAATTGTATGGTCATGGTGTGGCAAAAGTAGGGATTGAAGGGCAGTAGCAGGTGGTACGAAGTTATTTTTTTTGCGAAGCGAAAGGCTGAGTCGTCACCTATGCGAAATAATGCCACCCCTTCGGGGTTTTGCTTGGTTTTTATATGATTTCTATTATAATGTCACCCCTTCGGGGTTGATCGGTAAAAATCCAGATTGCGTTGTGATGTCGTTAAGTTGTTCTGTGCGAGATAGGTGTGCCACACCTTGGGAGGTGTGGCACACCCGCTTATACTTTTTTGTATTTTTGCCTGCTATGGAATACGATTTCAGGAAAATAGAGGCTGAGTGGAAAAAATACTGGGCTGATAAAGAAGTATATAAAGTAAGTAATGACAGCGCAAAGCCCAAGTGCTATGTGCTGGATATGTTTCCGTACCCAAGCGGTGCGGGATTGCATGTGGGACATCCGCTGGGTTATATAGCGTCCGACATTTATGCGCGGTACAAAAGACTGAAAGGATACAATGTGCTGCACCCGATGGGCTTTGATGCATTCGGGCTGCCGGCAGAGCAGTATGCTATGGAGACAGGACAGCACCCGGCAGTAACTACTGAAAAGAATATAGCCCGCTATCGCGAACAACTGGATAACATAGGCTTCTGCTACGACTGGAGCCGCGAGGTGCGCACGAGCGACCCTAAATATTATAAGTGGACACAGTGGATATTTCTGCAGCTCTTTCACAGCTGGTATGACCGCACGCAGCAGAAAGCCAGACCCATAAAGGAATTGATAGTGATACTGGAGCAGGAGGGCAATGAATACTATGCCTGCCCCGGAGACGAAACGCTAACCTTTAGCGGTGAGCAATGGAAAGACTATTCGGAAGCGGAGCAACGTAATGTGCTGATGCAATACCGTATGGCCTACCAGGGCTATGCGCAGGTGTGGTGGTGCGAGGCGCTCGGCACAGTGCTGGCCAATGATGAAGTGGTGAACGGAGTATCTGAACGTGGCGGACACCCGGTGGAGCGCAAGAATATGCGCCAATGGTTTCTGCGTATTACAGAATATGCAGAACGATTACTGACTAGCCTGGATACGCTGGACTGGACGGACGCGATGAAGGAAATGCAGCGCAACTGGATAGGGAAAAGCAATGGTGCCGAAGTGCAATTCCGCGTTGCGCAAAGGGCCTCACCCCAGCCCTCTCCGAAGGAGAGGGAGGTGTTGCGGGATACAGCGCGAGGAGGCCTCACCCCGGCCCTCTCCGAAGGAGAGGGAGGTGTTGCGGGATTGACGGGACCTGTTGCCGCAAATAATGAAGATCCTACATGGAGGACTGCCGATAAAACATTGTATGATAAGATTTCGCCACTACAGAATGAACTTAAAAATCATCAGACTGAAGCTGAAGATATTTTATGGCAAGAGGTTAGGAATAGCAAACTTGGGGTGAAGATCAGAAGGCAACATATTGTAGGCCGTTTTGTTGCTGATTTTATTTGTATTCCTAAGAATCTTGTTATTGAGGTTGATGGCAAAATACATGCTGAAAGAGAAAAGGAAGATGCCGCAAGGACTGAATATTTAGAAGACAGAGGCTTCAAGGTTATACGGTTTACTAACGACGAGGTTATAGGAAATGTTACCGCTGTTATAGAGAAGATAAAAAGAGTACTTAATGATCAGAATGAAAATGAGTTGCGTGACACCTCCCTCTCCTTTGGAGAGGGTCGGGGTGAGGCTTTTATAACCGTTTTTACCACACGCCCTGATACAATTTTCGGTGTGGACTTTATGGTGCTGGCACCGGAGCATGAGCTGGTGGATAACATTACTACAGTAGAACAAAGTAAGGCTATTGATGAATATCGTACTTATGTGAAGAGCCGCAGTGAACGGGAGCGCATGAGCGAGGTGAAGCAGGTAACAGGTTGTTTTACGGGCGCCTATGTGAAGCATCCGCTGACTGGCAATGAGTTGCCGGTGTGGATATCGGAATATGTGCTGGTGGGATATGGCACGGGGGCAATAATGGCGGTGCCGAGTGGTGACGACAGGGACCATGCTTTTGCCAAACATTTTGATATACCGGTCACGAATATTTTCGGGGACAGGTATACCGGGGAGAAAGCATATAGCGATAAGAATGGGGTGATAGAGAATAGCGACTTCCTGAGTGGTATGAGTATTAAAGAGGCTACTGAGGCGGCTATAAGCGCACTGGAAAAAACAGGTGGGAAAAGAAAAGTAAATTACAGGCTGCGTGATGCGGGTTTTAGCCGTCAGCGTTACTGGGGTGAGCCGTTCCCTATTATGTATGTGGATGACATACCGTATGGCAATGATGAGCCGATAGTGCATAACAACCATATACTGGGCGAACTGCCTGTGGAACTGCCGATGGTGGAACACTACAAGCCGGGGCCTGAAGGACAGGGCCCGCTAGCGAATATAGAAGACTGGGTAGAGACTGAGGCAGGCGAACGGGAAACGAACACTATGCCCGGCTATGCCGGCAGTAGCTGGTATTTCTTGCGGTATATGGACCCGCACAATGACGCAGCATTTGCAGACCGCAAAGCGACTGATTACTGGCAGCAGGTGGACTTGTACATAGGCGGCACCGAACATGCTGTGGGACATTTGCTCTATAGCCGCATGTGGACGAAGGCACTGCACGACCTGGGCCATATAGGCTTTGATGAGCCATTTAAGAAGCTGCTGAACCAGGGGATGATACAGGGAAGTTCGAGGTTCGTGTATAAATTCTCGAATAGCGGGCATATCCAACCAGAATATGATTTTTCAAAATTGGCAAGCATTTTCATATCCAAGGATATGGTCGAGGAATCGCATCATGATGAGAATGTCAAGGCTGACATCTTAGAGTTTATTAAGCAGAATGATGGAATTAATTCAGTAGTTCTGGCTAATAAAAAGCAGGGGTTTGATTTGACGCAAAATCGTGTAGATGTTAGTTTAGTCGATGGGTATGAATTGAACGTTGAGGGATTTAAAAAGTGGAGACCAGAAAATTCGAATGCTGCATTTTACCTAAATCGTGACGGTAAATACATATGTGGCGCTGAGGTAGAAAAGATGTCCAAATCCAAATACAATGTTGTCAACCCGGATGATATTGTGAGCCAGTATGGTGCGGATACTTTCAGGATGTATGAAATGTTCCTGGGGCCGATAGATGTGAGCAAGCCGTGGGATACAAAGGGTATAGAGGGTGTACACCGCTTCCTGAAAAAACTGTGGCGCCTGTATGCCGATGAACAGCAGGGTTGGATAGTGACGGATGAGCCGGCTACGGCTGCTGAACTGAAGACCTTACACAAGACGATCAGGAAGATCAATGATGATATAGAAAGGTTCTCTTTTAATACTTCGGTAAGCCAGTTCATGATCTGCGTGAATGAGCTGAATAACTGCCACAAGCGGGAGATAGTACAGCCACTGGCTGTGCTGATCTGCCCGTTTGCGCCGCATATCGCCGAGGAACTTTGGCATAAGCTGGGCAATGAGGGTACAGTACTGGATGCGGCTTTCCCTGTAGCGGAGGATCGCTACCTGGTAGATAATACCAAGGTGTACCCGGTGGCCGTGAACGGCAGGACGCGCGCGGAGATGGAGTTTGCAATAGATGCTGAGGATACTTTTGTGCAGAGTGAGGTGCTGGCGAATGAGGCGATACAGAAATGGATGGAAGGGAAGGGACTTAAGAAGTTTATTTATGTGAAGGGGAAGATGATCAATGTGGTGGTTTAGGGTGATTAGCGGATGTGATGATTAGCTGATTAGCTGATGTTTTGTGCGAATGCTTTGTGCGAAACTACCCCGGCCCTAAAGGGAGATGTTATGTAGGCGCGAATGAGTTGTCTGTCCTGTGGTAGGATGTTGGTGGGACACCAACATCGGCGGAAAAGGGGTGAGGTCGAGTGAGTAGCGTGCGGCGTGCGAGTGCTACCACCCCTGACCGAAAACAACTGCTTCGCTATTGTTTTCAGTCGGTCCCCTCCTTAGCAGGCGGGGAGTTACTCATTTTCTGTTTTTGTGACAATGTGGTCAAAAATAGTTGGTAAAAATTAAGTGAAAGCTATACTGGAAAAGGGTTTCAATTGTGTAAATTGAAACCCTTTTCAATTTTTATATATGGCATTCAAAAAAGGTGTTGGGCTTGTGGATTTAATGACTG
>CAIRES010000077.1 GCA_903877645.1 uncultured Bacteroidota bacterium | reverse complement strand
CAGCTTTCTGCCCGCCTCATGCTCCTTGAGCGCCTTGACAATTTGTGTCTCCGTAAATCTTGTGCTTTTCATATTTGGCAATTTAAAATTACTAACTGTTCGTCTAATTTTAAACTGTCCGGTTTTTAGGGGTACTTACACCCAAAAAATCTACCGCTATTGTATAGGGATAGAATTGTGCATCAGTAGCGGGCATTCCATCACCAAGATATGGTGTGGTTGTCCCATTACCTGCAATCGTAGTAATAATCCCAGTGCTTATATTTAATTTTCTTATCCTGCCTTCTCCGCTTCCAATTAATAAATTACCATGATTATCAGTACACAAACCTACTGTATTAAATAAGCCGGATGCTGTTGACGCGATATCATCGCCCGAAAATCCTTGATATCCATTTCCTGCTATTGTGGCGATTATTCCTGTTACCGAAATTTCACGAATCCAAGTTGTGCTATCAGTAACAAATATATTCCCATGAGCATCCAAGCAAACACTAGTAGGCCATAGTGATGCCGCAGTGGCCGGACCTCCGTCACCTGAATGACCACCGTGACCATTTCCTGCTATTGTGGTAATAATTCCAGTCGTAACGTCTACTTTCCGCAATCTATGATTATCGCGGTCTGGTATATAAATATTTCCAGCCAAATCTGCTATTGCATAAGGCCAAACTAATGACGCATTTGTCGCTGGTCCACCATCCCCACTATATCCGGACGCCCCATTGCCCGCAACAGTAGTTATTATTCCTGCTGAGCTTATTTTTTCTATTCTTGAACTACCAAAATCTTCGGCAAAATAATAATTACCTATACCATCAAAACAACCAACTGCAGGATAGCCAATACAAGCACTTGTCGCGGGAATACCATCACCACTATCCGGCCCTAAACATCCGTCGCCTGCAATTGTTGAAATATTTTGTGTTCGACCACTATAAGAGCCCAAAAATACAACAAAACATATTAGCAATATTTTTTTCATAAAGAACTATGTATAAATAATGTATTATACCCCAGGTTGCCCGTAGTGTTCCATCAAAAAAAATTGTTGTTCGGCGTTAGTCTCCAGACTACGTCGCGGTGGATGCCAGTCTCCTGACTGGCGAATGTGGTACATGTACATCGTCATAAACACCTATTTATTCTTTTATTACTCTCGTTACTGTTTGCACACCTTCCTCATCCGTTACCCTCATTACATACACCCCCGCAGGCAGCCCCCGCATATCCACGCGCACACTCGCGCTACTATACTTTTGGCTGCGCACACATTGCCCTACCAGGTTAGTAATGGTTATCTCAGTTATCTTATTTGCGCCTGTTATATTTACTTCATCATGCAAAGGGTTAGGATATACCAAAATTCGTTTATCGGCATTTATTTTTGCAGTGCTTAAGGATATACTATCCAAACTTCGTAGATCACAAGTGGGATTAACGGTAATTTTTCTTACTCTTGAATTGGCGAAATCATCTATATAAATATTGCCACAACGATCTAATACTACATTTTCAGGATGATTGATTTCTGCTGCTGTAGCTTGCCCTCCATCGCCACTATAGCCATGAGTGCCTGTGCCCGCAATGCTCCGAATATATCCAAATGTATCCACTTTTTCTATACGAGAATTGCCATAATCTGCTATATATAAGTTACCAGTATCATCAACAGCAATTGCTGCAGGTGCTATATGCACAGTTGTCGCAGCATCGCCGTCACAACAATATGGATAACCAATCCCACTAGTGCCTGCTATTGTCGTAATGATACCTGTACTTGCGCTTATTTTTCTAACAACACTGAAACTATCTGCAAAATAAATATTATTGAACCGATCTATAAAAATACCCCCATGAGGCACCATAGCCGCGGCAGTAGCGGGTCCGCCATCACCACTATTACCGTTAATGCCTGTACCTGCTATTGTAGTAATGATACCAGTAGAAGTTATTTTGCGGATAGTATAATAGTTAGAGCCGTAAATTAAATCCCCATGTGTATCAAATTTGTAATCACCGAAATCAAAATTTGCAGCAGCCGCGATAGTACCATCGGGACTATATCCTAATATACCATTGCCTGCAAAATCTGTTATGATCCCTGTTGCTGTCTCTACTTTCCTTATTTGATAATTATTGGCATCACCAATATAAAAATTCCCCGAATCATCCAAATTAACCAATCCGGGTATATTTAGCAAAGCACTTGTAGCCAGTATCCCGTTACCGTTATATCCTGTTACACCTGTCCCTGCAACCGTATTAATGATCGTTGTACCAGCGCTAACTTTTCGAACTCTCTGATTATAGCCATCTGCTATATAGATGTTCCCCAAAAGGTCGACAGCAAGACCACCGGCTATATCTATTTGCGCGTTAGTGGCAAGCCCTCCATCACCCCAATAACCACCATGTCCTAGCACACCACCTGCCACTGTGGTGATTATTTGAGCATAAGCCATTGTAAAAAAACACTGGCACATCCACAGTGCTGCAAAAGTTACGAATGCTTTCTTCATGGTACAATATATTATTGAATGTAATCGTTTGTCGTAATTGTCCCGACTAGGTATTACTTCGAATTATCTTCAGCGCGCTCCCTACTCTTCATAAATATCAAAATCGCAAGGGATCCAATACCCGCTATCAGGCAGGCCATATAAGCATATCGCCTGCCGGGCGTTGGGTTCCCGATATTCATTCCCGTGCCACCTGTAAATATCAATATTGCAGCAACTATATTCAGATAACGATACCACTTGCCTTCCATAACGGGAACATATTTAAAATCAAAAATAGTGAAAAGATGGCGATCGACCATGCCGGAAAAAATCATAATTATCAAACTCATCATTGCCCTCATAGTTCAGACAAATACCCCAATAGATTTTTCGTCTTGGAGCGTATCATTTCTTTCACGACCTTTGTGCCACCAAAGGCCGTTTTGGTAGTTGGTAGGGCATCAATACTAAGCATTCCTGTTTTTTTTCCTCCTATCCAACTATCCCGGTTCAGACATTCGATACTTTGGAATTTGGAATTTCACTATTGGGATTTAAAACAAAATGGGACATTTTTAAATTAAAATACGACAGAAACATCGTACAGCCCTATCACACATCCAAATGCAATATATGAGTTATCCACAAGAAAAATTTAAAACCCCGTGGGACATCAGAAAATTGTAGCTTGTGAATTACACTTGGAATTTGGAATTTAAAAACTTTGAATTTAATATATGAGTATCATCAGTCCTGCATTCAAAGGTTTCATCAAGTTGCGCCAAAGCGCAATAGATAACTTCATGCACAACCCGATAGATACCCAGCAGCAGGTATTTAACCACCTCGTCGGCTCTGCCCAGTTCACCGAGTATGGCAAAAAATACAACTTTGAGCATATAGACAGCATCCCCGATTTTCAGAAGAATGTACCCATCAACGACTACGAAACATTAAAACCATACATACAACGCATACTCGAGGGCAACCAGAATATCCTCTGGCCATCCCCCATCACTTGGTTTGCCAAATCCAGCGGCACCACCAGCGACAAAAGCAAATTCATACCGGTAAGTAAGGAGTCGCTGGATGATACCCACTTCCGTGGCGGCAAAGATGTGCTGGCCCTGTACCTGCGGGAGAACACCCAATCCAACCTCACCTCAGGCAAATGCCTTCTGCTGGGCGGCAGCCACCAGGTGAACCAGCTCAATGGAGCTTCTTTCTTTGGCGACCTCTCCGCCGTCATGCTGCAAAACATGCCCTTTGCCGGCCAGCTCTTCCGCCTGCCGGAGCTTTCGATCGCCCTCATGACCGAGTGGGAAGAGAAGATAGAGCGCATGGCGCACAGCACCATCAAAGAGAATGTAACTTATATAGCCGGTGTGCCCACCTGGACGATTGTGCTCATCAAGCGCATATTCGAGATCACCGGCACCAACAACCTGCTGGATATTTGGCCCAACCTGGAATTGTACATTCATGGCGGGGTCAACTTTACCCCCTACCGCCGCCAGTTCGAGCAGTTCATTCCGTCGCCCAATATGTATTACCGGGAAACCTACAATGCATCCGAAGGCTTCTTTGCCGCACAGGACCGGGAAGATGAAGAAGGGATGCTGCTGTTTCTCAATCACGGCATCTTCTATGAGTTCATGCCTATGGATGAGTACGGCAAAGAGCACCCGCGCACCCTCACGCTCAAAGAGGTAGAGCTGTATAAGAACTATGCGATTGTCATCAGTACTAACGGCGGCCTGTGGCGCTACGTAGTGGGCGATACAGTACAGTTTACCTCCCTGGCGCCTTTCCGCATCAAGGTCACTGGCAGGCTCAAACATTTTATCAATGCCTTCGGCGAAGAGCTGATAGTGGATAATGCCGACAATGCCATTGCCATAGCCTGTGCCGAGACCGGGGCCATCGTGTCCGACTATTCAGCAGCCCCTGTATACATGACCGGCGAAACCAGCGGAGCGCATGAGTGGATCATCGAGTTCGATCATCTGCCCGTCCCCTTAGCTACTTTCACCTCCCTGCTCGATCAATCACTGCAGGCCATCAACTCCGATTACGAGGCCAAGCGTTATAAAGACATGGCGCTGCGTATGCCCATCGTGCATGAGATGCCCAAAGACGGCTTCAAACGCTGGCTGAAGGATAAGGGCAAGCTCGGCGGCCAGCACAAAGTGCCCCGCCTCAGCAACGAACGGAAGTACATCGAGGAGATGCTGGTATACCTGAATCACTCAGTTTTATCATAACCCTGTTTGCGCATCATTTTATAACCTCGTGGAACAGTTTTTGTGCAGTACATTTTATTAAAAATGTAAGCCATGAAAAAGATGATCGTCACCATGCAAATGATCCTGCTGTCTGCCTACCTGCTGATGATTCCTTTATACACATTCGCACAAAGTGCAGACGGAGGCAACGACCCTGCCGTATCAGGTATTCCACGTGGGCACATGCATAGTTTCTATGGCGGCCCTATGCCCTACATCATATTAGGTGCGGTAATGGTGTTGCTCGCCTATATAGGCTATCGCTATTATGCTGATCACAGTGTGGACCTGGATAGTGACATTAACACTTATGACTAAGCGCAAATAACGATCTTGACAATTAACAAATAAATGTCATTAAAAGGTCTTCAATTGTCCCTATAGATTTTGACTATATCGTTTTTAGTCGTACGTTTGTCATGGTAAATTCCTTATATGACCATCACACAACTAGAATACGTAGTAGCCGTAGCCACCTATAAAAGTTTCGTATCCGCCTCCGAGAAATGCTTTGTCACACAGCCTACCCTCAGTATGCAAATACAAAAGCTGGAAGATGAGATGGGCATTCGCATATTTGATCGCAACAAGCACCCCATAGCCGTTACCGATCTCGGTAATGTCATCATTGCCCAGGCGCGTGTAGCCCTGGCCGAGTGCGAGCGGATGCACGAGATCATACAGACCCAGCAAACATCGCTCACCGGCAAGTTTAAGTTTGCCGCTATACCTACCGTAGCCCCAAACATACTCCCTGCCCTGCTCGAAAACTACTCCAAAAGCCACCCCGGCGTGAAGCTGCAGGTAAAGGAAATGGAGACCGACCAGATCATCATGGCCCTGATGAACAATGAGATAGATGCAGCCTTGCTCAGCACACCCCTCGAGGAGAAAGGTATTAAAGAATATCCCTTGTTCTACGAGCCGTTCGTTGGCTACTTTTCGAACAATGAGCCGGCCCTCAAGAAGAAGATGATCACCCCAAACGACATTGCCCTCGACCGTATATGGCTGCTCAATGAAGGCCATTGTATGCGCAACCAGATCATCAACCTCTGTAGCGACCAGATACAAAAACTACAGGCCGAACGCCCCTACCGCTACGAATCCAGCAACGTAGAAACCCTGCGCAAAATGGTAGAGAAGACCGGCGGCATGTCCATACTCCCCGAGCTGGCTACACTCGAGTTCAACGAAGACCAGATAGAGCGCATCCGCTACTTCGAGAACCCTGAGCCCGTGCGTGAGATCAGCCTCGTTACCAACAGCCACTACGTAAAAATGACTATACTGCAAACCCTCATGGACGAGATACTAAAGCTCGTTCCCGAGAAAATGCGTGTACAAAAGAAGAACCGCAAAGTGCTTCGCATACAAAGCGCCCGCCTCGAATTATGACCCCTCCGGGATACAAAGAAAGAGAGCGGCGCACTGCACAGTACGCCGCTCTCTTTTATGGTAATTTTTTGGCACTTAGCTTATTACTGCTATTCAGCTCCCGTTGCCACGCTCGCTTGTACTTTTATCCCGCTACTGAGCAAACAAACGCCCCCACAGTACTCCCTGTCTCTGCATCTATAATGATCCCCCTTCCGTTCTCCGGCAAGGTATCAAATGCATCATAAGCCACCATATCATTAGTGGTTACCCGCACCCGTGCAAATTCATTAATACCCACAGGCACATCACTTTCGTATTCCTCGTAAGTATGGATGTCTATCTTGTGCAACACTGTTATCCTGCACACTGTTTCCATAGCATTAATGCGTAGCACATATTCTTTATCAGTGTGTAGTACATTCTCCCCATCCAGCCAGCAGAGAGTTGCATCCAATTGTTCAGCTAACGTAGGCGCATCATAAAAGTGCGATACCATACTGCCCCTTTTCGCCTTGCCTGCTAAATAGATACTTACATTTTCACCGGCCTTGGATTCGGTCACTTCATCATAGCCATGTATGATCTTTTGTACCACGGCCAATTCCTGCTCCGGCTTCACACATACCGTATCTCCCACTTTTATACTACCCGATAGCATTTTACCCATACACACTCCATCATCCTGTACATACTGCACCGAAAACCTTGCTGCATCATTCTTTGCACGCACCGGCTCACAACCTTCAAGGCACTGCATCAGCGTAATGCCTTTATACCAATCCATCTTTACGCTTTGCTCTAGCACATTATCACCTTTCAGTGCGCTGATAGGTATGAACGTGATATTTTTAAGATGCAGTTTCTCTGCAATACTATTAAAATCATTTTTTATCTGCTCATATACAACCTCGTTATACCCCATAGCATCCATCTTGTTCACAGCCACCACCACATGTGGTATTCGTAGGAAGGAAGCCACCAGAGAGTGGCGTCTTGTCTGTTCAGTAATACCGTTTATAGCATCTATCAAGATGATAATAGCATCCACAGCAGATGCACCGGTTACAAGGTTCTTGGTGTACTGGAAATGTCCTGGAGCATCTGTAATAATGTATTTTCTCTTAGCAGTCGTGAAATACTTATAGGCCACATCAATAGTGATGCCCTGCGCGCGCTCAGCTCGTAACCCGTCGGTAATGAATGCAAGATTCACTTCATCATCCCCACCTACCGATTGCAGCACATCGCTTTTGATATTGCCTGTATCATACAGCAATCTGCCGATAAGTGTACTTTTCCCATCATCTACATTCCCTGCTGTAATAAATCTAAGTATGTCCATTGATCTCTTCTGAAAATTAACTAAAAGTAACCTTTCATCTTTCTATCTTCCATCGCTGCGTCACTTAACTGATCGTCTATCCTCGTTTCGCCACGTTCACTCATGCCCGATGCTGCTATCTCCGCTATCACCTCATCAATAGTAGCTGCGTTGCTTTCCACCGCTGCTGTGCAGGTCATATCGCCCACAGTACGGTAACGCACCTGCTTTCTCTCTACCACATCTTCCGGCTCTATCTCTATATATTCAGATACCGCTATCAGCCGGCCATTGTGTAGCAGGCACTCCCGCTCATGTGCAAAGTAAATACTCGGCAATCCTATCCCTTCTCTCCGTATATACTGCCACACATCCAACTCGCTCCAATTACTTATCGGAAAAACACGTACATTTTTTGTATTACGCTCCACGTGCACCACATTTCTCACATTACCCACATTTCTCACATTACTCACACTTCCATTGTATAGATCCCACAATTCCGGCCGCTGCCCATACGGCTGCCATGCCCCATTTGCGTCTCTAATAGAGAATATCCTTTCTTTCGCCCTTGCCTTTTCTTCATCCCTGCGGCCACCACCTATGCAGGCATCAAAACCATGCTCTTTAATAGCCGCCAGCAGCGTATGCGATTGCAGCACATTCCTGCTCGGGAATTTTCCTTTCGCATCCTCCAGCCCCTTTTCCTTTATCGTTTCTGCCACCTTGCGCACTACCAACCGAAGCTCATACCGCGCCACCAGCTCATCCCTGAATTGCAAAGCCTCCTCAAAGTTATGCCCCGTATCCACATGCATTACCACAAAGGGCAGCTTATAGGGATAAAAAGCCTTCATCGCCAGGTGTATCAGCACCGTACTATCCTTACCTCCTGAGAACAGTAGCACAGCATTTTTGAACTGCCCCGCTACCTCCCTGAATATGTATATAGCCTCTGCCTCCAGCGCATCTATATGATCCATAAAATGAAATTCAGCCAAAAATCGTTCTAAAAAAAATAATCTGTAAATAATTTGATTATTCAAAACAAATGATTAAGTTTGGTATATATAAGTTTACCCACTTCATTAAATTGTCGTTTATGGCTACTGTAAAAAAACAATCTGTTACTACCAAAACCGCGCAAACACTTGCTTGGAATACCATCCATATATTTGGCCATGGTCAAAGCCAGTTCATTGGTAACGGAACCAATAAAAAAATTGCCAATGAAAAGTTGAGCAGCATTGAACCGTTGATCAATCACCTTGCAGGTATACAGCAGAAAGGCACCAAAATAAGTATGGATGCTCTGCATACTGTCAATATATATAATGAAATGGCGATCGACTTTCACCCAAAGCCTGGCAAGAACAAACAGCAACGCTTTGCATGGAGCGATATAGATAAGAAACTCGTTAAAAAACTCAGCGATGACCTCACAAAAAAAATCGCATCATTGCCTGTGCCGCTAACTACAAAAGAGCAAATGAAAATGATGCAAAACGAGGTAAAAACTCGCAATGCTGACATGATTAAAAAAATTTCTGGTCCAAATAAAAGGACTACAATAAAATAATTCAACACCTCACTACATAAAAATTATCCTATGTCAATAAATAACACTCCATTTGAAGATACCACGGCATCCAATTATCAGACATTAAGATGCGATCCGTCTGGTGCTACGCTCGTGGCTGGCACTATTTCTACTTATGTGTTAGCTTCAGCTATACTAGGTGGCCCTTTGTCTCCCGGAACTCATACAAACAATGCACACATTTCCACTATACTTAATGGATGCCATAATACAGTGCAAGCTATACCTATAGGATTTGCTGCCGGTTGCGGTTGTTACAACACTATAGCAAATGGCGCCGGCAATACGGCATCCGGATTTTATGGAGCTGTTTTGTCTGGTTGTAATAATGTCGCTGATAATGGTATTGCGGCGGCTGCACCCTCTTGTTTTCATTCGATAATTAATGGTTTTGCAAATAAAGTCCACTCATCTTTTGGCGTTATAGGTAGTGGTACACTTAATACGATTTTTAAAGAAGCACCTAATGGCTTTATTGCCAATGGGCATTCAAATGTAATATGTCAAGGAAGTGTAGGCGGCTTTATAGGAAATGGTGGTAACAATTTGGTTTGTGCTTTAGGTAGTTCAGGCTTCATTGGCAATGGTGCCAGCAATATAGTAAATGCCGTTTCTGCTACCGTTGTTAATGGTACTGAAAATAATGCTAGCGGCCTTTTTGCATTCATAGCTAACGGCGGAGGAGCGGCATGTGGCAATACAGCATCCGGTAACTATTCATTTGTTGGCAATGGAAAAGGCAACATTGCACAAGGCAATTATGCCTTTGTGGGCAGTGGTAGCGGATACACAACAGGAAATCATGCACTCGCGGATTACTCATTTATAGGAAATGGTGGACCTATTGGCACAGCCCCTTCAAATACAATTGCGCTTACAGGTATAAACAGCGCTATTGTTTCTGGCTCATTTAATACTGTTTCTGGCCCTTATAGTGGAATACTTTCCGGTAGGGCAAATACTGCATCAGGTATTTATAGCACTATTATTACAGGCAAACTCAATACGGTAAGTGGTGATAATAGCGGTACTGTTTCCGGTTATCTGAATAATGTTATAGGCAATTATAGTGGCACATTTTCATCTTATCAAAGCACCCTTAGCGGTAATTACAGCGGTATTTTTACTGGCGAACAAAACGAAATTGATAGCGATTACAGTGGCGTTTTTTCAGGTTACCGAAATTGTATAACAGGTAATTATAGCGGTTCTTTCTCCGGTTATTGCAATATTGTTAAAGGTGATTTTAGCGGTACATTCTCAGGTCTTTACAATTGTGTATGCGATAACCATAGTTTTATTGTTTCGGGGTATAACAATGGGCTTGCAGTAGGTTCCGCCTTTTCTGTGATTGGCTCCGGCTTTGTTAATACCTCATCATCAGCCTATACCTTTATTGGTACCGGTTCCGGCAATTCCATCGACTCCGATTCTGCGGCTATTGTAGCCGGTACATCGAATGTCATCGACGCAGAATCCCCTTTCACAATTATTGGCAATGGCCTGAATAATCATATAGCCTCATCATCAGGCTACTCTGTAATAGCCGGTGGCCAGGCCAACTGCGAGGGTACAGGCAGCGCATGGAGTACTATTAGTGGTGGCGAGAACAACACAATATGCAGTGGCACGTATGCTACTATAGCAGGTGGCCATGGCAATGCCGTATGCACTCCCCGTGGCTTTGTAGGCGGCGGCAACTATAACTATTTGTGTACCAACTCCAATTACGGCGTTATTGGTGGTGGTAGCCTCAACTGCATTTTCGGTACAGCCTCCAACTATTCGGTAATATCCGGTGGCGCATCTAATACCGTATCTGCCGCATATAGTGCAGTGCTTGGCGGCGTATTCAATACCGCATCAGGCAGGTATGCATCAAACCTTGGTGGCAATAACAGCCATGCTACGCATCAATATTCGGCTGTTTTTGGACAGGCTGTATCGTCTGTTTGCAGTAATTTCATGCACATAGAAAACTTAAACATTAGCAATATATGTGGCCCAGGGGCTGCCGGTTTGGTTGGAGGTACTGTATATTACCAAGCAGGGGTATTACCTTTTCCTAATGCAGCATGTAAGGTGTTGTTTATAATTTAACTTATGATAAAGAAAGCATCTTTGCTAGTCGCATTGGTCTGTTTATCCTTATTATCGAGTGCACAGATAATATCAACATATGCAGGAAATGGAGTAAGTGGAGATTCCGGAGATGGAGACCCTGCAACATCCGCTAGCATAGGTGGATTTTCCTTTTCTACCTTTGATAAAAATGAAAATTATTTTTTTTCAGAAAGAGGTAGCCATAAGATTCGAAAAATCTCCAATTCAGGTGTTATTACTACGATTGCGGGTATTGGTATATCGGGGTTTTCTGGAGATGGGGGGGCTGCAACTTTGGCTAAATTAAATAACCCAATTGGAATTGCTTGTGATCATTTTGGTAATTTATATATCGCTGATCTTGATAATAATAGAATTAGAAAAATAGATAATGTAACTGGGGTAATTTCCACACTAGCAGGTAATGGGGCATCTGGTCATACCGGAGATGGAGAGATGGCAACCAATGCATCAATAAATGCCCCAACGGGGATTTGCGTTGACCCCTTCAATAATATTTTTTTTACCGAGATAGGTAGTAATACTATCAGGAAAATAACTGCTGCCGGTATTATTTCTACATATGCAGGAACAACAAATGTAGGTGGTACAGACTCAGGAGATGGAGGACTAGCTACTGCTGCCACAATTGCATCTCCCGAGGGCATATGCTCTGATGCTTTGGGGAATATTTATTTTGCAACATCAAGCCGAATTAGAAAAATACTTGCCAGTAGCGATATCGTAATTTCGATTGCTGGAACTAACGCTTCTGGTTTTTCAGGAGATGGTGGTTTAGCAACTAATGCAGTTTTAAATTCGCCCTTGGCAGTTGCTGTTGATAAATATGGTAATATTTTTATTGCTGATAAAAATAATAATCGAATACGACAGGTGGCGAGTAATGGAATAATAAATACAATTATCGGAGACGGAGTAGGAGGTTATAATGGAGACAACCAACCAGCAACCACTGCGGAAATTTATTCTCCAGAAGGAGTATCTTTAGATAGTTGCAACAACATTTATGTCAGCGATTTATTTAATTTTCGCGTAAGAAAAATCACTTACGATCGCTGCGATTATTTACAGATAAAAAATCAAAATTCAATATCGAATATAGATATTTATCCAAACCCCACAACTAACGAACTACAAATAGACAACATAGCCATTCCAACAATTTATAAGATATATAATCTAGTAGGTACAACGCTACAGCAGGGTACGCTAAAGGAACGTAGTAACATAATATCAATAAGAGCAATACCCGCAGGCATGTACCTGCTGGAGATGGTAGATGAAGAAGGCAATAAAACGACAAAGAAGATCATAAAAGAATAAAAGGAGAATATGGCATGCGTACCCAAAACAGAAGATACTATAGTACACGTGTCCTGTATTGGCAAAGTGCAGGTTCCTGTTTTTCCGGATGCAGAACAACATCATTGCAATCACCTCACACCATACATTCCTCTTGTTTTTTGTGACGGTAATAATAAATGCTCCAAATCTTCAATTCCTATTGGGGATATTTCTATTTCCGAATTTATTTCTTATTTTTAATTATTGATTCACACATAAATACCTTTTATGAAAATAATATTTCAGGTCGATGGCGGCATAGGTAAGTGCATAGCCGCAAATGGAGTACTAAAAGCTGTTAAAGCACAATACCCGGATGATGAATTGATCGTAGTATCAGGTTATCCCGAGGCTTTTTTATGCAACGATATTATAGCTGAAAATCTACGCTTCAGTGAACTGCAGTACTTTTGGCAGCGCCACATACAGGGTCAGGAGTTCAGGGTCATGGCACACAATCCGTATCTGGAGACTGCCTTTATAAAAGGCGATACCCATTTGATAAAGGTGTGGTGCGAGATGTTTGGCGTTCAATATAATGGCGAGCAGCCCGAGTTGTTCCTTACCAACCGGGAATACAATTTCTTTGGCAACCAGTTTGCTTCGCAGAAGCCAATACTGCTGCTGCAAACAAGTGGCGGCGCCAAAGAGCAGCCCAACAAATATTCATGGACACGCGATATGCCTCGGGCCACAGCGCAAAAAATCGTTGATGCTTTTGCCAATGATTATCATGTGGTGCACATTCGCCGCGAGGACCAGTTACCTCTTCAAAACACAACTCCGGTTCACGCCGATTTTAGGGCATTGTTTGTGCTTATTGCCATCAGCGCTAAAAGGCTGTTCATAGACAGCTTTGCCCAGCACGCCGCCGCCGCTCTTAGCAAGCCATCCGTAGTGTGCTTCATTGACCAAACCGTAGCCACTCAATTCGGTTACGATATACATACCAACATCATTGCCCACCCACCAACAAAAAAGCCGGAATTGAAACATGCCTACCTCAGCAAATACAATATCACAGGAACACCTACCGAATTCCCCTACAGCGATGAATCAGAGATCTATAATGCCGAGCAGATCATAGAACTCCTCAAAAACGACCCCAAAAAAGAAGAAGCAATCATCATAAAACAAACCCCAAAACAAAGTACAAAAACCAAACCAAAGAAAAAGCTACAAAAAGCGTAGCAGAGATTAGCTAACACCTCCCGGCACAAGGTTCCGCTTTTTCAGCGGGAGGCGGGGTTGTACTCGTGCGGGGTTGTACTCCCGCTATTGCACATTCCCCCACATTTTCACATTTCTCACATTACAAAAAATGCCCGACAAAATATTCTTCCAGTCGTCACTGCCCCGCGTAGGTAGCACCGTTTTTCAAAACCTGATGAACCAGGACCCACGCTTCTATGCATCCTCCACCAGTGGTATGCTAGAGCTCATTTATGCGGCCCGGCACAACTATACCGAGAGCCCGGAGTTCAAGGCGCAAGATGCCGAGACGATGAAGAAAGCATTTATGGGCTTTTGCCGCGAGGGCATACATGGTTACTACAATGCCATTACAGATAAGCAATACGTTATTGATAAGTCGCGTGGTCACATTGCCCACTATGGCTTCATTGATAGCTTTTATCCCGATCCCAAGATCATTTGCCTTGTGCGCTCCCTGCCGGATATTATTGCCTCTATGGAGAAAATGTTCCGGCAAAATCAATACAAGTCACACGCCATTGTCAATCATGCCAACATGACCGGCACCAGCACACCCAAGCGGGTGGATATATGGTTCAACAGCCCGCCCATTGGCCTCGCAATAGAGCGCCTCGGCGAGGCCATCAGGCAGGGCATAGACAAAAAAATGTTGTTCATCAAATACGAAGACCTCTGCCTCTACCCCGAGCAGCAAATGAAGCGCGTATATGAATACCTCGGCATCAAGCCATTCAAAAATAATTTCAATAAAATAGAGCAAACCACCAAAGAAGATGATGAGATATACGGCATTTCCGGCCTCCACACCATCCGCGAATCTCTTGGCATGAAGCCCTCCGATGCCCGCGAGGTCCTCGGCAAAGACGTCTACGACTGGATCATGAACCAATACAAATGGTACAACGATTATTTCGGCTATAAATAATTACTCCCGCTTTGTCATCTTGAACGAAGTGAAAGACCTGCACGCTACACAATTACTCGCGCAATAGCCCCGCTACCATCCCCCGCTCACATAAAACCGCCACCACCATGCCTACACATGCCCGCACCCCGTCCACATCCGTCCTTAAATGCACATCAGCAGTCACAGGCCGCTCATAAGGGCTGTCCACACCAGTAAAATCCTTTATCTTTCCACTCTCGGCCAGTGCATACAATCCTTTTGCATCGCGTGCCTTACATGCGGCTATGCTGGCATCAGCAAACACTTCAATAAAGCTCCCTGCACCTATTATTTGCTTCGCCTTTGCCCTGTCTGCCTCAAACGGCGATATAAAAGAAGCGATCACTATAGTGCCGCTCTCATTCAGCAGCTTGCACATTTCAGCCACCCTCCTTATATTTTCGCTCCTGTCTTCAGCAGAGAAAGTCAGGTCGCTGTTAATACCCATACGTGTATTATCTCCATCCAGCACATAAGCCCGCATTCCTTGCTCATAAAACCACCCGTCCAGCTCAGTCGCAATAGTCGACTTCCCTGATGCCGATAATCCCGTCAGCCATATCGTAAATGCCTTGTTGCCATTCAGCAATTCCCGCTCCAGTCTACCCACCTTGCTTTTGCTCGCAAACAAATTAGCTGCATTATCCTTTTTTACCTGTTGTGCCTTTGCATACTTCGTAGGCAGCCCAAACTTTATCCGGTGCCACATCCGCTCATGAAAGAAATAGAGCAGCATCTTTGTCAGTAATTCCATGCCGCCAATCTTTGCCCCTATGCCCAGGTGTCCCGTTATCAGCCATCCCAGCAGCATCGTATCAATAGATCCCACCACCCGCCACGAAAGCGTTTTTACAAGGTGTCTTTTCACCGTAGGGTCTTTACGGAATACATTCATAAGGGCATCAGTAACCATATAGCTAAAGTAATAAAAATAGCGTATTTTTCTACTATCAATAAAACCTTACCCCCTATAAATAATTGATGTTGGAGCATATTGCTTTCTTTATGACCTTTGTACCGTTAAAGGGCGAATATCGATTCCATTTCCTCAGGTTGAAAAATGAAAGAAAATGGAAGTTTTATTTACCTTCTTCATACCCCGTAGCTTATAGCGAAGGTGTTGCAAGTGCAAAAAGTGAGCAAAGATTGCGCAAAAGTGAGCAAGAAGTGAGCAACTTTTATCCACAAAACAAGCTTAACTGATTGATTATCAATAAAAATGTGAGCAATAAAAAATGTCATTGCACACACAAAGAAAAATCAGGGCATAAAGTGTTATAGCTACTATCCCCTATTTAGTACCTTTATACCCTATGCGCAACATCAAGATCATAGAAGTACGCTCAGAGATAGGCGCAGGCACGCGTGGCGCCAGCCTGGGCATAGACGCCATCAAGATAGCCGCGCTCGATTTCATGAGCAATCTTTTCGTCAACTTCCCGTCAGAGGTGGTGGAGAATGAGAACCGGCTGCTCTATGAGCCCGTGGCCTCACCCT
>CAIRES010000076.1 GCA_903877645.1 uncultured Bacteroidota bacterium | reverse complement strand
CGGCCTGTGCAAGATCACAGGGTACGAGTGGGTATTTGTAGACGTGAGCACAGTAGGTGTACAGCAGGTGGGCACAGGCAACAGCGACTTCACCGTAGTACCTAACCCGAACAGGGGTGAGTTCACAGTGAAAGGCTCGCTGTCATCAGCAGCAGACCAGCAGGTAACCCTGGAACTGACCGATGTACTGGGCCAGGTAGTATACCGCAACATGGCAGATGCCAAGGGCGGCAAGCTCAGTGAGCATGTGAAGCTGGCCAATACCATTGCCAACGGCATGTACATACTGAGTGTAAGATCCGGTGAGGAAAATAAGGTGTTCCACATCGTGATAGAGCAATAGTAAATACATCATCATACAATGAAATGGCCGGCTAAATGCCGGCCATTTCATTGTATGCGCTGCCCGAATTCAACCATTATTACATTAACTTTGGCACCTCAATCAACAAATTAACATGCTTCATTTTGAGCGATTTAAATTAGCAAACGGATTACGGGTATTAGTGCATATAGATAAGGCTACACCAATGGTGGCTATGAATATATTGTATGATGTAGGCGCGAGGGATGAAGAAGAAGCACGCACCGGATTTGCACACCTTTTTGAGCACCTGATGTTTGGCGGTAGCATTAACATTCCCGAGTATGACGAACCATTGCAAATGGCAGGAGGAGAAAACAACGCCTATACCACAAACGACATTACCAACTACCACCTGCAACTACCATTGAAAAATATGGAAACAGCTTTCTGGCTGGAGAGCGACAGGATGCTGTCCCTGGCCTTCAGCGAGAAGAGCCTGGATGTGCAAAAGAAAGTAGTGTGCGAAGAATTTAAGGAACATTACCTCAATAAGCCCTACGGCAATGCCTGGCACCTGCTGCGCAAACTGGCCTACAAGAAGCATCCCTACAAATGGCCAACTATAGGTGAGAACCTGCAACAAATAGAAGAGACACAACTGGACGAAGTAAAAGCATTTTTCTTCAAACACTATTGCCCGGTGAATGCCGTTCTTTGCGTGGCAGGAGATGTAACGGTTGAAGAAGTAAAACAACTGTCTGAAAAATGGTTCGGAAATATACCATCCGGAACTCCTTATGTACGCAATATCACTGCGGAGCCAGCACAGGGAGCAGCACGCACTGAAACAACACATGCCGATGTGCCGGTAGATGCCCTGTATAAAGCATGGCATATGGCAGGCCGACTGACGCAACCCTATTATGCCGCCGACCTGATCACAGAGATCATGGGCAGCGGTTTTTCGTCGAGGCTGTACCAGCGGCTGGTAAAAGAAGAACAGTTATTCAGCACGATAAACTGCTATCACACGGGCAGCCTGGACCCGGGGCTATTGGTGATAGAAGGCAAAGTACGGGAGGGTAAGACCATAGAGGCGGCCAATGAAGCAGTAGAACAAGAGATCAAGCGTCTGCTGGATGAAGGAGTAACAGATGCGGAACTGCAAAAATCAAAAAACAAGATCGAGGCATTGATCTCGTTTGAGGACATGAGTTTACTGAGCAGAGCCAATAACATTGCCTTTTATGAACTGATGGGAAACGCACAAATGATCAACGAAGAATGGAGCAAGTACCAGGCTATCACTAATGAGATACTGCTGACTACTGCGAAAAATATTTTCAGGGAAGAGAACAGCAGTACACTGTTTTACAAAAAGAAATAATACAGAATGAAAGAACGTAAGGAAACCCGCACAGTAGCGGGTTTCCTTATTTAATAGTACTACTGCTTATTTAGTCTTTGTTTCTGTAGTTTTCTTTACAGAAGTCTGCGTAACCTTAGTGGTCTTAGCAGTTTGCTTTGTTTTTTCCGGCTGCGCCTGTTCGGTCTTCTGCTTCTGAGCGGTAGCTGTCTTCTTCACACTTGTTTGTGCGTTTTGTGCGTTAGCAAAAGATGTTGCAAGCATTCCGGTTGCGATAGTCATCGCGAAGATCATTTTTTTCATAACCCTTTGTTTTTGTTTTGGTTACAGATACCTATTCACATAACGTGCCAAACTATTTTTCGGAATTGTTAAAACGAAAAAGCTCCCGTTGGAAAACGGGAGCCTACGCAATATATAATTAAACAAAAGAAACTAGGTATCAATCAGGCTTCTTGCCGTCGAGGAAAGTATTGATCGTTTGGATGGCAGCTTGCGGATTGTCAGGATTATCATTCATACCTACTGAATAACCGCTGTAATAAGAATCGGAAGAAGCAACGCCATTATCGAGCTTCATATTCTTGCGCATATAAGCAGGCACAGCTTCCATCTCATCATTGCTCTCCGATCCCTTGATATTAAAACTCATGCGGCGCAGGCGTTCAGCGCGGTCTTCAAGCGCCCTTTTCTGCTCCTCAAAACGCTGTTTTTCTTCGATCTCATCGGCAGATAAAATGCGCTCACCGATCTTCATCACAACAGGCTCCTGCTGTGGCTGTTCATTTTTGATGACCAGCTGCATCGGTATCTCTTCAGGCTTTTTTGCTTCCTGTACATACATAGAGTTGGTTTCAGAAACCGCTATGAACTGCTCTTCAACAGGCTGCATGTAGCCCTCGTTGAGTTCGGCCAGGTATGCATCAACATTTGCTTCAGGCTCTACATTGTGTACAACGGGCATTTCCACCAAAGTCGGGGCCATTTGTTCCGGCTCCCTTGCGGCCATTTTCACTTCCGGCATTTTATTTTCAAAAGTGCTTGGCGTGTTGCCGAGGGTAACAACGATCTTTTCAGGCTCATTGTTTTTAGCAGGATATTCCATTTTGATATCCTTATGATTAAAGCCGGTAGCAATAACCGTAACAGATATATTGTCAGCCAGGTTAGGATCGTGGCCCATACCGAGAATGACGTCGCAGTTATCGCCTGCCTGCTGCTGCACATACGCCTGTATAGCCTCGGCCTCGTCCATAGTATGCTCAAACTCGCCCGACGATGATGTGATATTGAGGAGCAGCCATTTTGCACCACGTATATCACTATCGTTCAGCAAAGGAGAGTTCAATGCTTCTTCTACTGCCTGCAATGCACGGTTCTCGCCTTTGGCAGTAGCACTACCGAGAATAGCAACTCCACCATTCTTCATAACAGTACATACATCGGCAAAGTCAACGTTGATCTGGCCGGTAGTAGTGATCACATCAGTGATACATTTTGCGGCAGTAGCGAGGATATCATCAGCTTTCGCAAATGCCTGTGTGAACGGCAGGTTGCCAAATTGCTGGCGCAGCTTATCATTAGAGATAATGAGGATGGTATCCACATTATCGCGCATACGATCAATACCCTCCTGGGCTTGCTTCATACGTTTACGGCCTTCGTAAGTGAAAGGTGTAGTAACGATACCTACAGTAAGGATACCGAGATCGCGGCAAATCTTAGATACTACAGGAGCGCCACCTGTACCCGTACCACCACCCATACCTGCGGTAATGAATGCCATACGGGTGTTCACTTTAAGTATTTTAGCCACATCTTCGAGGCTTTCTTCGCAGGATTGCTTTCCCACTTCGGGGTTTGCACCGGCTCCGAGGCCTTGAGTAAGATGCGGCCCGAGCTGGATCTTATTGGCTACCGGGCTTAATGCCAGCGCCTGTGAATCTGTATTGCATACTACAAAATCCACACCTTCTATACCAAGGCTATGCATGTAATTCACGGCATTACCGCCACCTCCGCCTACGCCAATCACTTTGATTATTGACGATTGATTTTTGGGGATCTCGAAATGTATCATGTGCTAATAGTTTGTTTGGGTTAGTGAATAATAGATTAGTTGTGAGTTGTTTCTTTTATTATTAGTAGTTGTGAATTAGTTTATTTCCTGGTCTTCTACGTCTTCAAACATTTTCATGAACTTGCCTTTCAGCCCGTCAAATAAATTCTTTACTTTTTCATTGCGTTTGCGTGCCTTTTCCTTGTTTATTTCGGCAATTTCTTCGGCAGTTGGCCCATCTTGTTTAGCAGCTTCTGCAACCGGAAGTACGGGTACAGGCAGCTCGTTGATGATCTCCTCTATCTGCCCGGCAGGGATGTGAATATAATTTCCACCCTCGCCTGAAAATGCCAATTTACCACTTTCGAAATCGTGATAGCCGCGCAAAATTAAGCCAATACAAGTAGAATACATCGGATTCATCAAAGATTCATTATGTCCTCCTGCGAGATGCTCGTTCGGATAACCAATACGTGCACCGAGACCGGTAACAAATTCGGCGAGCTGCGTGATGTGCTTCAACTGAGCGCCGCCACCAGTAAGGATGATACCGCCATACAGGCGTTTATCCAGATCGATCTGTTTGAGGTGGTACACAACGTAGTCGAGTATCTCGTGCATACGGGCCTGGATGATATGCGCCAGATTTTTTACAGATATTTCCTTTGGCGGGAGGCCACGCAAGCCGGGTATAGTGATGTAGGCGTTAGCATTGGCTTCTTCTGCCAGCGCATCGCCGAACTGCACCTTCATCTGTTCGGCCTGTGCGCGCAAGACGCCTAAACCATTGCGGATGTCGTTGGTGATATTGACCCCCGCATAAGGTATAACCGCCGTGTGCTTGAGTATACCATCGTAGAATACAGCCATATCGGTAGTGCCACCTCCGATGTCTACTATAGCCACCCCAGCCTCAAGGTCTTCGTCGTTCATTACCGCAGCGGCAGATGCCAGCGGCTGTAACACAAGATCGCGGGTGATGAGCTTCGACTTATCCACACAACGCTTGATATTGCGGATAGCGTTGCGATCGCCGGTGATGATATGAAAATTGGCGCCAATTTTGACACCACTCATACCTATGGGATCGACCACATACGCAGTATTATCTACCGTGAAGTCTTGCGGCACGATGTCAATAATTTGATCGCCGGCAGGGATGTACGTTTTGTACTGATCCCTGATGAGCAGGTCTATATCGGCCTTATTGATCTCGCTTTCCACATTCGTCCGCACGCGGTCGCCACGGGTCTGGAGGCTTTTGATGTGCTGGCCGGCAATGCCCACATACACCTCTTTGACCTGGAGGTTGGGATTAGAAAGGATGCACCTTTCCATTGCCTGCTCGATGGAGCGGATACACTGCTCGATGTTCATGACCACGCCATGATTGACACCCGCAGAGTCTGCCCGGCCCACACCGAGGATCTCCAGCTTGCCGAACTCATTTTTCCTGCCGGCAATGGCTACCACCTTTGTTGTGCCGATGTCCAGGCCTACGATAATGGGTTGTTCCTTTTTGCTCATATTGCTGAGATTTAAAAAACTGTTAATGATCTTTTTTAGGATAAACGTATTTGGGTGACTTTTGTTTCTGATCTGTTGCTTTACTGTTCTTCTTTCCTTTATTCTTATCTTTTTTTAGCTCGTTTGCGTTCTTCTTTTTATCGTTCTTCTTAGCTATCTCCTTTTTAGACTTGAGTACTGTCTTCTGTAATGGTTTGGCGGGTGACGCTTTGACAACGTGCTCCTGCTTCACAGAATCTTTTGAGTCTTTCAGAGCTTCTGTTTCCACAATGCTGTTGATCCAGTTCATATTATTGACTGCTTTGTCGATAGGGCCATTGTATGGCAGTGATGGCGTAGCCACCACCTGGCCGGCAAACCGGGCATCCAGCACATCATACTTATCCCACCCGATGCGGTTAAGTATGTTTGTATAAAAAGAGAACAGGTTGCTCAACTTAGTATTGATGTTTGTGGCATCACCCAACAATATTTTCTGATCACCTATAACAGGGAGCAGATCGAACTGACCTAAGGAATCCACTACTACCTCAGCTACCTGCGCATTCCAGAAGGTATCGGCCTGCAGGGTACGCACCAGAGTGATGATATTTTTACGAAGCACCCAGCCAGCACTATCATTCTTTAGCTCAGGCACATTTGTGATGACGGTGGTATAATATATATTGCTTGCAGAAAGCGGCATTATACTCAATGTAGTATCAAGGTAATAACTCTTGGTATCCTTCTGAAATATGCGGGCCACAGGTATGCGCTGTGTCACGTATACCTGCAATATGCCGTCATTATCAATATATACCTGAGCGCCGGCCACCCATGGGTCTGCCTTTATAGCCTGCTCCATTCCATGTAGATTGAGCATAGAAGCAGGGGTATGCTCAATATCCACCTGGCGGTTAGTGATAGCCAGATCTAATATCTGCTGCTCCTGTATGAAATGGTATTTCTTATCGTTCTTAAGGTGTATGGCCACGCTCTTCACCATCTTCTTATCTTCTATTCTTGAAGCGCTGACCATAGCAATAACACAGCAAACAGAAACCACTATGGTGGTTGCTACCTGCAGTATTTTACGGATCGATATTGTACGCTTCTTAGCCATTATTTCTTTTCGAGTATTTCTTTTATTGGTTCAGTCAATTTATCTATATCACCGGCACCGGCGGTGATGAACATATTCAATGGGGCATTGCGCACATATTCCAGCAAGCCATCTTTCGACATGATGGTATGTGCGGGGTTTGTCATTCTGTCGGCGATCATCTGTGAGGTAACGCCTTCCATGGGCAACTCACGCGCAGGGTATATATCCAGCAGTATCACTTCGTCAGCCATGTCCAGGCTATGGGCAAAGCCATCTGCGAGGTCGCGTGTGCGGCTGAACAGATGCGGCTGAAAACATATCACACATTTGCGGCCCGGGAATAAATGCTTTGCACTCTTTATCAATGCGGCCAGTTCCTCGGGATGGTGCGCGTAATCATCTATGTACACCACCCTGTCATTCTTCAAGAGATATTCAAAACGGCGTTTCACTCCTTTAAAGGAAACGAGCGCATTCTTTACTTTTTCAGGAGCGATTCCCAGCATCTGTGTAACAGCGATAGCCGCCACTGCATTCTCCACATTATGCATACCACCCACTTGCAGATGCAGTTTTTCTATCTGCCAATCGGTGCCGGTAACATTAAATATGTAACCGCCATCCTTTTGAGTGATGTCGGTCGCATATACATCGGCGACATCATTTTGCAAACTATAAGTAACCGTTTGCGGGCCTTTCAGATCGCTTGCCCTGTGCAGGCCGTGCTTTACGAGGAGTGTACCGCCTATCTTTATATTCTTTGTGTATTGTATAAAGGCGGCTTCCATGTCTTCTACAGTGCCGTAAATATCCAAGTGATCAGGATCGATAGCTGTAAGCACAGCTATATCCGGATGCAGCTTCAGAAAGCTCCTATCGTATTCGTCAGCTTCCACTACTGCAGTATCGTTCTTACTGCTCCAGTAGTTATTGCCATAGTTTACGGAAATACCACCGAGGAAAGCATTACAGCCATAGCCGGTTTCGCGCAGCAGGTATGCGATCATGGTAGAGATAGTGGTCTTGCCATGTGTACCGGCCACAGTAACGGCATGCATCGCCTGCGTGATCCACTGCAACACATCGCTGCGCTTGTAAACAGGGTAATGGTTATTGATGTACCAGTTGAGCTCAGTATGATCTTTAGGGATAGCAGGGGTATAGATAACGAGCTGGGTGTCTTTGTCCAGCAGTTGGGTATCATCGGTATAATGAACAGCCATACCCTCACTTGCGAGATGGCGGGTAAGCTCGGTTTCCGTCTTATCGTAGCCACTTACCACGGCACCCTGCTCACGAAAAAAACGTGCCAGTGCGCTCATGCCTATGCCGCCGATACCTACAAAATACACCCTTGTTATTTCCCTTACGTTCATTATCCTGCTTTTGCTATTTCTATTACTTTATTGGCGATGCGCTCGTCGGCATCTTTAATTGCCATACTATTAATATTTACCGACATTGCGTGCTGCTGTGCTATATCATGCAACAATGCTTTTATCTTATTTATCAATGCCGCGCCTGCATCGCCGTCGGTTACCAGCCATGCCGCATTATTATTCACCAAAGCCATGGCGTTGCTGGTCTGGTGGTCTTCGGCGGCATGAGGATAGGGCACAAATATGACCGGCTTGCCTGCGATACACAGCTCTGCTATTGCCAATGCACCTGCCCTCGACACGACGATATCTGCGGCAGCATAAGCATTGTCTACTTCGCGTATAAAATCAAACACTTTCACCTTGTTGCCATATTTTTCTGCGCGCTGCTTTGCCTGCTCATAGTATGGCTTACCGGTTTGCCAGATCAATTGCACATCCTGCTTCATCAGCTCATCGAGGCCGGCATCAATACTTTCGTTCATAGACTTAGCCCCGAGGCTGCCGCCTATTACCAACACTGTCTTGATATCAGCCGACAAGCCAAACCAAACCTTTCCTTCGGCAGCGGTTTTGTTCATTGCGGATATGTTCTTCCGTACCGGGTTGCCGGTAATGAAGATTTTATCTTTGGGGAAGAACTGCTCCATATGCTGATAGGCTACACATATTGCTTTTGCGCGCCTGCCGAGTATTTTATTGCTTTTGCCTGCAAAGGAGTTCTGTTCCTGAATCAGCGTAGGGATGTTCATCCCCTGACCTGCATACAGTATAGGAAAGCTGGCATAACCACCCACACCCACTATAGCAGATGGCCTGAACTCCTTTATGATACGCCGCGCATGCATCCTGCTCTTTAATAATTTTACAGGCAGTGTTATGTTCTTTAACATATTGCTCCTGTTGAACCCCGCTATATCCAGCCCTTCTATCTTAAACCCTTCCTGCGGCACCTTCTCCATTTCCATTTTACCCAGAGCCCCTACAAATAACAATTCGGTATCGGGCTGCAATCTTTTGAGTGCATGCCCTACTGCTACCGCCGGGAATATATGCCCGCCTGTGCCACCACCTGCTATTATTACTCTTAATCCGCTCATAGTTTACATTGCCGGGAAAGGCGCATTGTCGATTAATGGGTCTTGCTTCTTTGTTCTTGTCCTTGTTTTCTTTTCTTTCACAGGCTCAACCTCTGCTTCTTCTACTTCTTCCACCTCTTCAGTTTCTTCAGCTTCATCAACTACTTCTTGACTTGCTGCTTTCTTTGCCTTTTTCTTTTGTTCCCCCTCCATTTCATCGACATAGCGGCTGACACTAAGCACTATACCAATGGCCACACTTGTGAACCATATGGAAGAACCGCCCATGCTGATCATAGGGAGGGTAAGACCCGTAACCGGAACGAGGTGTACATTCACGGCCATGTTCAGCATAGCCTGGAAGACAAGTGTAATACTGAGCCCAACCGCCAAAAAAGCACCGAACGCAAACGGGCACCGTTTGAAAATAAGTATACTGCGCCACAGGAAAAGCAGATAAAGTAATACGACAACCGCACCTCCTATCAAACCATACTCCTCTATTATAATTGAGAAGATAAAGTCGGAATATGGGTGAGGTAAGAAATTCTTTTGCAGGCTACGGCCAGGCCCACGGCCCAATACACCGCCATTTGCGATAGCTATCTTGGCCTGCTGCACCTGGTATACATCTTCCGTCTTTCCGTCTTTCTTTTTACCACCGGCAAAATCCTCAATGCGCTGCTCCCATGTTTTGGCGCGCCCGAAACCCGTGAGCTTGGAGACAGTAAATAAAACAGAGATGCCTATAAAACCTACAACACCCAGCAGCAACAGATGCTTCACCTGCACCCGGCCAATGTAGAACAATATGCTACAAGTAAACCCGAGCATAAGCGCAGTAGAAAGATTAGCGGGGGCAATAAGTGCACAGGTCAGCAACACTGGGATCAATACAGGAACAAACCCTTTCCTTATATCCTTTATATCACCTTGCTTGATGCTGAGCATACGAGCGAGGAACATAAACAAAGCCAGCTTAGCAAGGTCAGATGTCTGGAAAGTGAGGTTGATGACCGGGAGCCTTATCCAACGGGAGCCCTCGTTGAGCGTAGTACCAAAGAACAAAGTATATATGAGCAGGGGCAAACTCAGTAAGTAGAGTATTACCGCCATTTTTGCGAATTTGGAGTAATTGATCTTGTGCACCCAATAGATGATGAGCAAGCCGAGGCCCAATACCATTACCTGTTTGACAAGGTAATAGCTGGAGTTCTTCTCCATACGGTATGCAAGGGAGCCCGTGGAGCTATACACGGCCAGCATACTGATGAACGAAAGCACGAGCACCACGCCCCAAATGACGTGGTCTCCTTTCGTTTTCTTCAGTAACATTTTTATCCCTTCCGACATATTTTTTGTTCCTTCAAAATATTAATACTTAAAGATTCTTCACTGCGTCCTTGAACTGGCGGCCACGGTCTTCGTAATTTTTAAACAGGTCGAAACTGGCACAGGCCGGTGACAGTAATACCACATCGCCTTTCTCAGCAAGCGCGTACGCAGCGAGTACAGCATCGTTAGCTGTGTTTGTGTCAATTATTGTTTCTACAGCAGTTTTAAATGCTTCATGTATCGGTTCATTGTCGATACCCAGGCAGATGATGGCTTTCACTTTTTCTTTCACCAGCTCCATGATCTCATTATAATCGTTGCCTTTATCCTGTCCGCCGAGTATCAGCACAACGGGCAGCGTCATGCTCTCCAACGCAAACCATACCGAATTGACATTCGTAGCCTTGCTGTCGTTGATAAATTCGACACCACGCACGGTAGCCACATATTCCAGGCGATGCTCAAGGCCCTCAAAGCCCAGGAAACTCTCGCGTATCTTCTCGCTCCTTAAGCCAGCAATTCTTGCTGATATACCCGCCGCCATACTGTTATATTGATTGTGTTTTCCTTTAATCGCGAGATCATGAATGGACATGTCCACATTCTCGCCGTCGTATTGTATATACAAACGACTGTCGTGAATGTGCCCGCCTTCGTTCTCTATGTTATTGTCGCTCATCGTGAAGTATAGTATTTTAGCGTGAATAGAATGGGTGGAGATGTATTGGGTAATTACTTTATCATCTTTGTTAACAATAAAGTGATCAGTTGTGTGTTGATTTTCGGTTATCCTGAATTTTGATGCTACATACTTTTCAAATTTATAATCGTACCTGTCTAAATGATCGGGCGTGATGTTGAGCAGCACAGCCACATCCGGCCTGAACTGATGAATATCATCGAGCTGAAAACTGCTCACCTCCATTACATACCACTCACACGGCTTTTCTGCAATCTGCCTTGCAAAGCTGTATCCAATATTGCCTACCATGGCCACATCATAGCCACCTTCTTTGAGCAGATGGTGCGTGAGCTTGGTAGTAGTGCTCTTGCCATTGCTGCCGGTGATGGCTATTATCTTGCTATCGCCTTTGTAGCGATAACCAAATTCTATCTCGCTGCACACCTCTATACCGGCACCCCTTACCTGCTTCATCACCGCTACCTTATCACTGATACCGGGGCTCTTGACGATGCATTTTGCATTCAGTATATTTCCGATGGTGTGCCCGCCTTCCTCAAACCCTATACCCTGCTGCTGTAATACTTCTTTAAAATTGTCCTTTATCTTTCCGCCATCACTTACAAACACATCCCATCCCTGCTGCTTACCGAGCAAGGCAGCGCCTACCCCGCTTTCAGCAGCACCCAGTATCACCAGCCGTGGTTGTGTGTTCGTATTCACTATTGCAGTTTTAATGTTACTATACTCATTATAGCCAGCAGGATACCTATGATCCACATACGTGCCACAATTTTTGATTCATGATATCCTAATTTCTGGTAATGATGATGCAGCGGCGACATGAGAAATATCCTACGCCCTTCGCCATACTTCTTTTTAGTTCTCTTGAAGTACCATACCTGTAGGATCACCGAAAGATTTTCTACCAGGAAGATGCCGCAGATAATAGGTATTAATAATTCTTTACGAACGATGATAGCCAGCGATGCGATGATGCCACCCAGCGCCAGGCTGCCGGTATCGCCCATGAACACCTGTGCGGGATAGGCATTGTACCAGAGGAAACCAACGCAAGCTCCTACAAACGCCCCGATGAATATAGACAACTCACCAAGATTCGGAATGTCCATGATATTCAGGTAGCCCGCAAAGAGATAGTTGCCCGATACATAGGCAAACACGCCCAGGCAAACACCTATGATCGCCGACACGCCGGTAGCCAGCCCATCAATTCCATCAGTGATGTTGGCACCATTGGAGACGGCAACAATGATGAAGATGACAAACAGGATGTAGATAATGGGGGTGGTGTACTCCACATATTTCTCTCCGAATATGGCCGCTATTTTCTCGTACCTGAATTCGTGCGATTTCACGAACGGGATAGTAGTAGTAGCCGTCCTTACATTTACATAGCTCTGCAGTTTACCATTCTCGTCTTTACGGGTTGACTGCCCCGGCTCCAGTTTTTCGGCTGCATTGTATACACCATTCTTACCGCCCGTTACATCGCGGCTGATGACCACATGGTTATTGTAATACATGGTAAGCCCGATGATGATACCAAGTCCTACCTGACCAAGTATTTTAAACCTGCCAGCAAGTCCTTCCTTATTTTTCTTAAACACTTTAATATAATCATCGAGGAAACCAATGAGTCCAAGCCATACAGTTGATACCAGCATCAGGACTATGTACACATTCATCACACGGGCAAACAAGATCGTAGGGATAAGTATAGCCGCAATGATGATAATGCCACCCATAGTAGGCGTGCCCTTCTTCTGCGCTTCGCCCTGCAGGCCGAGGTCGCGTACAGTTTCCCCTATTTGTTTACGCTGCAAAAAGGCGATCAGCCTCTTGCCGAGCAGCATAGATATCACCAGCGACAGGATGATCGCCATAGCCACACGGAAGGTGATATAGTTGAACACCCCGGCCCCAGAAAGGTGGAATGTGTCGCGCAGATATGTGAACAAATAGTACAGCATGGATGCCTGTTATTTATTTAGTGTTTCAAATGCTTCAGCCAAAACTTCTTTATCATCAAAATGATGTTTTACTCCTTTTATTTCCTGGTAAGTCTCATGTCCTTTTCCTGCTATCAATACCACATCGCCCGGTTGTGCCAGCGTCACAGCTACCTTTATGGCCTCCCTGCGATCAGTGATGCGCAGGCTTTTCCTTTTTTGTGGGCCGGTGAGCCCTGCTTCCATTTCATTTAGTATCGTCTCCGGGTCTTCGCTGCGGGGGTTGTCGGCAGTGAGTATGGCTTTGTCGCTGTGCTCGCAGGCCACCTGTGCCATTATGGGGCGCTTTGTTTTATCCCTGTCGCCGCCACAGCCTATTACTGTAAATAACTGCTGGCCATTCCTACGTAATTGGTTGATGGTAGCCAATACATTGATGAGTGCATCAGGTGTATGAGCATAGTCAACTATACCCAGTATTTTATCCCTGGGCGACATATGTGTTTCAAAACGTCCCTGTGCGCCCTGCAAGCCGCTCAGCACAGCAAGTATGGTCATCTTATCCTCGCCAAGCAGCTTTGCGGCTCCGTACACTGCCAGCAGGTTGTAGGCATTGAAGGTGCCGATCATCCTGAAGTGCGCTTCCTGTCCGTCTATAACCATCATCAGGCCGGCAAGGTCATTATCCAGCACTTTGCCTTTGATGTTTGCCGGCACTTTGAGGCTGTATGTGTTTTTCGCGGCCTTTGTGTTTTGCAGCATCACCATACCTCTTTTATCATCGGCATTGGTTAAAGCAAACGCATCGGCAGGCAATTCATCAAAGAAACTTTTCTTTACTCTTATGTATTCGTCAAATGTTTTGTGATAGTCGAGATGGTCGTGCGTGATGTTGGTGAATATGCCCCCCACAAAACGGATACCCGCTATGCGATGTTGATGAATAGCATGTGAGCTCACCTCCATGAACGCATAAGTGCAACCCGCAGCCACCATACGGCTCAGCAGTTCATGTATAGATATGGAGTCCGGAGTAGTATGGGTGGACACCTCTATCTTGTCATGAATATGGTTTTGCACGGTAGAAAGCAAGCCACATTTATATCCCAGCTTTTCAAAAAGGTTGTACAACAGCGTTACTGTAGTGGTCTTACCGTTCGTTCCGGTTACACCCACTACTTTCAATTGTTTGGACGGGAAGCCATAGAATGCATCAGCCATTAACCCCGCCGCCTCCGCACTGTTCTTTACCTGTATATACGTAATGTCATCTTTCCTCACTTCAGGCAATAACTCGCACACAATGGCTACTGCTCCTTGCTCTATTGCTTTATCAATAAACGAATGTCCGTCTGATAATGTACCATGCACCGCAATGAATGTACTACCTGCAACCACCTTGCGCGAATCAATGCACAGACTGCCGGTAGCCACGTTAGTGGCCCCAAGTGTAGAAACCGGTGTTACATTGATCAATATGTCGCTCAATATGCGCATTAGCTCAGTTGTAGTATTATGTTTTGTCCTTTGCTTATTGTTGTTCCGGGTGCTAGCGATTGTATGTGTACTTTCCCTTTTCCCTTCACCGTTACTTGCAGTCCATTGCTTTCCAATATGTATACGGCATCCTTCAAACCCATTCCCACTACATCCGGCACTATTGTTTTAAATATTTTCTTTGGCTGTACCGTCACGTGTTTGTCAGAGTCAACAACCATCTCCATCATGGTGTTCATGTAATCGTGGTGCACAGGTGTATTCTTTCCTATGGCGCGAAGCAATACCTGGTAGTTGCGGGCAGTGGCTGCCTTGGCAGGCACTATGCCACTCGCATTGCGGGCGATGCTATCCAGCGGAGCATCCCATGCGCCCATGTTCTCCGAAAATATTTTATCGGCCACCATCCTGAACACAGGAGCAGCGATCACACCACCGTAATAGGCTTTAGACCCCTTCTGTGTCCTGATCACCACACATATAGTATACTGTGGGTTTTCAGCAGGCATATATCCTACAAATGACCCCTGGTAAACGCCATCTGAGTAGGAAATACCTTTATCTGCTACCTGCGCAGTGCCGGTTTTGCCGGCTATGGTATAGTACGGTGATTGTATTGCCTTTGCGGTTCCTTCTGCCACCACTGCTTCTGTGCATTTATGTATCTGAGCTATTGTGCTTGAGTCACCTATCTGCATTATTTCAGTTGGTTCAAATGTTTTCACTTCTTTGCCATATTCTTTTATAGCGCTTACGAGATAAGGCTTCATCATCTTGCCGCCATTAGCTACAGCATTGTACAGCATGCAGGTATGCAATGGTGTGATCTGTACATTGTACCCGGCAGCCATCCATGGCAGGGATATATTGCTCCACTCGCTGGTTCCGGGGGTGATGATATGCGGGCGGCGTTCGCCTAAAAGGTCTATACCCGTGAGTTTATCAAGGTTCAGGCTTTTCAGGTGATTGACGAACTTCGACGGATTGTCTTTATAATAAGTATAGGCCAGCTCAGCAAAAGCAGCATTACTTGATTCGGCGTATGCTTTCCAAATGGGCATCTTGCCCAACCCCAGGTGCGAATCTCTCATAGTGGCATTACCAAACCTGATAGCGCCACCTTGCGCATCTACTGTAGCATCTACATTAGTCAACTTATCATTGAGCAACGACAGCAATGTTGCAATTTTAAATGTAGAACCCGGTTCAGTAGGAATGGTAGCATAATTGAGGTCTTCCCAATAGCTGCCATCCTTTTGCCTGCCAAGGTTAACGAGGGTACGAATCTTGCCGGTCTTCACCTCCATCACTATACAGGTGCCGTACTGGCAATCATACTTCTGCAATGCGCTCATCAATGCATGCTCGGCCACATCCTGCACATTGATGTCGAGCGTAGTCACTATATCTTTGCCATTCTGCGGGTCTACTTCCGAGCCTTCAATAGGCACCCATACATTGCCGGTGCTTTTCTGCACCACGCGGCGGCCGTTCTCGCCAATGAGATAGCTGTTGTATTTTGCTTCAAGGCCGGTAACATTGCTGTCGCGAAAAACACCAATGGTGCGGAAGGCCAGCATATTGTAAGGTGTCACCCTTTTTTCTTTTGAGTCGACTATGAAGCCGCCGCGGCCCTTGCTCTTATTGAAGATAGGAAATGAGCGCAGCGCTTCGTACTGGTAATACTTCAGGTTGCGGCCAAGAAGGTAGTACCTGTCGCCGTCGTTATAAGCCCTTACAAATTCTTCTTTGTATTGCTCCTGTGTTTTGTCCATGAACAGGCGGGAAACACACAAGCATAATGTATCGATATTCTTTGCGAACACATTTGAGTCCATTACCGAAAAATCAATATGCACATCAAAATCGGGAATAGTGGAGCTAAGGAGAATACCTTCTTCGTTGTAGATATTGCCGCGTTCTGCGATCAGTGTATCAAAGCGGGTATGCATCTCTTTGGCCAGGGCCCGCAGGTGCGGCCCTTCTTTGAACTGGATCAAAGCGGCCTTAATGATGATAGCACAACCGAACAAGCTAATGCAGGTAAATGCTATGTACACTCTAAACCGTATGTCCTTCTTTATATTCACTCTATATAAAATTCAAAAATCCTGAAAGTTCTTATTTACTGATCTTGTATGCCGGCAGCAGTGATGGTTTCAATCCAATGCCTTCGGCTTTCTTCAACACCTGTGTTTCTGTCTTCACATACATCAGTTGCGACTTCACATCCATATACTTCCAGTGCAGCTCTTTCAGTGCTTTGTTCTGGGCATTCAGCTCCCGTTGCATCTCTATGGCACGGTGGCTATTGCTGATGTACAGCACACCCAGGAAAACAACGAATGTGAGATATGGGATGTTATTGACTATCGCTTTATAAGATACTTTCTCCACTAACGACCGCCAGTCGTTCCTAACCCTTTGAGCCGGGGTCATCACCTCTTGTTGCATACTCTGCTCCTCGCTGCTCATTACTTCTTTTATATAGACTTCCTTTCGGAAATATTTTTTACTCTGCTATCCGCTCCCCCACTCTTAATCTCGCACTGCGGGAGCGGGGATTATTTTTTTGTTCTTCCTCTGCCGGCTCTATGGGCTTTGCGGTTATCGGCCTCATCAATGGCTTTACCGGTTCTTCATATTCGCCTGCCTCATCCCACCTGCCGCGCTTGATGTAGTGCTTCACCAGCCTGTCTTCCAGCGAGTGGAAGGAGATGACCGATAAGCGCCCACCGGGCTTCAGGCTTAACGCCGACTGCTGCAGCAATTCCTTCAGCGCACCCAGCTCGTCATTCACCTCGATCCGCAGCGCCTGGAATACCTGCGCCAGGTACTTGTTCGGGTTGCCGCGCATCACCGGCCCAAGCATAGCTTTGAAAGAACTGATCGTCTGCAGCCCTGTGCCTTTACGCTGGTCTACAATGTGCTTCGCCAGTTGCTTCGAGTTGCGCACTTCACCGTATTGCTCGAAGATGGTGTGCAACTGCTGCTCGCTGTAGGTGCGCAGCACGGTTGCAGCCGTTACTTCGCTGCGCTTGTCCATGCGCATATCCAGCGGGCCGTCATACCTGATCGAGAACCCCCGTTCTGCCGTATCAAACTGAAAAGAACTTACACCCAGATCTGCTAAGATCCCATCCACCTCACTATGTCCGTGCAACCGCAAAAAGCGGCGCATGTATTTAAAATTTTCCGTCACCGGTATCAGCCTGTCGTCATCGGGCTTGTTGCGCCACGCATCTGCATCCTGGTCAAACGCTATGAGCTTTCCTTTCGGCCCCAGCTTTTCCAGTATCAGCCTGCTGTGGCCGCCGCCGCCGAAGGTGGCATCTACATATACGCCGTCTGGCTTTATCGCCAACCCATCTACTGCTTCATGTAAAAGAACTGTTGTGTGGTAAAATTCGGGGTTGCCCATTTTTATATATTTTCAAACGGGTTTCCGAAATCATTTGCCACTTCTTCTGCCAGCTTACTAAAGCCACCTGCGTGTTGGCGCAGATAGTTATAGTAAGTATCTTTATCCCACAACTCCAGCTTATTGCCCTGCGCACTCAACACAGCATCTTTTTTGATACCAGCAAAATCCATCAATGGCTTTGCTACCAGCAGCCTGTCGGCGCTATCGGGCTCTACCATGTTAGCTCCATTCAGAAATAATCTTTTGAATTCCCTTACGGCCGGTTTGAAATCGTTGAGCTTATTTATTTTCTCACTGATCGAATTCCATACATCGACGGTATATATAGTGAGGCAATTCTCAAACCCACGGTTAATGACAAATTTTCCCCCTTCTCCCTCGGCAAGTTGCTTGCGGAAGCCCGATGGTAACAGGAAACGCCCTTTGGCGTCTAGTGCTACTTCATATTCACCGAGAAAGTTGGCCATGTGTGTATTGAATCAGAATTACCACAAAATAACACAAAATCCCACTACCAAACACTTTTTGAGTCAAACATATTTATCCACACCCTATATATATCTTGAAAACCTTTATGGTATTGCATTTCAGCCATTCAGAAGGCCAAAATGCCTGAATAGTATGTGGACAACCTGTTAGAAAGTGTGGATAACGTGTTTATTAGATGAATTTGCCATACAAAATGATCATTTTAAGGAGTGCACCAACAACATAGAAATAAAGAATATGGCCAATATCTCAGCACGAATCACATCTGCATTTATTACTTAGATTTGAGCCCCAGTGAACCTTGACAACAAAAAAGATAATTTTCTAAACTACCTGCAGGGTCAAAAGCTTTTGCTGATCATTGCGTTGTGCGTATCTGCCGGTCTTTACCCTTTATTGAAATATTGCTATCCGCAACCCGATTTTTTTGTTGATTCCCTGAATTATATCCTTTGGGCAAAGAATGATTTTAGCGCTACTTACCGGCCATTGGGCTATTCTTTGTTTATGCAGGGCATTAATTTCCTATTTTCATCGCCCGGCAGCGCGGTGTTCCTCCAGTATTTGCTGTTTGTGCTCAGCAGCCTGTTCTTCTTTTTCAGCGTTGATTATTTGTTCGGACTACCCAGCAAATTGAAGTTACCTATCCTTGTAATTGTTCTTTGCAATCCCATCTTGCTCTTTCAGGCCAACCTGATCTCGAGCGACAGCCTGTTTTGCTCACTTACAGTGATTTGGCTGGCCACCTGCCTGTGGATCGTAAAAAAGCCGGGCTGGTGGGCGTTAATCACACAGTTGCTGTTTTTATACCTATGCTTCCGGATGCGGTACACTGCTATGTTCTTTCCACTGGTGGCCATAGCTGCTTTCGCCGTTAGTAAAGCCAAAATAAGTTACAAGCTCATTGGTGCAGGGCTGACACTCTCTGTAATATCATTGACGGTATGGCAGCAAAAAAGAACAAACCTATTGTACACCAACACTAATGTATTCTCGGGTTTTGCCGGCTGGCAGATCGCCAATAATGCGCTGTATTGCTATCCATATACATCTATAAAAAGTGAGGAACTACCTGATTTTGACATGCAGATCATCGATCACTGCGTAAAGATGAACATTGACTCGGTAAGCAAAATGACAGGTGTAGGCTATGTGTACCTGTGGGATATGAAGTCACCACTCAAGAAATACCACAAGATCTGCATGAGGCGTGATGGAACAGATTACCTGGCAAGCTGGTTTACTGCCTCTGTTGCACTTAATGATTATGGCTGGTATATTGTGAAGCACTATCCATGGCCGTTCTTTCGGCATTTCATTGTTCCTAATAGCACCAATTATTTCTATCCCCCCACGGAGGTACTGGCCAACTATGACTACGGCCATATAAAGCTAACGCCTGAAGCAATAGATTGGTTTGGGATATCCTCCGAATACCTCGATTGCACCTACCCTGTTTTGCAAAGCAAGGTCATTGCTATATACCCTGCCCTCTCACTACTACTCAACATACTGAATATTGCCGCAATTTTGTTTTTCGTGGCGCGCGTGATACCTATCTGGCGTTCTGTGCCGCGTAGCAAGTGGGGGTTGATCATCGTGTGGGGATCGTTTTTCTTTGGGTATATGGCATTCAGCATTTTTGCATCTGCTGTTAATCTGCGCTTTTTAGATTACCTGTTTGTTACGGGCTACATCATGCCATTTGTTTTATTCATAAAAGCACAAGAGGCACATACAACACCTGTACCGCAATAGGAGATATTGGGTTTAAATCTCTATTTTTGAGCGGAACACAGCCACACAATGCATTACAGGTAATATGGCCAATGACGAAAAAAATATTGCTGTACCCAATGAGCCGGCCAACAGAAGCAAAGCAGGGATACCCGGACAATTGCTAAAATGGGCGCCATATCTGATATTGCTGCTTACGGCATTGTTGTATAGCAAAGTGATATTTAATGAGTTCCTTGCATTTGACGACGCTAATTTTATACTGGGCAACCCGTTAGTAAAGGATGGGAACTTCGCTAAAATATTTACCACATTCGCCGATGGCAAGTATCAGCCACTGACCACGCTCTCTTTCGCGCTGGAATACAAGTTGTTCGGTTTTGATCCTATGCCGTCCCACATCATCAACATTCTCCTGCACCTGTGCAGCACGTTCGTTGTTTTTAAGATAGCGGAGCGGTTGAGTAGAAACAGGATAACTGCGGTAGTTGTCTCATTATTATTTGCCATACACCCCATGCACGTAGAGGAAGTAGCATGGGCATCAGAGCGCAAGGATATGCTGTACGCGTTCTTCTACCTGCTGTCTGTATTCTTTTACCTGTGCTATACAGATACAGGATATAAGACGAAGTATTACCTGGCTACAGCGGGGTGTTTTGTGCTGGCAGTTTTTTCAAAGACGGAGGCGGTAACACTGCCCATGCTGCTGGTAGTTATAGATTTATACCAAGGCAGGAAGCTTGCAGGGAAAGCGATAGGGGAGAAACTGCCACTACTGGCTTTTTCGGTATTTATTTTCATACTCGGAATATTGTCGCGCGGCGGTGACGGCAGTATGGAGCAGATAACACCGGCATCTTATGGCTTCATTAACCGGATATTTTTATTGACAACAATACCTGCATTTTATATTACTAAGCTGTTTACACCGGTCCATTTGTCGGCTATGCACTACTACCCGGATATGCACAATGGCCTGCTGCCGTGGGTGTACTATGCCTCGCTGCTTTTTATGGTATTTATAGGCTGGCTGGTGTTCAGGCGCGGCGCGCTGAGAAAGGAATTATTGTTTGGAGCTGCTTTTTTTGCTGTTACGATTGGCGTAATGCCGCAACTGATTTCTGTAGGGCCTGCACTTACCCCTGAGCGGTATAGTTATATCCCGTACATTGGCCTTTTTTATATCATAGGCCAGTGGATGGTACGTGTGGCCTTGCCAAGGTGGCAGGCCGTGGGCATTGCTGTATTCTTGGTGTTCATAGGTGCCTGCGGCATGATAACGTGGCTGCGAATAGATGCCTGGAAGAACAGCATGAGCATATTTACAGACGTGATCGAAAAAAACAGCGATGTGGCCGATTGCTCTTATTTCTACTGGCTGCGTGGCAATGTAAAAGTGAAGGACAATGACCTGCGCGGAGCCATAGAAGACTACGATACCGCTATACAACAACATCCTGGCTATATTGATGCCTATGCCAACAGAGGTGGAGCCTACTTCCAGGGAGAGGATATGGATATGGCACTTGCCGATTATAATGAGGCCTTGCGCCTGAGCCCTAATCATGCGCAGTATTATTACAACCGGGCATCCACCAAGGCCAGCATGAATGACCTGGCAGGCGCCCTGCTGGATTACGATACCTTCCTCAAATTCAGGCCGGATAATAACGCCGCTTATACCGACCGGGGCATGGTGCGCCTGGGCCTTAAGGATTCATCCGGCGCCTGCAATGACTGGAAAAAAGCGGCTGATATGGGCAATGAAACAGCGCCGCAACTGATGCAGCAGTTCTGTCATTAAAAAGAACGACAATACGAGGGTTATATAACACTTATTACCCATTTAGTACCTCCCCGAAATTTTCTTACTTTTACCGCATGTTAGCAACACTCGAACAGGCTACTAAACTGGGCCTTCGCGAAGAAGAATTTGAAAAGATAAAGCAGGTATTGGGCCGTACGCCCAATTTTACTGAAGTAGCCATGTACTCCGTAATGTGGAGCGAGCATTGCAGCTATAAGAACTCCATCACCTGGCTGAAGACCCTGCCCCGTGACGGCGCAAGGCTGCTTGTAAAGGCAGGCGAAGAAAATGCCGGCCTCGTAGATATAGGCGATGGCTGGGGATGCGTGTTCAAAATAGAGTCGCACAACCACCCATCTGCTATTGAACCCTTCCAGGGTGCGGCCACCGGCGTGGGCGGTATACACCGCGATATATTCACGATGGGTGCACGGCCTATCGCTTCGCTCAACTCACTGCGCTTTGGCAAGGTGGATAACCCCAAAACAAAATGGCTCATCAAGGGCGTTGTAAAAGGCATAGGCCATTACGGCAACTGCTTTGGCGTACCTACTGTAGCCGGTGAAGTATATTATGAAAGCTGCTACCAGACGAATCCCCTCGTAAATGCTATGAGCGTGGGCGTGGTGAAGGTAGGGCAAACAGTATCTGCCACATCGCATGGTGCTGGCAACCCCGTATTCATCGTGGGCGCATCTACCGGTAAAGACGGTATAGGCGGTGCCTCATTTGCATCAGCCGATATCAATGAGAACAGCGCTGAGTCGCTGCCATCGGTGCAAGTGGGCGACCCCTTTGAAGAAAAGAAGCTGCTGGAAGCCTGCCTCGAGATGATCCCTACCGGCGCACTGATCGGTATGCAGGACATGGGTGCAGCGGGTATTACCTGCAGCACCAGCGAAATGAGCGCCAAGGGCGAGCATGGCATGATCATTCACCTGGATAAAGTACCCACACGACAGGCCAATATGAAACCATGGGAAATGTTGCTGAGCGAAAGCCAGGAGCGTATGCTCATAGTAGTGAAGAAAGGCCGCGAAAGCGAAGTTCAAAAGATCTTTGACAAGTGGGACATCCATTGTGTACAGATAGGCGAGGTAACTAAAGACCTGAACCTGAAGTATTATATGAATGGCGAACTGGTGGCTAATGTGCCAGCCGAAAGCCTGGTGCTGGGTGGCGGCGCTCCTATATATGAGCGCACTTACACAGAACCTGAATACCTCAAGGAGATACAAAAATTCAATCCTGATACAATAGCTATTCCGGGCGACTTGAAAGCTATGGCTTATGAGCTGATACAACTGCCGAACATAGCCTCCAAGCGCTGGATATACGAGCAGTACGACAGCATGGTAGGCACCGGCAATACACATACCAACGAACCAAGTGATGCAGCAATAGTGCGCGTGCATGGCACAGAGAAAGCCATAGCCATGACCACAGACTGCAACAGCCGCTATGTATTTGCCGACCCTTACAAGGGCGCAATGATCGCTGTGAGCGAGGCATCACGCAATATAGTGTGCAGCGGAGGCCTGCCTGTAGCCATCACCAACTGCCTGAACTTTGGCAACCCCTACAACCCGGAAGTGTACTACCAGTTTGTAAATGCCATAAAGGGTATGGGCGCGGCCTGCCTGAAGTTTGACACCCCGGTAACCGGCGGTAATGTGAGCTTTTACAACCAGAGCGAAGATGGCCCCGTATACCCTACCCCCACCATAGGTATGGTAGGCATACTGGATAAACTGGACCAGAAGATGTCGCTGAGCTTTAAGCATGCCGGCGACAACATATACCTGATCGGTGAAAACAGGAACGACATCAACTGCAGCGAATACCTGCACCATTTGTGCGGTGTTTCTCATAGTCCTGCCCCACACTTTGAGCTGGAAGAAGAGTTTGCAGTGCAGCAGACCGTGGCACGACTCATCAGTTCCAAGCTCATCAAATCAGCACACGACATTTCAGAGGGCGGCCTTTTTGCCTGCCTGCTGGAAAGCGGCATGACCAACGGCCTTGGCTTTAGTGTAAGCACCGGGACGGGGATCCGCAAGGATGCAGTGCTGTTTGGCGAGGCGCAAAGCCGCGTAGTAGTGAGCATCAACCCTGAACTACAGGCACTCTTCGAAGCGGAATTAAAAGGCACACCATTTACTAAAATAGGACTGGTGACGGCTAACAAAGAGATCTGTATAGACGATGAAAGCTGGGGCTATATAAGCGATTGGAAAGAAGCTTATGATACTGCGCTGGAAAAGCTACTTGCGTAGAATCCAAATCCCAAAAAACAAATTCCAAATTCCATCCTGATAGCTATCGGGACCAAATCAGGCTTCGTAACATACTTTTGCATACGCTACATCTCCCGCCATAGGGGGATGTAGTTTTTTTATGCATACACGTATCTTCTCTGCTATTGGGAATTGTTCTTTGAGGCTATTGTAGATATTGGCGACAAAGGTTTCCAGTAATTGGCCAGGCATTTGAAAAGTATCGCTGACCACTTTGTTGATGATAGTATAATCGGCAAATGGCCAGGGCAGGGTATCGGGCAACCAGAGGTCTACATCTATCTCAAAGACATTACCGAGGATATGCTCCTCGGGGTAAAGTCCGTGAGGTGCGTGTATCTTGATTCCGTGCAGTGACACTGTAAGCATATAGGTACAAAAGTAGGTAAAGAAACGCTGGCGATCATTTGAACCTTACAGAAACTGTGTAGGGATTTTGAGGCACCTCATACCTTTTAGTATCAACAGGCTTTAGTGTGTTGAGGTCGTACACGCTATACCAGCCATCAGGCCCGCCACAAAGGCCGGCATGATGGGCATTGCCACCCAGGTTGGTGCTGCATATAAACAACAAGCCGTCCTGCTCATCAACGGCCATTTCGTGCGGGGCAAAGAAATCGCCATATAAAATGTCTACTACCTTATCCGTATTATAGTCAATAACATAGACCGAGCCATACCCATTGGGGTTGGCGGCATCCTTATAACAAGCAACGAAAATATATCCTTTTGAGGGGGAGATATCCATGTCCTGCGGATAAGAACCCACCGGGATAGAATCCAGTAATTTACCGGTATGAGCGTCCATTACCCGCACTTCGTTTGTACCCTGACACGTCACAAAATATTTGGAGTAATCCGGCAGCATCTGTAACTGGTGCGGATCAGGCGTCTGATTAGCTCCGGTGAGCCCTGCAAGAATAGGTACTGATCCTTTTACCAATACTTGCTTTATGATAGTAGGGCTGAAAGAAAACCTATTGACGACATTGCCATCCTGCAGTGCCGCAAAAAAAGTATCATAGGCCGCGTTGCTGGCGATCCCATGCGGGAGCGGGAAACTGGATGTGCCACCGGTAAAAATATCCACGGACATTTTTGTATTCACGGTCATATTGGCTGTGTTTATGGAAGCGATGAAGCCGGGAGATGTCCACCCGCTCACCATAATAGCTGTATCCATTGGCGAGAGATTGATAATGCTCCAGTAACCGATGCTGCCACCTGTAATGGCGCTGAGATCGGTGCTGGCGATAACGCTATCAGTCCGGGTATCTATCTTCTGCACCTCTGTACCCGTGTATAGCGATACATAGGCAAACGCCCCATCACTTGATACCTTCACGTCGTGCGGATTGTAATTATTGGGGCCCCCAACCGTAATGTAGCGCATCACCAGGTGAGATTGCGCATCAATGACGGCGATCTGGTTGCACCCCGAAGATATGGCTACATATATTTTTTGGCGGGTATCGGGGTTCGAGGCAAAGGGTATGTTGCCGTTTTTATCGGGTGCGCCATGTGCGATCCAGTTCTTTATAGTGAGGTATTGCTGGCGGGTAGGGTACACGGCAATATGGCCGGGATCATTTGCCATTGCATCCGATGAGTCGTAGGCATTCATGTAGGGCAGCAGGTCGCTGAATTGTGTGCTGTAGGCCACCACCTCGGCGCCGAAATTGCTACCGGCAAGCAGGTGGGCATAATTATCGAGCAGCAGGCCGGCAGCCAATTGATAGCTGGCCTGGTTGTGACAACCTGCAGTAGCGCACTGGGTGATGAGGATATTTGCCACAGAATCAGGGAAACCGCCATCGGCAAGTACGGCTGGCTGCACTTGCGGCTTGTGTGTGCAGGCGCTGATGAACACGAGTGCAGTGACTACCAGGAATGATATATATAATATGGCGCGCCGCATGGGTAGTTCGTTTGAACTATGAAATTAATGATTTTTATGGGAAATAATTGCTCAATAGCCCAATGCCCCGTTTACGACTATATTTGGCCGGGGCGATGAGCGCCAAGTGACCGGCCCAAAGTGACCGGCGCGAGGTGGGCAGGGGCAAGCCCGGCCCCTACCGCGAATGGGGTTTGGAGGGGGGGGATTGGTGACCGGCGCGAGGTGGGCAGGGGCAAGCCCGGCCCCTACCGCGAATGGGGTTTGGAGGGGGGGGGGATTGGGTTTGTTTAGTGCTGGGTTTATTTGTCCGTCATTTCCTTATCCTGCTATGTATAGTATCTTGCAAAGGTTTTTATATGAGATACCTTTTGCTGCTCCCGTTGCTGTTCGTTTGTACCTGTGCGTATAGCCAGGGAGGTGGTGGTGCTGCAAATACGGGCCAGCAGGTAACGATCAGGAAAATAATCATCACCGGCAATACGATCACGAGGCGCTCTGTGATACTGCGGGAACTGGGCATACATGAGGGCGATACGATCTTTGCTAATGCAACTGATAGCCTGAACACGGAGAACAAGCTACGGCTCTTCAACTTGCAGCTATTTAATGAGGTGGACCAGCATATAGAACACATTGGTAGTGAATTAGACTGGTACATAGCTGTAAAAGAGCGCTGGCCTGTGATACCATCAGTGATCGTGCAGTTTGCTGACCGGAATTTTAATACCTGGTGGGTGTCTGAACACCACGACCTGCGCAGGGTGAGCGGCGGCCTGACGCTCACTGATAAGAACTTCAGGGGCAACCTGGAAACACTAGCTGTGACTGCGGAAGACGGCTATACGCAAAAGCTGGGCATCAATTATATGCGGCCCTATGTGAACAGAGGGCAGACCAATGGTTTCGGATTTTCGCTAAGCTATGCACAAAGCCGGCAAACGTATTTCAATACCGATTCCAATAAGTTAGTGTATGCAGGCACTTATTCGGGCCCGGTGATACTGAAGCAACTGGAGGGGGGTATCAGCTATTTGTACCGGCCTGCCTATGCATCCAAGCATCTCTTTCAACTGAACTATAAAGACTATAGTGTGAGCGATACAATATTGAAACTGAACCCTGAATACTTCGCCAACAACAGTACCCGCGCGCGCTTCTTCGAGTTCTATTACCGCTATGAATATAACGGGGTGGATAACTGGAACTACTCACTGACCGGGTATAAGTTAGTGACGCAGGCAGTAGTGCGGCAAGGGCTGGAGGGTATTCATTTTCAAAGCTATGCCAATGTGGAAGCCGGCTGGTTTAAGAACCCGCTGCCGAAATGGTACACCTCGGTGATCTTCAGGGGCCGGCTGATGTACCCGCAGCAGCAGCCCTATTATTTAAGAGGCGGACTGGGCACACAGACGGACTATGTGCGGGGATATGAATATTATGTGATCGATGGCAGCAACTATGGGGTGGTGCGGCTGGACCTGAAGCGTGAGGTATTTAATAACACCTATGCTATACCGGTGCGGTACTTTACAGCAATCCCGGTGCGGATATACCCGAAAGTGTTTTTTGATGCCGGGTATATAGACAGCCCTCGGCCCGGCAACAGTTTTTTGAGCAATAAGCTGCAATACAGCGCAGGTGTAGGTATAGATGTGGTGACACTGTACGATATAAAGCTGCGTTTTGAGTATGCCTTTAACCATTTGGGACAAAATGGATTATATTTACATTTCAATAGCGAATAAAGCCATCGGTATATTGGCACTGACACTATGCTTGTAGCACTTTATAACAGAACATTCAACCCCGAAGATGCGCCTACACTGCTGCGCATACTGCAACTGCTGGAGCAGAATAAGCTGCAGATGGTCTTCTATAAAGAGTTTTATGAGCGGCTGCAACCCTATATGCAGTTTGCCTGCACTCCCCGAATCTTCACCGGCAAAAAAGACCTGCCACCACATACGGATATGCTCTTCAGCTTGGGTGGCGATGGCACTATGCTGGACGCGGTATGCTTTGTGGGCAATACCAATATCCCGCTGATAGGGGTGAACCTGGGCAGGCTGGGCTTTTTGGCAGCCATACTGGAAGAAGAGGTGGAGGGCGCCATATTATCCCTGGTGAAGGGCTCCTATACCTTAGAGAAAAGAAGCCTGCTGCACCTCGATTCGAATATACCGCTGTTTGATGGCGCGCCATTCGCACTCAATGAATTTACAATACACCGGCAGGATACCTCGTCGATGATCAAGATACATACCTACCTGAACGGTGAGTTTTTGAATACCTATTGGGCCGATGGCCTTATAGTGGCTACCCCAACGGGATCTACGGGCTATTCACTGAGTTGCGGCGGGCCTGTGGTATTCCCGCAAACATCGAGCTTTGTTATTACGCCGGTAGCGCCACACAACCTGAATACCCGGCCTATAGTCGTGCCCGATGACAATGTGATCTCCTTTGAGATAGAAGGCCGAACGGAGCAGTTCCTTTGTACCCTCGATGCCCGTACCGAAACCATCCGCAGTAATGTGCAACTTGCAGTAAAGAGAGAGAGTTTCCAGGTATCTCTGGTACGGCCTGATGAACATAATTTCCTGAAAACGCTGCGCCATAAATTGTACTGGGGCATAGATAAGAGAAATTAATTAAGTATTACTAACTTTCTACCAGTTAATTGGTTTTTCAGGATATAGTTTGTTTTTTCGATTAATAATCTTAATTTTCCAATTGAGTATTTGTGCTTTTTTTAACAAGCTCTATCCTTCGGGTGGTGAATAGGCATTCGCCGCTGCGGGGCATTTAATAATTGTTCAATAAAACTGTATGAAAAAAATCTATCTTTTAGCATTATTTTGCTTGCTTGGCACTGCGTTGTTTGCGCAATCTACTGTAGTGACGATCTATGCAACCGGCTCGACCGGCTCGTATACAACGGGCAGTTCTACAACTACTACCCGCACAGATGGCAATATAGTGAGTAGCAGTTCTTCGGCAGGGTATGCCGTATTTGATCTGAGTTCTATACCTGCGGGTTGCGTGATACAGGCAGTGACCCCCGGGTTTTATACATCGGCCTATACCGGTTCAGGCGCCCCAACGGGCTGCAATACGTATGGATACCCCGGCGACCTGTCGGCTGTGACACTTGCCGGCACATTGTATAGCGATATGACCTCTACCGCAGGCGGTAGCACGTTGCTGAGTTCAGCAGCCTATACCGCAGGCGTGGGATTAAATGTCATCACCTCTACTCCCGCATCGGTAGCTTTTGTACAGGCCAATATCGGCGGTAAAGTATCTGTGTCTGTAAGTGGTGGCGCAAGCCGCGTACTCACAATGGTGGGCGAAACGGGCAATACTACCTCAATTAGTACAGTTGGCCACGCTCCCTACCTGCAGATCAGCTATTGCAAAACACCAAGCGTGGCTACCGCTTCGGCATCACCTACTACACTTTGTGCGGGCGATATGCTGTCGCTGAGCGGATCTGCAACAGACGCATCAAATTATGAGTGGAATGGCCCCGGTGGCTATTTTGTTACCGGCACTACTGCCGCCGCAACACTGACCACTACCCTCGCCTCAGCAGGCGTGTATACACTGACCGCAATAAACGCCTGTGGCACTTTCAGCACTACCGTGACCTCTACTACAGCATCGGTGGTTGTGAACCCTATACCTAATCCTATTGTTGGTATCAGCAATATATGTACAGGCAACGCATTTACATTCACTGACCCCACATTCAGCGGTAACTGGCTGAGCGACAACCCCACTGCGGTTCCAATAGGATTCTCCAGCGGTGTTATTACCGGTGCTTCTGCGGGTACAGCAACGATCAGCTATCAATTATCTACAGGTTGTTTCATCACTACTACAGTTACGGATAATGATGCTCCGACAGCGATCAGCGGGCCTGCAAGTGACCTCATCTGCCAAGGCACATCCATTGGCCTTTCCGATGGCATTACAGGTGGCACCTGGACGATCAGCGGGCCTGCAGGCACCAGCATCAATAGCTCTACCGGTGTTGTAACATCCATAGGAGGTGCTACTTTAGGCACTGCAAATGTCACCTATACTATGGCTGGATGCCCTGCTGTGAATTATACGATAACCATTGACCCGGTACCTGCGAATTTTACGGGATCAGCTTTATTGTGCACCAACACCACAACCCTGCTTGGCGAAACCACCACCGGTGGCACCTGGTGGAGCAGCAGCTCATCTACAGCGCTTGTTGGTACCGACGGTCTTGTAACAGGTGAATCAGCCGGATTTGCCAACATTGATTATATATTGCCTACAGGATGTAAGTACACTGAGGGAGTATTTGTATACAGCGCACCGGCTCCTATCGTAAGTTCAGGCCGTGTATGCGTAGGTGCTACCGGCTCGTTGAGCGATGCGACCTCAGGAGGAACGTTCGGGCCGGCAACAGGTACGTATGCAACAATAGTACCCGGATCGGGCCTTGAAACCGGTACACTTGCAGGCGTTCAGACGTTCACTTATACCGTTAACTACACTGTTCCTGCTGCATATAGCTGTGCTGTAACAACGACTGTAACCATAGATCCCGCGCCTGCGGCTATAGTAGGCCCTGCTAAAATGTGTGAAAATAGTACAGCCATATATACAGACCCCGACCTTGGCGGCTCGTGGCTTACCTATACTCCGACCACTACAACGGTAAATGCTACTACCGGTGAAGTAACGGCATTAACCGCTGGCCCGGGCACTATTGTTTATCTCAATTCTTATGTATGCGCCACCACTCTCGACATAACGGTAAATCCTTTACCGGTATCGGTCATCACCGCCGGGGGCCCTACCACATTCTGCGTGGGAGGCAATGTGGTGCTTACCGGCAGTGCCGGTGCAGGGTTATCTTATCAATGGGATGAAGCAGGGGTCCCCATTACCGGAGCGACGAACATTTCTTATACTGCCACAACAACAGACAATTTCACGGTTGATGTAACAGATGGCAATGGCTGCGTAGGCACATCTGCGGCTACACCTGTTACGGCAGGTATTAACCCGGTGATCGTCTACAGCACATCCCCTTCTTTCTGTATTGGCAATTATATTGTGCTGGATATAAGTACAGGCACCGCATCGGGTACTATATTGTACCAATGGCAGCGCAACGGTGTTGATATACCCGGCGCCGCAGGAGATAATTATGCCGCCACTACTCCGGGCATCTATACTTGTAATGTAAGCATCTCCGGCGGTTCCGGCATTTGCACTGCCACTACGGCCACCTCTGTGACAGTAACAGTGAACCCTATACCTACTCCCACGATCACTTCATCCTCCAGCGCACTCTCTACTTTATCGCCCTATTCCGGTTATCAGTGGTTCCTGAACACTGTAACCATACCCGGAGCTAACGGGCGAACCTATATACCACACAGTACGGGCAGCTACCGTGTGGAAGTAACCGACGCAAATGGCTGTGTAGGCTTTTCAACAGCATTCCTTGTAGACAATGTAGGCGTTGCCCAAATAAATAAGGCAGATATATCCTTATACCCTAACCCTGCTACAGAAGTGCTGCACATAGATGCACCTGCTACTGTGCGTGCCGTCATCAGCAGCATGGATGGCAAGGTCATTATAGACCAGCAAAATGCAAAAGAGATAGATATACACCGCCTGTCCGGTGGTGTGTACCTGGTAGCTCTGTATGATGAGCATGGCAACCGCGTACTGGTTGATAAACTGATCAAAGAATAGATCTTTAATAACATTACTGATGCAAAAAGAGCTGCCGTGGCAGCTCTTTTTTTGTACCTGTTCATCCCGTTTTATTAACTGAAAAAGCATAAAATAAATGCATATATTAACAGATGTGAGTGTAAAACAAAAAATAAAAAAAATATTTTGTTGAGTTATTTTTGCAACTCATAAATATTGCTTAATTTCAATCTGATATTTCAGACCGAATTTTTGCATTCGGCCGAACTGACTTTAACACATAAGTGCTTATTGATACTTTTGTTTATATTAAATGATCAAAAAAATGAGAAAAATTTACAAATCCCTAACTGCGTCCCTGCTGGTATTATTTGCATTTGGCTTTACAGCTCCCGCACAAACACTTGTGTATAACCAGAGTTTCATATCAGGCGCAACTCCTACAACTCAATGTACTGCATGGACAACCTTCTGTTCCACTTTGCTTGGTACGTATTCTTATCTGAGCTTTAAAGTGAGCGGCAGCGTTAACCCTACAGGTATTACCTGTACGAATCCCGTAGTGACTTTAGCAGTGGCTAATGCCTTAAGGACCGGCGTATATTATTCCGGTTCTTTCACTGTAGGTACTACCCCGCATACCGTAATAGTAAGTCCGGGATGCGGCAGCGGATGTGGTGGCGGTGGCGGCAGGGTCATTGAACTTATTATTGACGCAACCACTTGTACCTGCGCCGGTACCGGTACCTACACCGTGAGGCCGGCCATCAATAACTCAAACTGGGGAGGCATCAACAGCAGTTGCAGTTCTCCAAGCCAGACACTGATCGTAACTTTTGTGGCAGGCCCTGATGCGCCAACCATCACCGGTCATTCCGTTTATTGCGCCGGAGAAACCATACTGGATACTGCGCACAGCACTTCTGTTCTCAGCCCTACTTATAGCTGGAGCGGGCCTTCAGGGTTCACTGCTACTACAGCGTACATATCTATCCCTGCTACCATATCCGCAAGCGGCGTTTACAGTTGCACTGTTACTGATGCTACAGGTACGTCGTCAGCTACTTTAGATACAATTACTGTTGTTCCACTGCCTACCATCACACCTGTTACCGGCCCTCATGTTTGTTACGGCAGTTCTTTCGGCAGCTTAACCTATACTGCTACCGGCACACCTCTTACATACAGCATAGCGTATGATGCAGCAGCGCATACAGCAGGCTTTACCGATGTTACCGGCGCTGCTATAACAGCATCCCCTCTCACAGTATTTGTACCTTCTACAGTACCTGTAGGCACTTATAATGCCACCATAACGCTTACCAACAGGCATTGTACAGGTCCGAGCGCATCATTTGTTGTAACAGTGAACCCGGTTCCTGCACCGATAACCGGAGTGACCAATATATGCACAGGCTCTACTATTACATTATATGATGCATCAGCAGGATATACCTGGAGCAGCACGTACCCCGGCGTAGCGACCATAGATGCTACTACCGGTATTGTTGTTGGCCGTACTATAGGCGCTACGACGATCTCTTACACAGACCCTTCAAATGGCTGTGCCGCTACTGCAATAGTGAATGTGGTAGGCATCACAGGGCCTAACAGTGTGTGTGCTACCGATTCTATTTATTTATCTGCTACCAGTCCATTAGGCACCTGGAGCAGCGGCAATACTGCTATCGCCACTGTAGGCACATCCGGAATTGTAACAGGCATAGGCACCGGGGCAGTAAATATATCATACACACTCGGCACAGGCTGCATCGCATCCTGGTTAGTGACCGTGAACCCGCTGGCGCTCATTGCCGGCAGGGATAGCGTATGTGTAGGCTCAGTAAGGAATCTCACAGATATTGTAGGCGGTGGTACATGGACAACCACATTCCCGCTGATTGCATCGGTAGTTGCAGATTCAGGAAAAGTAACCGGCCGCTCAATAGGTACTACTACGATCAGTTATACATTGCCGGTAACCGGGTGTATGACCACAGTGGTGTTTAATGTTGTCGGTTATCCGGCTGCTATTACCGGCACAACGCGTGCCTGCCCCAACTCCAGCACTACATTGCATGATGCAACCGGCGGAGGTGTATGGACATCGTCAGACCCATCTGTAGCTACCATCGTTCCAACGTCGGGAGTGCTTACCGGGGTGAATGTGGATACCGTTGATGTTATGTATACCACCAACCCCGGATGTGCTGTAAAAACAAGAGTAACGATCAATCCACTGCCGGCACCAATCACAGGCAATTCTGTAATGTGCCCCGGCACTACAGATACCTTACATGATGCCACACGTGGGGGCTTGTGGAGCAGTATTACGCCAACTGTAGCCACTTCTGATACCGGCATCTTAACAGGTATAACCGGCGGCATTGCTGTGATCAGCTATACATTGCCTACCGGCTGTGCCCGTGTTGCTTACGTAACCGTTGATGTAGCGCCCGCACCTATAGTGACCTATTATACAGGCGCATTGTATGTGGACAATATTTACAGCAGCTACCAGTGGTATGATAGCCTTGCAGGCCTTATCACAGGGGCTACATCGCCAAGTATTGCCGCAGCCAATGATGAATATTATTATGTGGTAGTTACAGACAGTAATGGCTGTAAAGGCACATCTGCACTGTATCATTTCAATTCTTCTATGGAAGGTGTAAACAATGTAACTAACAGCCCGGCAGTGAACATCTATCCGAACCCTACTACAGGCGTATTGTATATCGACGCACCTGTAAAGGTTCGTGCGGTGATCACCAGCATAGAAGGCAAGAAAGAAATAGATATCGCAGATGCTAAAGAAGTGAATATAGCCAAACTGGCCAATGGCTTGTACTTCATAACGTTATATGACAATAGCGGCAACACAATAGCCGTGCGCAAGATCACGAAACAATAGTACCTAATTAATACTCTTTGAGAGCTGCCGCAAAAACGGCAGCTCTTTTTTTGTGAGCTAAGAACAAGAAAGTATATTTATGCTGTATGGCGAATAAAAAGAACAGACCACAGAATAACACAGGCACACCTGCGGCGCGTCCTGCTATGCCGCAAGCGAAGCAGCAAAAACCTGCAACGCCTTCAGGTAACGGCTTTTTAGCAAAATATAAGCACATACTTGTACCGACGGGCATTGCTATTATCACGTGGCTTTTTTTGAAGGCATGCACCAATGATCTGTTCACCAACTGGGACGACCCCGGCTATATAAGAGACAATCCGCTGATCAAGGATGTTTCGGCAGAAGGATTGAAGAATATTTTTTCGAACCCGATAATGGGTAACTATCACCCGCTTACTATTCTCAGCTATGGTATAGAGTACAGCTATGTGCAATTGCAGCCCTACCTGTATCACCTGGATAGCCTGCTGCTGCATATACTCACCACCCTGCTGGTGTACCATTTTACCATGCTGCTCACGCGCAGGCAGGTAGCCGCAGTAGTTGTGGCATTACTCTTCGGGCTGCACCCTATGCATGTGGAGTCGCTAGCATGGCTGGCCGGAAGGAAGGATGTGCTGTATGGCGCGTTTTATATTGGTGCATGCATTACCCACATTTACTATATCCGCAGTGAACATAAAAAAGTTTTGTGGTATACCTGTACCATCCTGCTGTATCTCTTATCACTGCTCTCTAAGCCCGTGGCAGTAGTGCTGCCCCTGACATTGCTGCTCATAGACTATTTTGAAAAAAGGCCGTTGAATATAAAGCTCATTTTAGAGAAGCTACCGCACTTTGCATTGTCTATCGCGGCCGGCTACAGATCTATCCTGGATCAGCAACAATTCGGATCGCTGAACACGCTGAATGTGACCTTTAATTTTACAGAACGGATAGCGCTTGGCTGCTATGCATTCTTCACATACCTGTGGAAGGCCATCGTGCCTGTGCATCTCTGCAACTTTTATCCCTACCCTGATAAGCCGCTGCATGTAGTGTATTATGCATTCCCGTTTGTTATTGCCGCTATAATAGCGGGAGTCTGGTTTTTCGGACGTAAAAACAAGGTCGTGGTTTTCGGCAGCTTATTTTTCCTCGTCAATATAATACTGCTGCTGCAATTCATACCTGTAGGCGGGGCTATCATTGCCGACAGGTATAGCTACATCCCTTATTTTGGTTTGTTCTTTTTAGCAGGGTGGTTTGTATCGGGATATTTCGAGCCGTGGGGCGACCACAAAACAGGAAATACTATTCTTATCGGAACGCTTGTATACATCCTTGCCCTCGGTTACATGAGCAACCAGCGCTGCGGGGCATGGTACGATGCTACTACCCTATGGACAGACGAGATAGAGAAGGAACCATCGCGCGCGCCGAATGCCTATAACAATCTCGGGTTCAATTATTTTAATAAATTCAATGAATCTGTAGACCCTAAGGAGCGACAGGTTTTCTATGACTCATCATACCAAATGCTGACAGAGGCGATAAAACTACAGCCTGATTTTGCGAACCCATATGTATCCCTTGGCGAACTGGAAAGAAGTGTGAACAAATTTGCTGATGCCAAACGGAATTATTACAAAGCCCTGTCGCTGAAGGAAAGTGATATGGATGCCAGCGCCTACCTTGGACTGGCCATTATATCGGCCATATCGCACAATTTCGATTCATCGGCCTATTGCTTCCGCACGGCGCTGAGGCTGAAGCCCTACTTCCCCGAGGCACACAGCAACCTGGGCAACCTGTATGATATGATGCACCAATCAGATTCTGCGTTGGCGCATTATGCGATAGCCATAGCCCAGAATGCAGATATGATACCTCCTTATCTCAACAGGGGCCGCCTGCTGGTGCGACTGCACCGCACAGATGAGGCGATGCAGGATTTTGAGCATTGCCTGGCCCTGAACCCGAATATGGGTGAAGTATATTATGCACGCTCTATGGCTTACGCGCAAAAACATGACCATACGCACGCATTGCAGGACATTGAAAAAGCTATTAGTTTAGGATTTACGCAGATCAACCCTAATTATCACCAAGCGATGAAGGACGGGAAGGATTTCGGCCTTTGATCCCTAATATTTTGCCGTATATATATAATAAGACCTACAAATGTATGGCTGTCGTTAATAAATTATCATTCTTATAAGATGGGGTGATCAAAAAATCCTGATTATTCACATTTTTTCCCTATTTTTGCCCTCCAAATATATTTTTATTTTAAAATTTTGATGCACAATGTCTCATTTTACAGCTGAAAAAAAGGCAAACATTTTCAAAACCTTCGGTGGAGCAGAAACCAATACGGGATCTATCGAAGCGCAGATCGCTATGCTCACAGAGCGTATCAACCACATCTCCAACCACTTGAAGACTAATAAAAAAGACTTTTCAAGCAACCGTGGACTGATGCAGATGGTAGGACGCCGCAAAAGGTTATTAATATATCTGAGCCATAACAACCTCACGTCTTATCGTGGCCTGCTGGAAAAGCTTGGCTTACGTAAATAAGCAACGCTATTAAGCAATTCCCAACTATTGGTTGGGAATTGTTATTTAAAAAAGATAAGGCATCCCCTTGCATTACATACGTGTGTGCTATGGGTTGTCTTAATTTTAGTTTCATCCGACTTAAATTATTTGATGTATGACACCAAATCCGATTTCCGTATCGTTCAAATCGAGCGACGGTCGCGAAATATCCATTGAGACGGGCAAAATGGCCCGCCAGGCCGATGGCGCCGTAGTAGTGCGCCAGGGCAAATGTATGATACTGGCTACAGTAGTAGCCTCCAAAGAGCCGAAACCCGGCCAGTCATTTTTTCCATTAAGCGTTGATTACCAGGAGAAGTTTGCATCTGCAGGCCGCATCCCCGGTTCTTTCTTCAAACGTGAGGCACGCCTTAACGATTACGAAATACTCACCTCACGCCTTATAGACCGCGCATTGCGCCCTTTGTTCCCTGATGATTACCTGTGCGAAGTGCAGGTGCTGGTATCACTGATCTCTTCGGATGAAGACGTGATGCCTGATGCGCTGGCTTGCCTCGCAGCATCAGCAGCGCTGGCTGTATCGGACATTCCGATCCAGGAAGTGATCTCTGAAGTACGTGTAGCCCGCATCAATGGCGCATATAAAGTAAACCCTACCCGCACAGAGTTGGCTGATGCCGACATCAATATAATAGTAGCAGCAACTGCCACTAACATAATGATGGTGGAAGGCGAAGGCAAGGAGTGCGACGAAGCAGGCCTGCTGAAAGCAATAGAAACAGGACATGCCGCCATCAAAGAACAAGTGAAGCTGCAACACGACCTGCGTGAAAAAGTAGGCGTAACTGCAAAACGTGAATACACCAAGCCATACACTAACCCTGAGCTGGAAGCACGCATAGCTGCTTATGGCACTACAGCTATATACAATGTAGCCAAGGGCGCACTCGGCAAACACGAGCGTGGTGATGCATTCAAGAAAGTAAAAGAAGACTTCAAACTGAGCATAGCTGAAGAGGAAATGAAGCCGGAAGATGCAGCGCTGATCAGCATGTACTTCCACGACCTTGAAAAGAAAGTGATCCGCGAGATGATGATCAACGAAAAGGTGCGCCTCGATGGCCGTACACTTGAAGTGGTGCGCCCGCTGACACTCGAAACAGACCTGTTGCCTTCTCCACACGGCAGCGCACTGTTCACACGTGGCGAAACACAGTCACTCACTACAGTTACCCTCGGCACTACTGATGATGAATTGCTGCTGGAAACTGCCGCAACATCTGATTACCAGAAATTCATACTGCATTACAACTTCCCTCCCTTCTCTACAGGCGAGGTGAAGATGATGCGCGGCCAGAGCCGCAGGGAAGTGGGCCACGGCGCACTTGCCAACCGCTCGCTGAAGCAGATGATGCCTGCTGATTATCCATACACTGTACGTGTGGTATCTGATATCCTTGAGTCAAATGGTTCTTCGTCAATGGCTACTGTATGCGCAGGCTCTATGGCACTGATGGATGCAGGCGTTCCTTTCACCAAGCACGTAAGTGGTGTGGCGATGGGCCTGATAGCTGAAGGCGGCAAATTTGCAGTACTTACAGACATACTTGGCGATGAAGATCACCTGGGTGATATGGACTTTAAAGTAACCGGTACCCGTGATGGCATCTGTGGTATACAGATGGACATCAAGTGCGACGGACTGAGCATGGAAGTAATGATGCAGGCACTGGAGCAGGCTAAACGCGGCCGCTTACACATACTGGATGCAATGTACCAGTGTGTACCGGCACCACGCGCAGAACTGAAACCGCAGGCACCACGCATAGAGCAACTGTCGATAGACCGTGAGTTCATAGGCGCTATCATAGGCCCCGGCGGCAAGATCATACAGGAAATGCAGCGTGAAACAGGCGCTAAAATAAATATCGAAGAAGTAGGCGAACAAGGCATCATCAAAATATTCTCTGCCAACAAGGCGAGCATTGATGCAGCCCTTACCCGCATCCGCAATATAGTAGCTATACCTGAGATCGGCGCTACCTATGAAGGCACTGTAAAGAGCATCATGCCTTTCGGCGCATTCGTAGAATTCATGCCGGGCAAGCAAGGTTTACTGCACATCTCTGAAGTAAGCTGGAAGCGCCTCGAAAACCTCGATGGTGTGCTGAAAGAAGGTGACGTGATCAAGATACAACTGACAGGTACAGACCCTAAAACGGGCAAGCTGCGCCTGAGCCGCAAAGTGCTGATGCCAAAGCCCGATGGCTATGTGGAACCGGCACCACGCGAGCGCCGCGAAGGTGGCGATGACCGCCGCAGTGGTGGTGACCGTGGAGATCGCCGTAGCGGTGGCAACGACCGTGGCCCACGCAACAATGATAATAAAGCAGAAGCCAGCAACGAAGCTGCCCCACAGGTAAGCGCGAGCGATGATGCCGATATGGCACTCTAAGCATAGCTTTATATAACAATGAACGGCCCGTCTGAAAAGATGGGCCGTTTTGTTTTATATTTGATCAGCCAAACCACCGCTGCGTGAAAAAATTTCTTGCACTGCTCCTGTTGCTTCCATCATTCGCATTTGCGCAGCAATACACCCGTGCCACCATCCGGCACCGCGCAGATAGTTTTCTGCTGGCATATACCCGACACGATATACTACAGCACAGCAAGTGGGTAACGGGAACCGGGGTAAACTCGATCTACACTTACACCAACCGAAAAGGAAAGCTGAAATACACCATGCTGCCTTGGGAAGACAGTACCTATACCACCGGCAATTTTGCGGGTGTAAAGGTTTGGTACGAGGTCACCTACCCCTATCCTAAATGCGCTATTGCAGATACCATAAGAACGCACATTATCATAGACCTTGATGGCCAACTGGAACTGAACCACACCCCGGACATTTCAGTAATACCCGATTATGTGTGGGAGAACGATAGTTGTAAAGGGAGCCGGTAAATGAGGATTATGTGAAATTTTATGCGTTTTATACGCCAATGAAATTGTATTTTGCAGTCAAATTATTCTCCTGATGCCCACATTGTCTATTGTGATCCCTGCTTATAACGAAGGCCCTACTATTCACAGGATATTGGATAAGGTAAAGGCTGTGCGGCTGGTGGCGGGTATGCAGAAGGAACTGATCATTGTTAATGACTGCTCCAAAGACAAGACCGAAGAATCTATACTGGCCTACAAAGCCGCCAACCCCGACCTTCCGATCACGTATTACAAGCATGAAGTGAATATGGGCAAGGGCGCTGCGCTGCATACGGGCATTAAAAAAGCTACAGGCGATTATGTGATCATACAGGATGCCGACCTGGAGTACGACCCGGAAGAATACAACATTCTACTGAAACCCTTGCTGGATGGCTTTGCCGATGTGGTTTATGGTTCCCGCTTTATAGGTGGCAACCCGCACCGTATCTTATTCTATTGGCACTCAATAGGCAACAGGTGGCTCACCAAGGCATCCAACATGCTCACCAACCTGAACCTCACCGATATGGAAACCTGCTACAAGGTTTTCAAACGAGAAACCATACAGGCGATAAACCTAAAAGAAAAGCGTTTCGGATTTGAGCCCGAAGTAACCGCCAAAATATCGCGCGTACCCAAGGTGCGTATTTACGAAGTAGGTATCTCTTATTATGGCCGCACTTACGAAGAAGGCAAGAAAATAGGCTGGCGAGATGGGTTCAGGGCACTTTACTGCATTGTAAAGTATAATATGTTTGTCAAGTAGGCTTTATATAATTTATTTCACTTCAACCGTATACCTCAGTTTCCGCCGCATTTTAGATAAATGCCGCATTTTTTCTACCAAAAAAGAATGTTTTTGAGGAGAAAACTCATATCTTCGCGCAAAATTTCGAGGCAGTAATGAGTTATAAACGTATCTTTTCCTTATTCATAGTGGTTTTGGGGCTTTCATTGTCTGCAAACAAAGCTTTTGCACAGGAACCTGTTGCCAGCCCCGTATCGGCAGAAGCCGCCCCGACAGAAAAGAAAGGTATCAACATTACCGAGCTGGTGTTTGGGCACGTATCAGATTCGCACGAGTGGCATTGGTTTAGCCTCAAAAATGCTGATGGCACCGAGCATCCATACGCATCTCCTTTACCAATGATCATTTATCAACCCGGCATAGGATTTTCTTTCTTTTCTTCCAATAAGTTTGAAGAGTGGCATAAAGATGCAGATGGCAAAAGGATCAGCAATGTATACAATGGCCTGTACATCGAGAAGAACATGAAAGAAAAGGTATTGGCAGTAGATGGCTCTAAAGTTTATGACCTGTCTGTTACCAAGAATGTGCTTTCTATGCTCATAGGTGTGTTCATCCTGCTTTGGGCAATGACCAGCGCAGCTAAAAAATACAAGACCGACAAGATAGCTGCCCCTAAAGGCTTTCAGAATGCAGTAGAGGTACTCGTTATTTTCATCCGCGACGAAGTAGCTAAGCCGAACCTGGGTAACAAATACCTGAAGTTCATGCCGCTGCTACTCACTATATTCTTCTTCATCTGGATCAACAATCTTTTAGGTTTATTACCCGGTGGCGCCAACTTTACCGGCAACATCGCTGTAACAGCCTGCCTCGCATTAGTTGCCTTCATCGTAATGATGGCGAACAGTAATAAGCATTTCTGGGGCCACTTGCTGAACCCGCCGAATGTACCATTCCTGGTGAAGTGCCTGCTGGTGCTTATCGAGGTAATGTCGCTTTGCATTAAGCCGGTAGCATTGATGATACGTCTTTTTGCAAACATGCTGGCCGGCCACATCGTGATACTGAGTGTGATCTGCCTGATATTCATATTCGCGCTGATGAATGTGTATGTGGGTGGTGGATTTGTGATCGTGTCGCTGGCATTCTCAATATTCATGTTCATGCTGGAGTTGCTGGTAGCAGTGATACAGGCATTCATCTTTGCCAACCTTACGGCAGTATTCATAGGGCAGGCAATAGAAGAAGCACACCATGATGCACATGGCCATGAGGATGAAGCAATAATTTTATAACGTAGTTTTTTTTAATCAAAATCCATATAACATGTCCGTTTTAATGAACACAATTATGTTAGCCGGTGACCTGGCTAAAGCAGGTGGCGCGGTAGGTGCAGGTATTGCTGCACTGGGCGCTGGTGTAGGTATTGGCCAGATCGGTAAAGGCGCGGTAGAAGCTATCGCACGCCAGCCCGAAGCTATGAGCGATATCCGCGCTAACATGATCCTGACTGCTGCGTTCGTGGAAGGTGTGGCCCTGTTTGCGGTAATCGCAGGCATCCTCGCTATCTTCGTATAGTAGCCAAAGAAACCAATAACTGCATCCAACGCAGAGGGCAGAGGATGCAGTTATTTTTTAAACATTTCAACTAATTAACTTTTTAACCTTTTAACTAAGTCAAATATGGATCTGCTGACCCCGGAACTCGGTTTATTCTTTTGGACACTGATCGCATTCCTCGCGGTATTCTTTATCCTGCGCAAGTTTGCATGGCAGCCTATACTCAGCTCTTTGGGCGATCGTGAAAAGGGCATTGCTGATTCAATAGCAACTGCTGAGCGTGTAAAGAGCGAAATGAGCCAATTGCAGTCTGAAAACGAGAAATTACTCGTTCAGGCACGTGAAGAGCGCACACTCATGCTGCGTGAAGCTAAAGAAATGAAGGACCGCATCATTGGCGAAGCCAAGGAGCAGGCCAAGACCGAAGCGAACAAAATTATCATTGACGCACAGCAGCAGATCATACAGCAGAAGAATGCTGCACTCACTGAAGTGAAGAATGAAATAGGCCTTCTTGCTGTATCCGTTGCCGAAAAGATCATCCGCAAGCAACTGAGCGCTGCCGAAGGACAGGAAACATACATGAAGATGCTTGCTGAAGACATTAAACTGAATTAGGCTACCGGGTTTGTACCCATTGCCGGATCACCAAATTGCCAAATTAAAAGAAACTATGCTTAACCCCCGTCTTGCTCATCGCTACGCGAAATCATTGCTGGACCTTGCTGTTGAAAAGAACTGCCTCGATGCGGTGCTTGCCGATATGCAGCTGATAGATAACATCTGCACCAAGAGCCCTGATTTTACTTCTATGCTGCGCAGCCCGGTGATCAGCGGCGATAAAAAACTCAGTATCATTAACCAGATACTGAAAGCCCATATCAATAACTTTACCTCTCTTTTTCTTAACCTCATTGTGAGCAAAGGCCGTGAGCTGAACCTCCCTGAGATCGCAATTGCCTTTACAGAGCAATATAACGAGCTGAAAAACATAAGGACAGTAAAGATCACTACCGCTTCAGCTATGACCCCGGCCGTTGCAGATTCTATACAGGGAAAAGTAGCGAGCTACCTGCCTAAGGGAACGATAGACCTGAAAACAGAAGTGAACGAAGAACTGATAGGCGGATTTGTACTGGAGTTTGAAAATAAACAGTACGATGCCAGCGTGAGGAAGAGCCTGAACGATTTAAGGACCCGTATCACTGATACGAGCTATGTGAATAAACTATAAGGAACGATCATAAATTTTAACCTCTGCCGCAGGGCAGGATTTTTTAAATAAACAGACATATGGTTGATATTAAACCAGACGAGATCTCGGCGATATTGCGCCAGCAGCTGAGCAACACAAATGGTGCTGCAAACCTGGAAGAAGTAGGTACTGTACTCCAGATAGGTGATGGTATTGCCCGCGTATATGGCCTTACAAGCGTTCGCCAGGGCGAGCTTGTGGAGTTCGACAACGGCGTAAAAGCGATAGCGCTGAACCTTGAAGAAGATAACGTAGGTGTGGTACTGATGGGTGACTACATGGAGATCCGCGAGGGCGACCGTGTACGCCGTACCAACCAGATCGCTTCTATCAAAGTAGGCGAAGGCATGGTAGGCCGCGTGGTGAACACACTTGGCGAGCCAATCGACGGCAAAGGCCCGCTGAAAGGCGACCTGTATGAAATGCCCCTGGAGCGTAAAGCCCCCGGTGTTATATTTCGTGAGCCGGTAAAAGAACCCCTGCAGACAGGTATCAAAGCGATAGACGCGATGATCCCTATCGGCCGCGGACAGCGTGAGCTGGTTATTGGCGACCGCCAGACCGGTAAGACCGCTATCTGTATAGATACCATCATCAACCAGAAAGAATTTTATGCGGCAGGCAAGCCTGTATATTGCATATACGTAGCTATCGGACAGAAGGCATCAACTGTTGCACAGGTGATGAAGACGCTGGAAGATAACGGCGCTATGCCATACACTACCATCGTAGCGGCATCAGCTTCTGAGCCTGCACCTTTGCAGTTCTACGCTCCGTTTGCGGGCGCTGCGATAGGCGAGTTCTTCCGCGATACAGGCCGTCCGGCACTGGTGATCTATGATGACCTTTCCAAGCAGGCTGTGGCTTACCGTGAGGTATCACTGCTGCTTCGCCGTCCTCCGGGCCGTGAAGCATACCCTGGTGATGTATTCTACCTGCATAGCCGCTTGCTGGAGCGTGCTGCCAAAGTCATCAACAACGACGACGTAGCTAAGAAAATGAATGACCTTCCTGAGAGCATCAGGCATATGGTGAAAGGTGGTGGTTCGCTTACCGCATTACCGATCATCGAAACACAGGCAGGCGACGTATCCGCTTATATCCCTACTAACGTGATCTCGATCATCGACGGACAGATATTCCTGGAGTCCAACCTGTTCAACTCCGGTATCCGCCCTGCGATCAACGTAGGTATCTCCGTGAGCCGTGTGGGTGGTAACGCGCAGATCAAATCAATGAAGAAGGTGGCAGGTACGCTGAAACTGGACCAGGCACTATACCGAGAGATGGAAGCCTTCTCTAAATTTGGTGGTGACCTTGATGCCGCAACCAAAAATATCATTGACAAAGGCAGCCGTAACGTGGAGATACTGAAACAAGCACAGTACAGCCCTTACAGCGTGGAAAAACAGGTGGCCATCATCTACCTTGGTACCAACAACTTTATCCGCAGGGTGCCGGTAAAGAACGTAAAAGCCTTCGAAGAAACCTTTATACAGCAGATGGAATTAAAGCTGCCTGATGTACTGAAAGAATTCAAGAAAGGTGCTTTACCTGAAGACGGCCTCAAAAAGCTGGAAAAGCTGGCTGAAGAGCTGATACCACAGTTCATGAATTAATTTTCTCAACACACTAATAGCAAAAGCCCCCGGATGTTTTCGGGGGCTTTTTTTGTGGCACTAAAATTGGATATAATATTAGTTGAAAAGATCTTTTATGTTAGCACCAATAAATACACCAAAGCCGTAGTTAGCTTTATTAAAATTGAACTTCCAATCTTTATCGGTTAGGTAGCTAATGTATATACCACCATTTAATCCAGTCTTTTTATTATCCTTATCAACATTGGATAAAAAATAAATTGGCAGGTTGGCAGATAATACTTTTTGGCTCATTGTAGCACTAATACTCGGGTCAAGCATAAAAGATGAATTTATGGGTGCAGAAACGTATTCAAGCTTGAATTTACTGTCAATGTTTTGGCTTGGAGGTGTTGGGCTAATAGATTGTTGAACTGAAATGCCACTACTATTTACTGGTATAGAATAAGTTAAAGGATCTGTACCAGAATAAGAGTTTATATAAGTGTATGATACTGAGAGATTATTCCCTTTGTTAAATAACATCCCAAAAGTGCCGGTTATATTTATTCCTAACTTTGATTCGTCTTTAACAGTGCCTGAACCAGTGTCAGCAAAATAGGTGAATCCAATTTGATCAAACTTAATTTTGGCTCCAACAAAAAGGGCAGTCCCCCAATCTGTACTAGCGTCAATGCGTGACTTTGACGCGTCATCTAGTGATTCATAATTCCAATCTGCTCCTTTTATTTTACCCTCTTTTTTCAAATTAGCAACTACACTATCTCGAGTTTTAATATTTGGTTTAAAACCCAAGCCCCAAAATACTTTTTGAAGACTGATTGTAGCACTGCTATTATTTGATAACCCATTTTGAGTTAATGGCTTTACCTGGCCACTACCAGAAACTGGCGTAGAAACATCCAAACCCAAATTATATCCTCGGTTCATCCGTATTCTTACAGCCGCCTCAGCATTTGTACCATCATTAGTTGCAGTTAATTGTGTAAAAGAAAATGCAGACAAAAAATTTGATCCAATGGATGAGCTTGTAGTTAACTCAAGCTTTTTTGCTTTCGCATAATCAGCATCTTGTCCGGTAGCAGCACCTGCTATAATTATAAGCGGGAAAAAGTAAAATATTTTTTTCATGGAAAAATAATTTTTATGTTTACGGAATAATTATTTCATGTCCACCTCCAGAATGCCTGCCAGACATAATTATCAGGCCGGAATCCCACGGCTCAGAAGTACTTACTCTGTAAGTATCTCCTTTCGATCCTTGAACATAATAATCAAGGTCGTGAGTACCCGTACCTAAACTAATTGTGGTGCTACCTGGTGCACCTAATACTTCATTACCATCTACATAAATTTTTATCCATCCTGAATCGGATACTGCTGTAATAGTTACGTTTTGCATAAAATAAAATTTCCTGCCTACTCTATAATCCCGTTTTCGGCTTCCCGGTTTGTGTGTAAAATTGAAAAATGACCGCTGCGGCTGCAATAGCTATTTATAGCTATTTTCTAGCCGAGAGCGTAGGAATACATTTGTCTTACAAGCTGGGCGCTGCTTTTGGCACCGAGTTTGGCCAGCATGTTTTTGCGGTGGTTGGCTACCGTGTAGTGGCTGATGAAGAGCTTGCCGGCAATCTGTTTGGTACTCAGGCCCTCGGCAATGCAGTGGAGTACCTCCCGCTCGCGGGGAGTGAGGCCTACGCCCAAAGATGTGTGTGGTGTGGTGGTGTTCATTTTTAGCTGCTTTTAGAATGTGCTGTAAAATTGCAGCGCAAAGCAGCGGCCTTAGCCGGTGTTATTCAGGAAATAAAAAGGGTGTTTTCCCCGTATGTGGCTATAATAGTATGTGGAGACTACCCTTTCAGGTTGCTCAGTTTGTTCTGCACTTTGGCGGCATCATCGGCCAGTCCTTTATGGTCTTTGAGGAAGTCCATCATTAAGCCGATGATCACAGTACTCCCTGTTTTAGAATCATAGTCCGACTTGCCATTCTCGTACTTCAGTATAGCTTTAAAGCCTGTAACAGGCAGCTCTGACGCCACTGTCACCGAATAATTGGTACTGAGCCTGTGGCCGGGATTGCGCTGTGTGCTCAGATCATAAAAGGCAGTACCATTAATGATGAATGAGTAATGGTTATACACCGGTATGTAATAATAGAGTTTGGCATACCCTTGGCCTGATGCAAAAGCATCTATGCCGTTAGAATAATCGTAGTAGCCCTTTGCCCCAATGTTCACTATCGGTTTCAGGCGTAGCCGGTCGTCTTGCGGCGTAGTGAAATTCACAAAGTTGGGGATGATCGTTTGGAAAGAGCCATCCAGCGCAGCGCGCTTGTTGGTAAAAGTCTCGTCAGATTCATTGCTCAGTTTAATATTGAGCTGGCGGGCAAAATTGCGGGAGTACCAGGCCAGGTTAATTGGGCTAAAGCTGATATAATTCAATGAATCAGCCTGGTTGGTACTCAGCCTTGTTGCAAGGCTCCAGAATAGCTGTGGTTTTGAGGTGCTGACGCCATCGCCTGCATTGCACGACATCATTTTTGATGGTATGTACTTATTGCGTATTGTCGCCGACAGCACATAAGAGGTGGCGGCACCGGGTGTTGAAGGCGCTACGCCCACGTCTACTTTATTTTCAAAATAGTAGTAGTTGTTGATAGCAGTAACATACGAACTCCTGTCGCTGTCAGAGATAGTGAGGCTGTTGGTGATCAGGGCATTCAGGTTGTCTGCCCTTACAATGAAGTAATGATAGCCGGTTTCCGGCTTTTTTGCGTTTGCCAAATGATAGCGCACCATAAAATCTTTATCGCATTGCACCCCTATCTGCACATCCTTTGCTAAGAACAGTCGTATTTGTTTGTCCGTAAATTTCTCCACCTTCACCCCAAAGTCGCTATGACCAATCGTTGTATGCGCCTCTATACAGCTACCCTTCGATGCCACACCCTGGTAAGTAACATGAAAGCCGGGCTTGCTCGCATCATTCAGCAGCATGTATTCATCATCTATCAGCAGGCTGTCCAGCCCCGTTTTAAATTCGAGCTTTAATGAGAATCCATTGACCGTATTTTCGACAAGGTATACATTGGTCAATTTTAAAATACTGGTATCACTCTGTGCTTTTGCATCAAAGCACACAGGCAGCCCGAAAAGCACGCAAAGAAATATCCTGAACTTCATATGAAGGTTAGTTTTTGCTTACAATAGAATGATTTGCCGTAACCCAATCAATACAATCGCCGACTGTCTTCCACACAGTGAATGTATCTATGGTAAGATCCACATCATAATACGCCAATGCCGGGTTTATCGTACCGTCAGATAAATGATACGGGTATGCGTTTACATTGCTTTTCAGCGACGATAAAAATATCTGCTTTTGATCATCATTCAGCATAGCCAATGAGGCCGTCTCCACATTCCCCTGCGGCAGATCAGCAATGGCCTTTAGCGTATCCACCACTATTTGCTTTACCGTATCCCTGTCTATCCGTGCCATAATACTGTTTTGCTTTTTGCCCTAACTATATTGCTATCCTAATACGTCAACATGCTTTACCGCTCCACTCCAAAACCAAAGCCTGTCAGACGTTTGATACCACTTTGCAATGCCATCAATGGCCTCCCCGTTATTTGTGTATGCCGCGAACCGGAGCTTTTCATTTGCAATAGCCTTGCGTACAATAGCGCCTGCTCTCGATGGTGTGCCACTTCTTATATTCAGGTTGTCTGTCACGACCACAGTTCCGTCCTGGTAAATGATCTGCGGATCTGCTACATAGCCTGCCTTTTGCCGGCTCATGTCTATAAGTTTATTGATATCCACCTTAGTGCCGGGGCATGTTTTAATGGAAAATATCTCATGATGTCCAATGATATGCTGCCTGTCTAAAGGGATACCATACGTGGTGGCTATCTTCGCTATCATTGAGCTGCTGGAGTCGTACATCTGGTCTGTCCAGTCGCTATCCGGCTTGCCTTCATGCTCTATGCCAATGGTATAAAAATTGGGATTGATGTATGAGCCATCAGAGAGCCGCTTTATTAAGCTCCACGATGGCGCATTTACCCGGCCTGCGTGCCATGCTGTATTTTGCTCATCAACAAACTGGTGTACTGTTCCATCCCGCCCAATGCCGTAGTGCGCTGAAACCTTTGATTTCGTGCTGCCAAACCAGCTATCCGTGCCGGCAAGTGTGCCATCCATGATATGGATCACGATCGCCTCCGGGTGATACGTTTTTCTACCTTCCGTAAAGTTAGGACTCGGCACCTGTATGATATTCATAGCCCTCGTTTAACCTTTTGCGTCGTTAGTCCCAGTGTGCTCATCCTTCACCACTTCCGGTATCTGGTTGGGTGCAGATTTCATACCCGGCTTGTTCTCATTGGTTTTTAATGCTGCGTACGTGCCTGCGCTTACGCCAAGTAATATGAGGTTATTTTGTGTCACTATAGGCATTATATTATTGAACAGGTCTGTTTTGCAAAGCGCTATGGCATCAGCTTTACAAGCGCATTTGACCAGGCCTAACGCCAGGCCCGCCATCCCGTAGCTCACCTGCTCAATGAACCATACGCCGATAACCAGGTTAAAGATCACCGTTTGCAGGCGATGCATGCTCACACCATTCTGATCCGATAGAATATCCTGGAAGAGGTTCTTACCATTACTGTCCTGGCTAAGGACAACACCTTTTGACTGGTCTGAGGAATCGATCAATGACGCGGCTGCCGTGGTGCCTCCACTAATACCCAGCAATATAAGATTAGAGCTATTGAAAGTAGGTATCTGGCCGGTGAGCAAGTATATGGCGATGAATGAAGACAATATCACCAGCGACCACCAAGCCAGTTGCACACGCGAATAACTGTATGGCTTCTTTGCCGCGTCGCTAACATCCCTGAGGAGGTTAAAGTATCTATCGCATAGCCAGAGTATAATTGCAAGCACTGCAAATACCCCCCAAAAGATCGCATCTGACTTGTTCATAAATAAAGTGATTTGATGAATAAACTAACATAGTAATTTCATAAAATTACGATTATTAATCACTTATGCAATAGCTATTTATAGCCGTTCTATAAATAGCTTGTATAACAATAAGGAACGATGACGAAGGAACGGAGATCATAATAGTATGAGGGAGAGGCCGTAATCGGCACAAAGGATGAGTACGCAACTCACGATCACGGAGGTGGTAGAGGCCCGGCCTATCTCCAGCGCACCGCCCTCTACATAATAGCCGTAGTAAGATGGAATAATGGAGATGATAAGCGAGAAGGTAAATGCCTTGATCATGGCAAAGAAAAGGTTGTAGGGCAGGAAGCCGGTAGTAAGCCCAAGAAAGAACTGCTGCCGGGAGAGGATGTGCGAAAACAGCCCCGCAAGATAACCACCCCATATACTCACCGCTATAGAGATGATGATAAGGCAAGGCACCATGATCATGGCTGCGAGTATCTTGGGCAATACGAGGTAGGTCTTGGTATTGATGCCCATGATCTCCAGCGCGTCTATCTGCTCACTCACCCGCATGTTGCCGAGCTCAGAGGCTATCTTGGAGCCCACCACACCTGCCAGTACAATACAGATAACGGTAGGTGATAACTCAAGTATGGTAGAATCGCGTACGATGGCTGCTACTACGGTTTTGGGGATGATGGGGCTTACGAGCTGGTAAGATGTCTGTATGGTAAGCACCATACCCAGGAATATAGAGATGATAAGCACAATAGGCAATGAGCGTATACCTATATCGCTGCACTGCTCCATAAACTCGATCCAGTATACCTTCAGGTTTTCCGGACGGGTAAAACCACCCTTGATCATGAGGACGATCTTGCCAAAATGTTCGAGCAGTCTTTTCATACGAGGTACAAATGTAGGAGAAATCAGGGCAAAAAACCGCCCCGGGATTGCCGGGGCGGTTTGTATTTATAAAGCCTTTATCAATTAAGCCAGTTTCTTCAGCTCTTCGATATGTGATTCCCTGTCTACTTCGGCTTTCAGGGTGTCTTTCTTGTCCATATCCACGAGTACCGGAGCGGCCACGAAGATAGATGAATAAGTACCGGTGAATACACCGATCAGCATAGCGAAAGAGAAGCCACGGGTAGCCTCACCACCAAAGATGAAAAGGATAAGCAAGGTAACGAATACGGTGAGCGACGTCATGATAGTACGGCTCAGGGTATCGTTGATCGCGCGGTTGATAACGCTGGTCTTGCTCTCGTTCGGCGACTTGCGGAAGTACTCACGGATACGGTCGAATACGATAACGGTATCGTTCATCGAGAAGCCGATCACGGTAAGGATGGCCGCGATGAAGTGCTGGTCAATTTCCAGTGCAAACGGCACCTTGTTGCGGAAGTAAGAGAACACCGCCAGTGTAAGGCAAACGTCATGCAGCAAAGAAAGCAATGTACCAAGCGAATACTGCCATTTGCGGAAACGCATGAGTATGTACAGGAAGATAGCGATCAGCGACAGTACAGTAGCCCATATAGCGCCATCTCTCAGGTCATCAGATATAGTAGGTAATACTGTTTCTGAGCTCTGCACATACTTCGTATTGAACTGGTCAACAGTAGTGCCTTCAGGTATCAGGTGTTCTTTCACCAGGCCGTTGTAAAGCTGTGTCTGCACTTCCTGTTCTACGTTGTCACCGGGTTTGGTGATGAGGTAAGAGGTAGTGATGTTCAGTTGGTTATCGGTGCCTATGGTCTTCACAGTAGGGCGCTCGCCGAGGAAGTAAGACTTCAGCTTTTCGCGCACGTCTTCTGTCTGCAACTTCTGGCCAAACTTAATGGTATAGCTACGGCCACCCTTGAACTCCACACCCTGGTTGAACCCGGTGAAGTAAGTACTGGCACCCATCAGCAACACGATAACTGTGATCACATAAGTGTACTTACGCGCTTCAACAAATTTGAAGTGCGATTTGCGGAAGATAGCTTTTGAAAGGTTGGTAAAATAAGTGAAGTGACGCTCACGCTTGGTATAGATGTCGGTGATGAGGCGGGATACCAGGATACCGCAGAACAAAGACAACAGGATACCGAGTATCTGTGTGGTAGCGAAACCACGCACAGGGCCGAGGCCGAATATGAACAGGATGATAGCGGTGATCAATACGGTGATGTGACCATCGAGTACAGGCGCATAAGAACGCTTGTACCCATCGGCGACGGCCTGCGGATAGGTTTTCCCGGAGGCGAGTTCCTCCTTGATACGCTCAAAGATGATCACGTTCGTATCCAGCGCCATACCTACGGTAAGTACGAGGCCGGCTATACCCGCCATGGTGAGCGTGGCATGGAGCGCAGAAAGCACACCTACAGTAAATATAAGGTTGAGGATAAGAGAGATATTGGCGATGATACCGCTGGTATTATAATACACCAGCATCAGCACGAAGATGAGGATGAAGGAGATAGCCAGGGAGTTCATACCCTTATTGATGTTCTCCACACCCAGTGTAGGGCCTACTACCTGCTCCTGCACAATGTGCGCGGGTGCGGGCAACTTACCTGACTTAAGGATGTTGGCCAGATCCTGTGCCTGCTCGGCAGTGAAAGAACCTGATATTTCGGTGCTGCCTGATGCGATCTCATTTTCTACGTGAGGGCAAGAGTAAACACGGTCATCAAGTACCACAGCAATGTAGCCATGCGCTGCTGCCTGGCGGGCTGTCATATCTTTCCAGATGCGTGCGCCGTTGATGTCCATATCCATGTTCACATCGGGCTGGCCATTAAGGGGGCTGTAATCGGCACGGGCTGTAGTGATGTGATCACCTTCCAGCCTTGCTGCGCCACCTGCCGGCATCTTAATAGCATACAATGGCACTATGCCATTCGGGTCGTGGTTCTTGCTGCCATCCTCTGCGCCATAACAGAAATGCACGTTTGACGGGAATTTGCTTTTCACTACATCAAGCGCCAGGTATTTATCCAGCTTGCCGGTATCTTTTTTAGACACATAACCTACCACAGGGCCGGTAACGAGACCATTCTGCTGATCGAGGTTGGGGTGCAACACAGCGAATAAAGGATTCTTCTTTATTGCCTCGTCTTGTTTCAGTTTTGTAGAGTCAGTTGTTTTGCCACCGGTGCCTTTATCAGCTGTTTTGCTGCCTGCCATCAGGCCTGTGAGGCTCGCTGTATCGGTTGCTGATTTGCTCTTGGTGCTATCAGTTGCAGCAGCAGTTGCGTTTTTAGCAGAGTCAGTTGTTGCGGTATCTGTATTACCTGAAAGGTAGTTGTACAGGGCATCGTTAACAGCCATCAGCGACGGCCCGATCTCAGAATTTGAATATACTTCAAAGAACTGCAGTTTTGCAGTAGCCTGCAGGTAAGAACGCACACGGTCGGGGTTGTGCACACCGGCCAGCTCTACAGTAATAATACCTTTCTTTTCATCCAGGTTCACATTAGGATTAGCCACACCGAATTTATCGATACGGGTGCTGATCACGTGGTAAGTACGCTGTACGGCATCCTTTGCTTCTTTGTTGATCTTAGCCAGCACTTCAGCATTGGTAGTGTTGCGGGTTACGTCTTTTTCAGATGGCTTGGTGAAGAGGTAAGCCAGGTTGACACCGGGATTATTCTTTTCATACGCCTCGCCGAAGAGCGTCACAAAACTGGCTTCGCTATTGGCTTTAGCCGCATTTGCGTCAGCAATGGCTTTATTCAGCGCCGCATCATGCGGATTGTTGGACATAGAACGAACGAGGTCGTCGAGGCTCACCTCGAGGGTTACGTTCATACCACCTTGCAGATCAAGGCCTAAACTCAGCTCTTCAGCTTTTGCAGCCTGGTACGTGTACTTTTTGAGTACAGGCACGCTGAAGATAACTTCGCCTTGCATACTGTCTGTAATAGACTGGTAGTGTGCCTGGGTAAGCTTTTCGAGGGTATCACCGGTGGCAGCAGGGTAATCGGCCAGGGCAGCGCGCTGTGCAGTGGCGCGCATTTTCTTTTCTTCGTTCCTAACGATCAATGTTAATGACAACTGGTACAGGGATATAAGTATCAATGCACCCGTAAAAAACTTGATCAAACCTTTTAATTGCATGGGTTCGTTAAATTTATCTTCGTAATAGAATTAAAAAATACCCACCACGGATATATAATATCCGTGCAACGGGGGTGCAAATATAGGATTAAATATAAAAAATAAAAGCCCTTTGCGAATATTAATTGGCAATATGATTGCAGAGTGGCTGATATACTAACGGATTGGTATATTATATTTCAAATTCCGGGGGTTAAATTCCAAAATCCAAATCACAGTGGCCAAATCACAAGTGCTAAATTCCAAATTCCAGTGACCAAATCCCATCCTCATGGCCTTCGGGGCCAAATATTAAGTTTGATGTTCGGGGGATTTCGGTGCTCACGATGCCCCTATGTCCTACTTGGTTTTAAAAAAAATTGTGGATAACGCCATATAATACATTCGCATGTGTGATATGTGGGTAAGGGGTTATTGAGGTTTTTATCATGTGAAAATGTCACATTGGATGTCCCATTTTCTGTGCATGGGACATTGGGTAATCCTGATTTTGGTTTACTTGTCTGAATCAGAATGGCCAGAATTTGCAGGATAAATAGAATGTGATTACGCCCCCGTTTTTACGACATAAAGGTCGTGAAGAATGTAATACGAGCCAACACCTTTTAGTTATGGGTGGTTTTATAAAATAGATATAATAAATGATTGCTCAATGACCCGATGGCTTGATAACTCAATGAGTTGGGATTGTTACTTGCCCTACGCTACAGAACACTCAGCAAGTAGTTGCCGTCAATGCCGAGTGTTTCACGGACTGCTTTTAAAAGCGGGATGTCGGGCTTTTGTTTGCCACTTAGTATCAATGAGAATTTTGCGGTGCTTACTTTTAGTTTCTTTGCCATTTCGCCCTGATTGAGTTTCAGCTCATACATTTTCATTTCTAAAATGCCGTCAAAAGTGGTTGGGGGCTTTATGGTGTAAACAGATCGCTCGTACTGCTGTGCTTCCAAGACCAAGGTATTTAATTCCTTTGCCTGAGCTTTAGTGAGCTTACTGTCCGGTATCTCTATAAGGGCGTCTATTTTCGCCATTATTTGCGTGTACTCATTATGACTCATTACAGCCCGGCCAGTTGTAGTCTCAGCTATTCGCGGCTGTATTGTTCCAGTGTTTCTTTTTAATGTGGCACTCATTTTTTGACCGTTTATATTGTTGAAGCATCTATTTTATCGTAAGCGGAATGTGTACCCACAAATCTTATATACACGGTCCTGGCTTTAAATTTGATTATTGCCACGATCCTGTACCTATTGCCCCTAACATTAAATACATAACGGTCATTACCTACGGCATCAGTAGCATTGAAGCTATTTTTCACTTCATGAAAATTACTCCAATCAGCTAATCCGACCTCATGATACCAGTTATTCAAAGCATCCTCGGCATCGGGGGTGCTTTAGGTAAAAGTTCCTTATGGCCGCATAACTGATAATAACCATTGATACAAAGTTAAATAAAGTATAGAATTTCTAAAAATAATTTAGATTCACGAAACTGGCCTTGTTATCTGTTGCAAACAAAATGGATGTCCTTCAGGTTAGTTTATTAACGTAGTATATCAATTAATTTACTCGTTTTTCTAGTGTTGGTGTCACCTGTCCTGCGCGAACCGGGGAGTCTCCCTGCCCTCCCTCCTTCGCTATAGCTATGGCGGGCAAACAAAGGGAGCAGGAGAGGCTACGGAGCACAAAAGTGAAAGGTTTTTTATTGCCCAACAAAGACTTTTGCTGAGACTTTTTGCCCACCAGAAACTGCAGATATCAAATACGTACCCGATGGAATATTTAGTTGTACCTCCATCTCCTGATTTGTAGCCATATTCCATTCTTTTACCTTTTCGCCGAAAGCGTTTGCAAGAGAGACCGAAACCTCCTCCTGAACGGGAGAAGATAAGCTAACCCGGAATATACCAGCATTCGGATTAGGATAAACATTCATAAAAGCAGCCTGTGTTTTCGCAACGGGTCCGACGCCGGTTACCACGGAAGATATTTTACGGATATAGCAATCTGCCAATTCCACAACATCCATATTACCATGACCATCAATAACCAGGCCTGTGGGGTCGTACAGCTCTGCGGCAGTCGCAAAGCCGCCATCGCCAGTGTGCCCGGCGGTGCCCGTACCAGCAATAGTGCTGATAGTACCCGCAGTGTTTATTTTACGTATGCGCTCATTATCTGTGTCGGCAAAATATACATTCCCCTCGCCATCAACGATCACGCACTGTACTTCACTAATCTCTGCCGCAGTAGCCGGACCCCCATCACCGCTATATGCATTGACCCCTGTTCCGGCTACAGTCGTGATCTTACCTTCAGTATCGACCTTCCGGATCCGATAATTATTGAAGTCAGCGATAAAAATATTGCCGGCAGCATCAATCGCGATACCATAAGGAGTATTCAACTGTGCTGATGTTGCAGCGCCACCATCTCCGCTAAATCCAAACGTTCCATTACCAGCAACAGTAGTGATGATGCCACCAGGAGTCATCTTCCGAATGCAATGATTGCCTGCTTCAGTAATATACAAGTTGCCGGTAAAATGATCGTAAACCACATCGTCAGGAATGTATAACATGGCTGCGCTCGCAGGGCCTCCATCTCCGCTATACCCATGGATACCACTGTTACCGGCTATTGTAGTGATAATGCCTGCCGGATCTACTTTGCGAACTCGATTGTTGGCATTATCTGCTATATACAAGTTCCCGCCTGCGTCTACGGCCACATGCGATGGCCACGCCAGTTGGGCTGCGGTAGCCGAACCGCCGTCTCCACTATACCCATGTGTACCATTGCCGGCTACAGTAGTGATTATACCAGTCGGTGTTATTTTGCGGATCCGGTCATTCGTATAGTCTCCAATATAGAGGGTATTTGCCGCATCAACGCCTATGCCGACCGGGTAATGGAACTCAGCCGCAGTAGCCATACCGCCATCCCCGCCATACCCAACGGTACCATTTCCGGCTATGGTGCTGATGATCTGCGCATTGGAGCAATAGCCGAGCGCTAACAAGAAAAGAATGGAAACAAGCAGTAGTGTTTTTTTCATGATCGTTCATATATGGGGTGAGGTCAGCACACATCGGGCACTTACACATACAGATGAGACGCCATTTTTTGTACAAAAGGTTGGGCGGAAAGCCTGTTTACAATTTTATTATTTTTCTCTGCACGAGGGGGGCAGGGGCAAGCCCGGCCCCTACTGCGAATTGCAGGGTGTAGATGCCTTGCGCGATAAGGCCCAGTGATATAGTGTTGGTACCCGGCTGCAAAGTACCCTGTATGACGCTCACCCCAACCATATTGAAGAGGCTATAGTGTGTGGTGGCTGTAACATTGTCGATGTGCAGGAGGTCATTTGCGGGGTTCGGATAAATATTGAATTGGTTCTCCACGACATTGTTTACACCAAGGGCATAGCAGGCAGAATCAGTAATATAAGTAATGTGGCGGATGCGGTTGTTACCGGCATCGGCAATAAAAATTCCTCCGCAGGGGTCAAAATCCATATCAGTAGGGCCGGAAAGCCAGGCAGTATCGGCATGTAGGCTATCGCCAAAATAGCCTGCGGCGCCTGTGCCTGCTATGGTAAAGAGCATGCCGCCTGGTGTGATGGCGCGCACCCTGTTGCCGCTGCCGGTGGTGCTGGAGTCGGCATAGTATAAATTGCCTGCGGCATCAAAGCGCAGCCCCTCGGGCACCATGCCTGCGGCTGTGGCGGCCAGGCTGTCGCCATTGTATACATAACTGCCATTGCCGGCAACAGTGCTCATGATGCCGGAGGTGGTATTGAGCTTGCGGATGCGGTGGTTCTGCTCGTCGGCAATATAGAGGTTGCCGGACGGATCGCAGACGAGGCCACGAGGCTGGTTGAGCGATGCGGCAGTGCCCTGCAGGCCATCGCCATAATAGGCAATAGTACCATTGCCCACAACCGTGGTGATGATGCCAGCGGGATTGACCCTGCGGATGCGGCTGTTGCCGATGTCGGAGATATAGAGGTTGCCGTTGTTGTCGTAGGTGATCCAGCCGGGGCCGTGTAGCGATGAGGCTGTGGCATGGCCGCCATCGCCGGTAAAACCGCCGGTACCGTTGCCCGCGATAGTGGTAATGATGCCTGTGTTCACATCTACCCGCCTGATCTTGTTGTTGAACTGATCGGCAATGCAGAGGTTGCCTGCATTATCAATGGCCAGGCCACAGATACCATAAAACTCGGCATCAACTGCCTGTCCGCCATCACCGGCTGCGCCTATGTTGCCGTTGCCTGCATAAGGAATAACGGTACCGTATTTATCTATCTTCCTCACCCGGTTATTGACCACATCGGTAACGAACAGGTTGCCATAGGCATCGGTAACCACTGCCACCGGCATATGGAATGAGGCATTTGTAGCAGCACCGTAGTCGCCACTAAAGCCGGGCGCACCTGTGCCGGCGTAGGTAGTGATGATCTGGGCATGGAGCAGGCAGGGAACAAGCAGCAGCGTAAGGAGGAATAGTCTTTTCATTAAGAGTGTGGCTAATTGGGTATAAAATTATAATATTTTGGGGATATAACGACCTCTCCCCGGCCTTCTCCGAAGGAGAGGGAGGTGTTATGCTGTTTAAATATCAAATTCCGTCACGAGAAAAGTTCTCGCAAAGGGCGCACAGATGTTCGCACAGATGGTGTTTTAAGTTCGCAAAGGCACGTTTAATGCCGATTTTTGAAGTGCAGATGGTATTGTGCACCAAGTTATCGGTCTATCGGCGCGAGATCTTCCACCACATAGGCACATAGCGCACATAGCCTATGTGGTCTGCCCTCACAAGTTTAAAGACCACATAGGCTTGATTACTCCCGCCTATGTGGCCTATGTGCCTATGTGGTGGCCCTCCCGGATAGCACCTCTATAAATATACTACCTGACTGTATTCATTTCTTTGTATTTTCTCCTGATATTATTGTGCATTGTTTGCTAATCTGTGGCTATATTTTGACCACTTAGCATTTCGGCCCTGCGTTCATCAAGGATGATGAGTTGGTCTGAGGAAAATGAGGGCACTGAGCTAATCCCCTTCCGCCGATGGTGATTTTCAGCATTCATGCCGATGTCCTTTTTTATAAATTTATGAAAAGCGCGTCGAAAGAAGCCATAATTCATAAAACATAAGAGATAAATTACAATATTTCATTCCTCCCCATTTCCTGCAATTAAATTATCTTTGCACCTCATTTATTTTAGGAATCATTCATTTTACATTATCATACAGCTATTATGAGTTTATTTTCCATTCAGAACGAAGAATTTACCGGCAGGCATATAGGCCCCGGAGCAGAAGACACCAAAGAAATGCTGCGCGTAACGGGCGTGGCCAATATGGAAGAACTGATATCGCGCACAGTGCCACAGTCGATACGTATGGACCACCAACTGCGCCTGCCGACGCCACAGAGCGAAGCACAATACCTGCACGAGCTGAAAGAGGTATCGCAGAAAAATAAGGTGTACAAGAACTATATAGGCCAGGGCTACTACGACACACATACCCCCAGCGTGATACTGCGCAATATATTTGAAAACCCGGGCTGGTACACACAGTACACGCCTTACCAGGCCGAGATCAGCCAGGGAAGGTTAGAGAGCCTGCTGAACTACCAGACCATGGTGACCGACCTCACGGGCCTGCCGCTTTCCAACGCATCGTTGCTTGATGAAGCGACATCGGCCGCAGAGGCGATGAGCATGTTCTTTCATACGCTGAATAAAAACCACGACAACCTGGAGCGCCCTAAATTTTTTGTAGACCATGGTGTGTTTGCACAAACAAAGGATGTGGTGGTGACCCGAGCATTACCACTAGGCATAGAGGTAGTGTTTGGCGACTTCCGCGTGGCAGATATAGATACTAGTTACTTCGGCGCACTGGTGCAATACCCGGACAGCAAGGGCAGTGTAGAAGACTACCGCGGCTTTATAGCTACTGTGCATGAAGCGGGTGGCTATGTAGTAATGGCTACCGACCTGCTGGCACTTACGCTCCTTACCCCTCCTGGCGAGCTGGGCGCAGATGCGGCTATAGGCAGCGCACAGCGCTTTGGCGTACCGATGGGTTTTGGCGGGCCGCACGCAGCCTTCTTCTCTACCAAGGAAGATTTCAAACGCATGATGCCGGGCCGCATCATAGGCGTGAGCATAGACGCACACGGCAACCGCGCACTGCGTATGGCGCTGGGTACCCGCGAGCAGCACATCAAAAGAGAAAAAGCAACTTCAAATATATGCACAGCGCAGGCGCTGCTGGCCAACATATCGGCTATGTATGCTGTATACCACGGGCCAAGCGGGCTGATCAACATTGCTAAGCGCGTAGCCACACTGGCGCAGTCGCTGAGCGATGCACTGGCAGAGCGCGGCGTGAAAGTGCACAACAAAAATTATTTTGACACCATCAGTGTTACCGGCGCACCGGCAGACAGCATCCGTAAAGCATCAACCGCAGCGGGCATCAACTTCTTCTACCATACCGATGGCGACATCACTATTTCATTAGACGAAACAACTACGCCAAGCGACCTGTTAAATATCATCAGCGTATTTACCGGAAGCAATGACACTTCTTCATTTGGTATTGATGATAACGCAGCACTGACGCACATCCCTACCGCTCTCACCCGCACCAGCGAATTCCTGGCACAGCAGGTGTTTAACAGCCACCACAGCGAAACGCAGATGATGCGCTACCTGAAGATGCTGGAAAATAAAGACCTGAGCCTGAACACCAGCATGATATCGCTGGGCAGTTGCACCATGAAGTTGAATGCCGCATCTGAAATGATGCCACTGAGCTGGGTACACTGGAGCAAGATGCACCCCTTTGTACCAATGGACCAGTGCGAAGGCTACCTGCAAATAGTAAAAGACCTCTCTGCTTACCTGTGCGAGATCACCGCATTTGATGCCTGCAGCCTGCAGCCCAACAGTGGCGCGCAAGGCGAGTATGCCGGCCTGCTGGCTATACGCAGCTACCACGAAAGCCGCAACGACGGACACCGTGATGTGATACTGATACCTATATCGGCACACGGCACCAACCCTGCCAGCGCGGTAATGGCGGGCTACAAGGTGGTGGTAGTAAAAGCACTGGAGAACGGATATATAGATGTAGAAGACCTGAAATTAAAAGCTGAACAGCACTCAGCTAACCTTGCAGGTATCATGATCACCTACCCGTCTACCTACGGCATATTTGAAGAGTCGGTAAAAGAAATAACCAACATCGTGCATCAGCATGGTGGACAGGTATATATGGATGGCGCCAACATGAACGCACAGGTGGGCCTTACGGCACCGGGCCTGATAGGCGCGGACGTTTGTCACCTGAACCTGCACAAGACGTTCGCTATACCACATGGTGGCGGCGGACCGGGCATGGGGCCTATCTGCGTGAAGCAGCACCTGGCGCCATTCCTGCCGGGCCACGTTATCTTTGCCGATGGCAAGAGTACGGGCCATGCAATAAATGCAGTCTCCGCAGCGCCTTACGGCTCGGCAAGCATATTACTCATCTCTTACGGCTACATCCGCATGCTGGGCAATACAGGAGTGCGTAAAGCCACTGAGTATGCGATACTGAACGCCAACTATATGCGCGCCCGCCTGAAGAACGATTTTGAAATATTATACACCGGCCACGGCGGCACCTGCGCACATGAATTCATTGTGGACCTTCGCCCCTTCAAAAAGACCGCAGAGGTAGAAGCTGAAGATGTGGCCAAGCGCCTGATCGATTACGGCTTCCACGCGCCAACGATGAGCTTCCCTGTAGCAGGCACTATCATGATAGAGCCAACAGAAAGCGAAGATAAAGCTGAGCTGGACCGTTTCTGCGACGCACTGCTGGGCATACGTGCAGAGATCAGGGCGATAGAAGAAGGCAAGGCCGACAAGGTGGACAATGCGCTAAAGAATGCACCACACACCCAGTTTGTGATCACAGCTGATGAATGGAACCATGCTTACAGCCGCCAGCACGCAGCCTTCCCGCTGCCATGGGTGAAGCACAACAAATTCTGGCCAAGCGTAGCCCGTGTGAACAACACTTACGGCGACCGCAACCTGATCTGTACTTGTGAGCCAACCGAGTCTTACATGGAAGCGTAAACTGCTTGATTGTATAAAATGGTAATGTGGTCAAAAATAGTTGGTGGTTTTCTCAGCAATTATTCATAATATTCGATTGTCAATTTGAAGAGGAAGTAGGCTCTGCTGGAGAGCAACCTGCCAGCAATAGAATTGATCTTAAACAGTAAAGTGAGCTTCGGCTCCTTTTTTATTACTGGTAAGTTTTATGGCTAAAAAAACTCATTTTGTATTCTTTAGGT
>CAIRES010000075.1 GCA_903877645.1 uncultured Bacteroidota bacterium | reverse complement strand
ATCAATTCTATTGCTGGCAGGTTGCTCTCCAGCAGAGCCTACTTCCTCTTCAAATTGACAATCGAATATTATGAATAATTGCTGAGAAAACCACCAACTATTTTTGACCACATTACCAAAAAACTACTGTTTACTCTTTATAAACTTATCGAGGTCGTCCCGGTAATTTTGATAGGTCAGTTTATTTTTCAGGTCGCCGAAAAAGTCCTTATCGGTTACTTTAGAATATGCCCACTCTGCCAGGTCTACTTTGCTGCTTTCAAAACTCAGCAGGTCCATCAATTCGCTTACCTGGAAGGTGGTCATGGTCTCTGTTTCTAATGCTGCCTTCAACTGGTTGGTGATCTCTACATCGGTCTTTACATTCTGTACTTTATTTTTCAGGTCTTTTATTTTGTCCTCGGTCAGTGTGCCTGTTTGTACAGGCGATGCTGCCGGGGCATTATCAGTATTATCCTGACCGTTTTGCGCGTTGTCATTATTGTACTGGCCATTGTTATTTTGCTGAAACCTGTTATTCCCGAGGTAGCCGTTATTTGGTGGCTGGTTAGTGCTATTATATTGCTGTGCGTCTTCCGGTGCTGCCCGCTGTGGTGCCGGGAAATTATACCCGTTAGCATCCTGCTGATCTGTCATCGCTTCTCCACTGCCCTGGTCATAGGTCAGTAGCGTCACTATACCATTAAAGGTCTTTACTTTGCCTTCATAAATAACATCTTCCCTACCCCTGCCCCTGCGGTCGGTCCTCATACTATATATCTGCAACAGGTGTTTGCCGGGTGGCAGGTCACCGACAGTTACTGAAGTGCCTCTTTTATTAAAATAACGCCCGTCTACCGAAACATTCAGCGGACTGCCATCTGCCAGGCTCACTATAATATAACTCTGTGCCATAGCCCCGGTAACCCCGGTACCGATAAATAAAATAACGGCCAATAACTTTTTCATATTGCTTGTTTATGTTTTAGACTCAATAGTTGTGCCATAGTTACATGCACCTTATTCTTAGTAAAATTTTAACAGGGTAGTAACAGCGCACACAGGATACCTGCCGATACTCCGGCGTTCAGCGATTCCGCACCACCCTTTCGCGGAATGGTGACTTTATGCGTGGTTGCTGCCAGCACATCATTTGAAATCCCTTTCGATTCATTCCCAATGATGAGTATACCTGCGTCTGCCCGTTTTGCATTATATACATTTTCCCCATCCAGCACAGCAGCGTACTTAGGCAAAGAACTGTTTTGCAGGAATGGCAGCAGCTCAGCCTCATAGATATTTACCCGCAAATGACCGCCCATGGCACTTTGCACTACCTTACGATTGTATGCATCTGCACAGCCCGGCGAGCAAACGATACTGCTGATACCAAACCAATCGGCTATGCGGATGATAGTACCCATATTGCCGGGGTCCTGAATATTGTCCAGTGCCAGATACCACTGCGTCAAGGCCGGTATTTCCTTTTTTGCCGGAGTTGGTATCACCAGCAGCACACCATTAGGGGTATTCAATGCCGATATGTCCTCCAGCTCTCTTTCCTTTACTATATGCAGCGTAGCCTCGGGGTGCCGCGAAATAAGATGGCTGTTTTGTGCCACCCAGTCTTCTGTAGACACGATCATAGCCACACGGCCTGCCGCCGAAAGCCATTCATATGCTATCTTTTCGCCACAGGCAATGAACATACCGTGTTCATTCCTGAATTTTTGATGCGTTAATGACCGAATATATTTATTTTGCGCCTTGGATAACATAGAACTGCAAAGCTATAATAATTGCGGTTACCAAAAATGAGCTACAAACTACTGAACAATAATCACGGGGCGATCTTTTTTGTGCTGCTTATTGCCGTGCTTTATGGTTGTAAGAGTACAAAACACATCCCCGACGGGCAATACCTCCTGCGAAAGAACAAAGTCATCCTAAAATCTGACCGGCCTATTGTGAACAAAGGTGAAATGAAGGATATTCTGGGAAAAGCGATCATCCAAAAGCCAAACAGTGATGGCGCAGAAATATTACCCTTCAGTACACCGACAAAATTGTGGCGCTACAACCGCCGTTATGAAAAATTACGCAGCCGACCCGATTCACTGCTATCTAAATCTGTAGAACGCCCCGTGCTTTTAGACACGTCTTTAATGTACCGGTCGACACTCAATATGAAAGTCTACTTATTTAACCAGGGGTATTTTTATGCTAAGATAAAAGACACCGTCATTTACAAACATAAAAAAGCATACGCAACCTATACTGTACATACCGGGGAAAACTACCTTATCAATGCTGTGCATTACAACATCGAGGATAGTGCAATTGCAAAAATCATGGCGGCACATGCCAATGAAACCATATTGCGCAAAGGACTGGAATTCACGTACAGCCAGCTTGATGACGAAAGAAGCCGCATCACCTCACTGATGCGCAACAACGGGTATTACAAATTCACACAAGACAATGTGAATTTCCTTAAAGGGCTGGATACTATGGACAAGGCAGTCTTCAAGGAGGTGGAAAGCCCTTTCGAAGCCGCAGCGCATTTTATGGCCTCAGGCCTAAAGCATAAAAGGCATACTATAGATATTACAGGTTACATTCAGCTATCTGATGATACCCTGTCCTTTAAAAAATATACTGTAGCATCTGTGACCGTATACCCCGACTACCAAAATGCTATTGATCTTACTGATACCCAAATGATCAAAAAGGACATTGGCGGCATCACTTATAAATTCCATAAAAATTATGTTCACGCCAAGGTACTCGATGAACATATCTTTATTGCTCCGGGTGAACTATTCTCACAGGCAGACCAGGATAAGACCTATACCAAGCTCAGCGAACTGGGCATATTCCAGTACGTGCGCCCTGAGTTTTCTCTTGCCAACCGAAACAGTAGTTTGTTGAATTGCAACATTTACCTGAACCGCGCAAAAAAACATGACCTTTCTACCAACTATGAGATATCCAGTGGCTCCACTTATTCATTAGGCAACTCGGTAGGTGTAAATTATCGCGACCGGAACTTTGCCAAAGGCGCCAACCTGCTCAACATAGGTGTGAGCGGCGGTGTGGAACTGGCCTATAATACAGGCAATGATTTTATAAAAAATTTCAGCCTGCTCACCAAGTATTACGGGCTCAATGCCAGCATTGATTTTCCTAAGTTCCTTTCTCCGTTTGCCGCTTCGCTTTTCCAGGACAATAACGTACCTCATACTATCATTGGTGGTGGCGAAAATGTGATAGACCGTGTCAATTATTTTACACTGATCAACACCAGCGCCAACTTCACCTATAGCTGGCACCGCTCCCAAACCATTACCTGGTCGCTATCCCCGGCATTCATCAATATCATCAGCTTGCCCGTAGAAACGGATTCTTTCAAGAAAGTATTGTCGACCAATGATTATTTAAGGAACAGCTATAAAGAGAATTTTATAGAAGGCGAGAACCTAACTTTTACCTATGACGACATTGCAGTAACGCACGCACACAACTATTCCTTTCTGAAGCTGGGTGTGGAGGAAGCGGGAGCATTGCTGAGTGGCATCAACCAACTGGGCGTGGCGCTCAATGACTTGTACAAGATACAATATGCCCAATACTATAAATTCGATTTTGATGCCCGTCATTATTTTACACTGCCCCATTCGGTATTTGCATTCCGATTTTATGGAGGTGTAGGCTTGCCTTATGGTCAGTCTGATGCGTTGCCCTATATCAAGCAGTATTTTGTTGGCGGGCCCTATAGCCTGCGTGGCTGGCGTATACGCACACTCGGCCCCGGCAGCTTTTATGACCTCACCACCAACAATACGGACCAGATAGACCGCACCGGGGATATAAAGCTGGAATTCAACGGTGAATTCCGTTTCCCTATCTCCATGCTTTTTGCGGGAGCAGTAAAGATGAACGGCGTTATTTTCGGGGATGCAGGCAATATATGGCTCACCAAAAAAGACCCCAGCTACGTAGGTGGCAACTTTGATATCCAATATCTCGGGCAAGACATTGCTGCCGATGTGGGCGGTGGTTTCCGGTTTGATATTGCCTCCTTCCTCACACTGAGGGTCGAAGCCGCAATACCTGTCAAAAAGCCCTACGTAGGCGACAACTACGGCTGGGTATTCAACCAGATAGATATTTTCAACTCCACCTGGCGTGCTAATAACCTTATCTTGTTTGCGTCAATCGGTTATCCGTTTTGATTCTTCCTTTCCTCAATTTTCTTATCTTTGGTAGGGAGATAAAATATACAGCTCGTATATTTCATATACCCGATGGCAACAAATGTCAACAAAAAAACAAATGAGGTCCTACAGCGATGAAGAAATAAAGCGTTTCATGAATTCAAAGCCAATGTTGCTGATAGGAATAGTATGCAGCTCCATAATGGTTGCAGGCAGTTTGATAGAGCTGAAAGTGATCAGCGAAAGAAAGCCATCCAATTGGCTAATGGTTGCTGCGATCCAGCTTATATTTTTCACGGTTTCTCTGACATTGAACTGCGTCAGGCTACGCGAGTTGAAGAAAGCGACCGGGCATAGCTAAGACTTTCAGCTCACAAATATTTTATTCACTCCGTCTTCTATAATATATTGCTTTCGGAATACCGACTTAAAATTCTGTTGTACCTCTATCCACTGCTCAGGGTCATTGACAATGTAATTGAAGCCTATATGCCCACCGGGGGCCATAGCTGCCGCACACAGCGATAAGAATTCAGTACTGCACACGAAATCAGGCACTGTCCTGTTATTAAAGATATCAATGAATATAAAGTCGTACTTAGTCTTATTCTGCTGCATAAATACCAACGCATCGGCACAAACAGGTGTGGTATTTGCTGCAACATCTGCCTCCATAAACTCCATGGCCCAGCCCAGTACCACCTCGTCTATATCTACCAGTGTATTAGTTGTGTTAAACCCACGCTGCCTGATGATGTGTAACGTGCTGCCCAATCCGGAACCCAGCACCAATACAGTCTTTACCGCAGGCAGTATGTCTTTGAAATAGCCCAGTGCCGCCAGCGCAGGTGTGTAGTGATCGCCATCTGAGTATAATGCATCGGGCGTAGCCAATTGCAACCTGCCGCGATACAGCAATAGTTCAAGATCAGGATTCACTGCTCCCGGCCTCCGCCTGAGGGAAAGCGGATAGATGTAGCTGAACAACTTTTTGTAAAGAGGTATGCGGATATGATCAGTTGTAAATGGCTGAATTGATTATTCCCTATCGTCGCGCATTCTCCGGCGACGGAAAAGCGGCACTTTATTCTCATTGCCACTAATGAGCCTGCTGATATTCTTGTGGTGCGTGAGCACTACAAGAAAGGCTGTGGCTATAGCAAACAACCTATAGCTAAGTTCCTGCGCATGCGCATTAAAGATAGACAACAAGAGCAGCGGAAAAGCAATACTGGCAACAATGGAACTTAGCGATACGTAGCGTGTGAGCACCAGCATCAGCATAAATACTACCACAAGGCTTAATGCTACAATAGGGTGTATGGATAAGATCATCCCAAACAAAGTAGCAATACCCTTGCCGCCCCTGAAATCGGCCCAAATAGGAAAGATATGGCCTACAACAGCGGCAAGGCCTAAAAAGATCTGGAGATTTACAAAAGGCTCGCTAAGCGGAACAAGTACGGATAACAATGCCAGTTTTACAGCAAGAAACCCCTTGAGCATATCCACAAGCATCACACCGCAACCGGCTTTTTTGCCCAATACCCTGAAGGCATTTGTAGCACCTGCATTACCACTGCCATGCTCACGTATATCGATCCCGAAAACCCAATTACTCACCCAAACCGCCGTAGGAATTGAACCTATTAAGTATGCTAAAATGAGAAGAAGCGCTATGGTCATTTCAGATATTCTGTTATTGAAGAAAACAAATTTAAACCTTCTTTATCAAATATCCTAATAGGCGGTTAGACAATCTTTATATTGTATAACACGTTTATTCATAACTATTTAGTATTAAAATGTGCTGTACCGCTATTTCTCCATAATTAACGCGATCCAGTTCGCCTGTTCCCGTAGACCATTATACTTAAACCCTGCTTCAAGAGCTGCTTCCATTATTATTTCCCGGTCATCCGTAAGCAGGCCGCTCATCAGCAGCGTGCCCTGTGTTGCCAGCTTTGCATAGAGCATTGGCATATATTGCAATAAAATATGCCGGTTGATATTTGCCAGGATGATCCCCGGCTGAAAATCGTCAGCGATCTCTAATGAGCCCTGCATGACTGTGATCTTATTGCAACTGTTTCGTTCTATATTTTCCAGTGTATTGATCACCGACCACTCATCGTTATCTATAGCCAGTATATCAGCAGCGCCCAGCATTTCGGCAAGTATGGCCAGCACACCGGTGCCTGTACCAAAGTCTAGTACCGTCTTATCTTTCAGGTCAATATCTTTCATGAATTGCATCATGAGCTGCGTCGTAGCATGATGCCCCGTGCCGAAAGACATTTTGGGTGTGATCATTATATCATACGGAGTAGCTATTTCCATATCATGAAAATGAGCGCGTATCGTACAAAACCCATCCACTACTACAGGCTCAAAATTAGATTCCCACAGTGCATTCCAGTTTTGTGCGGCTATCAGTTCGGTAGTATACGTTATACCTCTTGATGTGGTTACTTCTGCCAGCTCATCTTCGCTGAATGCTGTTTGCGCAATATAGGCCAGCAGATGCCCCTCCTCTTCTTCAAATCCATCGTACCCAATACCAGAGAGCAATGCAATGAGTATATCACACTCATCGGGTGAGGTGATCGAAAGTGTTACTTTTAAATGTTCCATATTAGCTTATACAGCCCTTCTGATCAGTTTGATAACGAGGGCAAGGTAGCACCTCCTACAGCCGCAGTGATGATCTCGTTAATGTAAATGTTTGAGGTAATATTCAGCATGTTGCCAAAAAGGCGATTGCCGATGTAGCCCCCCACAATACCGATAACAATGTCCAGCAAGATGCTGTTGCTATCCGAGTTAACGAGTGCGCCGGCTATCCAACCTGCAATGGCGCCAATGATGATGATGACAAGAATGTGCGGCATAATATAGTTTTTTATAAAAGTAACAAAAGGTTGCACAACGTGCAACCTTTTGTTTATTACGTAGAATAGCTTCTACAAATTATTCGTCATTTTTAGTATCGGGCTTTTTAGCGCCTGCAGGCTCATCATTATCTTCCGGTTCTACACGGAGGTTCTTCTCCTGCTGATCCATGCTGCCCGGCAATGCGCTGTTGTACAATACACGGCGTGTAGGCACATCAGTGATGATGCGGAACTCTGTACGGCGGTTAAGCTGGCGTCCTTCCGGATTATCCTTGCCATTTGATTCATTAGGAGCAGCGGCATTTTTCTTACCAAAGCCCTTAGCGGTCAAACGATCCCTGTTGATGTTGTTCTTTTCAAGATAATCCAAAACCGATTGTGCACGGCGCTGTGATAATGCAAGGTTATATTCGTCGCTACCTTTCGCATCTGTATAAGAGTATATCTCTACAGTGATAGAAGGGTTGTCAGAAAGGAAGTGAACCACAGAATCCAAAGAAGCAACAGACTCAGGGCGCAGAGTAGCCTTATCATAATCGTAGTAGATATTGCTTACACTGAAACTATTTCTGATGCTGTCGAGGTAGATGGTTACCATTACGGTATCATCCGGGTCAGAACGTTTGATCTCCATAGTGCTTACTGAAGCACGGGAAGAAGTATATCCTGATTTATCGCCGGTAACTGTATAAGAATGGCCGCGGCTGATATTGAAGTAGAAATTACCGTCCTCAGAATTATAAGTGTTCATCTCGCCTTTCTGGTCGATCAGCTTCACCACAGTTTGTGGCATCAGGTCATTAGTCCTTTTACTTACTACCTTACCCATGATAGCCAGCTTAGGCTCGTACTGTATGCGCCAGATGTCGTTACAGCAGGTTGGGTTTTTCAGTGCGTAAGAACCGATACGGTTTGATACTACATAAGCATCCGGTTTGCCCAATGGGTCTTTAATGAAATAAAGTTCATCAGCAGATGTATTGATCGGGTAGCCCATGTTATGCACATCTGTATAACGTGAAGGGCCTCCGCTTGCTTCATAGATATCAAATCCACCCATTGACTTCAGGCCATTGGTTGCAAAGTAAAGATTGTTGGTACGGGAGTCATAATATGGAGTGATTTCATCACCCGAAGTATTGATCTTCTTACCACAGTTTTGCGGGCGGCGATAAGAGTTATTACGGGGATCTATGATCGAGTACCAGATGTCATAGCCACCACGGCTTTGCAGCTTACGATTTGAAGAGAAGAACAGTACATCTTTCTTACCCACCTTAGCTACGAAAGGCATAGTATTGGAAGAACCCGGCTCATTCACATTACCTCCCACCAGGGTAGCTGGGCCCCAGCCTTCTGCACCATACTTAGATTCGAAGATGCTGCAAGTGATCACCTGCGTATCACCTTCCTGGCATTTAGTAAAATAGAAGCTATTGCCACCGGGGCTGAAGCAGCCATTACCTTCATGCACAGATGCATCCCTGAAACCTCCATCATAAAACACTAAAGGCCATTGGAATGAATCCACATAATGAGGCTGTTTGTGCGACACCATGAAGTGCTCTTTATAGTTAGCCTTGTCATGACCCAGTGCTTCTATCACCTCATTACGTCCCATAGTAGAGAACAGCAAAGCAGTATCGCCAAGCGGGTAAGGAGAAAGCTCTGTATAAGAAGAGTTCACATTAGGGCCTGCGTTAATTACAGTTACCGGTTTAGGTTCTTTAATAGAATTGATGGCCATTGTACAACCTTCTATTTCCACCTGTGCCCTTTTCTTCACCTCTTTCATTGATTTAGGAGGCACAGTTCTGTCGGGGCTGTTCTGGATACGCGGATCAGGATTAACGAATGATCCCGAAGCAGATGATTTTTTATTATCCTCCAAAAAATGATTGAACATATTTATTGAAGCCTGGTACTCGCCCTGCTGTTTCAGCATACGGCCTGCGTAGAAGCTGGCCAGTGGGTATATCTTTTTACCAAGGGCATCAGCCTCAGAAAAATAATGCGCAGCAGGCACATAGTCACGTGTAGAAAGATAGCACCACGCCAGTTGGTAAGTGTAATAAGCATTACGCTCATCATCAGCTTTTAACTGTTGGTAATAATCGATAGCATCGAAATAGCTACCCGCCTTGAACAGGTCGTCAGCATAGCCGAGCTTTCTGCGGTCAGTCAGCTTGTCTATCGGATTATTATGTTTGCTGGAATACTTCTGTTTATTTTTACTTTGAGCGTATGTATTATATTGTACGGTAACGAGTATCGTTGCAAAAATAAGTAACAGCCAATTTTTTCTCATGTGCGTGAGCGTTGTTAATGGATATAAAAGTATACATTGGTTTTAAAAAAAAGAAGGGCTTTGAAAAAAAACTTTAGCCCTTCTTTTAATTATTATATGTTTTTTCTTAGAAACGGCCGCAGGGAATCGTCCTTTTATTAGCGAATCTCAATGGATTTGGAGCAATATACCTGATAGCGATCTCAAAACCGCCCTGGCCATTACTTGCCGTATTAAGCGAAGAAATATTGTAATCATAGGATACTCCTATCCTGAAACCTTTAAATTCTACCCCACCGGTGATCATCGCGGCATCGCCTGTACGATACCAGCCACCCAAAAATATAGCACTCGAAAAATTTTCGTAACCGGGATTGCCGCCTACTTCATAATGGAACTCATTGCCCACGATGATCTCACTGGCAGAAGCCTGATTTTGGTACAATACCGCCGGGCGGAGGCTCAACCTTTCGCCTGCTGCTATCTGTGCGCCTGCCTCTGCGGTATAGCGCATATCCAATGTATTATTTGAAGATTGTTTCTTCTCTATCGCATCTGTAGGCTGGTTGATGTTGTTGGCGCCAATGCCCAGTACATAACCAAACTTCTCGCTGGTAGACTGGCTGAAAGAAATACCTGCATTAACCAGGTAGTAGCTAACTGAATTGCCGAGGCCGAGGCGGTATTCCTGCGATTGCCCCTGAACGAAAGTACCATTAGTATATTCATCACCGAAGTACAACCTCGAAAGGTCGATGCTCTTCTGCGTATAACCGCCCTGGAGGCCTACTGCAAGGTCACTTGCCCCATGCTCAGACTGCCCGAAATATTTGTGGTACGCCACAGAACCAAGGACTGTGGTATTGGTGAGATTACCATCACCTGCCTTGTCCTGATATACCTGCAATCCTGCTGCGAGATAATCGCCGTTCCTTTCTATCAGCAACGGAAGATCTACGGATGCACCTGTGGTCACATAAGGAATGGTAACACTACCCCATTGGTTCCTGTAAATAGCAGCTGCCCGCACACGGCCATCAAACATGCCAGTAAAGGCAGGATTGACCACCAATGGCGCCATATCAAACTGTGTAAAGTGAATATCCTGGGCTAAAGCAACAGGGCCGGTGAGCGCGATTGCTACGGCCAGGCTTATACGGGTGTTGATCTTTCTCCTTATCATTGTATGTAATAATTATCGTTGTAAAGTTAGTAGATTAATGTTACGTTTTCTTATTTTTTATTAATTTTCTTTTCACACAGCCGAAACATTCCCATCAGTAATGTACCTGCAAAAATCTCAAAAGAGGTTTTATACAACGGTTGAAAATACAGAAATAAATTAAAGTAGCACCATTTTCTGTTATAATTTTAATTTTATCATCTGCATAAAAGCCCGAAACCAGCGACAAACAGGCATTTAAGCAAGCCGTTGAATAATATTATCATTTAAGTGATTATCATCACCCTTTGCCTGGTTTGTATATTTATCAAGACGGGCAAAAAAGCCCGAAACGTTTGCTTTACAGCTAAAGAAATAACGACCCTGATACAAAATATATTTGCCGTACGGGCGGATTTAGTTTTTTTGCTTTAATAATATTGTATTTTTATCCCGTTAACAGCCCAAATGGCCAATTCACTCAAAAATAAGAAGACAGCACCCCCGCCCAAGGTAAACGATATAGAACCGGTAAGCATTGATAAAAAACGCCAGATCCGGCTTGGATTGGGCATTTTCCTGATGATGTCGGGTATTTTTATCTGCCTGGCCATCATCAGCTATTGCTTTACATGGAGCACTGACCAGGATAGCCTAATCTCGGCAAGTGGCACCTGGAATTTCCTGCTTCACGACCGTACACAGATCGCCAACTGGGGTGGCCGCCTTGGCGCCGTGCTCTCACACATTCTAGTTTATAAAGGTGCCGGCATCGCATCTATGGCGATCGGCCTCGCGATAGCCGGTATTGGCTTACACCTCATCTACGGAAAAAGAGTTACCCCATTGCTCCGGTACATGAGGTGGGTATCTATACTACTCCTGCTGGTAGCGCCTATACTTAGTTATCTATTCCCTGATAGTACGTTCCCGCTGGGTGGTGCGCTGGGTAAGGTAGCGATAGAATATTTCAACGGGCTCATTGGCTATGGCGGCACCGGCATGGTGCTATTATCTACGGTGCTATTCTTTGTCTTTGTCATTTTCGCACTCGATATAAGCCCCTTCCTCAAGCGCATGCGCGCGCATGCCGAGAAGATGAAAGCAGCGCTCGCCCCTACCCCTGTATTTAACCAGCCTGCAGAAGCAACCAATACCGAGGATACAACATTAGTTGAAGATACCCCACCGTTTGCAATAGACAGTTCGGCCAACCAACTGAGCTATGGCGGAGCAAACAACCCATTGGTGATAGATGCGCATGCACCGGGTAAAGAATGGGCAATGACCCTTGCGGAGAAAGAAGGTACACATGTATTGGATAATGCGGCTACTACAGATGAAGAAGAGCCTGAGGATGAGGAATACGAGGCATACCAGGAGTTTGTGAATAACCAGGATAAAGGTGGGGTGCCGGCTGCACAGGAATCTGAAAACCTGGAATTCTCCTACGTAGTACACCAGGAAGAAAAGCCTGCGATAAAACATGGCGACCATATCTCTATCGCAGACAACGAACCGTATGCACCTGAAGAAAGCCTGAAGAACTATAGATTCCCTACACTCGACCTGCTTGAAGACCGTGTGCAGGAGGCCATCTCGCTGAACAAAGAAGAACTGGAAAGAAATAAAGACCAGATCATCACCACGCTGCGCAGCTTCGGTATAGAGATCAAAACGATCACAGCTACTGTAGGCCCTACCGTTACGCTATATGAGATAGTACCTGCAGAAGGTGTGCGTATCTCCAAGATCAGGAACCTGGAAGATGATATAGCGCTGAACCTCGCGGCTCTTGGCATCCGTATCATAGCGCCCATACCGGGCCGTGGCACCATAGGTATAGAGGTACCTAATGCCAACAAGCAGATCGTATCTATGAAGGCATTGCTCTCCAGCGAAAAGTTTGTGAATAACAAAATGAGCCTGCCGATCGCCCTCGGTAAAAAGATAGATAATGAGAACTACATCGTAGACCTCGCCACCATGCCCCATCTGTTGATGGCGGGCGCTACAGGGCAGGGCAAATCGGTAGGTATCAATGCTATACTTGTGTCTCTGCTGTATAAGAAACATCCATCGCAACTGAAGTTCGTAATGGTGGACCCCAAGAAGGTGGAGCTTTCTGTATATCGCAAAATAGAGAAGCACTTCCTTGCCAAACTGCCCAACGAAGCAGAACCCATTATCACTGATACCAAGAAGGCCATATACACCCTCAAAGCCCTGTGCGATGAGATGGACAACCGCTATGAGCTGCTGAAAGAAGCCGGTGCAAGGAACATAAAGGAGTACAATGAAAAAATAGTGAACAGGCGGATAAAAAATCCTGCCGAGCATAAATATCTGCCCTTCATAGTGCTGGTGATCGATGAATTTGCAGACCTGATCATGACCGCCGGCAAAGAAGTGGAAATGCCTATTGCACGCCTTGCACAGTTGGCCCGTGCCGTGGGTATACACCTCATCATTGCCACGCAACGCCCGTCAGTGAATGTGATCACAGGCACCATCAAGGCCAACTTCCCGGCACGTATCGCATTCAAGGTATCAGCTAAGGTGGATAGCCGCACCATCCTCGATGCGGGTGGTGCAGAACAACTGATAGGCCGCGGCGACATGCTGGTTTCACATGGCAGCGAGCTGCTGCGCCTGCAATGCGCATTTGTAGACACACCTGAAGTAGAAAAAATAGTAGACTTCATAGGCGACCAGCAAGGCTATGCTACCGCACACCACCTGCCTGAACCGGAAATGGATGATGAAGATGGCGGCAGCAAAAATGTAGACCTTAAAAACCGCGATAAACTATTTGAGGATTGTGCCCGCCTGGTGGTGCAGTCACAATCAGGCTCTACATCTAACCTGCAACGCAGGCTGAACCTGGGCTACAACCGTGCAGGCCGCATAATGGACCAGCTTGAGGCAGCAGGCGTAGTAGGCGCGGCCAACGGCAGCAAGGCCCGCGAGGTGTTTTTCAGGACCGAATCAGAATTACAAGAATTTTTAGATTCATTGAGTTAACTTTGCACCTCTTTAAAATTATTTTAATTTAATCATTACAAATGAGAAAAATAGCATTATTCTGCGCTTTGGCGGTCAGTTGCGCAACAGTACAGGCATCAGCCCAAAACGATGCGAAAGCCAAAGCGTTGCTGGAAGCAGTGAGCAAGAAAGTGAACAGCCTTAAATCATTAAAAGCCAATTTTGCGCTCAACCTCACAGGCGGCAAGGGTGGCAAAGTTACCGACTCGAAAAAAGGCTCTATATCCCTGAAAGGACAGAAATACCATGTGCTGCTCAGTGGCCAGGAGATCATCTGCGATACCAAGACCATCTGGACCTATACCAAGGACGCAAAAGAAGTGCAGATAAGCAATTACAATCCTTCCGAACAAACATTATCACCCGCCAAGTTGTTCACCAACTTCTACGACAAAGAATACAAATACACCTACAAGGGCGAGCGCAAAGAAGGCGGCAAGAACTGTGATGTGATAGAAATGGTGCCTAATGACAAGAGCAAGCAATTCAGTAAAATAGAACTGCTGGTAGACAAAGCAACCTCAGTAATAGCCGGTGGCAACATCTGGGAAAAGAACGGCAACAAATACCAGTATACAGTAAGCAACTTCACCCCTAACGCCAACATTCCTGACTCCTACTTCACCTGGAACCCAAAAGAACATGCAGGTGTTGAGGTGGTGGACCTGAGGTGAGTTGACAGGTTGATAAGTCATTAACTTTTTTGCGGGGCTGACTAAAAAAGGTTAGCCCCATTCTATTTTAGGAAGTGCTACACACAATAGCATAGCGTGTAGATCCCTCGTACCTCGGGATGACAAAAGCGAAAACACACTGTCGGCTTAAAGGATGGTTGTACAGAATAACACCAACGGACGCGTTGTTTGCTACGATCAATTCAATCCATCGGTAGCAATGTCCTTCACGATCTTCTTTACCAAACCCTGCAACACACTACCCGGCCCTACTTCGGTAAAATGATTCGCTCCATCTGCAACCATGTTCTGTACAGTTTGTGTCCAGCGGACAGGTGCGGTCAATTGGTTGATGAGGTTCTGTTTAATGGTTGCAGCGTCGGTGTATGGCTTTGCATCCACATTCTGGTATACCGGGCATGTGGGTGCGCTGAAGATTGTGGCTGCTATTGCCGCAGCCAGCTCTTCGCGCGCAGGCGCCATGAGCGGTGAGTGGAATGCTCCTCCTACAGGTAAGATGAGCGCGCGTTTAGCACCCGCAGCTTTCAGTCGCTCGCAAGCTTGCCGAACACCTTCGTTGCTGCCGCTGATCACGAGCTGGCCGGGACAGTTATAGTTAGCTGCCACCACTACTTCGTCAGTAAACTCAGCGCATATCTCCTCTACCTTTGCATCTTCCATACCCAGCACTGCGGCCATGGTTGAGGGGTTGATCTCGCAGGCTCGCTGCATGGCTGCGGCACGCTTAGATACCAGCCTGAGGCCATCTTCAAATGACAACACTTTATTGGCTATAAGCGCAGAGAACTCGCCCAGCGAATGACCTGCTACCATATCAGGCATAAGGCCAGCCGTTGTCTGGAATAAAATAGTGGAATGCAGGAAAATGGCCGGCTGTGTTACATTGGTTTGCTTCAACTCTTCTTCTGTGCCGGAGAACATGACATCGGTAATACGGAATCCCAATATATCGTTGGCTTGTTCAAAAAAATCCCTGGCAGCGCCACCCTGTTCGTAAAGATTCTTACCCATGCCGCAAAACTGCGCGCCCTGGCCCGGAAAAATATATGCGTGTTTCATGTATCAGTTATTGTGCCGCTAAAATAGGTCAATTAGTTAACTAGGCAATTAGTTAATTGGGCAATTTGACAATTAGAATTATCCCAATTATACGTATAGAGCTATGAGTACATTTTCATATTAACACTTTACCTGTCATCGTGAACTTGTGGAACGACAACTGATCAACCAGTTAACCAATCACCCAATCAACTTTTCCCACTCCCCTGCCCCGGCACGCACCAGTACAGGCACACCTTGTGTGCAATCTATAACAGTGGAAGAAAGGATATGCCCAGGACCTCCATCGATAACGATATCTACTAAATTCCCGAATTGTTCCTGCATCAGCTCAGGGTCGGTATAGTACTCCACATCGCCATCCATGGGCAATGATGTACTCATCAGCGGGTGGCCCAGTTGCTTCACTATTTCGAGGCATATCTTGTTATCCGGTACACGGATGCCTACTGTGTCTTTTTTTGTCTTTAACTGCTTAGGTACCTGCTTGCTGGCCTGCAATATAAAGGTATATGGCCCGGGCAGTGCCGCCTTCAGCATACGAAAGACGGGAGTATCTACGCTACGCGCATAGTCACTGATGTGGCTGAGATCGGAGCAAATGAAGGAGAACTGCGCCTTCTTTGCATCCATACCCTTGATGCGGGCAATACGGGCAATGGCGTCAGCATTAAAGATATTGCACCCCATGCCGTAAATAGTATCTGTGGGATAAATAATCACCCCCCCATCCAACAGGCATTCTACTACAGTTTTGATGTTCCTTGGTTGCGGATCTTCGGGATGGATGTGCAATAGCATAACAAGGCTGTTTTAGTAAAAATACGAAAAGATCACTTCTTATCCTCACGTACATCAGCTTTCACGTTCTCCTGTATAGACTTGTTACCCGTTTCCACTTCTACCTGCCGTGTGGTCACTGCGTACTCATTGGGGTGTATCTCCGACCCATACTGTATGGCATATGCCTTAGTAAATTCTGCGCCCAGGTATAATATCAGTGATGAGTAATATATCCATAGCAGCACTACTACCAGGGAGCCTGCTACGCCGTAGCTAGTAGCTACCTTTGTTTTGCTGATGTATACAGAGATGGCAAACTTACCCAGCATAAACAATAATGCCGTAACAATAGCCCCTGCTATCACATCCCGCCACTGTATATCGGCATCCGGCAGCACCCTGAAGATCACTGCAAAGATCACGGTTGTCACTACCAACGTAAGCACCTGGTTAATGATATAGATGACCACTATAGCTATCCCGGGAAAGTGGGTATGCAACTGGTCGCTAAAGGCATCCAGCACGGTTGTAAAAAACATGGACACGAGCAGCAGGAAGCCAAGCCCCACTATCACCGAGAACGAAAGAAACCTGTTTTGCAGCATCTTCAGCCAGCCACGCTTAGGTTTAGGTTTTACCCCCCATATATCATTTATAGAGTCTTGTATTTCCGAAAATACCGAAGTGGCGCCAACCAATAACACTACTGCACCGACGACCACCGCTAACATACTATGACCACCGATAGCCGCCTGCTTAATGATAGCCTGTATGGATGCTGCGCTCTCCTGTCCGAGGAAGCCTGTGAGCGTGGCATACACCCTACCCTCTACCGCATCCCTGCCGAGGAACAGCCCACACAAAGATATGACCACAATCAGCATTGGCCCCATGGAAAACACCGCACTATATGCCAGCGAACCACCCAGCTTTGTAACCTTGTTATCCGAAAATCCCCGGAAGGTCGCTTTCAGTATTGTCCATATATCCCGGAAAGTCTTTTTGAATTCCATAACTCCCGTTATCCCTATTAAAAACATGCCATAACAGAAATTGGGGGAGCGCGTTGTTGCCTACCGAAGCATTAAAAAGGAGATAACGAAGAAGCGGAAATAATGTTACTGGTTGCCCCCCTTATCCAATGTGAAGCCGAACGATGATCCTACACCGGGCTTGCTGCGTACGTTCACTGTTTGGCCATGCGCTTCAACAATGTGCTTTACTATAGCAAGGCCGAGGCCAGTGCCGCCTATCGCACGGCTGCGGCTGCGATCGGCACGATAGAACCGCTCGAAGATACGGGGGAGATGGTCCTCTCCGATGCCCGGCCCATCATCTGATATTTCTACGTAGATGTGCTTGTCATCCATCTCGTAGCAACCTGCTATGATGTTGCCATGCTCGTTGCCATACTTGAGCGCATTCTCAATTAGGTTGACCAGCACCTGCTTGATCTTCTGCTTATCCGCATTGACGGCAATGGGGCGCTCAGTACCCTTCTTGAAAGACAGTTGTATATCCTTTTCCTTCGCCTTTAAAGAAAACTCCTCGTACACATCTTTGATGAGATCCTGGATGGGGAACGACTCCTGTATCATGGGTATCTTGCCCACTTCCAGCTTGGATATTTCATCCAGGTCATCTACCAGCCTCACGAGGCGGTCAATGCTTTTAGAAGCATTATTGAGGAACTTACGGTTTACTTCTTCATCTTCAAGCGCGCCACCCAAAAGTGTGTCCACATAGCCCTGTACGGAGAAAATAGGCGTGCGTAGCTCATGCGCCAGGTTCATAAGAAACTCCTTTCTGAATTGCTCATTGGCCTTAAGAATATCGATCTCGTCCTTGCGCTGCATGGCCCAGCGCTGCACATCCTCACTTACCTCTTCGATAGATTTCTGTGGCAGTATATGTTCGTAAAAGAATTCTTCCTTTTTAGTTGCCTTGGTCTGGTAAATGAATTTGTAAATGATCTTGATCTTCCGGTAAATGAAGCGCTGCAGCGTATAGTAATACAAGAAGTATATAATACCGAATGTAACACCAAAAACAATGAGCGGGATATACCATTGCAGGTGTAGTAACAGGCTGAGCAAAGCATTAGCCGAGCTTATGATGAGCGCGGTAATAAATGACAGCCGCCTTGGCGAAAGATTTTTAGTATCCAGTACGGACATAGTGTGCCACTAAGGTAATCAAAATATCAAATTCCAAATATCAAATTCCAAATTCCAAACGCAAATAACAGAGATAGAGCGAAATTGTGTTTTGATATTTGGCATTTGTTACAGCTACGCCATTTCAAACTTGTAGCCAACCCCTTTTACCGTAGTAATGAGGTCTATACCTGCCTTCTGGCGGATCTTGCGGATATGCACATCGATGGTACGGTCGCCTACGATCACATCAGTACCCCATACGCGCTGCAATATCTCGTTTCGCAGGAATACACGGCCGGGCTTGGAAGCAAGCAACGAAAGCAGCTCAAATTCTTTCTTGGCCAGCAATATCTCGGTGCCTTTGTAAGTAACGGTAAACTTTGTTTTATTGATCTCGAGGTCACCGAAGGTGGTTTTCTGATCCTGCTCATCATCTTTGCGGAAGCGGCGGAGCGCGGAACCTATGCGGGTAGCAAGCAACTCAGGCTTAATAGGCTTGGTGATGTAGTCATCAGCACCAATTTTGAGGCCTTCGATCTCGTATTTCTCTTCGTGGAGGGCAGTGAGGAAGATGATCGCTGTATCATCAAATTCATGCATCTGGCGGAGTTCCCTGATAGTTTCTATGCCATCTTTGTTTGGCATCATGATATCCAACAGGATAAGATCGGGGCGAAAATCCCTGGCCTTACGGATGGCTTCAACCCCATCTTTGGCGGCGGCGATCAGGTAGCCTTTGCTTTTCAGGTTATAACTGATGAACTCTACAATATCCGGTTCATCATCAACTATCAGGATCTTTCCAGGAAATACCTCCATGTTTCACACTAAATTTTCTACAAAATTAGCCCTCCAATGTTAAACTAAAAAGAACTCCACATTACCGAATTGTTAAGTGTGACATAGAAAAGGGGTTGTTTTGAGCAACCCCTTCACTATTAGTGTTATTTGTTCCTTATTTTAATGTTACGGTACCACTACCAACAAGGAACCCTTCGTTGTATATCTCAATGGTATAAGTACCCTTGTTATAATCGCCGGTTTGATTCCAATCTACAGTAATATCCTTTACAGGCTGGTTTTGGGTAAGGGCTATGTCGCTTTCTATTGAGTAGCTGAGCTGGCCACCCTTGCTTGTAGTGAGCATACCAGATCCGTTGGCAGAGTTGGTCATGATGTTGCCATCAGGGCTTATGATGCGCAGGTAGATCTGCTTAGTGCCACTTTCGGCGATGCGGTTCTCATCTATATCAAATTTGATACGGAACTCATCCACCCTTTTAGCCTTAGTGGTTTCTTTTTCTTTGCCATTTCTTTTCTTGTGGATAGGCTCCATACGAATATTAGAAGCATGCAGTACAGAACCTGCTTTTTTGAGTGCTACATTCTGTGTGCCGGTGGAGTCGCGCTCGTGAGTAAGGGTTTTGTTCTCGCCGGTGAGCGTGGTATTTTCTTTTTCCAGTTCAGCTATACGGGCTTCATAAGCCTTGGTCTTATCGGTAAGGCTGCTGATCATTTCGCGCGCCTTAGCCAGTTCGGCCTTGGTTGCATTTTTGTTACTCAGTATAGTCCTGATCTCAGCCTGCATCTTAGCCATTGCCTGCTTATCGCCCTGCAAAGCACTGTCGAGCCTTGAGTTCTGGGATACTAACTGGTCTATTTTTGCAGAAGCAGCATCAAAATCGGTTTGCAACGAGGCCCTGTCTGTTTTTACAGAGTCTAATCGTTGCTGTGCCTGTGTCATGCTGAGGGCATTATCGGCAGCCATATTTCTTTTGCTCACGAATAAATAGATGCACCCGAAAAGCAATACAATGATCAAAACCCAGTAAATGATGGTGTTGTTCTTTTTACCGGCGTTATTTTGCGGAGTTGACTGATTAAACTGGCTCATAACTGTTTATTTATTGTTTAAATTTGAAATAAAATTAGATTTCGCACAAATATAACCTACAGATTTCAGAATGGAGCAATTAAAAAGCATTTTGTTTATAGACATAGAAACCGTGCCAATCATGCCTGATCACCAGCATCTTAGTGAAGCCATGCAGGCAGAATGGGCCAGAAAAGCAAAATTCCTAAAAAGTCCGGAGGGCGAAAACCCTGATGCAGCAACGCTTTTCAATGAACGGGCAGGCATATTTTCTGAATTTGCTAAAATTGTGTGTATAGGCATCGGCAGCCTTGTGCAGCAGGAAGATGGGTGCAAAATGAGGCTACGCGCCCTCACTAATGATAATGAAAAGGTATTACTCACCGACTTTTGTGAGGTCATTAACAAATTCGTGGGCCATCATAAGGAGATCCGCTTCTCCGGGCACAACATCAAGGAGTTTGATATGCCCTTCCTGTGCCGCAGGATGATCATTAACGATGTGCCGCTGCCACCATGCCTGCAACTATCGGGCAAGAAGCCATGGGAGGTAGCACACTTAGACACGCTGGAGATGTGGCGCTTTGGCGATCATAAGAACTTCACCTCCTTATCCCTGCTGGCGTGCATCTTTGGCATTCCTTCGCCCAAAAGCGACCTTGACGGCAGCATGGTGGCTGGTGTATACTGGAAGGACAAAGACCTGGCCAGGATAGGCTCCTATTGCCTACAGGATGTGGTGACGAGTGCCAAGGTGTACCTGCGGCTGAAGGGCATCAATATTGCCATTGAACCGGTGTATGTGGAATAATGGCGCAATGGTGTTGCTTGCACTGCGCGAGTAATTGGGCAGGGCAAGCCCAGCCCCTACCGGGCGTTGGGTGTTACCCGTCTTACGCGAGTAATTGGGCAGGGGCAAGCCCAGCCCCTACCGTGCGTACGGTGTTACCTGTCTTGCGCGAGTAATTGGGCAGGGGCAAGCCCAGCCCCTACCTGGCGTTGGGTGTTATTTGTCTTGCGCGAGTAATTGGGCAGGGGCAAGCCCGGCCCCTACCGGGATACCCAATACATCTTTAAGGAACCTTTATTCTTTGCGACTACTTCGCCGCGGTAGGTGCAAGTGAATTTGTTGCTCACAAGATCGTAGGTAGTTTGTGAGATGTTTATTTTTCCTGCTTCACTGTTCTCTTCCATACGCGATGCAGTGTTAACGGTATCGCCCCAAATATCGTAGGCGAATTTTTTTACCCCGACGATACCAGCGACCACACTGCCACTGTGGATGCCTATGCGTACTGAAAATGTTTTATTGCCCATTTGCTCTTTGCGCTGCTCCATAAAAGTATTGATCTCTATAGCTGCGCTCACAATATGCTCTGCATGGCGCGGATCGGCAACCGGCAGCCCGGAAACAGCGAGGTACGCATCGCCAATGGTCTTTATCTTTTCGATGTTGTACTTACTCATGATCTCATCAAATGCTTTGAAGCAGGAGTGCAACTCATCTATCAGTTGTGTGGGCGTCATCCGCTCGCTGGCTTCTGTGAAATTGACAAAATCGGTGAAGAGCACGGTGACATTTTCAAAATATTTTGCAGCAGCACCGCCTGTTACTTTCAGTTCGTTGGCCACTTCTTCGGGCAGAATGTTGAGTAGCAGATCATCAGATCTTTTCTTCTCGGATGATAACAATATGTTGGTTCTTTTCTGGATATTATAGTTCCTGAGCACAATGCCAATTATGACCAATAGCAGGCAGATGCCTGAAACAAACAGCCATCGCTCATTGCGCCGCTTGGCTATTGCCAGCCTTGCTATCTGCAGGTCCCTGTCTTTGATCTCAAGATCGTGGATATGGTCAGCCTGCTTTATCTTCATACTGTTGGCAGCAGAGTATACGGAGTCATTCAACACTGTGTATTGCTTGTAATATTCCAACGCCTTTTTATAATCGCGCATCTGCTCATAAGCATCCGAAAGGTATTGGCTGAATTCAATGATATTGTCGGGCTGGTCAATGTCTTTGCTTAGTGTAATAGCACTGTCGAGGTACTTTACAGCCAGTGCCAGATTTTGGGCTTTTGCATTACTGATGAGACTATCAGTGGGTATAACCGCCGAATCTTTAGCGATAGCGAGATAGGTTTCGCCAATATTGCCGAGGCTTATAGCATAGCTGTATTTAAGACCCAAGCGGTCGCACAAACGCATAGCACGAAACGAATAGACCAGAGACTGAGCATAGTCGTGCAAGTACATGTAGGTGTTGCCTATGTTGCTAAGATTACTGGCAATGCTCCCATCATTTTTTTGCTCTTCGCAAATCTTCAGCGCTTTCAGGTCGTACTCGATAGCCTTATCATATTGCTGCTGTGAAAAGTAAAAGATACCGAGGTTACTGGTAGTAGATGAAAGGCCATCCTGATCACCAACCTGTTCAAACAATTTAGCGGCTTCTTCGTCGTACTCAACTACTTTTTGGTAAAGCTTCTCGTATTGATACACACTAGCCATGTTGCGCAACAGGTTTGCCTTACCACGTTTGTTCTTCGTTTCGTCAAATATTTTCAACGCCTTATAATCATAGTCGAGCGCCGCAGGGTAATCGGACTTGTATTGATAGTTGAGCCCCAACAGGCTATTGGCGTAAGCCATGCCGGGCTTCCAATCGAGATCGGTGGCGAGTGCCAGGGCCTGCTCACCAAATTTTACGCCTTCTACCGGTTCTACGTTGTGGTATTCTTCGGCAATATCATTGAGGAGTTTTACTTTGTTGGTATCCTCACCAACGGATCTCAACAGCCTGACCATGGAATCGATGAGTACGCTCTCCGGCTTCTGTGCATGAAGCAGAAAAGGCATACCGACCAAAAGAATAAAACAAAGGCGTTTCAAAAAGAGGTGATTTTGAATAAACTCAGGTGCAAGGTATCTCTAATATTTAAAAAAGCAAACTATTTAAGAAATCAAGCACCCAACTTCGGAACTTTTGTATCACGTCAAAAAAATCGGCTGTGACTACTTAACAAATTGATAATCAAGCGAATCAACAGATCGATAGTGTAATTGACTGTGGAATTTATTACCGGAAAAGGTTAATTTTTCTTCCATTTTATGTTATGCAGCGGTTTTGTTTTTATCCGGTAGAGGTTGCATGGTCCGTGGCCTTATCCAGCGTTTTTGCGGATGGCGAAGTGCGGGTGGCAGGGGCGGGGCGGGCAGGTTGCGTTTATGTTCAGTGACCTCATCTTCGGAAAAAGCCACATCAGCTGAAACCTCTTTCGCTACATCTACAACGGTTGAAGGATGGTTAATATTTGGTTCATTTTGGGTTAAGGAAAGTGTATTCCCTTTCGTGGAGTCAGAAGCAATATCCGGTGCATTTTCTGTTCTGTTCGACTTAGCCGCAAAATCTTGCGGCCCTACAGTGGTGGTGGCATTATTGGCGGGTGATGCCGGCGTTGGTGGCGTTGGTGGCATTACGGGTACGTCGCCGGGGGCATCGGGCGGGATGGGTGGCATATCGTAAATTTTGAAACCATCGTTTCTACCGATCTTCATTTCGCCTTTCAAATATTTGTCGGCGTGCTTTACCAATGTTTGCGCATCAGCGAGGTTCAGCTTTTTTACATAATCGGTAAAGTTGACGAGCACTTCGGCATGAACAACTGGCGCCTGATTTTCTTTAAGCATTTTTATGGAGGCGAGTGTTTTGCGACGGATCTCGGCTTCGGGAGCAGTGGCATATTGCCGGCCGGACTCACGGGAGCGGATAGCCTGGTTGAGCGCTGACACTTCGCAGTACATTTCGCCGATCATCATCATGGGCGTTTGTTTGGCCAACTGGCGGAGCTGTCGCCAGCGGTCTTCATTGGCCCAATGTGATACCGTTTTTTCGGAGATACCCACTATTATGGCTATCTGCGCCTGTGTGAAATTTGTCTCAAAAAAGAGATTACGTGCCTGTTGGCGTTCGTCGTTTTTCATACTCAATATGTATTTGTAGGACAAAGGTGATGCGAGCCACTGAAATAGGCAAAACGAATATCTATGACAGCGCGGAAAGCGCGCTGTCATAGACGCGGGCTGTGCTGTCATAGAAAATATTTCCGAGGTAAGTGGTTGGTTTGATGGTGATTATATGTTTATGATACTTCAGGAAAAATGAAAGTGCTTTTTGAGCATGTTTTTGAGAGCAGAGAAAGAGATATTGTTTTGTTTTTAAATGTGTTGTTTGCCTGAGTTATGCATGTAATGATGCTTTTGAAAACGTATGATGCGGCGGGGGCAATAGCGAAGGAGAATTTCGAAAAAAAATTACTACCCGCGCAACCCTTTTGCTATCCCTGGCATATATATATTTGAAGCAGCACACACGCACCTTAATTTTCATGGATGAAGCCGGCATTATTGCAGGTTGTAAAAACAACGACAGAAAAGCACAGAAGGCCCTGTTTGAAGCATATTCAAAGGGTATGCTGCTGCTGTGCCGGCGATATGTAAGGGATGCCCACGATGCCGAGGAGGTACTGCTGACAGGGTTTAGTAAATTCTTTGCATCGATAGAGCGGTTTGAGTATGCCGGAGCGAAGAGCATAGGCGGGTGGCTGAAAAAGATAATGGTTAATGAGTGCCTGATGCACCTGCGAAGGAATAATAGCATAGAGGTAGTGAGTGAAGAACTGGCAGCAGCGACAACCATAGCTGATGATGTGCTGGAAAAGATGAGTGCCGATGCGATACTGCAACTGATAGACAGATTGCCGGATGGCTACAGGATGGTCTTCAACCTGTATGTGATAGAGGGCTATAACCACAGGGAGATAGCAGAGCTACTGTGTATAACAGAAGGCGGCTCGAAATCGCAACTGAGCAGGGCGAAGATTTTTTTACAAAATATGCTGCAACAAAAAGATATAGTGTATGCAAGATAGCAGGACGGAAGAGATCATTCGGCGAAAGATAAACGAGGCGGAACAGGCCGAGGCTGCATCTATTGATAGTGATGCCCTGTGGCAACGTTTGGATGCCCAAAGAATAAACCCTGCCAATAAGATACCCTGGCATCGTTATACCACATTAGCTGCTGCCGTATTGCTGGTCGTTATTGGGTCTTTGGCACTCCTGTACCGCCCCCCCGTTGCTGCACCCGCGGGCGATATGGTTTTAAAAGCAGAAGACACGGCCCCGACAGTAGCACAGCAGCAAGGCGGGCCTAAGCAACCTGCCACAGAATCAGTATATTCGTCAGAAGAAGACAAAGCACCTAAAAGACAAATAGCCGAATATAGTCACCCAAAGAAACACAAAATACCCATAAGAAAAGCAACGCATGGCCGACCGGACTTTAAAGACCCGATGCTGTATGGCATAGACTGCAACCCAGAGCCAAAAACACCCGGATATAATACTACGATAGAAAGTTCTTTATTATGTTACTAAAACACACACGCAAAATGAAAAAACACATCATCTACAGCCTGCTGCTATTGGCAGTAACATGCAGCCTTGTTTCTTACGACCTGCCAAAGGGATGGTTCAAAGCGGGCAGTGATCCCGAAAAATATGACATGGGCGTAGAAATGGGCATGGGCATGAATAGTAAATATGCGGCCACTATCAAATCTCTTGAGCATAAAAAGATACATGGATTTGGCACCCTGATGCAGGACTGCTCACCGGAGAAATACCTGGGCAAGCGAGTGCGCATGACCGGCTATATGAGAACACAAGATGTAAAACGCTGGGCGGGTTTCTGGTTCAGGGTAGACCAGGCAGGCTCTAAAAAGCCACTGGCATTTGACAATATGCAAAGGCGTGCGGCAACTGGCACCAGCGAGTATACAAGATATGAGATAGTACTGGATGTGCCGCAAAATGCATCTAACCTTGCCTATGGCGCATTGCTTGCCGGGCCGGGCCAGATATGGTTTGACGATATCAACTTCGAGATCGTAGATAAAAACATACCGACAACAGGATATTAAACAACTCATTTTCTTAAAAAAAACATACAATGCAAAAGAAAAACCGTATCAGCATATTATTACTTGCAGGGGCACTTACACTGCTTTCTTACGACCTGCCCAAGGATTGGGTACGCGCAGGCAACCAGCCCAATAAATATGAAATGGGTACAGACCCAGGCGCGGGCATTAATGGAAAAAACGCAGCTACTATACGATCCATTAAAAAGCACGTTACCGGCTTCGGCACATTAATGCAGCACTCTATGCCGGATAAATACCTGGGTAAGCGCGTACGCATGACGGGCTATATGAAATCGCAGGATGTAGACGGATGGGGCGGCTTTTGGTTCAGAGTAGATGGTAAAGAAAAAGGAAAAGTATTGTCTTTCGACAATATGCAGAACAGGAGCGTAAAAGGCAATACCGAATGGAAGAAATACGAGATAGTGCTTGATGTGCCGGAGAACGCAGCCAAACTTGCTTATGGCGCACTGCTGTCCGGTACAGGGCAGATATGGTTTGACGATGTGAACTTTGAAATAGTGGATAAATCTGTTGCTATAACAGGCACGTGGATGACCCTGAACGAGCCAAGTAATCTGAATTTTGAGCAATAGACACATAGGGTGCATTTTTTCTGCTAAATTGCACCTTGTACGATGAACGCAGAGCTAAAAAAAATATTCCAGGGGTTGCAGTTGCGGCAGTTTGCGCCTGTGTATCTTATTGACGGCGAGGAGCCTTATTATATAGACCTCATCACTAACTATTTTGAGAAGAATATACTGACCCCTGCTGAGCAGGATTTCAACCTCATTACGCTATATGGCAAAGACTGTGAGTGGGCAGATGTGGTGAATGCCTGCAGGCGTTTCCCGATGTTTGCAGAGAAACAGGTGGTGATACTGAAGGATGCGGGCGCGCTGAAAGGATTTAATGACCTGGCAGGGTATATAGAGAAGCCATCGCCTACTACCATACTGCTGATAGAGCACCGATTTAAAAAAGCAGACGGGCGCAGCAAAGTGACCAAGCTGGCCAAGGAAAAGGGCATCTGCTACACATCTGATAAGCTGCGGGAAGACAAGATGCCGCACTGGATACAGGAGCAGGGCAAAGACATGAACTTTGTGATCGGCGAACGTGAGGCACAGATCATGGCTTCTTACCTTGGCAATGACCTGCAAAACATAGTGAACGAGCTGGAGAAGATCCGCATTAATGTGCCTGATGAAACCACACTCTCGGCGGCACTGATACAGAAGTATATCGGTATCAGCAGGGATTATAACATCTTTGAATTTCCTGAGGTGGTCACCGGGGGCGGAGACAGGGATAAGTTGTACCGCATGCTTAACTACTTCCTGATGAATCCCAAGGCAGCACCCATGCCGCTGCTGATAGGCACTTTTTATAATCACTTCAACCGACTGTATATTGCCAACTTTATGCGGGGCAAAACCGATAAGGATACGGCGGCGGCGCTGGGCACATCGCCTTATGCGGTAAAGAACATTATGTCCGCTGCGCAAAACTGGCCACTGCACCGGGTAGAGCGCTGCCTGCTGCTGCTGGGCAAGTACAGCACTATGGCTGTGGGCATCAAGAATACTGCAAAGGACGGAGAACTGCTGAAAGAAATGGTGGCTCAGATGCTGGAATAATGGCTCAATAGCTTAATTGCCCTGTTCGGGACCGCCCCGCCTAAAGGGAGGTGTCATGTACTTTTTCATGAGAATTTCATCTATAAATACTACAAATACTAATATTGATACTACATATACCCCAGTAGGGGTAAAAATTGTATTTTTGAATAAATAAGTAACCAATGCCTCATTATCATTCATTAGGTAAGATACCACCAAAACGGCATACACAATTTCGTAAGCCGGATGGCACATTATATTCGGAGCAACTGTTCAGCACGGAGGGATTTTCTTCTAATTCGTCACTGCTCTACCATGCTCATCCACCCACTAAGATATTGAAGACCGAAGAGCCGGTGAATGTGGCTCCTGTGGCTGCCACGTCGAACATACTGAAGCACCGCAGTTTTAAGGGGTTTAAAATAAACCCGGAGGATGATTACATCAAGAGCCGCAAAACGGTGCTGTTCAATAACGATGTGCACCTGACATTGGCAGCACCTAAAAAGGGCCTCGCCGATAACATCTTCTACAAGAATGCGGATACTGATGAGATCCTGTTCATACACGAAGGCAAGGGAGTGCTCAAAACTCAGTATGGCCGCATACCGTTCGGGTATGGCGACTATGTGGTAGTGCCGAGGGGCACTATTTACCAGATAGAATTCGAGAACGAGGAAAACAGGCTATTCATTATTGAATCATTCAGCCCGGTGACCTTTCCAAAAAGATACCTGAGCAAGTATGGGCAGCTACTGGAGAACTCACCCTTCTGCGAGCGCGACCTGCGCAAGCCACAAGACCTGGAGACCTTCGACCTACAGGGCGAGTACCTGATACAGATCAAAAAGAAGGGACTACTGTACCCTATATGGTACGGGCATCACCCGTTTGATGTAATAGGCTGGGATGGCTGCGAATACCCGTATGCACTGAGCATACACGACTTTGAACCTATAACGGGCCGCGTGCATCAGCCGCCACCTGTGCACCAGACGTTTGACGCGCACAATTTTGTGGTGTGTTCATTTGTGCCAAGATTGTTTGACTACCATCCCCTGGCTATACCTGCGCCCTACAACCACAGCAATATAGACAGCGATGAAGTGCTGTACTATGTAGATGGCGACTTTATGAGCCGCAAGCATGTGGAACGTGGGATGATCACACTGCACCCATCGGGTATACCACACGGGCCGCACCCCGGCACCGTGGAGAAATCTATAGGCAAGGCGGAAACAAAGGAACTTGCGGTGATGGTGGATACTTTTCATCCGCTGATACTGACCAAGGATTCATTAGGGATAGAGGATGATACTTATGTGTATAGCTGGATTGAGTAATTAAAATTCCAAAAGACAAATAACAAATTCCAAATAACAAATAACAAATTCCAAAAGACAAAAGACAAAAGACAAAAGACAAATAACAAAAGACAAATTCCAAATTCCAAATTCCAAAAGACAAATAACAAATTCCAAGAACAATTTCTTTTTTGCTTTTTAAATTTTGATAAAAAAAAGATAGTATGGATACAATGACAACGAGCCAGAAAATGACGCTGGCAAAGGACTTTTTACCGATCAATGGCACTGATCATATCGAATTTTATGTAGGCAATGCCAAGCAGGCGGCGCACTTTTATAAAACAGCTTTTGGCTTTCAGTCGCTGGCATACGCAGGGCCTGAGACAGGCGTGCGCGACAGGGCTTCTTATGTGTTGCAGCAGGGCAAGATCCGTTTGATACTTACCTCACCGCTTAATTCTAACAGTCCTATATCAGAGCATATCAAGCTGCACGGCGATGGTGTGAAGATACTGGCCCTGTGGGTAGATGATGCGTATAAGTCGTTTGACGAAACTGTGAAGCGTGGCGCCAAGGTGTATATGGAACCCAAAACAATCAGCGATGATAATGGCGAAGTGCGCATGAGTGGCATTTATACTTATGGCGAAACGATACACCTGTTTGTAGAGCGCAAGAACTACAAAGGCATCTTCATGCCGGGCTACAGGGAGTGGAAAAGCTCTTACAACCCTAAGGACGCAGGCCTGCTGTATGTGGACCATTGCGTGGGTAATGTAGGCTGGAACCGCATGAACCCTACCATCAAGTGGTATGAAGACGTGATGGGTTTTGTGAACATACTGTCGTTTGATGACAAGCAGATCAATACAGAGTATTCTGCACTGATGAGCAAGGTAATGAGCAATGGCAATGGCTTTGTGAAATTCCCGATCAATGAGCCGGCAGAAGGCAAAAAGAAATCTCAGATAGAAGAATACCTTGATTTTTATGAGGGCGAAGGTGTACAACATGTTGCCATAGCAACGGCCGACATTGTAAAAACAGTACGCGACCTAAAATCGCGCGGGGTGGAGTTCCTGGATGCACCACCGAACGCCTATTACGAAGACCTGCCGAATCGTGTAGGCAAAATAGATGAAGATATAGCGCCGTTACAAGAACTGGGCATACTGGTAGACTGCGATGAGGAAGGTTATTTGCTACAACTCTTTACCAAGCCGGTAGAAGACCGCCCAACATTGTTCTTCGAGATCATACAGCGCAAGGGTGCACAGAGCTTTGGCGCGGGCAACTTTAAGGCGCTGTTTGAGTCGATAGAGCGCGAACAGGCTAAGAGGGGGAATTTGTAAGTGATCCTTTATAGCGTATATAAGATGTAAGATGTGCCACACTTTTGAAGTGTGGCACATCTGTTTAGCAAGACTACCCCTGCCATAAAGGGAGATTTTATCTGTGGGCATCTTTTACCTGCCTAATTGGTAAACACCATACGCTTTGATTGTAGTGCCTTCCCATCTACTACGAGGGTGTAGATATATACTCCGCTCATGTTGTAGCCATGGGCATATTCTATCTCATTTACTCCGGCATTGAGCGAGATGGGGGTGCGGCTTATTTGCTTTCCGGCGAGGTCGCGGATAATGATGTATGCTTCTTTATAAGCTATCTGTTCCTCCACCTTTACTGATATGGTGGTCGCTTCGTCGGCGGGGTTGGGTTTGTTTTGTAACAGCTCTATGCCATTAGCAACCGGTACTATGCTCACTGCATTTACCGCAGCTACGCGCTGCATGATCTCTTCGGAGAACAGGCTTTCGACACCTGCTGTATCGACCGATGCCACACTAACGATATAATTCCCGGCAGGAACAATGATGGTATCTGCAAGGCCCGTGAAAGTGTATACAGAATCCCAGTCGTTTGAAGTGGTGCGCACCCCTATCCTGTAGTGCATATACTCGGGATGTGCTGTGATATTGACAATGAGATCACCGCCGGTGGTGGCAAGGGCGAAGTCGGGGGTTTGGGGGCCTACAGCGATCATGGCAGCGGTATTGCCATTAATGACCATGTTGCGGGAAAGGTAATCGAAGTCGACATAAAAGGTGTCTATGATGCCGTCACTATTGGCATCCACACCCATGCTATCAGCCGAGGTGTGCTGACGGTCTTTATAAGTGGGGCTGGTGACATCAGCATTGCCATCTTCGTTTTGAGAAGTGACGCGAAGGGCAGTAAAGCCCAACTGGCGGAAGGGGATGTGGTCGCCACCACGACCAGTGCGGTCTTCAGGGGTCATTATATTTATACCCATGGGTACCCGAGCTACAGGCAGTATCAATTCCTTATACTCCAGTTTGGTGAAGCGGGCCAATTGTTTGTGGGGAGAATTGAAAGAGCCATAGGAAAAGAGGCGCACGTGCGTACTATCTATATCTTCAAAGCCGGGACAACTGGGCGGTGATGAGGTGTGGCCGCAAATGATACCGCCTACGATATCGTTATTGAGTACCGCTTTTATTTTGATACCATTTGCCTTTGCGTAAACAGCAAAGGCTTGGCCACCATAGAGCCCTTGCTCCTCGCCTATCACCACCAAGAAGACAATGGTGTGATTGTAGCTATACTTACTCATCACCCGAGCCAGTTCCAGCACCATAGCGGTACCGCTGCCATTGTCGTTGATACCCTCTGCAATGCAGGCGGTATCACATACATCCTTGCAACGACTGTCTATGTGTGCTTCTACAACGATCACCGACTTATCGGACGTGTCGAGGCCGGGGAGTACGGCAAATATATTGCGGTGCTGCGGTATGCCACAGATAGTGGTGTCGAACCGGAGATATGATGGTACGAGGCGGCTTTCGTTTGCGGCACTGAATTGGGCGAATTTGTTGTATACCCACCTGCGGGCGGCACCAATGCCGTGTGTGGAAGATATTGTATCGGAGCCTGTGTTGCGGGTGCCGAATGTGGTGAGCATATCCAGGTATGCATGAAGGGAATCGGGAGATACCCTGCTGTTGAGCCCATGACTGATGATGGTGGCATCGTTAAGTATCTCTGTAGCATGGTACGCGCGTGGATCATACCGACCCTGTAGTACCCGTTGCACTGCGGGATTGGTGCAGACGTTGACTATCTGAGCTGTCGCAACAAAATGAGTAGTGAATAGAGTGGTTAATAAAATGAGTAAACGTGTTTTCATAAAACAGATTTGAGTGATGTGAAATTACACAATTAAATGATCGCGTATTCTTAGTTAATTTGCATCTGATGGAACCTAAGAGCGCGATACGACCTATTAGTCAAAATGACAATGCCGAGATCGCAGTGATCATCCGCAGTGTACTTTCCGAATTCAAGGCTAATAAGCCGGGCACGGTATATTTTGACCCTACTACCGATGAGCTGTACCAACTGTTCTCCAAACCAGGGTCCTGCTATTGGATATTGGAAATGGATGGCAAGATGATGGGCGGATCGGGGATCTACCCTACTGAAGGACTACCAGATGGCTGCTGCGAAGTGGTGAAACTGTACCTGATGCCCGAAGCGAGGGGTAAGGGTTATGGCAAACAACTTATACAGCAATGCTTTGAAAGCGCCCGGCAACTTGGCTACCGGCAGGTGTACCTTGAAACAATGCCTGAATTGAAGATGGCAGTGGGGCTGTATGAGCAATGTGGTTTTGAATACCTCCAAGGGCCGTTGGGTAATTCGGGACATTTTGGTTGTGACTTGTGGATGCTGAAGACACTGATATGAAAATTGCAGGGAATTGGCCGTGACCCGGAAAAGTATTATTTTTAGGTATGCTTTTTTTGAAACCGTAGTCATGAAACAGTCCGCTCTGCTTTTATTTATTGCCTTCGCTATTGCAACCACAGGCTGTGAAAAAGGAAAGAATGCGCCCACCTCAACAGGATCTACCACTACTACCCGTCCTGCCGCACTCACCGACAGCAGTATACTCGGCAGTTATACCGGTAATGTCGTTTATATTTCAGGCTATTTCAATGACAGTACTTTCCGCTACGATACCACTACGTATATCACTTCCGCGTTGGCAAGGGTAAGCAGGTGGGGTACAGATTCCTTTGTGGTGTACTGTGACAGCATAATATTTTTTTATTACAGTGACCCCGCTAAACGGGCGTTAGCGTTCGATTCCACGCATATTTATGCCCCTCCTTTCGGGCAAATGACTTTTAGTGCTGATGATGATACTTTGCACCTTACGGTAATACACAATTTTATGGTCAATGCTACCAGCGCGTTCCAGGATTATATTTTTTACGGCCACAAGTAATTTACAGCACCTCTCCCTGCTCTGCAATATTGAAGCCTAGTTCCCGTACATCTTTACGCTTATCAGCATCCCACAGCAGTGGGTTGGTGTGATTGAAGTGAATGAAATATATCTTGCGCTTCGTGTCGCTGCTCTCTGCGGAGAACCTTTCGATGGTCTCGGTGACAAAGGGGTGAAGTATAACCTTATTCCTGCCGGACAGCTCAGTGCTATCGTAGCAGGTGGCATCTACCATGGCTATATCTACTGACTTTACCTGTTCTATAATGCTCCTATCCCACATCTCCCATTTATTAATGTCGGGGATGAACAGATATTTCCTGCGAGAGGTAGCTATACGAAACCCTGCTGTTTCGGAGTATTCGTCGCGGTGCGGCACGGTGAATGCGGTAACGCTGATACCATTGGTGAGCTGCACAGCGCTGTCCGCTGTAAGTTGCTTTATGGCTATGTTTTGCAGTTTTACTAATTGGCTCCACGGCCCATTGTTTTCGAGGAAGGCCTTTAGTTTAGGTAACGTGTATACAGGTTTGCTTTTAGTGTTCATCACCTCTCTTCCCAACTCCATCAGGCCGGTATAATGACCTATGTGCGCATGGGTAATGAAGATGCCCTCGGGCAAGTAATTATACTTGCCTTTGGTGAGCGACTGAAAGTAATGCAGTTCTTCTTTGATATCCGGCGTGGCCTCAAACAGCCACCATTTTTTGCTCACAGGATCTACTAATGCCAGCGACACAACATTTTTTCGCAATGATGCATCGTCCCAGGCCCGCTTACAGCATTGCTTATTGCAGCCCATGTGCGGATAGCCGCCATCCTGTGCTATGCCCAATACCTGGATGTATGGGGCATCACTTTGTGCGTTTGCGCTAAGGCAAAGACAAAATAGGAAAATGGCGCAGAGGTGCTTGAGCATTACTCAAAGATAGCGAATCATGCCTGATACTGCGAATGCAAAGCAGGTGTTATTTGCCCATAGCGAAAAGAAGAGTCAGCCGCTGAAGGAGCGGGAGATTTTTCGGGAACACTGAAAAAAAATAGCTTCCTATCAAAGATAAGAAGCCATTTCATACTATTATACCTTACTCAATGTTCGAGTGTACCGAGATAACGTTCTGCGTCAAGGGCAGCCATACAGCCACTACCGGCAGCGCTTACTGCCTGACGGTATATTTTATCCTGCACATCGCCGCAGGCAAATACGCCTTCTATATTTGTCTTCATAGAATCGGGCTGCGTGATGAGGTAGCCCTGATCGTCCATATCCAGCATACCCTTGAAAAGGCTTGAATTTGGCTCATGGCCAATGGCTACAAAGAATGCTTTTATAGGTATGATGCTTTCTACATTCTCTTTGTTGTTGAAGACCTTTACGCTGTCCACTTTATTTTCGCCGAGCACTTCTATGGTGTCTGTATTCCAATACACTTTTATGTTGGCAGTTTTCATTACGCGGTCCTGCATTACCTTGCTGGCGCGCATTTCGCCCTTGCGAATGAACATGTGCACGTTGCTGCACAGCTTGGAGAGGTACAGCGCCTCTTCGCAGGCAGTATCACCCGCGCCTACTATAGCCACTTCCTGGTTTTTAAAGAAGAAGCCATCGCATACGGCACAGGCAGAAACACCGTGGCCATTGAGGCGTTGTTCTGATTCCAGGCCGAGCCATTTGGCAGATGCCCCTGTAGCTATGATCACCGAATCGGCCTCAATCCATTTCTCTTCGTCTATCTCTACTTTAAATGGTTTTTGCGAGAAGTCGACCTTTGTTGCGAGCCCCCAGCGGATATCGGCACCCATGCGTTGTGCCTGCTGTTCGAAATCGACCATCATTTGCGGGCCCATGACCCCATTAGGGTAGCCGGGATAGTTTTCTACATCGGTAGTAATGGTGAGCTGGCCGCCGGGCTGCAGGCCCTGGTATAATACCGGCTTGAGGTTGGCACGGGCAGCATATATGGCCGCAGTATAGCCTGCAGGACCTGAACCTATAATAAGGCAATGTACTTTTTCTGTTGTTTCACTCATTGTGACTCGTATTAGTTACACATTCGCCACACTATACATATGTCGAATATCCATAAGATAAAATTTGTTCGGAGGATAAAGATGCAAAAGAATTGGTTATGCAACAAATTTTGAAATCCACAGGGTGGGAATAGCGGTATTGATAATACCAATAGTGAAAATATAACGGAAATATTCATATCTTAGTCACCCGAATGCAATCCAATGGGTTATTGTACCACCTTCCTCGTAATTATACTCCCATAACCGGCCCAAATGCCTAGGGCTCCGTTGGTCATATTGGTTTGTACATTGATGGGTGAGGCGAAAGGATTTCCTGTGGAGTTAGCTGCAAAATTGAGGGAATTCAAGAAGGTATATACCCCTTTGTCTATCTCGCACCACTTGAGGTAAACAGTATCGCCAGGGTAAAAGTAGCGCAGTGAATCGCCGTTGGCATCGGTAGTGTTATTGTATCCTGCGATCAACCCAATATTCTTGACCTGCAAACCATTGACCGCATCATCGCTGAAAATACCGGATGGATAATAGGGTTCATTATTCCGGCGGGTAAAATACCTGACGTAATTACCGGGGGTATCCGGGTCGGTATAGTTCACAAATAATTGCCGGGCGTTAAGTGGCACCTTATTGCTTTGAAAGGTGGGCACATCAAACCACATGCTGTCGACACCTTTAGGGTATGGAATTTGGGTCAAAGCTGTATAGGTGGCGTTATTGTAGGTGACACTAAGCGAATAAAATTTACCTACCTGCCCCAGCATGATGTTGCCCAGGGCGGCAGTGTCTATAGTGTAGATGTAAAATTTATTATTGCTGCCTGTATCTATTGAATACTCTCTCAGGGTAATTGCATTAGTACCATCTGATACTGTTACTTTGGCCCCGTGCAAAAAACTATTCTCGAGGGTTGTGAGATCGATCTGCGAAAAAAAGCTGATCGTTGATGTGAGCACCACGTAGGGTGGCAGGCCGGTTTCCACAGCACCTTCTACGACCACTTGTGGCGGCCCTGTAGCAAGGTTGATGTGCACTTCTTTTTCGCATGAAACGAAGAGGGAGATGCAGATCATGGCGATGGCAACTACGGTACGCTTGTAAGGAAAAGAGGGTAATTTCATGAGGGCAAAGATAAGGGAAAGATAAACCCCGACCCTAAAGGGAGGTATTATGTATACAAAGGACTATCGCAAAATATAAGCAAACTTAATCGGCACTTTCCATTGGGGAAGTACAAGCGGGCGGAGTATCAGAGCGAGGAGCGCAAATGATCATTAATCTACGTACTTACCTTCAGGGGAATACATCACCGGGAGTAGCTTGTGGTATTTCTCGAAATAATCGTATCCTATCTTCAGTTCTTCCCAAAATTGTAATTTTGCCGGCTCCTTTGAGAATTCGCGATTGAGGTATGCCATCCCGCTCTTTGTGAGGCGTGTGGGAAATATATGTACCGGAATATTTTCTTCGCCATTGAGACGGGCACTGAGGCAAAGTGTGTATATCTCCTGGATACCATCATTGGTCATAGGCAGGCAGCCGATAGTGACGCAGCCTCCGTGTATATAAATATCTCCACCAAGCTGCTCTTTGCCCAATACCTGGTCGGAGTAATTAGGGTAACTGAGTAGTAACGACAGATAGTAGTCGCTCTTGGTATTAAATTCCTGGATGAAGTACTCCCCTTCCGGTACCTGCCTGTCGCCACGCATGCGCTTGGGGCCAAGCTGGCCCGAGATAGCGCAAACATGGTATATTTTGATGAGCTTGTATTCGGAGGATTCACTATTCCTTGCCCACAATTCCAACTCATTTTGTGATTTGAAAGCACGGAGGTAAATATCTTTGGGTGGATATGCGATGTTCTTCTTTTTAAAATCGCGGCTAAGGCTGTCGTTGTATTTTTTATAAGACTCGACTACGCGGGGAGAAGAAAGTTGTGTGTTGCGGAAAGCAGGATCAACTTCCTGTGCGTATGTATGGCCTGCCGATAAAACGACCATTGTGCATAAACTAAAAAATAATCTTCCGGCCATACTCTTCTTAAACAGCTAATCAAATATAGGATAAGTCTTGTGAATATTATTATAAACAGAAAAGGAAGCGTGTTGCTTCCTTTTCTGGTCATCAATGCAAATATTAATTTCTAGTGCTGTATCATCACTTTTCCATTGTAATTCATGCCTGCGCCCTTGATAGCAATCAGATAAACGCCATTTTTCAGGTCGTCAACGTTTAGTTGTGACTGGCCGGATGCAGCTGAGATATTGATAGCTGATGTATATACTACGCGGCCGGTAATATCACTGATCGTAACATCTGCATTGCCGGTGGTTTTGTTTGACCATTGGATGAAGATATTGCCGGTAGAAGGGTTAGGATAAATATTGAACCCTTGGGTAGCTACATTCTGTATTGCTGTAGCTGTAACCGGAGTAATAGTGCCGTTGGTAGTATGTTGTTTGAAATCCACACCGGTTACACTTTCATTGGCAGCATTGAGCGTGATGACTGAAGACGTGGTATAGAAGTCATACGCCTCAGGATAAACCACGTAAGAGCCATCAGCAATACCAGTGAAAGAATAAGCACCGGTAGCATCAGTATAAGCCTGGGAGAGCACGTTACCGCTCATATCCTGGAGGAATACCAGCATACCTGCCACAGGTACATCGCCGGATGTTCCCCTGCCTGCCCCTGCTGATATGTAGCCGCTTATGAAGCCCGGACCTGTAGGGACGGTACCATACTGCATAGTAATATGTGCATAATCAGACCCGGTGCCATGTGTGATGGACGAAGCTGAATACCAGTGCGTAGTAGCTGCTGCGTAGGTAGGCACATAACCGCTTGTACCCGGAACTTCATTTACCATTTTGCCCTTTACGAGGTAGCTTCCGCTCGGCTCGTCGTGAAACATGAACCATGGTGTACCGGCTGATACGAGGCAGGTATAGGTAGAGTCCATCATAGAAAGTGTGCTGTCGATGGGGTTGAATTTGATGAGCCAAACGACCATAGCCAGAGAATCAGGTGTAGCACCGCTGAAGGTAACATAGCCGTATATCCTGTTCATATCAGGTGTAACGGTAGCGTGTGCATAACAGCCTGTGCCATTATAACCCGTAACGGTATAAGTAACACTTGACGATATAGATGCCGTGGTGCTGCTGCAGGATGTGCAGGAGAGCCCTGTAGATGGCGCCCATGAATAGTATGTGGCACCAGATGCACTAAGTGTAAAGTTGGACCCGCATGTAGACGCAGAAGATGCAGAAACAGAAGGCATAGTTACCACGCTTACAGTTTTGTAAGAAGCACAACCGCCAATGACATAATAAATATTTGTAGTGCCCGTAGTTACTGCCGTAACAACACCTGTTGAAGACCCGATAGTGGCCACTGATGTGCTGCCACTGATCCAGTAACCACCGGTAGTGCCATCGGAGAGTGTAGTTGTAGTGCCTGTACAGATACTGCTGCTGCCCGATATAGCTGCCGGCGTAGGGAATACAGTGACAGACGCAGTAGCGATACTTGTACCTAATGCATAAGTGATCGTTACCACACCTGATGAGACACCTGTAACCACGCCTGTTGATGAGCCTACTGTGGCTATAGAAGTAGCGCTGCTGCTCCAATGTCCGCCTGTAGTAGAGTCACTTAAGGTAGTTGTATACCCTGAACACACGTGTGTAGTTCCGGAGATCGAATGTACCGAAGTAGAACCAGTAACTGTATCGGTATGGTATACCGCACAACCTGTGGTGAATTCGTAGTAGATGTTAACTACACCAGTGGCCACGCCTGTAACTATGCCTGTAGAACCCACTGTAGCGATGGAAGTGTTGCCACTGATCCATGCACCACCACTGCTTGCATCGGCAAGAGTGATAGACGAACCAACAGCTTCAGTACCAGCACCGGTAATCGCCGCAGGAAGGGCATATACTGTGAAGGATGTAGTAGTGATGGCTGTGCCAACAGTATAAGTAATGGTAACCGTACCTGCAGATACACCTACAACAGCGCCGCCTGTAGTAACGGTAGCAATAGAGGTATTGCTGCTGCTCCAGGTGCCGCCACTCGTAGAATCAGCTAATATAGAGTAAGAACCCACACAGGTGTGTGTGGTGCCGGTGATCGAATGTATTGTGGAAGAACCGGTAACGGTAAGGATGGTATATGTGGCGCAGCCTGTAGGCAATATATAGTATACACCTGTAGTGCCAGCCGATACACCAGTAGCCACACCGGTAGCCGAACCGATAGTAGCAATGGTGGAACTGCCATCTGCCCAATGACCACCTGAGGTAGCATCACTCAATGTAGTGGAAGAACCAACAGCTACCGTAGTAGTGCCGGTGATAGCAGCAGGAGCAGGATTAACAGTAACTGATGCTACTGCAATACCCGCGGAAGAATGATAGCTGATAGAAGCCACACCTGCAGATACGCCTGTGAGCACACCTGATGTAGAAACTATGGTAGCAATAGAAGTTGAGGAACTGGTCCAGTAGCCACCGGTAGTAGCATCGGCCAAGGTAACAGTAGCGCCTACACATACATGCATGGTACCTGTGATCGGGAGTACAGAAGTAGAACCACCGGTTACTGTATCGGTATGGTATACTGCGCAACCTGTAGTGAATTCGTAATAAATATTCACTACACCGGTAGCTACACCTGTAACTATACCAGTAGAACCCACTGTAGCAATGGAAGTGTTGCCACTGATCCATGCGCCACCGCTGCTTGCATCGGCAAGTGTAATGGAAGAACCTACTGCTTCTGTGCCTGCACCGGTAATAGCTGCGGGAACCGCATATACCGTGAACGATGTGGTAGTAACCGAAGATCCTACAGTATAGCTAATAGTAACTGTGCCTGCTGAAACACCTACAACTGCACCGCCCGTTGTAACGGTAGCGATAGCTGTGTTGCTGCTGCTCCAGGTGCCGCCGCTTGTTGAATCAGCTAATATAGAGTAGGAACCAACGCAGGTGTGCATGGTACCCGTAATGTGATGTATTGTAGAAGTAGAACCTGTAACCGTATCAGTATGATATACTGCACAACCTGTGGTAAACTCGTAGTAGATGTTTACAACACCTGTAGCCACGCCTGTAACTACGCCGCCTGATGTAACGGTAGCTATGGATGTGTTGCCACTGATCCATGCACCGCCGCTGCTTGCATCGGCAAGCGTTATTGAAGAACCAACTGCTTCTGTGCCTGCACCGGTAATGGACGCGGGAACGGCATATACTGTGAATGATGTGGTAGTAACAGAACTGCCTACAGTATAGCTAATGGTGACTGTGCCTGCTGAAACACCCACAACTGCGCCGCCTGTTGTAACGGTAGCAATAGATGTGTTGCTGCTGCTCCATGTGCCACCGCTGGTAGAATCACTTAATATAGAGTAAGAACCCACACAAGTATGCGTGGTGCCTGTGATAGAATGTAGAGTTGAAGAACCGGTAACTGTCATGATCACATATGCGCCACAACCTGTAGGCAGTACATAATATACACCAGTAGTACCTGCTGATACCCCGGTAACTATACCGGTAGATGTACCAATAGTGGCGATCCCTGAACTGCCATCGGCCCAATAGCCGCCCGAGGTTGCATCAGTTAATGTTACTGATGAGCCAACGGCTACTGTAGTGCTGCCGCTGATGGCAGCAGGAACAGGATTAACAGTAACTGATGCTACTGCAATACCCGCGGAAGAATGATAGCTGATAGAAGCCACACCTGCCGATACGCCAGTGAGCACACCTGATGTAGAAACTATGGTAGCAATAGAAGTTGAGGAACTGGTCCAGTAACCACCGGAAGTAGCATCGGCCAATGTAATAGTAGAACCTACACAAACATGCATAGTACCGGTGATGGGAGATACCGAAGTAGAACCGGTAACGGTATCAGTATGATATACAGCGCAACCTGTAGTGAACTCATAATAGATATTCACCACGCCAGTAGCTACACCTGTAACTACGCCCCCTGATGTGACTGTTGCAATGGAAGTGTTGCCACTGATCCATGCACCACCGCTGCTTGCATCAGCCAGAGTGATAGAAGAACCCACTGCTTCTGTGCCTGCACCCGTAATAGCTGCGGGAACGGCATATACTGTGAAGGATGTAGTAGTGATGGCTGTGCCAACAGTGTAGGTAATGGTAACCGTACCTGCAGATACACCTACAACAGCGCCGCCTGTAGTAACAGTAGCAATAGAGGTATTGCTGCTGCTCCAGGTACCGCCGCTTGTTGAATCAGCTAATATAGAGTAGGAACCCACACAGGTGTGTGTGGTGCCGGTGATCGAATGTAAAGAAGAAGAACCGGTAACTGTTACAGAAGTATATGCGCCGCAGCCAGTAGGGAGTACATAATATACACCGGTAGTGCCTGCTGACACGCCGGTAACAATACCTGTAGACGTACCGATAGTGGCGATACCCGAACCGCCAACTGCCCAATAGCCGCCTGAAGTGGCATCAGTCATTGTTATTGATGAGCCGACAGCTACTGTGGTAGTGCCACCAATAGCCGCAGGAACTGGGTTAACTGTAACAGAGGCTACAGCAATGCCGGACGATGAGTGATAACTGATCACTGCGACACCGGCAGCTACACCCGTGACTGCACCTGAAGTAGATACTACCGTTGCAGTGCCTGTGGCGCTGCTCGTCCAATATCCACCTGACGTGGTGTCTGCTAAAGTGGTGCTTGAGCCCACGCATACATGCATTGTACCTGTAACAGGCGCAACTGCAAACGCGGCCAGGGACATGAATAGCCCGGCGACGAATAGGAGTAAGGTTTTTTTCATGCTACTAAATTTTAAGTGGTTAACTAAAATTTCTTGAAAAAAAAAGTTCTGCTAATATTAACTGTATATAAAAGTAAAGACAGCATTAAAATAATTAGGGTTGGGTAAATATAATAACAATTTGTTTAAATTTCATTGATTTATACATTTGAAACCGGAGAAATTTCTGAAGTAAGCTGATCATTTGACAAATAATAACTTACAGTTAAAAAAAGGACAATGTGGTCAAAAATAGTTGGTAAAAATTAAGTGAAAGCTATACTGGAAAAGGGTTTCAATTGTGTAAATTGAAACCCTTTTCAATTTTTATATATGGCATTCAAAAAAGGTGTTGGGCTTGTGGATTT
>CAIRES010000074.1 GCA_903877645.1 uncultured Bacteroidota bacterium | reverse complement strand
TGATAATGACACAAATGAAGCAGATTAAATAAACTATATTTGTAACAGTGAAACAACTAAATAACGCACTCATTTTTGGGATTAACTATGGTGGGTCAGTTTGGCGAGGAAAAGAGGGGTCACTTTACGCGGAATATCCACCTTGGAGCATATGAAAGGCACACCAATATTTACTATCATGGCTATCTCTGGACATAAGGATGTGAAGACGTTCAAGAACTACGTAAAGTCAAGTGGCGAAGAAAATGCAGATATTATGCGTAAAGCATGGCACGACAGGGGTGAAGTATGATAATCAAATAGCCCTAAAAAAAGTGCCTCATATTCTGCCTCATTCAAAAACAAAAGCGTTGCAATCAATTGATTTGCAACGCTTTACGTTTGTAATTGTGACCCGGATTGGATTCGAACCAATGACCCCCAGCTTAGAAGGCTGGTGCTCTATCCAGCTGAGCTACCGGGCCGGGACACCTTTTTTTATCACACTATCTGGCTTTCACGCCATTTACTCTTAATAAACTCTTTTCCTATACCAGACTTCAAATATACTTCTCTTTTTCTTGCCTCTATTCTTGATGGATAAGATTCAAAAAAGAATAATTCCCAAGGCTTGTATGGCTTTGTAGATTTTGTTGACCCGGCATTATGCTGCACTATTCGCTTTGCAACATCTTCGCTCATTCCTACATAGAAATAGCCATTTATTGTACTTCTTATCACGTATACAAAGAACATCTTACAAACTTAATAATTGAACCTTTCCCGTTTGACCCGGATTGGATTCGAACCAATGACCCCCCAGCCCTGCCTACCGGCAGGCAGGTTAGAAGGCTGGTGCTCTATCCAGCTGAGCTACCGGGCCGGTAACCAGTGGTACTTAGGGTATTACTACCGTAAGGGGCGGCAAAAGTAAGGATTTTTACGGATATGCTACTTGGTTTCCTCGAGGGGCTGCTCACCGTCTTTGAGCACCTTTACGGGTATGAGGTCGCGGACATAGTTCCATGTATCGTCGCTCCAGCGGAGGCCATCGTACTGGCCACTGGGCACGTAGGTGTATTTGCGGTGCGGGTCGTTCACTTGCGATACCAGTTTGTCGAAAACGATCATTTTGCGCTCGGGGTCCCAGTTCATGGTTACCTGCACGCCTTTTTTGTATTCAAGCACAAAGCGGTTCACCCGCTGGTTTTTGTAGTTTTCTGATGCCACACCAAAGATGGGCGCGCCAAACACAATGCCCTGCGCATCTACGTACAAGGGATCGAGTACCTTTTTATTGCTGATGGGGCCATTGGTATTGAGCCCGAAGAGGGTGTACAGCTTGCGCCCCTGGAACTCTACCGGCACTATGCGGTAATAGAGCGCGCCAAACCACTTGCCATGCGTGAGTATACTGTCTTCCACGCCCTTGCCCATCTGCTCGGTGTAGTCGAACAGGGGATAGAGCTTTAAGTGCTCCTGCGGCATCTGTATGGCGCCTACATAGTGCTTCATGGTATTGGACATAATGACCTCCCAGTTGAAGATGCGGAACGTATTGTCATCGGGGGCTATCATGTTGATCTTTTCCTTCAGTTTATCGAAGGTGTATAAATAGGAATTGGGCATCTTGAGGGTGCGAACGAGCTGCTTTACGAGCCGCTCAGAGTAAAAAAGATGGGTATCGGGGATGAAAGCCTCGTACATAGAGTCGGCAGTAACGAGCATGGAGTCTTCCATGGTGTGAAACTTTTCCATGTCTTGCGGGGCTATGCCCTGTGCAAGGGTTTTATGGCCTCCTGTGAGGATAAAAATAAATATGAGGATAACCGGAATAAAACGACTTATTTTTTTCATCATCTTCATTTTTTCATTAGTTCAAACCTAAACATTTTTTTGTTAAAAACACTATAAGCTGCCTTTATATCAATTATGCACCAAATAAGCCGGTTCATCGCGCGAGATTTGCCACCACATAGGCACATAGGACACATAGCCTATGTGGTCTGCACTCATTGGTTTTAAAATCACATAGGCAAAATTGCCCTCGCCTATGTGATCTATGTGCCTATGTGGTGGCTTGAATAACACCTAATCATTTCTGAAAATCTGCACAGAAGCAGGTGTCTGATCGGTACAACTATGTTTTTAGCGTAAAACCCACTATTTTCGGGGTTCAAATCAGCTACACTGATGCATATAGTACAACAAATACTGTTTATCGTTGTTGCCCTTGCTGCCATATATATTTTTGCAAAGAAGGTAATGGAAATGCGCCGTAATATATTGCTGGGACGCGATGAAGACCTGGCCGACAGGCCCGGCGAGCGATGGAAGAACATGATACTGCTGGCGCTGGGCCAGAAAAAGATGTTCAAAAAGCCACTGCCCGCATTCCTGCACCTGGCGGTGTATGCAGGCTTTGTGATCATTAATGTGGAGATACTGGAGATATTCCTGGATGGGGTGCTGGGCAAGCACCGCTTGTTTGTACCCATGCTGGGCGACCTATATGCTTACCTGATAGGGTTCTTTGAGGTGCTGGCTGCGCTGGTGCTGATAGCATGTGCAATATTCCTGGTAAGGAGGAACATACTGAAGGTGCGCAGGCTGAACATGAAGGAGCTGAACGGCTGGCCCCGCGAGGATGCTAACCTGATACTGATCACCGAGATCGTACTGATGACCCTGTTCCTGACGATGAACACGGCAGATCAGGTATTGCAGAGCCGCGGTGCCGAGCATTATACACTCACAGCACCCTTCTGGATAACGAGCCATTTTACCGGTATATTTGCGGGCATGAGCGATGCCTCGCTGGTGGGGCTGGAGCGTGGCTGCTGGTGGCTGCACATCATAGGTATATTCGCGTTCCTTAATTACCTGCCCTACTCCAAGCACTTTCATATACTACTGGCGTTCCCTAATGCCTACTACGGCAAGCTGATACCGCAGGGCGAAGCGAAGAACATGCCCGAGATACAGAACGAGGTGCTGTATATGATGGAGCCGGATAAAGCACCAGCTACTGCGGCTGTAGAAACTGAACAAAAACGTTTTGGCGCTAAAGACGTGACGGACCTTAGCTGGAAGAACCTGCTGGATGCCTATAGCTGCACCGAGTGTGGCCGCTGCACGGAGCAATGCCCTGCCAACCTGACCGGCAAGAAACTAAGCCCCCGCAAAATAATGATGGACACCCGCGACCGGCTGGAGGAGGTGGGCAAGAACATTAACGCTAACGGAGGATCGTTTAAAGACGATGGCAAATCCCTGCTGAATGACTATATAACTACCGAAGAGCTGCGTGCCTGCACTACCTGCCAGGCATGCGTAGAAGCCTGCCCTGTGTCGATAGACCCGCTCTCCATCATCATGCAACTGCGCCGCAACCTGGTAATGGAAGACAGCAATGCGCCACAGGAGTGGAATTTGATGTTTGGCAACATAGAGAACAATATGGCACCGTGGAAGTTTAGCCCGGATGATAGGGATGCGTGGACTCAGGAGCAGTAGCCAGGGACAGGCAGCAGGTGCAGGAGGCAGGGAGCAGCTGCAAAAGACAGGGACAGGAAGCAGTGTGCAGGAGCAGGGACAGGAAGCAGGCAGTAAAAGAGGTATACAGTAGTAATAACAATGTAAAGAAAACAACTGTTGAAATGTCTTTAGAAAATCTCATAGTTTATCAGAAGGCTTATAAGCTAGCTATGATGGTATTCGAGATCACTAAGCGATTTCCGGCTGAAGAAAAATATTCTTTGACGGACAGATAAGAAGATCATCGAGAAGTGTGTGTGCAAATATTGGAGAGGGATACCGTAAGAAAGTTTATCCTAAAAGTTTTCTCTTACGGCTTGTAGATGCTGATGGAGAATGTACAGAAACAATGATCCACTTAAGTTTTGCAAAAGATTGTGGATACATCAGTGGAAATGAGTTTGAAAATATAAAATCGGGATACAATGAAATTGGAAGAATGCTGGGATCTATCATAAATAAACCTGAAAACTTCATTACAACAAACAACTAAATCATAGCATCCTGCCTCCTGCAACTGCTTACTGTCCCTTGCAGCGTAGGCGCGAAGCTTTAAAGAAAAGAATTATGGCTATAAAGTCGATGGCGGAATATGCAGCGAGTGGGGAAACACCGGAGGTGTTGTTTTGGGTGGGCTGCGCAGGTAGTTTTGACCAGCGCGCACAAAAGATAACCAAGGCATTTGCGCAGATACTGGATAAGGTGGGCATCAAATTTGCCATTATGGGCAAGGAAGAGATGTGTACCGGCGACCCTGCACGCAGGGCAGGTAATGAGTTCCTGTTCCAGATGATGGCGTATAATAATATACACGCGCTGAATGCTTATGGTGTAAAGAAGGTGGTGACCATTTGCCCTCATTGCTTTAATATCTTTAAGAACGAATACCCTGCACTGGGCGGCAACTACGAGGTGATGCACCATACCACTTTTCTACAGCAACTGATCAATGATGGCAAGGTGACGCTGAAGGATGGCGGGGCTTTTAAAGGCAAAAAGATAACCTACCACGATAGCTGCTACCTGGGTCGTGGCAATGGCATATATGAGGCCCCACGCGCTGTGCTGGAGGCTTTTGACACAGAGCTGGTAGAGATGAAGCGCTGCCGCAGCAACGGCCTGTGCTGTGGCGCAGGGGGTGCGCAGATGTTTAAAGAAGAAGAGCCAGGCACTACACGTATCAACTTTGAGCGGGCCGAGGAAGCGCTGGAAACAGGCGCTACCATCATCGCATCCAACTGCCCCTTCTGTATGACCATGCTTACCGACGGCGTGAAGAACAAAGAAAAAGAAGACAGCGTGAAGGTGATGGATATAGCTGAGATGGTGGCTATGTCGCTTTAAATGAAAAGGGAAAAGTGAAAACCTTAAAGTGGGTGACGTGGTATTCGTATAAGATTTGTCAACTTTTAAAAAATTTGAAATCCGCACATATCAGGCGCTATATTATTTTGCTGATATACTCTACATATTTCTTTGCGAGTACTTCCCGATCAAAGTTCTCTTTTGCAAACCGGTAACCGCTCTCCCCTTCCCTCTTTAGCCTTTCGGGGTCGTGGAGGTATTGACGGATAATGCGGTTGTATTCGCCTATGTTTTCCGGCTCCACGTAAACTCCTGCAGCGGCGGCTTCAACCAGTTCGCGCGATACGCCGTCTATAGCCATGAGGATGGGCTTTTTGCAAGACATATAATCGAAGGTCTTGTTGGAATAAACGGTCTTAAAGGTATCTACCCGCTTCAATACTGATGCGCCCATCTCTGATGCCAGTATGTAACGGAATACCTCGGCCTTGGGTACCGAATCGAGGAAGCGTACATTGGTGCTATTTCTTTCTGCTGCCATTTTCACGAGCTTGTCTTTCTCCATGCCTTGCCCTATGAGCAGAAAGAGTACGTTAGTGTCTTTAAGGGCTTCGCCAGCATCCAGTAGTTGCTCAAGGTAGTTGGCTACACCGTGAGCACCCACATAGGTGATCACAAAATGGCCATCAAGATCGTGCTGCCTGCGGAAGGCAGGTACATCGAGGGTGCGCAGCAACTCTTCGGAGAGGCTAAAATCCGATGCATTGGATATTTGTATCAGCTTGTTTTCAGGAATGTGCTTTCTATCCCGGAGGGTATTGTAGAACGCTGGTGTGAGTACATTGATGAGCTTTGCACGCTTGTAGATGAAGCCCTCTACCCAATAGGCCAGTTTGATGATGAGCTTATTTGTAAGCACACCTGTATCAATAGCAGACTCGGGCCACAGGTCCCGCACCTCAAATACGAAGGGCATTCGCCGCAGTCGGGAGACGAGATAGCCACTCACGCCCACAAACAGGGGTGGTGAGGTAACAATAACCACATCATACTTTCCCTTGGCCTTGAACAAGCCCGCATACAACGAAGAGAACATGAAAGAAAAATAGCCCCACAACCTGCCGATAAAATGCTTGTTGTATGCCTCAGATACATGACACCGGAGTACATTTACGCTACCCTGCTGTTTCTTTACAAAGTATTTACCTTTGTATTCAGGGCGCTTTTCTTTGCCGTTGTAGTGCATCATACCCGCCAGCACGGTAATGGTGTGGCCCTGTGCGGTCCATACACGGGTAAATTCATTCCAGCGGGAGCCGCCGGGATCATCTTCCTCCAAAAAATACTGGTGAATCAGGAGTATGTTCATCGAGGCTCAAAAATAGAACATAGACAGCAATATAGGCACACCTATACGCCTGTAATTTCAATCGTCGTTACTATATTCTTTTCTGTGCTGCGGAAAACGAGTTGTGTGGTTGGCTCTTTCTGACCATAAAGTGAGGAATACCAACCCTCTTCGTCTGTAGCAGCTAGCGTAGCTCCTGTATCTGTCTTAGATCTTATGACCACCTGATGCTGCGCATTTTTGGGGATGTGCCATAGTTGGCGTATAGCCATAACCCCTGGTGCGTGCGTCACCTCATCCCTGATCTCCCAAATGGGCAACCCCTTCTTTTTAACTATAGTACGCTTGTGTACAATATTCTTCTTGACATAAGTGAATGCGCTGATTGCCCCTGTGAACGTGTAAGCTGCGTAATTCTCATCAAGTACCGCGTTCATGGCCTGCGACCAGTAGTACCAGATGAAGCGACCACCTTTCAGCATTTGGTCGTTATCATCGAGCATCAAGGTATTGTGTGCGGCTGTCCCACTAAAGTAGCGCATGGTAGCCTCATCGGTATTGTATTTGTAGCTACCCGCATCCAGCAATATGTTCTCGCCCTTGTACCATACATCAAGGTGCAGGTTATCTGCCTGTGAGGGGCGGTCTTTGTAACTGCCACATTTGATGAAGGTAAGCGTGGCGGCCTCCCTCATGATGTAGTAGCCGCCTTTTACAAATTTATGTACACCATCAGGTGGCAACCATTTGCCGGTGGTTTTACGGCGGCCATACCATTGCATATCTTCGTAGCTATCTGCAAAGCCTGTATCTATACCCAGCACATTGGCCAATGCCTGTAGTTGCGGGCGGTAATCGCGGAAGTGAGTGCTGCTGAGCTTAAAGAATAATGCGCCGTCATTAGCGCCATAGTTGGGTAGCCATCCGTTCTCATCTACCGTGCAGGTACGCAGGAAGAAGAGTGACTTTCTTGCACGGTCGTAAACCACATCCCTGAATGTATCGCCATTCAGTTCTGCAAGGCTAATGCCCCATGTGAGTAATTGCGCCACTATCCTGTGGTAATTCATAGAGAACTGTAGGAAGGTACCGTCTTCATATACCTGGTAGGCAATTTCTTCTTCAAACCACTGCTTGCCTTGCTTCTTCCACTGCGCAGCCCCGGGCATCAGGGGATAGAAGATGCCTGCGAGATAGAGTGTCAGTGCTTCGGTGATGGCATGATTGTTCCGAACTGCAATACGGGAAAAATTGATATTGTTGTAAATATGGTGCAGATGCCAGTAAATGACATGCTGCATTTTACTGAACACGTCATCGGTAAGAGCTGGAGAATTGCGGTAGTAATGCAACGCAAACGTCCAGTTGAGTACCCGTAACGACATCTCCTGGCTACAGCGGTAGTTGGGGCCACGGTTGATTGGGTTGGCTTCTATCCATGAACTGATCTCCGAGAAAACAAAAGCAGCACAGTCTTCATTAAAATGATAGTCATACCTGATAACGTCGTACAGGTAAGAGAATCGCGATTTTTCCCAAACGTACTTTATATCCCCTGCTTCCTGTGAATAATCGGCGATCTCTGTCCAATGTTTATGGATGTCGTAACGAAAGCCGGTATCGGGGTTAGTGACCCAGTCATAGTCTTTGCCAATGTCTGTAAGCACACTGCTGAACAGCAGTATTTTGCCTGCCTGTATATTATTGAAACACTCTTTCAGCTCGGGTTGCGGATTACGTGGCATCGCCAGACCTTCTTTGTCTTTAAAAAAGAATTTCGGCGAAGATGCTTTCCACTGAGCTAAGGTAATGTATTGCTTAAATAGCGGATCAGAAGGAAACTTTCTTTTCAGCAGCCCGGTTCTGCGCAATACCTCATATCGCGCACGATAACCGGTGTATCGCCAGCCCATATTTCCGACAAGGTTGCGTATGTTGCTTAGTTTGCCTGCCATATCTATTAAAGAGTTATAATGAACTCACTGCCCACATCAGGATGGCTCTTTACGTCAATAGAACCTCCCAACGACTCCACCTGGCTTTTAGTGATATATAGCCCCACACCCTTGCTATCGTACCCGGCATGAAAAACCTGGTTCAGCTTAAATATTTTGCTTCCATACTTCTCCATATCTATGCCGAGTCCATTGTCTTTTATGCTGATCCGCACAGTGTTGTCATATACTTCAGTGGTGATCGTTATTGCCGGAGGAACATTGTGCTTGCTGTATTTCAATGCATTGCTGATGAAGTTGTACAGTATATTTTCGAGATAGGCCTTTGGATATTTTACAAAAGCTACATCGAGCTGGCGCATGATGACAGCATGTGTAGCGTAGATAATACTTTGCTGCTGCACGATGATCTCGTCGATGATCTTTGCCACATCGCATTCATCATAAGGGACAGCTTTATTCAGCTTTATCTCTGCAATTTTCATCAGTGTATCAAGGCTGTTGGTGAGCGCATCACTGCTTTCGCCAATAAATTGGAGCCCCTGTTCGGTAGTAATTGAGTTGCCAAGCACGCTGTCTGCGTCCGACTTGCCAAGCAACTTGGCGAGCATAGCATCGGTAAGTGTTTTTATATTGCCCGCAGGGCCGCGCAGGTTGTGTGCTATAATGTGGTTCAGTTCTTCGAGCTGGCCTATTTTATTTACGAGGCTCAGGCGGGTTGCTTCCAGTTCGGCGTTCTTCCTGTGCATCGCATTTTCCAGTTCTCTTTTCTGGGTAATGTCCACTACCTGGCAAATGAAGAATTTTGGTGTATCATCCTGGTTCCATACCAGGGATACGGTAATCGACACCAAAACTATCTTATCTTCCTTAGACACGTACCTTTTATCTATCGTATAGGTGGATATCTCTTTTCGCAGCATTTTATTGATGAGTGGCCGGTCTATCTCATCATCATCAGGGAATGTGATCTCGTGGTAGCTGCGTGCCAGTAGCTCTTCTTTTGTATAGCCGGTCATCTTGCACAGCACATTGTTCACATTGAGCCACATGCCATCGGGGCCCAGCAATGCGATCCCGATACCTGAATGTTCGAAAGCGCTGGTGAAGGTATCTGCACTTGTTTTTAAGGCATTCTGAGTAACGATAAGCTCAGTAGCATTGAGTCCATAAGCCAACAAAAACTCTAAAGACCCATTCTCAAAAAATACAGGATGCAGCAGGCGCAGGTGATATTCTTCCTCGCCCTGCTTATTGATCAGTTTTTCTATGGTCTCCGTCTGTTGTTTTCCGGCAATTGCGCCATCATACATTGCAAACCTTGTCTTATAAAATGATTCTGGCCGTTTACTATAGGCTGCATAGTCAATATCCGTTTTACCGATCATCCATTTACGGAGTTCCTCATTTTTGAACGCATGCCTGTTTACAAAGAGGTAAGTATGCTTCGCATCAAATACCGCAATATCTGCAGGAAGGTTGTGCAGGATGTTCTCATAGAACTTACGCTGCTCCTCAAATCTCTTATCTATATTTTTCTGCTCGGTTATGTCTCTGAATTTCCATATCCCACCCCTGTTGTCTTTGCCCAGTGTTAATGGCAAAAAGTCCCTACTGATGATCCGGCCGTCAACCAGTTCCAATTCATCATTCAAGACCATCTGTTGCCTGCTGATCACTTTTCTTATCCTGGATTCAAATTTACCCGGATCCGCATAGAAACTCTTTCTTTCGGCGATACTTTGAGAGATATTCAATCCCACCAATTTGCCCGGATCGCCGGGTATCCGGTAAATATCGCAGAACAACTGGTTTGCGAAAATTATATCCTGATGCTCGTCTGTAACCAGGATGCCCGTCTGCAGATTGTTGATCAATTTCGACAACAACTGGGCTACGGACTGGTATTTTTCTTCTGCGATCTTGCGTTCATTAATATCGGTATGTGTGCCTATAAAGCGCAATATCTTACCATCGCCGGTTTTGGATATAGCTACGCCGCGGCTCAGTATCCATTTATATGTACCATCCTTGCAGAGGTATCGTATCTCAATGGCATAAACAGGTATCTTTCCCGATAGGTAATCAAGCCTTTTTTTATTAGCGTTATCTATGTCATCCGGATGTATCTTTTTTGCCCAGTCGGCACCGGAAGTTATTTCATTTGCGTTATACCCGAATATCTCGTGCCATTTTGAAGAGAAGAACATTTTATCCGTCTCCACATTCATATCCCACATGCCATCACCGGCAGCATCCAACGCCAGCTTCCATTTATCTTCGGCCAGAATTATGTTACTATTCGTGACCCGTGACACGACAAGAAACACAAAATCTTTATCCGGATGAGCAGGTAATATCCTCACCTCAAAAGCGGCCTGTGTATCATATTTTGGCGTCGTATACTGATAAGAACTTCTAACTCCCGTTCTGAATACCTCATCTATCAGCTCCCCACATTTTACAATAATGTCGCCGTTTCTTATTTCAGCTATTTTTAAACCTACGTAGTCTGCGCCATCGTCTATGGGTGCGACCTCACTATCCCATATCCTGGTCATTGTATGATCTCTATATACCTCTACTACCCTATCACCCACCTGTAAAAGCGTGCTGACTATAGTGTTGATCTCGTTAGAGTGGTTTTCGTGTATCATACTATTATAAACTAAAAATCTGCTGAATGTGTGTAGCTATCCGCTCACCCGTCTTTCCATCCCACATTTTGGGTATATCGCCCTTCTTCCATTCACCTGCAAACAGCTTTTTGAATGCGGGGGCTATGCTACGCGGGTCGGTACCCAGTAGCTCATTTGTTCCTACTGTACACGTCTCCGGGCGCTCGGTGCTGTCGCGCAGTGTCATACAAGGTATACCCATCACTGTTGCCTCTTCAGTAATGCCCCCTGAATCTGTGACCACAGCCTTGGCATATTTCACAAGGTAATTAAATTCCAGGTAGCCCAACGGCTCTATTACATGCAGATTAGGGGCCTGCACACCTGCGATCTCCAGCATTTTTGCCGTACGGGGGTGTACAGGAAATATCAGTGGCAAACCATTTGAAGCATTGACTATCTCTGTGATCAGCTCATGCAGTTGTTCCTTATTGTCGACATTGTTTGGCCGATGCAAGGTCATTACCATGTATCCTTTCTCAGTCAAATCGTATTGCTCCCAAAAAAAAGGCTGCCTGAAACGGGGCATCTGCTTGTACAGCGTATCTATCATGGTATTACCCACAAAGAATATGCGGTCATTCGTAACACCAATATTTTTAAGATTGTTGTTAGCTACATTAGAAGTGGTAAAAAAATAATCAGTGATCGAATCGGTTACAATGCGGTTGATCTCTTCGGGCATTGTCCAATCGCCCGATCTGATGCCGCCTTCTACGTGCGCTACTTTGATATTGTTAATTTTTTTGGCTGCAATAGAGCAGGCCATTGTAGAGGTCACATCGCCCACCACTATACACAGGTCGCAAGGCTTTTCGAGCAGGAGTTTTTCGTAGCCTATCATTATCTTGCCAGTCTGCTCGGCCTGTGTGCCGGAGCCCGCCTCCAGGTTATGATGCGGCGCAGGGATATTGAGCTGCTCAAAAAAGTCGCCACTCATTTTTTTATCATAGTGCTGGCCGGTGTGCACCAACCTGTAGTGCATATCCACACCCGCATCACGCTTCTGCTCAATGGCAGCTATAATGGGTGCTATCTTAATGAAATTGGGCCTTGCGCCTGCTATAATATCTATAAGCATTTATGCTTCGTTCAGTTTATTGTCATTTACGTTCACCCACTTCCTCATCATCAGGCTTTCTATTGCAGCAAAGCCGGCAAGTGTAGTATTCACTATTTCATCAAAAGGTATCAGTGAGCCTCCTCCGTTCTTCACCCGCTCTGTCAGTAATTTGAATTGCGCTGTGTGCCCCTTGTCTACATTTGTTTTCAGCTTTGAGAAATTCTTTGTCCCAAAACCTTCTGTAAGCATAAAGTTATCAGTGACTATCGTACGCTCCTGTGCATACACTTCAATCCTTTCTTTAGAATAAGCTTTTGAGCCGTTGGCAAAATAATTGATCACACCTGTGCTGCCATTCTCATATTGCAACAGTATGGATGCGCAGTCTGTGTTGGCCTGGGGGGTAACTCCCATTGCATTCATGCATACACTTTGCACTTTGCTGCCTGTGAGAAAGGTAATGAGATCAATATAATGACACGCCTCCCCTATGATGCGCCCCCCACCTATTCTTAAATCTTGTACCCAGGAGTTAGCAGGTATATGTCCTGCATTCATGGTGGCTATTACATTCATGGGCGCGTCGCCCACCAGTTGCTTCACCTTTTGCATATGCGGCGAGAAGCGGCGATTAAAGCCCACAGTAAGCGTAGTCTTTCCTGTATATGCTTCTAACACCTCATCCAGCTCTGCCCTGGCAATAGCCAGCGGCTTCTCTACAAATACATGCTTGCCAGCACGCAATGCCTCTGCCACCATGCGGGCATGCTCATTGTGGCGGGTGGTAATCATAACCAGGTCGATCGCAGGGTCGTTGATGATGCTGTGATAATCGGTAGTGCTTTTACCTATTTTATGTTTTTTGGCCAGTGCCGTACCTGTAACACCTGATGCACTGGCGATGCTGTACAAAGGCGCATCCAGCGTGGCCAGTATAGGCAACATGGTCATGCTCGTAAAATTACCTGCACCTATGATACCGATACCACCCTTGCCCGGAGCAAAAGCACCATCAGTCACTTTTACTGTTGTTTCAGAACTGCTGTTCTCGGGATATTCGAGTATGGTAGCTATCGAATCTTTGTTACTGATATTGTCGTAGATGCGGCTAAACTCCGTGAGTGGTATACGCTCGGTGATGAGGGCCGCTACGCCAAGCTTGCCGGCAGCTATGGTCTGTAATATAGCTTTGAAATTCCTTTGCTCAGTCCAGCGCACATAGGGCAATGGATAGTCTATACCTGCTTTTTCGTAGCTATCGTCGTAGCGGCCGGGGCCATAAGAACAAGACACCCGGAAGGTGAGCTCCTTCTCATAAAAATCGGCACGGCTGATGTTGAGGCCTATCACCCCAATGAGTATGATACGGCCTTGCTTGCGGCTCATCTGCGCAGCCTGCGCTATGATGTCGTCTGTTTTTGCTGATGCTGTGATGATGACCCCATCGGCACCCACATGGTCTGTAAGCTCATTTATTGTTTTCACGACATCAGCCCCTTCGGCGGGGTTGATGGTGATGATACCTTTCTTCTTTGCTATGGCCAGTTTATTAGGATCCGGGTCTATCCCGATCACCCTACAGCCATTAGCTATAAGTAATTCGGCGGTGATGAGCCCTATCAGGCCGAGGCCGGTAACCACTATTGTTTCGCCAAGCTGCGGATCGCACAGCCTTAAGCCTTGCAACCCGATAGCTCCTATTACAGTAAATGCAGCATCTTCATCATTTACACAATCCGGTATGTGCGCACAAAGGTTTTTAGGCACACATACATATTCAGCATGGTGGCCGTTTGAGGCTACCCTATCTCCTGTTTTGAATTCGCTGACACCATCACCCACAGCCACTACTGTGCCTACATTGCAATACCCTAAGGGCAATGGCTGTCCCAGCTTATTGAACACAGCATCTACAGTAGGCCGCAGGCCGTCAGTTTTAATTTTACCGAGTACCTGCTTCACCCTTTCAGGCTGCTGCATAGCCTTTTGCAGCATATTGGCTTTGCCAAATTCCACCAGCATCCGCTCCGTGCCGATCGACACCAGGCTACGCGTGGTTTTGATCAGCACACACCCCTTTTTCACTTTAGGCGCAGGCACGTCTTCCAATATGGTTGCCCCTGTCTTAAAAGATTGAATAATTTGTTTCAATATATAGCATGTTGAACTAATAAAGGGAATACCCGGATCCTGCTTTATTAACATCCAAAGATAATTATAATCTGTGGATGTTTACGCAAAGTCATGGCGCTAAAAGCAGGGCAATCAAATTATCTACGTGATCTTTTGTAACTACCTGGGGGAAAGGCAATTCTGTGGTTAATGCATTCAAAACCGCACCGGCAATTGATTCTTTGTCATGCGGTTTAAACGTGTAACTCGGCTTGATAACGTCGTATACATAAGGCAGATCAGATGCAAGCACCTTCATGCCACTATCTACAGCTTCGATAAGCGGCAAACCAAAGCTCTCCATCACTGAAGGAAAGATGAGATAAGGACAATTGAAATAGAGATCTTTAGGATCGAGGTAAACATGGTTAACGATGCGGGCACCTGCTGTGTTCAGCGCATCTACCCTTTGCAGCAGTTCTGGCGCAGTGTCGTCAATGGTTATGTGCAGCAACGGCCTGTGCCCGGCAGCAAGAAGATGTTCCCAGGCATCCAAAAGTGTGGGGTAATTCTTTTGTGGCGAAGGGTTGCTGATGAATACAAACTCATCCTTTACCCGATCACTAAATGGCGGATGAACAACTTTGTATTTACTACTGTCGTAAAACGGTATCATTAGGCAATGTGCCTTATCTTTCAATCCTGAGGCTACCAGTTCCGCTACCATATGCGGCGTTTGCACAATGTAGTAATCTGAGTTCTTGTTGTATAGCTTAGTGACGAGGTACTTCAGGTATAGCTTTGCAAACTTCGGGTTGAATTTCTGCTTCGGGGCTTCCAGCAATTTCTGGTTGTGGAAGTAGGTATAGCAGGGCGCAGCGAGGTTTACGGGCGGTGGTGTATTGGCAAAGCAAAATACTTTTGTATAGCTCTTCCTATTGGCTTTGTAAAAGCGGATACGCTCGCTCATTTTGTTGTTGATGACCACAAAATTCTTGTCGAGCGCGGCGGGCTTTTCAAAACGTGGGTCGAGCAAGAAGAAGAATTGATCCCTTTTGGGATGTGCCAGTATTTTTTCAATAAGGTATTGCAACAGCACCGCGCCACCTCCTTTATTGATATATAGTGCATCTATGAGTATCATCAGGCGCGGGTGGGGTTTAGTATACTCATCAGGCTCCGGGCAGCTATTTCAGGGCTTTGCGTTTTTGATAGCTCGTGGCTGCTTTCGCTCATTAAGCGCAGATCATCATCGCTTTTGCCCATCATTCTTATCAATATTTTTTTCAAAGCCTCTTTATCTCCACTGGCGAAGACATATCCGTTATGCCCCTCCATTACCAGCGCGTCAGCAGCGCCCACTGCATCAGAGCAGATCATGGGCAGGCCGCACATCGTAAACTCATGCACCACCACCCCCCATGGCTCATAGCGGCTGGGCAGGCAAAAGATACCCCAGTTGGCGCAATCGGCAGCTAATTCTATACCGCTCATAAACCCCCTCACGTGTATATTCGTACTGCTCTCTATCTTCATATCACCAGAGCCTATGAGCGTAAGCTGCCAGTCATTATTCCTTTCCGTCTTGGCCTCGTTGAAAGCAGCCACCAGAATATCTATACCTTTAGTTTCCGCAAACCTGCCTGCAAAGACTATGTTGTGTGGGTATCCCTTTTTTTTTACCGCCCGGTTGCGCTCATACACATTTCCAAAGATGGCAGTGTCTGCGGTAAGCAGGTGGTTAATGATCTTCGTTTCCGGGTAGCCCATCTTTTCCGCAAAGGTGTATTGCCTCAGTCCGGGTACCCAGAAGTATTCAAAGTACCGCCTGTATAGCCATGCACTGAAAACCGCTGCCACCTTTTGTTTCAGGCTGCCGTCCCATTGGTTATCGCTGCCGGTAACGATATGCGCTTTGTGCCTGAATTGCAACCCCATTTGCAAATACAGCTTGTCCATACGGCCCACCACGTATACAATGGAGGGATTATGCAATTCTATAAAACCCTTTAACGTATGTGCATCAAAGCCTGATCTTTTATGGAATGTAATGCCTTGCTCATTTACCGGCGTGAAGGGTGTTCTTTTGTTTTCATCCCAATACACGCAATCTATAACAGAGTCATGTGCCTGCACCAATGCCCGCATTACAGCGATGGTGTACGGCATTACTTCCGAGTACAGGTAAATGATATTTTTCTTCTTATTCAATGGCTGTTTATCCAGTTGTTTATATACTTCCAGGTACTGCTTTGCAATGTAGCGAGCATTATATGGCTTAATATTTTCCCTGCCCTTTGCGACTATACTGTCGTAATATCCTTTATCTACCGCAAGCCTGTCTATGGCAGCTCTTATTTCTTCCTGGCTTTGCGGGCTTACCAGCACAGCACTGTCATTGGCTATTTCTTTCATCGCGCCTGTATTGCTGGTGATCACTGGGCGCCCTACTGCCTGCGCCTCTATAATGGGCATTCCAAAGCCTTCGTAATACGAGGCATTGAACAGTATATCACAGGCCAGGTAGCGCTCATACACTTCTTCATTAGAGAGCTTGTTGTATACGGTATAGGATATGTTGTAACTTTTCATTTGCGCCAATTCCCCTTCCGAGGGCCAGCCTATGATATCGAGATGGTAATTGCCACCCTTTACCGCAGCTATAAGGTTAGCGAGATTTTTATGCCAGCCGGTACCCATCATTAGTATTACAGGCTGCTCATTGATGTTGTCTTTAGGGCTATATTGGAATATTGGTTTTACAGGATTGGGTATTATCCTTATCCTGCTTTCGGGAAAATGGAAGTATTCTATCAGCCTGTCTTTTGTGAATTGCGACACCACTGTTACCACATCTATATACCGGAGCGGCAACTGATACCAGAAGAGTTTGTATACCATAAATTGCAGATATCTCCTTTTCTTCAGCGTTTCGTAATGGCCAAGATCGTGTATAGTAAGGATATTCCTCTTGCCCTTTAATCCCAGCGCCAGAAAATTCACATCGCCGGTAATGTGGTTTATGGTACCTGCACTCTTTTTTGCAAGCGCCGTATTCTGAGAACGGGATAGCTTAGGGTCGCAATAAAATTCAGTTATATCCACATCGCCTGCCAGGCATTCCTTCATCAGCCTGAATATACCCTCGATGGATACACCCGTTTTGCGGGGTTCCCTGTAGAAGTATGTAATAGATAACCTGGCCATATCAGGCAGTAAAAATAAACCTTTTCGCTTCACCTGCTATATCCGTTGGCACATCCTACTCATATATCTTAAAGCAGGTACGTTTCAGGTCCATTTTCGTGAAGGGAGTGACCACCATTGGTATCTTCTCCGTCTTTGTTTCGCTTGTATCCAGCCCGAATGATTTATCATCAGATAAAGACATATGCTTCAGGAAGAAATAACTATTGAGGATAAAGCCATCTGATGCCTTGAACTCATTGTCTGTGGACAGGAAGGTTTCCAGTATCACAAAGATAAAGTCAGCAGCAAGGTTGTGCTTCTTCAGCGAAGGGTAAGGGCTTCTTATATCCAGTTCCTTATTGGCTACCATCTCCTGCACCACCTTCCTCATCATCAGGTTGATCCTTGGTTGCACACGGAAGCCCAGCCTGAATTCCACGCGGATCACCTTATCCTTCTTCAGCTCCTCCACCGTGTATTCCATGGTGTAGGGCTCATCCGTTCGCTCCACATGTACAAACCAGTAAAGGTCCGCACGCTTTGGCTTGCGGCTGAATATGGAATAAATGATGCGGTCTTCCAACTGAAAGGTGTTATTTGCCTTGGTTAGGAATATCGCATGGGTGGCAAATTTAGCTACGCTCTCATCCTTGCTCAGGTCATCGAGTAAGGGGAGATATTCCTTCATGTTGCCAAACGTAAGGAAGCGATTGGTGATCTTGCGGGCGCGGTACCACACATACATCGTGAATATCAGGCCGACCTCAAACACAAGGAAGAACAATCGCTTCATGATCTTCACAGCATTGGCAACAAAGAAGGAAGACTCCACCGACACAAACAATACCATAATGATCACCACGATCCATATAGGGTAATGCTTTACATATCTCATAAAGTAATAGACCAATATAGTGGTCATGAGCATAGCGATGGTGATGGAAAACCCATAAGCCGCTGTCATAGCCTCTGATGTTTTGAAATACAATACCACCAGCACACAGCCCAAACACAGTATCCAGTTAATGCTGGGTATGTATATCTGGCCACGCACAGTTGTAGGGTATTTCACCCGCACCTTGGGCCAGAAATTGAGGCTGATGGCCTCGCTGATGAGCGTGAATGAACCGCTGATCAATGCCTGGCTGGCTATAATGGTTGCGGCAGTAGCCAGTATAATAGAAGGCAGCAGGTAGCCATGCGGCACTATCTCGAAGAAGGGGTTCACATCGCCCAGGTTCTGCTTGTGCTGCAACATCACCCATGCACCCTGGCCCAGGTAGTTGAGTACCAATGTGGTCTTTACAAATATCCAGCTTACCTGTATGTTTTTGCGCCCGCAATGTCCAAGATCAGAATACAACGCCTCGGCGCCGGTAGTACACAGAAATACCGCACCCAGCAGCCAGAAGCCCCTGGGGTGCATGGTCAGCAACTTAAAACCATATACAGGGTTGAGCGCGGCGAATATCTGCGGATAATGAACGATCTGGTTGAGGCCATATATCCCCATCATCATAAACCAGAGAAACATAATAGGCCCGAAAGCTACACCCACTACCTTGGCGCCAAACCGCTGAAATATGAACAACAGGAATAGTATACCCAGCACCAGTCCCATCACCAAATGATTGCCGGGAACAATGGAATGTTCCAGCCCCTTCACCCCACTGAGCCCCTCAATGGCAGATGTAACAGAGATAGGCGGGGTAATAATACCATCGGCAAGCAATGTGCCAGCACCTATAATGGCAGGAAACATGAGCTTCTTACCAAAGCGGCGTACCAGGGCATATAAAGAGAATATTCCCCCCTCTCCTTTATTATCAGCCTGCAGGGTGATGAGAATGTATTTGAACGTGGTTTGTAGTGTCAGTGTCCAGAACACGCACGAGATGGCCCCCAATACCAGGTCTTCCGTTGCCGGGCCGCCTTCTTTTAAAATAGTTTGAAATGTATATAAGGGGGAAGTGCCTATGTCGCCAAAGATGATCCCTAAAGTGATCAAAAGCCCTGCGAAGGAAATTTTCTTAATATGACCGGAGTCCATTTTTGCTCCCGATATTTTTAATCGGGAACGCAAAGTTATACTACTTACCTATTTCAAAAAATTTATTTTTTTAATGCCTGCCGCTCATAAAATTATATGCAAATTATATTGGCACGATTTTTACATAAATTGACCTATACTTACTTATATACGTGGCATTGATATAGAACAATTGGAATTTATAGTTCTTCTGCGTTATTTTAAAAGACAGATCACTTTTTAGCATTAAAAACGATTTCACTTGGCACAGGTATCTGAAATAAATTCGGCGTTAACAGAAGACATAACAGCGGGCAATAAATTTAACTTCAAATTCTTTCCCGCTTATGCCGGTTTTGTCAGAGATAATTACCTTGTTCCGTATATACAGGAGCAGATCCGTATCTCAAAAGAGATACAACTGCCCATGCTGCGTTTTTTTGAAGGCATGACCGATGCCGACCTGATCAGCATGGCTATAGAATCTCATAAAGAATTTCTTACCAATGCCGAAGATAACAAGCTAAAACAACACCTGGAAAAGGGCCTCGCCTTATGGGTTGCCGATGGACTTGGAATAATGAAACGTGATGAGGTGACCGCTGAAGACATTACCCTCTCCGGGTATATGCGCAAAAAAGCATTGCTAAAATTTTTGCCAAACTATACTACTGATGTAAGTGAGGCTGTGGAGATCATCAAAGAAATAGACTCCCTTACCGTGGAGAGAGATACTGCCGCCACAAATATATATATCAACTTATTGAAAGAAAGAGTAAGCGACGCAGCACTTTTCAGCGAGCGGCTGTCGCACACTACTCCGGGTCTCAATTATGTTTTTGACCTGAGCGAAAAGAGGATAAAGTATGCCAACAAAAATGCGGAGCATTTCTTTGGCCTGCCGGTAAAACAACTACAGGATATGGCGGGCAGCAGTTCCATTGAGCAGTTGGTACATCCCGATGATGTAGCAACATTCACCACTTCGCTGGTAGCGTGCGCACATGCCGCCGACCAGGAGGTCATATCATCCGAGTTCAGGCTGAAGGGGGCGCACGGCGCATACACCTGTATGCGCAACTACGCTTCTGTATTTAAAAGGAATAGTAAGGGCGCAGTCACAGAGATAGTAGGCATCATACTGGATGTGACGAGGGAAAAAGAAATAGAAGACAGGCTGGTATACCGTGAGCAGCAACTGCTGGACGCACAGGCGCAGGCATTGCTCGGCAGCTTTGAGCTGGACGTAGCAACCGGCGAAATGGATGTGAGTGAGCAATTCAAAAAGATATATGAGCTCAATGAGTTTGACCTCTACAAACTCATTGACCATGTGCATCCCGCAGACCGCGCCAACACCAACGCCAAGAGAGATAAAGCAATAGCAGAGAATGGCATTTATGAAAGCGAATACCGCTACCTCATCAATGGCAAAAAAAAATACTCTGGTCAAAAGGAACTGTTGGCTTCCGTGATGGCAGAAAGAAACTGATAGGTACCGTAATGGACGTGACCGGCAAAACCAAAATGCTGCGTGAGTTACTGGAAAGCCGCGAACTATACAAGCAGGCGCAGGAACTGGCACACATAGGCAACTGGGCTTATGATATTGCGGCTGATAAATGGACATGGTCGGACGAGTTGTACAGAATATATGACATGGAGCCGCAGCCAGGCAACCTGAAGCCCGAATTAACCAAAGCCTACAGGCACCCTGATGATTCGGAACTGGTAGATGAACAAATGCGAATACTCCGCGAATTGCATATACCCTGCGATATTGTTTATCGGATGATACTACCCAATGACACCAGCAAGCAATTGCAACTGAGGGGCGATGTGCGCAGAAACGAAGATGGCAAAGTAACCTCGCTCTACGGCACGATACAGGATATAACAGAAAAGCAAACACTTATAGACCGCCTGCAGAAAAGCGACATGTTGTTCAAGCAGGCCCAGGCAATTGCCAGCATCGGCAACTGGTCGTGGGATTTGGATACAAAGCAATTGGAATGGTCGGACGAGATCTATACCATCTACGAATTAGAACCTCAATCATTAAAAACAAGCGCGACACTGGACAAGTATAACCACCCTGACGATACCGCCATCATCAGGGATACTATGCGACGCGCCATTGAAGACCGCCAGCCGTTTGACTTCAACTACCGCATTATTTTAAAAAGCGGAAGGACCAAAATCCTTCATGCCAAAGGTGGCGCAGAACACGACCCAAACGGCGGCTTCAAAATATACGGAACGCTACAGGACATCACCGAACAAAAAAATATTGAACGCCAGCTCAAAGATTATAAAGAGTTTATAGAAAAAATAACAGACGTAACCCCCTCTATTATCACCTCTTACAATATCAATACCGGTGAATACTCTTTTATCAATGATGCAATAGAGAAATTCCTTGGCTATTCTCCTAGCCGTGTTATGGAAGAAGGTACGGCATTTATGTCCTCCATTATACACCCGGACGATAAACAGGCGCTGATGGAAAAAAACGCCAAAGCACTGGAAGAGGCCAACCAAATGACCGGCGACTTTGAAGAGCCGGTGGTGGAATTCAAGTTCCGGATGCGCAATGCGGAAGGTATATATCGCTGGTTCCATACCTACGCCACCATATTTGAACGCAATGACCTGGGACTGGTGGAAAGTGTACTGAACATATCCATAGACATTACCGACCAGGAAGAGGCGGAGAAAGAGCTGTACAGCAAAAACATACAGCTACAGCAATCGAATACCAGCCTCGAAGAATATGCCTATGTAGCCAGCCACGACCTTAAAGAACCGCTACGCAAGATCGTTACCTTCAGCGACCGTATGCTGGTCACCCAAAAGGACACACTCAATGAAGATGGCAAGCTGTACCTCAATAAAATAATCACCGCTGCACTACGTATGCAGAACATGATCAATGACCTGCTCGCTGTATCTACAATAATGGGCAATAATTCTTTTGAGCCAACAGACCTCAACATGGTACTGGAAGAAGCCACAATAGCCCTGGACCATAAGATCGAAGAGACAGGCGCGGTCATTGAAGCCGACAGGCTGCCTGTACTGGCTATAGCCCCTTCACAATTCAGACAACTATTTCAAAACCTCATTAATAACTCATTGAAATTTGCACGCAACGGAGTACCCTCCCACATCAGGATCACCAACGACATTTTATCTTACCGGGCTGTGCAACAATACGGCCTGGCAAAAGCAAAACAATACCTGCGGATAACAGTGGCAGATAATGGCATAGGCTTTGACGATCAGTACGCAGCCAAGATTTTTGCCATCTTCCAGCGGCTGCACGGGCGGTCTGAGTATGAAGGCACGGGCATAGGGTTATCTGTATGCAAAAAGGTTGCCGAAAATCATGGCGGCACTATTTTCGCGCATGGCGTAGAAAATGAGGGAGCCACCTTTACCCTGATCATTCCCATAATGGAATAATTTTTTTGAAATCATATAGCAAGCGCTATTATTAATGGTATTTGCTTTTTATATTTGTAGTACACACTCAACCAATAATTCCCGAAATGACCCAGGCCGCCAAACATTCTATATTTATCGTAGATGACGACCAAGACGATAGAGAATCTATCCGTGATGCTTTTTTAGCCAGTAAGCATCACCAGGACTATATTTTCATGAAAAACGGAGAGCAGTTAATTGGCCACTTCACTGATGTACCGGCAAAACTCCCGTCGCTCATTTTGCTGGACCTGAATATGCCCGGCAAAGACGGCAGGGATGTGCTTAAAGAAATGAAAGCAAACAAAACCTATAACCTGATACCTATTATTGTACTCACTACTTCGTCTTCAGAAAAAGACAGGAAGGTATCTTACGAGCTGGGCGCCAATTGTTTTCTTACCAAGCCTAATTCTTTCCGGGAGCTGGTAGAGATAACAGATTGTATTGCCAAGCTCTGGTTATAGAACACCATATATTTTGGACATAAAAAACGAAAGATCCGGCCTCCTCAATATTTTCGACCGCGATACTTTATTGCATCTGCGTATCCCGTTCTCTTTTTTCCTGATGCCTGTGTTCTTTCTTGGCATCAGCCAGTGTGAAGAGATTTATCTAAATGCTGCGATCATCCTGTTCATAGCCTTGCATGTATTCATATACCCCGGCAGCAACAGCTACAACAGCTACATTGACAAGGACACCGGCAGCATAGGCGGCCTTGAAAAACCACCACCTGCCACACGCAGGCTGTATTATGCCAGCATTATTTTCGATATTACCGGGCTTGTACTTATTGCCCTTACAGGATGGATAAATGCCTTACTGGCCGCGGTTTACATCATCTTCTCCAAAGCATATAGCTGGCATGGCATCAGGCTCAAGAAATATGCCGTGTCAGGCTGGTTGTGTGTTGCCATTTTCCAGGGCGCATATACGTTTATGCTCACTAATATGGTTGTGCAGCAACAAGTAAGTACCACATGGTTCACCCCTAAGAACATCGAGTGTATGATCTTTGCCTCGCTCATTATCGGCGGATCATATCCACTCACGCAAGTGTACCAGCACGATGAAGACAGTACCCGGGGCGACCGTACCATCAGTTACCGTCTTGGCATTACAGGCACTTTCATTTTCACAATGGTGTTTTTTACGGCAGGTGCGGTTTTGTTGTTGCACTATCTGAACACCTATGACAACGCAGGCCAGTTCGCTATTTTTATCATAACATTGCTGCCGGTGCTATCGTTTTTTTCGTATTGGTTCATCAAGGTATTACGGGATAAAAAGAACGCCAATTTTGCGAATGCCATGCTGATGAACAAAGTGTCATCATTATGCATGTTGCTTTTCTTTATCATCATTCTTATCCTCAACCACATTCCCGTGGTTGGCTTTTGATAATGATCATATACAAAAAGCGAAGATCCCGCCATTTGGCGGGATCTTCGCTTTTATCAATCATTTATTCTATGATTCAGGATAAAGGATTGATGTAAATTGGTTCTTGCCATCAAACAACTGCCTTGCGGTAGCCTTTATCTCATCAGGTGTCAGCTTGTCCACATATTGCTGGTACTTAAGTACGCGATCCTTATCCCTGCCCCAGAAGAGTGTACTTTCCAGCTTATCCTGCCAGTACTTATTCTCTTTCAGGTCTGTAAGATGCTTTTCACGCCATTGGCTCTTCACCTTGTCCAGGTCCTTTGCATCAGGGCCCTTTTCCTTCAGCATTTTTATCTCTATGGCAGCAGCAGCGAGCAATGTATCCACGCTTTGCGGGCCACATGGCAATTGCAACTGCATGCTGTAACGCTCATAGGGCTCCTTGGTAAGCGCGCCATGAAAACCGCCACCATATATCTTGCCCATTTTTTCGCGCAGGTCTTCTATTACTTTTATATTCAGCACTTCTGCAAGCGCCTGCGTCTTTAAAGAAAGATCCTCGGAATATGGTATTTCTCCTGAGTAGATCGCAAGGATAAAGCTTTGTTGCTCCTTGCCTTTCCTTACTTTCATTTCCTTTATCCCTTTCACAGCCCGAACGCCATTATCCTTGTACGCAGCAGTCTTGCCTTTTGCAGGTATACTGCCCAGGTAGGTCTCTATCATTGGTATAGCAGTCTCAGCATTGATATTGCCTACAATGTAGAAATGATACCCATCAGGTGTGCCTATTTCATCGTTATATATCTGGATAGCCCTGTCGAGGTTGATGTTATCAAAATCAGATTGTTTTGGTATCACCATTCTTGCCAGCGGATTATTTTTGTACAGCACCTTTATGGTTGTGTCAAAAAATGCGGCCTGCGGGTTAGAAGACATAAATGCCAGCATGGTCTTCTGCTTATCTTTAAATGCATTGAACAGCGCTTCGTCCTTGCGTGGCTGGGTTATTTGCATATATGTCACCTGCATCAGTGTTTCAAAATCCTTCACAGTACTGTTGCCTTTCAGCTCATCGTCTATTTCACCTATGGATTCCGTCAGTTCTACTTTTTTGCCAGCCATCACCTTTTCAAAATCTGAAGGCGAGAAATTACCAAGCCCCATTGCGTCCACTACATCTGTTGCAAAATGTACATTGTCCTTGTCTGCTACACCATAGCTGTTAGAGCCGCCCTGCCTGATGCCTTTGAGCAATATCTCATCGCTTTTGAAATCAGTGGATTTAATAGTTACTTGTATACCGTTACTTAATGTATAAGTGGTAGCATCCAGTCCTTCTTCTTTTTTAGTAGATACCACTTTGCCCGGTGTTGGCTTGGTATCCATTAGCGATGTGGCTACTTTCTTTTCAACCGACTGTTGTATATCCTGTTTAAATCCTTTTTCGGTCATTGCCAACAGCTCTTTATCAGTCGGCAACTTCACATCACTCTTTTCAGGTGCAGTGATCAGTGAAAAAGTGTTTGGATTGTCCATTACTTTCTTCGCTTGTTCATTTACATCATCCAGCTTAATGCCCGGAAGTAATTCCTGGTAGTATTTATTTTCATTAGCTATACCCGGAAAAGCTTCTTTGTCTAAGAAAGCGCGGATGTATTCTTCTACATAATTGCTGCTTTCCGTTGTGTTGCGCTCGTTATATGCTTTCTCCATACCGCTTGCTATTTGTTTTTTAGCCCGCTCCAGTTCGTCTTCCGTAAATCCGAATTTTTGTGCTTTCAATAATTCGCCAGTTAGTGCATTCAGCGCCTTTTCAGGGCCGTCTTTTCCAAATAACGCAAAAGAAGTGAAGGCATCATAACCGTGTACCAGGCCGTCTTCGCCCACCTGCGCATACAGGAATGGAGGTGTAGCGCTTTGTGTCAGCTCGCTCAACCTGCGGTTGATCATCTGGTCTACCAGTTCTTTCACAATGTCATGGCGGTAATTCCCCAAAGTCAGTTCCTCATGTTTCTTTTTGTACGGGAAGGTGATCATCAATGCAGAATTGGTCGCTTCTTTGTCAGTCACTACCATTGCGTCCGGAGCTTTCCTCGGAGTCACTTCCACATATTTGCGCTCGCGCTCACCGGCAGGGTTCTTCAACCCTGCAAAATGTTCCATGATCATTTTTTTAGCAGTAGCCACATCTATATCGCCTACCACTACTACAGCCTGCAGATCCGGCCTGTACCAGTCTTTGTAATAACTGCGGATCGTATTGTATTTAAAGGTCTTCAAAATATCGTCCTTACCTATTGGCAGGCGATCGGCATATAAAGTACCTTCAGCCAGCTTTGGAAAATACTTCTTCATCATGCGGTCATCGGCACCCTTGCCCAGGCGGCTTTCTTCGAGTACCACGCCACGCTCCTCATCTATATCCTTATCAGTGAGCAAGGCATTATGCGCCCAGTCTTCAATGATCTGGAACCCTTTTTCCAGGTTGCCGGGCTTGTCGGTAGGTATAGGCAATATATATACCGTCTGATCGAATGCGGTATAGGCATTCAGATCAGCGCCAAATTGCACGCCAATGGATTGCAGGTAGCTCACCAGGTCATTCTTCTGAAAGTTCTTGGTGCCGTTAAAATTCATGTGTTCCATGAAGTGTGCGAGGCCACGCTGGTCTTCATTCTCCAGTATAGATCCTGCCTTCACCACCATACGCAGTTCCACTTTCTTCTCCGGCTTGTGATTGGAGCGTATGTAATACGTCAGCCCGTTTGGCAATACTCCCGTCACCACGTCAGGGTCGGTAGGCAGTTTTGCGTTCAGGTCCTGCGCTGTAGCAATACCCTGCAACGCCAGTAAAAGGGCAGCACAAAACAATGTGCCGCGCTTCAATGCGTTAAATGAATACATATTTCAGTTTTTATTTCCGGCAAGATAATATCAAAAACGCTATCGCCATATAGTTTGCTCGATTATTATGCTAAAATATTGTTATACCGACTGGCAAAACAAATAGTATTGCGACAAAAATGGCTGAACAAAAAATCCGAAACCCCTAACTTCGCAACATAATCCTCACCATGGCGCTAATAAAATCAATTTCAGGTATCAGGGGTACTATCGGCGGCAAGCCCGGCACCAGCCTTACACCTATAGATGTGGTCAAGTTCACTACCGCTTACGGAGCGTGGGTGGCTATCCAGGGCAGCAATAAAAAGATCATCATCGGCCGCGATGGCCGCATATCAGGCGGTATGGTGCGCGACCTTGTTGTGGCCACCCTGCAAGGCATTGGCTGCTCGGTTGTAGATCTTGGGCTCAGCACCACTCCAACAGTGGAGATGGCTGTAAAGTTGGAAAATGCAGGTGGCGGCATCATACTCACTGCCAGCCACAACCCCAAAGAGTGGAACGCGCTGAAGCTGCTGAATAAAGACGGAGAATTCCTCAATGCCGCTGAAGGCCAGTGGATACTCGACTTTGCCGAGAAGAATGAAGCAGTATATGCGGACATCAACAAGATAGGCACCATTACAACAGACGATACCTACATACAAAAACATATAAATATCATACTCGCTCATCCGTTGGTAGATGTTGCTGCTATAAAGCAGAAAAACTTTAAAGTGGTAGTAGACGCCGTTAACTCTACCGGAGCTATATCAGTACCGCAACTGCTCAATGCACTCGGTGTGGACAATGTGGTCGTAATTAACGGTGAGGTTAACGGACATTTTGCCCACAACCCTGAGCCGCTGCCTGAGAACCTCATAGAACTATGCAGTACGGTAAAAAAACAAAATGCCAGCCTGGGCATCGCGATAGACCCTGATGTGGACCGCCTTTGCTTTGTGTGCGAAGACGGCAGCCTGTTTGGTGAAGAGTATACATTGGTAGCTATTGCCGATTATATATTGACACACAAGAAGGGCAATACCGTATCTAACCTCTCGTCCACCCGCGCACTGCGCGATGTGACCGAAAAGCATGGCGGCCAATACTTCCCCAGCGCGGTAGGCGAGGTGAATGTGGTAAAGAAAATGAAGGACGTAAATGCGGTGATAGGCGGCGAAGGCAATGGCGGCGTGATAGTACCTGAGCTGCATTATGGCAGGGATGCACTCATTGGCATCGCACTCTTCCTCACACACTTGGCAAAGACCGGTAAGACCGTGAAATCTTTGCGCAGCAACTATCCCAACTATTTCATCTCTAAAAATAAAATAGAGCTGGGCGAAGATGTGAATGTGAAACACATCTTTGAAGAGATCAAAAAGAAATACCACAAGCAGCCCATCAATACCGAAGATGGCCTGCGTATAGACTTCGACAGCGACTGGGTACACTTGCGCACGTCCAATACAGAACCCATTATCCGCATCTATTCTGAGAGTGGGTCTGAGACAACAGCTAACAATATAGCCAAGCGCATCATGGCCGACATCAAAGAAATGATGATGATGAAAGTGGGGTAAACGAGCTTTTATTTCTCACCCATATCATGTTCAGATTCGCCAACTTTTTAAAAGTTGGCGAATCTTGTTTATACAATGCTCCTCACAAAAAAACGCCCCCGATCCGGAGGCGTTCTATTAAAAAATTTAAGGTTGTCGTGAGCTACGAGTCGTGAGCTTGTCGACCGATTGACTTGCAACTATCTACTAATTACTAACGACTATCTACTATAAGATTAGTTGTAGTTAACAGTTACCGGCACTGCAGTAGAGTTGGTGTAAGCATTTGGTGTTTGTGCGGCAGATACGGTAAGGGTTGCACCAACAGTAAGTGTTTGTGAGCCGCCGGTCAGTACGCCTGTGCCTGAAGGTGAGCTGGTGAATGCGCTCATGCCCATTGAATGTGAAGAACCGTCGATCAAAGTAGCAGTAGTAGGCAATGTGATAGCGTAAGTATAACCGGATGCACCTGATACAGTAAAGTTAGCAGCAGCAACAGTACCTGTAGTAGCCGGCAGCGTAACACCACCTGTGAAAGTACGAGTGCTTGCCGGAGCGAGAACTAC